>JACPVI010000012.1 GCA_016191815.1 Myxococcales bacterium
CCGCCCTCTCCCGTGCGAGCCGCTCTTGCTCCGCCTTCGCGGCGGCCTCCTGGTCGGCCCTCTCCCTCGCCAGCCGCTCTTGCTCCGCCTTCGCGGCGGCCTCCTGGTCGGCCCTCTCCCTCGCCAGCCGCTCTTGCTCCGCCTTGGCGGCGGCCTCCTTGTCGGCCCTCTCCCTCGCCAGCCGCTCCTGCTCCGCCTTGGCGGCGGCCTCCTTCTCGGCCTTGTTGCGCGCCAGCCGCTCCTGCTCCGCCTTGGCTGCGGCCTCTTTCTCGGCCTTCTCGCGCACGAGCCGGTCCTGCTCCACCTTGGCGGCAGCCTCCTTCTCGGCCTTCTCCCTCGATAGCCGCTCCTGCTCCGCCTTGGCCGTGGGCTCCTTCTCCTGGGCAGCCTTGGCGTCGGCCACTGCCGGCCCCTGCGCGCCGATCACCTTCACCACCAGCCGGGTGCCGCCGACGATGCTCATCTCGGTCTCGACGTCCTTCTCGAAGCCGACCAGCACCCTGGCGATGGTGGCGGCCGCAGAGCCGTAGCTCGCGGTCTTCACCGCGGTGACCACGCCGTTGTTGACCTGGATCTCCGACGGCACCTCGGCGAACACCGCCTCGGAGATGTCGACCACCAAGCGAGGCGGATCGGCCATCGTGAAGCTGGTGAAGCTGGGCCTATTGCTGCCGTGAATCTCGACCGTTCCGCCCTTCACCTCGATGCGCGAGATGGTGTTGAGCTGGACCCGCTCCTGGGCTCGCGCCGGGTGAGTCAAGCACACCGCCAAAGCGAGGCCGAGGGCCGCGCTGGACCTCATGTTCAATCCTCTGACAGCCGCGAACTGCCGGGCTGGCTGGTTCATCCCGGCCCTGATGCTAGCACGCACGATCGGGCCACCAACTTTGCAAACGCGCCTGCCAGGCCTCAACGCAGCCTGGGGAGCGAGGGGGGCCGCTTTCGATGGGTCCGGACGTACTCGATCAAGTTCTTCACGTCGTAGCAGATCTGCCTGATGTCGTGGCCCATCGTCAGCTCGACGTGGCTGTTCCCCTTCACCGGCCGCCACAGCAGATAATCGCTCTTGGCAGCGCGGTAGACGCTGCGCGTCGAGGTGACCGAGGCGAAGGGGTCGAGGTCTCCGAAGATGATCGCCATCGGGATGTCGATCTTCGAGAAGCCCCGCTTGAAGTCGTAGCCGGTCCGGTAGCACGCCAGCTCGCCGCGGCGGATCCACCGCATGAATTGCTCCACCACCCTCCGGGGTTCGCGCTCGCCCCCCTTGCGCAACAGCCAGCGCAGGTCGGACGAGCTGGAGCGGTCGGGGTTGCTCAGCCAGGTCACCGAGCCCGCCAGTGGGCTGAACAGCGGGTGCGACTCGGCCCGCTCGAGCACGCCGGCCGCGGCCTGGAGCATCGCGTCCACCGGCACGTACCGGTACCGCAGCGTGCGGGGTCGGGGCCCCGGCGTGAGCTTGGAGGCCCCCGGCACCCTCAGGGCCGCAAGAACCTTGGCGGCGCCGGCCCGCGCGGCGTGGGAGGCGCGGCGCTGCACGTTGAGCCCGGCCAGGGTGACGTCCACCGTGGCGCCGACCAGCGGCCCGTAGAGCGACAGCGCCCGGAGGAGAAGAAAGCCCCGGCCCAGGTCCGCCGGCGCGCCGATGGTGATCAGGCCCTCGAAGTCGTCGTGGATGCCGGCGTAGCCGTAGCCGAGCATCCCGCCCATGGAGTGGCCGCAGTAGAAGATCCGCTCCCTGCGGGTGATGCGCTTCACCCCGGCCACCGCTGCGGGCAGGTCATAGAGGAAGTAGCTGTCGATGTCCCAGCCGTACAGGAGGTCGTCCGGAGGCTCGCGGCCGAACTTGGCGGCCCGCTCCCGCTGCAGGGCCAGGGAGCTCTTCCCGTGCCCTCGCAGCTCGAGGATGTGGATGTCCACCCCGAAGAAGAGGAGGTTCTTCACGAACTGCCCGCTGGTCCAGGCGTGGCGGTTCTGGGAGAAGCCGTGCACCAACAGCAACGGCTCGCCGAAGAGCGGCTGCGCGAAGGGCTGCTTCACCGGCCGGTAACGGGTGATCACCAGCGACCAGCGGTCGGCGGTCTCCACCACGTACCTGGTCTTGGCGTAAAGAGAGCGGAACTCCACCTCGTCGACCGTCGGCAACCTGATCGCACCCGGCCCGTCGAGGTCCGGCATCCGCATGGGGGCAAATCTACGGGTTACGCCGCGCTGCGCCAAGCTCGCGCCAGCCGCTGCCCTCCGGACTCCCTGGGTCGGCCCGCAGATCACTCCAGCAGTAGGCTCCTCAACTCCCCCACCAGGTATAGGGAGCCGGCGACCAGGACGAGGCCTTGCTCGCCGGCAAGCTCGGTCGCGGCGGCGAGCGCGAGGGCCGGAGTCGGATGGGCTCGAACCGCCGGGCAGAGCGCGGCAGCCTCGGCCAGGCAGCGTTCGGGTGGGAGCGCGCGGGGGCTCTTCACTGGGGCGAGCTGGACGGACGCGCACAAAGGCAAGAGCGCGCGGAGGATGGCGCGGTAGTCCTTGTCGGCGAGCACGCCGAAGACGAGGTGGACCTCTCGGCCCGGGTAAAGCTCGTCCAGCGCCCGGGCCAGCGCAAAGGCACCTCCAGGGTTGTGCGCCCCATCGAGCACCACATGCGGGCGCCGGGCGACCTCTTCCAACCGGCCCGGCCAGCGCACCGCCGCGAGTCCCTGTCTGACTCTCTCGGGCCCGACGCCGAGGCCACCTTCGCCGAGGAGCTCGAGGCAGGCCAGCGCCACCGCCGCGTTCTCGAGCTGGTGTGCCCCTCGCAGGCCGAGCTCGATCTTCGGGATCGACTCGCGGATCCCGCGGTAGCACAGGCCGTCCTCGGAGCGAGAGAGCGAGAAGTCGCGGCCCTCGAGGTAGGCCGCGCCTCCGAGCTCGGCCGCCGCCCGCTCGAGCACGGCGAGCGCCAAGGGAGGCTGGCGCGAGAGCACCGCCGGGATTCCCTTCTTGAAGATGCCGGCCTTCTCGGAGGCGATCTCCTGCAGGGTTCCTCCCAGCACCTCCACGTGATCCAAGGAGATGGAGGTGACCGCCGTCACCTTCGATCTCGCCGCAGTGGTGGCGTCGAGGCGGCCGCCGAGCCCGGTCTCCAGGACCGCCACCTGGACTCGTACCTTCGCGAAGTGCCACAGCGCCACCAGGGTTCCCAGCTCGAAGTAGGTCAGCTCCCCGGGCTCGAGGGCGCGCGGGTAGCGTTCCAAAACTTCGCGCACGCGCTCTCCCAGCGCCCGGTCGGCGATCTCCTCTCCGTCCACCCGGATACGCTCGTTGACCCGGCGGAGGTGGGGCGAGGTGTACAGCCCGACCCGGTAGCCCTGGGCCCGGAGGCAGGCTTCGGCGAAGGCGCAGGTCGACCCCTTTCCGTTGGTCCCGGCGACGTGCAGCGCCGGGAAGCTTTGCTCGGGGTGACCCAGGGCCTCGAGGGCGGCGTGGATGCGCTCGAGCCCGAGCTTCATCCCGGCGGGCGCCAGCGAGGAGAGGAACTTTAGGGCCTCCTCCGGCGTGAGGGCCTTCACGCCAGCAGACCCAGCACCTGGGAGAGCTTCTGCCGCAGCTCCTTGCGGTGGATGATCGAGTCGATCATCCCGTGCTCGACCAAAAACTCCGCCCGCTGGAAACCCGGAGGGAGCTTCTGCCGGATGGTCTGCTCGATCACCCTCGGGCCGGCGAAGCCGATCAGCGCCTTGGGCTCGGCGATGATCACGTCGCCCAGCCACGCGAACGAGGCGGCCACTCCGCCGGTGGTCGGGTGCAGCATCACCGACACGTAGGGCTTGCGCACCTCACGGAACCGAGCCAGCGCCGCCGAGGTCTTCGCCATCTGCATGAGGGAGAAGATGCCCTCCTGCATCCGCGCCCCGCCGGAGGCGGAGAAGATGATCGCCGGGCACTTCTGCTCCCAAGCCCGCTCGAACACCCGGGCCACCTTCTCGCCCACCACCGAGCCCATCGAGCCGCCCATGAACTCGAACACGAAGCAGCCCACCGAAACCGTTCGCCCATCGATCTTCCCGAGGCCGCCGATGAAGGCGTCCGCCTCGCCCAAGGACTTGCGGGTGGTCCGGAGCCGGTCCCGGTAGCGCTTGGCGTCGGCGAAGCCCAAGGGGTCCAAGGGCTCGAGCCGGGTGTCGTTCTCGAGGAAGCTGCCGGAATCGAGCAGGTTGGCGAGCCTGGTCCGCGCCGGCCAGGGCGCGTGGTGCCCGCAGGCCGGGCAGATGTTCCAGTTCTTCTCCAGCTCCGGCCGGTAGATGATCTCGTCGCAGGACTCGCACTTCGCCCACAGCCCCTCCATGCGCGAGGGCTGCTGCTTGCCGTTGGCCTCGGCGCGAGCGATGCGCGGCTTCTTGCTGAACCAGGGCATCGCCGATCGCAGTAGTCGGGCTCGATGAGCGAGTCAACTGCTAAGCTCGCACCCCACCCGATGCCATCGCCGCTCGCCGAGCGCCGAATCGAGATCGCCCGCGCGTTCGCCCACGGCGAGGCCCAGGCGATCCGGCTCGACCACACCAAGGTCCGCTTCTCCCTGGGCACCTCGCTGGCCGAGCTGAGGGTGCCCTTCCACGTCACAGCCGAGGTGGCGCGGATCTTCACCGCCAGCGCCCGCCAGCTGGTGCTGATGCTGGTGTCGCGCCACCGGGGCCTGTTGGCCGCCGACGACTTCGACCGATTCCTCATCGACGAGGAGTTCGGCCGGGTGCCGGAGGTGCCGCCGCTCCTCTCTCCCAGCTCGGGCGGCCCGGAGGTCCGCGCCACCGGCGAGCTGGCCCCCAGGGCCCATCCGGCGCTCTGTGGCGGAGTGCTGTGCACCTGGCTGGGTCCGGGAGGCGGGGGAAGGTCCCTGGTGGCGGTGGTGATCGAGCTGCTCCGAAAAGCCTTCGCCGAGTCCGCGGCCCTGCGCGGCCGCGAGGAGACCGCCACCCTGGTCGCGCTCGTCCTCTCCACGCTGCTTCCGCAGACCGAGGCCGCCATCCGCGCGGTGCAGGTCCCTCCCCCGGTGGACCGCTACCTCCGGGGAGCCGCCGGGGTGGGCGTCTACCTGGCGCTCCGACTCGGGGCCGAACGGGCGCTGAGGGAGGCCCGCGCTCATCGGGCGACCGCAATTCGGGTGGAGGCCGGCCTCTCGCCCGCGGTGCTCCTAGGAGGCAGGGCGTCGATGTTCGGGCTCTCCGCCACCCTGTACGGCTGCGACCTCGCCCACGCCGCGGCGGTGCTCGATGACGCCTGCTGGGCGCACGCCAACAGCGCCGCCTTCGATCAGCTGCGAGCGGCCATCCTCGTCTCGCTCGATCGCCAGCCGGAGGTTGCTCGCCGGGTGGAGCACTCGGTCTTGCTCACCGCCCTCCGCGAGGCGGCGCTGGAGGCGGTGGTGTCGGGTGAGCAGCTTGCGGCGGCGGCTGACCTCGCCTCGCTCACCTCCGAGCTGAGGAAGCTCTTCGTATCGCCCAGCTCGCTCCCGTCGCTGCTCTCCGATGAAAAGGCCCGCAAGGCCTTCCAGAAGGACCTGGCCACGGCGGTGGAGGACCGCACCGACTCGATCCGCGTCAGCTTGGCGATGCTGGCGGATGCGCTCAAGTCCTACAAGGAGAAGGAGCCCGCATCTTGCGTGGGCCTCTCCCGCCAGGCCGCCCGCGACCGCTTCGCCTCGGCGCTCTTGGCCGGCCTCTCGGATCTCTGGGTCGAGCGCGTGCTCGCCCCGGTGAAGAAGGTGCTCGAGCCCAGGACCGGCTCCGAGTCGGAAGGGGGCCTCGAGGTGGAGTACGCCGAGGGACGGCTCTACCGAATTCACACCGAGGCGGGTCCAATCCTCCGCTCGCAGGTGAGCCAGCCGATGGCCCACCTGTTCGTCGACGTGAAGGACTTCACCCGGCGAACTGCCCTGCTCGGCCAGGCCGCGATGGCCGAGTTCTTGAGGCGCAATTTCTATTTGCCGATCCTCTCCTCGGCGAAGGCCCACTTCGGAGGGATGTCCCACCTCTCCGACCGGGGGGGCGTGACGGTGAACAACCTCCTCGGCGACGCCTTGTCGCTCTCGGGCGACGTGGCGGCGCTGGTGGCGCTGGCGCTGGACATCCGCCGGCACCTCGCCAAGTACGAGCACGAGCTGTCCAACGCGGTCTCCTCCGAGGCGGTGGCGGCCGCGGTCCGCCGCATCGAGGAGGACTTCGCCCAGCGGGCGGGCGCCCTCAGCCCCGGCAGCAGCGCCGCCAAGCTCGCCGCAGAGAGGGATCTCGCCTTGGCCCGCGCGCGCGGCGAGGGCCTGGAGGCCGGGGTGTACATTTCTCACGGACCTGCCCCCCTGGTGGTGAACATCGACGACGACGTCTTCGGCCGCTCCCGGGTGGCGATCGCCGACCGGATCAACGAGAGCGCCCGCGGCACCGCGAGGTCCGGCGGAGCCAGGGGCCGCATGGACGCGAAGCTGGCCCTGGAGCGGGCGCGGCGGCGCGACGGCTCACTCGCCCACCCCTGGTCGGTCTTCGTCGGAGGGCCGCTCTCCCTGAGCGTGCCACCGCCAGCGGAGGAAGCCGTCCGGGCGGCGCTGAGAGCGGGCGACGGCGCGAGGGCGATGGAGTTCCTCTTGGGGACGGTGCGGGAGCTTTTGGAGGAGCTGTCGCGCAACGAGTCCGCTCCGGGAGACATCTACAACGCCGGCGCCGCGCTCTCCGAGGAGGCGCTGCTCGCGTTCCAGGAGGCCCAGGGAGACCGGCGGGTCTTCCTCAGGCTGGAGCTGGAGCCGCGGAGCCTGCATCCGGAGATCCAGCGCCGATACTTCTTCCCCCCGGGCGTCCCGATCGACCTCTTGGTGGCCTTCCACCCCTATGGCACGGTGGCGGAGATCTTCCGCTGCGCCGGCCGGGTCCAGTTCAAGGGGCTGGAGCGGCCGGGGGGCATCGGAGTCTGGGAGCTTCTGGGAGAGCTGGGCGTCGGCGCGATGCTCGCCGAGCACCACGGCGCGGAGTGGTTTCGGGCCAGGACGAGCTAGAACTCGAAGGTCTCGCCCAGCTCCAGGACCTCCACCGGCAGGCCCTCCAGCTCCTTCTTGAGCTGGGGCACGAAGGCGGGCTTGAGGTGGTAGAGGAGCACCGCGGCGCCGTTGCGCTCGAGCTTCCTAAGCTCGACCTTCAACGTCTGGGGAGTGAGGTGGCCGGAGATGTCGGCGAGCTGCTGGAGGCGGTTGGGGAAGCTGGTCTCCAAAAGCACGGCCTTCAAGTCCCGGGTGCGGTTGAGCACCTCCCACAGCTTCTGGGTCGGCCCGGTGTCCCCGCTCATCGCCACCGAGAGCGAGCCGTCGGAGACCACGAAGCCGCAGGACTCGACCGGGTGAGTGACCGGGATCGAGATCACCGAGTAGCGGCCGATCTTGAAGCTGGCGCCGGCGCGGAAGGACTTGATCTGCATCACCGGGTTCTTCCGGGTGGGGATGCGGGTGAAGTCCGGCCAGAGCGAGTTGTTGAACATGTTGGTGCGCAAGGTGCGCGCACACTCGCGAGAGGCGTGGATGGTGACCGGCTTGTCCCGCCGCCCGACGATGAGGTCGGCCATCAGGGGCAGGTCCTTCACGTGATCGAAGTGGCTGTGGGAGACGATGATGTCGTCGACCCGGCAGAGCTGCTCCAGGCCGAGCGAGCCGGTGAGCGCTCCCGCATCGAGGGCGAGCACGCCGTCGATCAGGAAGCAGGTCGTCTTGTACTTGGGCAGCTCACCGCCGTGGCAGCCCAATACCTGAAGTCTCAATCAGAGATCTCCGAACTTCCACTTCATCTCGAGGTACTGCAAGTAGTCGTGAAGGCGCGCGGTGTCGTGCACGGTGAGCCGGTCGCCGCTCCGCTCCACCAGCCCCGATCGCTCCAGCTTGTCCAGCATGAAGCGCAAGGCCGGCTCCCCTACCCCGATCTCCCTGGGCACGTCGCGGACGATGAAGTCGATCTCGATTCCCTCCTCCATCGGCCGGCCCCGCGACTGGCAGGTGTGGAGGATCCAGTGCGCCACCCGGCTGCCCGGGTCCGACAGGAGCAGGTTCTCGATCTGCGCGTCCGCCTCGGAGAGCCGCTCGGCCAGCTTCTTGATCATCCGCACCGCGATCTCCGAGTTGCCGCGGATCATCCCCTCGAAGGTCTTGGGGTCGATCACCAAGAGCCGGGCGTCCTCGGACACCTGGGCGGTGGCGTTGCGGGGCTTGTTGGAGATGAGCGCCATCTCCCCGAAGAACTCGCCCGGCCCCAGCGTGGCGAGCACCTTCTCCACGTCCCTCACCTGCTTGCAGATGGCAACCTTCCCCGACTGGAGGACGAACATCTCCTTGCCGGGCTCGCCCTCGCGGAACAGGACCGTCCCCTTGGGGAACTCCTTGCCGAACCGGTTGAAGAGGGTTTCCTCAGCGCGCATGAGTCGACCGTGCCCCTCTCCGAAGCCGCGGCGCGGCTGCCGGAGAGGTAGTTAGCAGTCCCTCCGAAATGGCGTCAAATACTCGACCGATCCTGTAGCACCTGCTCCAGCCGGCGATCCTACCCCGGATCGCTACTTGGTCGTCGCGGTGAACACGCCGTCCCACCCCGGGCCGGGGGGATGCTCCTTGAGGTAGGGAATTTCGTCCAGGTAGCGCCTGCTGGGGGGGTCGGCGGGCCACAGCTCCGAAGTCTTCCGGAAGTGCTCGGCCGCCTCGTCGAAGCGCTGGGCTGCGTAGGCCTCCAGGCCGGCCTCGAAGTGGCCGATTGCCTCCGAGTCCTGGCCGGTGGGTTGTCCCAGGCCGCGCAGCTCGTAGATCCGCACCGGCTTGCGCTTTCCCTTGACCCTCACCGAGCCGAGCCGGCGAGCGATCACCTGCTCCTTCACCGCGAGGTAGGTCCCCTCGGCGAGGATGATGTGGGTGTCGTACTCCTTGTTGGTACCCTCCAGGCGGGCAGCGAGGTGCACCGCGTCGCCGAGCACCGTGTAATCGACCCGGATGTCCGAGCCCATGTTGCCGACGATCATCGGCCCGGAGTTGATGCCCACCCCGATGTCGAACTGGGGGTATTTCTCCGAGCGCCACTTTTGCTTCAGCTCCTCGAGCTTCCGGAGGAAGCCGAGTCCGGCGCGACAGGCTCGAAGGGCATGGTCCGGCTGATCGAGCGGCGCGTTCCAGAAGGCCATCACCGCGTCGCCGATGTACTTGTCCAAGGTGCCCTTCTCCTCGAAGACGATCTGGGTCATCGGGTTCAGGTAGTCCTTGATGAACTCGGCCAGCTTCTCGGGGAGCATGCGCTCGGCGAGGGTGGTGAAGCCGCGGATGTCGGAGAAGAGCACCGTCATCTCGCGCTTCTCGCCCCGGCTCAGCCGCTCGGGATCCTTCAGGGCCTCCTCGATCACCTCCTCGTCCAGGTACTTGGAGAAGGTCGCCCGGAGCCGTAGCTTCTCCCGGTCCACCGAGAGGTAGCCCATGAACACCACCGCGAAGGAGGTGGCGAGCACGCTGGCGAGCGGGACCACCGAGGTGAGCTGCACGTCCCGCTCGAAGGCGAGCTGGATCGCCGCGACCCAAAGGAAGAGCGCTCCGCCCATCGCCAGCGCCTTGAAGCGGAAGCGGCGGAACCGGGGAATGGCAAACCCGAGGGCCACCGCGCCCACCACTATCGCCAAGGCTTCGCCCAGGCCCAGCCCGGCGGGCCGGGTGAGGAAGTCGGAGGCGAGGATGTTGGAGAGCAGCGAGGCGTGGGAGTAGATGCCCGGCTCCAGCTCGCGGAAGGGAGTCACCCGCTGGTCGCCGGTGTAGCCGGCTGCGGTGAAGCCGACCAAGACCGCCTTGCCTTTCACCTGGGCGCGGTCCAGCCGGCCGGAGATGACGTCGGAGATGCTGGCGGTGGGGAAGGCCGAGGATGGCCCGACGTGGTTGAGCAGGGTGAAGGGCTCGTTGTTCTGGTGCGGCACGAACAGGGGCGATCGCCCTTCCCTGCGCAGGCGCACGCCGGTGAGCCTTTGCGACATCGGGTCGTAGAGCGGCTCGACCTCCGCGCCGAGGTGGGCGGCGGCCAGCTGGAGCGCCATGCTGGGGAGAAATCCCTTGGGGGACTCGAGGCGCACCAAGGGCGGCACCCGCCGGAGCGTCCCGTCGGCGTCGATCACCATCCCGATGTGGCCCATGCGCGCGCCGGTGCGGGCAAAGCGCTCGAGGGGCGTTTGCACCGAGGCTTGGACCCAGCCGTTCAGCTTGTCCACCGGCACGTCGTAGCTGGAGCCGCGCACGGTGCCCGGCAGCTTGCGGATGAGGTGCGGCTCGATGAGCCGGGCGTGCTCGGAGCGCTTTTCGGGAGCGAACTGGGCCGCCTCCGCATCCGAGTAGGGGAAGACCCCGTGCACCACCTTGGGCCCCCAGGTGGAGAACTCCCGTTCGAGAGCGGCGTCCGGGCCCTCCAGGCTTTCCTTGGCGAGGTGGGCCCGCAGCTCCGAGAGTCGGCCGGCGAGATCTTCGGGCGCGTCGTGGAGCGAGCGGTCGAGGCGCGCGAGCACGTCGGAGTAGATGGCATCCGGGGAGTTTCGAGCCTCGTCGAGGAAGCCGACGTCCAGGCCAACCGCGGAGGCGCCGGCGGCTCCCAGCTCGGAGAGAGCCCGGGCCATCAGCGTGCGCGGCCAGGGCCACTGGCCGAACTGCTGGATGCTGCGCTCGTCGATCGCGACCACCAAGAGGTCCGGGTGGGGCGCGCGCTTGCCGCGGACCTTGAACTTGAGGTCGGTGGCCCGGCCCTCGAACAGCTCGATGCCCTCGAGCAGCGCTCCGCCGTCGGACCCGGCGAGGCCGACCTGCGGCCTGGAGTCCGCCCAGCGGTGGACGCCGGCGAAGATCAGCCCGATGGCGAGCGCCACCAGCTCGTACCGTCTCTCCGAGGCGAAACCGCGAAGGCCTTTCACCGCGGCGCATCGTAGGCGCAAAGGGGCGGCGGCCCAAGCAACGCGGGTGTGGATCTGATCCTGAGCACTCCCGGCTTCGATTCAGTTGGGGTTTCGCCGCGACCTGGCTCGGTGCGGTGCCGCGCCGCGCGAGGCGAACGGATGGCATCGAGTCGCTTGCGGCGGCGGGCTCCTGTGGCGGAGGGAAGGGGCTGTCAGCAACGCACTTGCTCGAGGCCCGCGGCCCGGCCTCCAGCTCGGAGCCGGCTCGACCTCGACGCGGTGTCGCGCCCCCTGACGCCTCCGGATGGACCCGGAAAAAATGCATCGGCCGTGCGAATTCGGTTGACACCCATCCGCCCGAGAATTCCCTCGTCGAGACTGACGCACCCGAAAGCACCTCCCTCGCGCTCCGGGCCGCTCGCTGCTCGACGAAGTCGGCTTCCCTCCCGCGTCGCGGCAACCACGCTGCGGACTTCGCCCCTCGGAGCCCCCAGGGCCCTCGAAATTGCCCCGACAAACTCGTGGTAGTGGCTACGGCATGAATCTTCGCCTCGATGACTTGTCCTCGCTGTCCTCCCACGTCCTCGACGCCCGGCTCCGGCAGATGGTGGCCCGGGCCTCCGCATGTCCAAGGCCAGCTCCTTCCGCCGCACCGCCGCCTCCCGACTCCTCGTGCGCTTCCCCCTCATCGCCGAC
>JACPVI010000013.1 GCA_016191815.1 Myxococcales bacterium
CCACGTCTCGGTCGCCCTGTGCTGCTACGCGTTCGTGGTGGCCGAACGCAATCGCGTTTTTCCCCTCCCGACCAGAAGGGGAAGTCCCGCTGGTCCGCAGCGACGCGCGGCCTGAGCGCCACTTCGCGGATTCGTTCATCACCGCTCGCCTGGCGGTCGCGCGCGCCACGGCGACTTGGCTCCCGCGTTGCCCGTTCTGCCACCGCCACGACCGGCCCAAGCGGCGGCGGCATCCACCATCAGCATCGGCCGCCCGCCCTCAAACCTGACGCAGTAGTGCTACGCCTACTTCTACTGGAAGGACCAGAACCCGGGGAATCCGACCCTCACCGCCAGCAGCGCCACCCTGGGCTCGGCCAGCCAGACCCAGACCGTCAGGCTGACCGGACCCACCAAAGTGGCCTTCATCACCCCCGCCCAGGCAGTGGCCGCCGGCGACTGCTCGGGCGCTGTCACCGTGCAGTCCCAGACCAGCTTCGGCGTGCCTTCGGCATTGGACGGGGGCACCTCCGGGCCGCTCACCTCGGATTCGCCCACCATGGTGCTGTACTCCGACCCCATCTGCCAGGCGGCGATTGCCAGCCTGGCCATCCCGGCCGGGAGCAACTCCGCCAGCTTCTACTTCAGCGACCCCACCGTGGGCTCGGCCACCATCACCTATTCTCCGGCCGGCCTCACCGGCGCCTCTCAGACGGAAACCATCGGCGCGCAGAATGCCACCCAACTCGCCTTCACCACGCTGCCACAGGTGGTGACCGCCGGCGCCTGCTCCGCGGTGGTGACGGTGCAGGCGCAGGACTCGCTGGGAAACCCCGCCACCATGTTGGCGTCCACCCCGTTGGCGCTCACGGGCAGCAGCGGCACGGTCGGCTTCTACGATTCCCCCGGCTGCGCGGGCACGCCGGTCTCCTCGGTGTCCATCGTCGCAGGGAGCAGCTCCGCCAGCTTCTACTTCTCCGACACCGCGGCGGGCACCTTGAGCATCACTGCCTCCACCACCGGGCTCCCTCCGGTCACCCAGTCGGAGACGATTCAGCCGGCGCCGCCCGCCCAGCTCGCCTTCGCCACCTCGCCGCGCACGGTGAACGCCGGCGACTGCTCGCTGGCGGTGACGGTGCAGTCGCGCGACTCCGCCGGAAACCTCTCGCCGGTGGTCGCCGCCACGCCCGTGATTCTGTCCTCCAGCGCGGGCTCCACCGTTCTGTTCTCCGACTCCGCTTGCACCGCTCCTCTCACCTCTCCCCAGCTCGCCGCGGGCGGAAGCAGCCTCAGCTTCTTCTTTAGCGACACCGCGGCCGGTTCTCCCTTGCTCTCTGCCTCGGCCTCGGGGCTCTCCGCCGCCAGCCAGGGCCAGACCGTGCTCGCCGGCCCGGCGCAATCGCTCTCCCTCAGCGGTCTGCCCGCAGCAATTCCCGCGGCCCAGGCGGTCAACCTCACCGTCAGCCTGAGCGACGCCTACGGAAACCTCGCCACCGGATACGTGGGAACGGTGCAATTCACCTCCAGCGACGCAACGGCGACCTTGCCTTCGGCCATCTCCTTCGGCGCGGCGCAGGCGGGCGTCGCCACCGCGTCGGTGACGTTCGCCATCGTCGGGACTCAGACCCTGACCGCGGCCGATCCGGCGTCGCCCACCCTGACGGCGACTGCCTCGGTGGCGGTGACTGCCGGCGCTCCAGCTCAGCTGATGCTCTCTGGGCCCACTTCGCCCGTGCAGGCCGGCTCGGCCCAGGCGCTCTCTGTCGAGGTGAGGGATGCCGCGGGCAACCGGGTGACTTCCTACTCCGGAGCGGTCCGATTCAGCTCTTCCGACCCCTCGGCGACCCTGCCCGCCGACGCCGCCTTCACCGCGGCCGACCTGGGCCAAAAGACGGTGGCTGGGCTGAGCTTCAATTCTCCCGGCACCCACAGCGTCTCCGCGGCGGATGTGGCGGTGCCGTCGCTGGCCGGGACTCTCGGGGGCCTGCTCGTCCTACAGAAGCAGGGCGGCAGCTGTACCCTGGGGGCAGAGTGCGGCAGCGGCTTCTGTTCGGGCGGCGTGTGTTGCGACAGCGCCTGCACCGGCAGTTGCCAGGCCTGCAACGTGGCCGGCCGGCTGGGAGTGTGCGGACCGGCAGCGGACGGAGCTCCCTGCCCCAACTCTGCCTACTGCGACGGAGTGGAGCGCTGCCTCGCCGGCGCTTGCCTGGCGGGCGGGCCGGTTTCCTGCGTGGACCCCGTGGGAGAGAAAGCGCTCCAGTGCAACGAAGAGTTGGACTCCTGCGTGGAGGTGAAAAACGCCCCGCCCACCATCGCCCGCGACGCCGTCCCCACCGCCGCGGTGGGCTTGCCGTACCCGTACAACGCCGAGGGGCGGGTGCGGGCCACCGGCGAGAGGCCGATGACCTTCGGCGCCTGCGCGGCGTTGGCCGGCTTCTCGGTCGACTCCTCGAGCGGAGCGGTGAGCTGGGTGCCGGGCTCGACCGGCGTCTTCTCTCCCTGCGTCTTTGCGGAGAACGCCTTCGGCCGCGACAGCTACACCTTCCAGGTGACGGTGGGCCAGCCGTCGGGAGCGGGCCCCACCGCGACATTCACCGCCTCGCCGGAGAGCGGCGAAGTCCCGCTCACCGTCGGCTTCGATGGCTCCGCATCGGCGGCGGTCCTTCCCGCCACGCTGGTGGGTCACCGCTTCGACTTCGGCGACATGACGCCCTGGGCCTTCGGCGCCTCGCAGGCAAGCGAGTACCGCTTGCCCGGCGGCTACGTGGCGAGCCTCACCGTCACCGACTCCAGCGGGCGCACCGCCGAGGCAGCCCGTCTCATCGCCGTGTTTTCGCGCGGACGAGCTCCGCCGTCGGCGCGCATCGTCGCCTCCGCCACTCGGGGAGATGACTCGCTCACGGTAGTACTGTCCTGCGACTGCCGGCCAGGCTCGGCGCCCTTGGTGGCGAGCCTCTGGGAGTGGGGAGAGGAGAAGCGAGAGGGCGCCACGGTGAGCCACACCTTCGGTCCCGGGCGCTACCGGGTGCGCCTGACCGCGGTGGATGAAAACGGCCTGTCCGGCACCGACACCGTGGAGGTGGTGGTCTCTCGAGCGGGGCTGGAGCCGCCCCGGTGCCGCAGCTTCGTCTCGCCCGCGGCGGGGGCGGCGCCGCTCTCGGTGGCGCACCGGGCGTGGTTCTCCGCGGGGAGCGCCCCGGTCACCCAGCACCTCACCGTCTTTCCCGACGGCAGTGTCTCTCCGCAGATGAAGGTGGACCGCGCCTATGAGTCCCCCGGCCGCTACCGAGCGCTGCTCACGGTGACGGATGAGAACGGTCTCTCCTGCGTGGACGCCGCCGCGGCGGTGGCGCTAGCTCCCGGAGGAGAGCCGCCCCCTCGAATCGTCTCGGTGCCGGACGGGCGCGGCGAGTGCGGGGTGCCGTGGAGCTACGCGCCTCGATGGGCCTCGACCGCCGGTCCCCTGGAGTGGTCGCTCCTAGCTTCCCCCGGCGCCGCCCTCCCGGAGGGGATGACCGTCCAGCCCGGCACGGGAGAGCTCCGCTGGCTCCCGACCTCCGGCCAGCGCGGCCGGCATGAAGTTCTCCTCACCGTCGCCGGACCCACCGGCCGCGACGAGCAGTGGGTGACGGTCGACGTGGAGTGCGCCGACCTGCTCAAGCGCCGGGTGACCTGCGGTTGCGGCGCGGAGGGCGTGCCGCTGGTGCTCCTCGGGCTCGTCTGGCTCGCCTGGCGACCGCGCAGCGCACGCAAGCCACCGGGGTAGGCGGGCATCGCCCGCGGGCGCTTCCTCGCCTCTCGCCTCTACTCGTTTGCCCGCCGCCCTGCCCAATTCGTTTCCCCGCGGCTGGCGTGGTTGCAGAAACCCGGCCGCGTCACCAACCACCACTTGGACGGCAGTGCGCTGCGCAGGACAGGTGGGCCATGACAGCTGGAGCAACCCTGAGACGGCTCCTCGGGCTCATCTCCGAGCGGAGCGGGGAAGGCCTCCTGCCGGAACTGCTCGAGGGAGCTCGAGCGGCGCTGCTCGCCCAAGGGGTCGACCTCTACTTGGTGGACCGCGCGCGCCAGGTTCTAGAGCTCAGATGTAGGGTCTGGTCCACTGCTCCCCCGGCCGAGGAGCCACCCGCGACACCGCTTCTCTCCGCGAGTGCGGCGCACCGGCGCACGGTACAGACCGAACCGGCGGCACTCGCCCTCCCGCTGTTCTCGGGGGGCGAGCTGCTCGGGGTCTTGCACGCGACCTTGGCGGAGCCTCGCGTCGTATCGGCTGATCAGCTCGAGGAGGCCAAGGCGCTCGCGGCAGTGACCGCGGCGGCGGTTTCCGCGGCCCAGGGCCACGAGCAAGAGAGCAGGCTGAGGTCGCAGATCGACATCGTCATCCGCGCCGGGATGGCGGTCTCCGAGCTGCTCGCCATCCTTCCGGAGCCTCACCTCCGGGTCGCGGTGCAGCGGGGTTTCCACCTCTGGCCCTATGCCCGAGAGGAGACCATTCCCGGCTACCTCGCTTCGCTGCTCGATGAGATGGTCGAGCATGCAAGGCTCGCGGTGGGGGCGCAGTTCGCCGCGCTGGGAATCGGTGACGATCCCGTCCGCCCGTTCTCTCCCTGGGTGTTCAGCGGCATGTCCCCCGAGGTGGCGAAGTCCATCGGGCGACACCCTCGCCCGGTCGGGACACTGGGCGAAGTGGCGCGGGAGGCCAAGACCGTGCGGGTTCCGGATGTGCGGCGGCACGAGCGATACGCCGGCCTGCCTCCGGGACACCCGGAAGTGACCAGCTTCCTCGGGGTGCCGATCCGCTACCGCGGCCTGGTGCTGGGGAACCTCTATCTCGGCAACAAGATCGGCGCCGCCGAGTTTTCCGCAGAGGACCAGCGGATGGCCGAGATGCTGGCCGCGCACGCGGGGCTGGTCTTCCAGCAAGCCTACCTTCGCGCGGCCATCGACGCCGAGCGGGCTCAGCTGCAGATCGTCCTCGACAGTGCGCCCCACGGCATCCTCTTCATCGAGGCCGCCAGCGGTCACGTGATGGCCAACCCTCGTGCAATGCAGATCTTCGGGCACACCCTGGTCCCCGAAGGAGGGCGCGAGCAGTACCTGGGACAGGTTCGTTCTCCCAGCGGCGAGACGGTCGCGCTCGAGGAGCTGCCCGGAAGCCGGGCGCTCGCCGGTGCCGAGACCAGAGATGCCCAGTACACCATCGTCCAACCCGGTGGGCGGCGGATTCCGGTCCTGCTCAGTGCTTCACCCGTCCGGGGGCTGGGAAACGAGGTCATTGGCGCAGTGGTGATCTTCGAGGACATCTCCGCGCTCAAGCAGCTGCAGGCGCTCCGGGAGCAGTTCGCCTCGCTGGTGGCGCACGACCTGCGAAACCCGATTCAAACCATTCTCATTCAGGCCCGGCTGCTGATGCGCGACCAGGGCGACCCGGCCCAGGTGCCGCGCGCCGCGCTCCGCCGGATGACCGAGTCGGCGCTCAGGTTGCAGCGGCTGACGGGGGATCTCCTCGATGCCCACGAGATGGAGCTGGGGCGCCTGGCGCTCGAGCCAAGAGCGAGCTCGCTGGAGGCCGCCGCGCTCGCGGTCATCGATCGAGTGGGCCCGAGCCTCGGGCAGCACCCGGTGGAGTTCTCCTCGGAAGCCGAGGTGCCGCCGGTCTTGCTCGACCCCTCCCGCTTGGATCAGATGCTGACCAACCTCTTGGAGAACGCGGCCCGGTATTCCCCGAGCGGGGCGCTGATCCGCGTTTCAGTGAGCGCTCGCGACGGGGGAGCGCTGCTCTCGGTCGAGGACCACGGCGTGGGGATTGCTCCCCAGGATGCGCCGCGAGTCTTCGAGCGAGGGTTTCGCCTCCCGCGGTCGGACAAGGACATCCCGCGGAGCCTGGGGCTCGGTCTGTTCATCACCCGGGGCTTGGTCGAGGCGCATGGGGGCCGGATCTGGCTCGAGAGCGAGCCGGGGAAGGGGAGCACCTTCTACATTTGGCTCCCGCCGGGGAAGGCCGGGGAACCGGTCCCGGCAGACACCCTCCATTGACCTGGGCGGGACAACCTGGACCTCCATTGGTACCCGGAAGCCAGGGGCGGCGGCGGCGCCCCCGGCGAACCGAGGGCGCCCACTGCCGTCGCTAGCGCTTGGGCTGCGCGGCCCGCGCTTGGACCTTCTCACCCCCTTCCGCGCTCGCCTCCCTCGCGGTGAGCGTGCTCGCCCCCGTCACCGAGAGGTACGGCTTCAGCTTCTCGTACCGCTTCTTCCCGAAGCCCTTCACCTTCACCAGCTCCTCCGGCCGCTTGAAGGGCGTCTTCTCCCGGTAGGCGATGATCTGCTTCGCCGTCTTCTCGCCCACCCCAGGCAGCAGGTCGAGCTGCTTCGCGGTGGCGGTGTTCAGGTTCACCACCCCGCTCAGCTTCACCGCCTTCTTCTTCCCCGCCTCCGCCACGCCGCCGGCCCCGAGGATGAGCCCGGCCACCACGAGCGCCATCGTCCGTCCCATCTCAGTGACCTCCCATCGCGGCCTCGGCAGGCGCCGTCTCGAAGATCACCCCCACGGGCGGGGCGTCGCGCTTCTCTCCCGGCTCGCGGACGTGCAGCTTGCCGTCCATCGGGAGGACGTCGAGGTACACGTTCAGCGATCCGTCCTTGTTCACCCAGGCGCTGCCCGCCCGGGTCCACACGGAGCCTCCATCCAACTTGCGGATGGAGAACACCGCCAGCTTCTTTCCTTTCTCCAACACCACACTCCTCCTTGGTTCGACACCGCGCCGCCATGACGCGGCCGGCATCCCGGTGAGCAGCGCCCGTGCCAGCGCCGCTCAGAGGAGGGGGCGCGGGTGGAAGGGTGCCGGATCGCCGATCTCATCCGCGGCCGCGGACGGGCGCTGGTGCTCCAGGGACTTCTCGGCGGATGAAAAGGCGGCTCGTGCTTGACGGGCCGCCGACCGCTGCCTACAAGCGCGGGCCCTCGCCCGGCGCGCGGGAGTCGAGTGGGAGCAACTCCCCCCACGGAGGAACGGCCGATGAGACGGGTCCCGCTGTCGCTTCTCCTGGGAGCCGCGCTGCTCGGCTGCCCGCAGCCGGGGACGGTTTGCAGACAGGACCTCGAGCGCTGCGGCACCACCTGCGCCGATTTCCAGTCGGACCCGGGCAACTGTGGAGCCTGCGGCCGCTCCTGCACCGCCGGCGAGGTCTGCGCGAACGGCGCTTGCAAGTGCCGCCCCGGCTCCACGGCCTGCGAGGGCCGATGCATCAACTTCGAGACGGACCCGCAGCACTGCGGCGATTGCGGGAAGCCGTGCGCCACCGGCGAGGTGTGCGAGGCGCGCCGCTGCAAGGCGGCTTGTGAGCTAGGAACGTCCACCTTCTGCGACGGCTCTTGCGCCGATCTCTCCACTGATCCGAATCACTGCGGCCAGTGCGGGAGGGCGTGCGAAGGTCCGCAGAGCTGCCATCAAGGCATCTGCACGTTCGACCTCGTGGCGGCCTGCTCCAGCGTGGGCGAGGTGGCCGGAATCCAGGCCCGGACGGACTCTCCGACCCGCTCCGCGCTGGGCACCCGCCCCACCGCGCTCGCCGTGCTGCACGACCTGTTGCTGGCCGCGGACGGCATCGACCAGCGCCTCCACCAGGCGCGGCTCTCCACGGTCGGCGGCGCCAGCTTCGCGCCCTACCCCTCACCGGCCGCGATCGTCCCCGCCCCAAGCCAGGTGCTGGTCGACGACCCGTACGTCTACGTGCTCGGCCGCGCACAGCTGCAGGTGCTCCAGCGCGGTGGCGCCACTCCCAGCGTAGACGGAGGAGTGCCCTCCGACGCCGGCGCCGATGCTGGGCTTTCCGATGCTGGCTCGGACGCCGGAGAGGCCGACGCGGGCCCGATGGACGCCGGAGAAGCCGACGCGGGCGGAGTAGACGGAGGCGGCGCCGACGCTGGGCTGTGGGCCTCCGAGGGAGAGCCCATCCACAGCCCCATCGACGGAGGCCACTTCCCCGGTGGTCCGAAGTTGGTCACCGTCGCCACACTGGATTTCGGCCCCGACGCCTTCGCCAGCGGGATGGCGAAGCTGGGGAAGAGCCTCTTCGTCGCGCTGCGCGGGGCGGCGGACGGGGGCGGGCAGCGAGTGCTGAAGGTGGACGTCACCACCCCGGAGGCGCCGGCGGTAGCCGACTCCTTCGAGCTCGGAGCGTTGAGCCTCAAGTCTTTCGACGGAGGAGTCGCTCTCCCACGCCCCTCCTCCCTCGCGGTCCAGCAAGGCGCCTTGTACGTGGCCCTGGGCAACCTGGACCCCCCGGGAGCCCCCGCCGGCCCGGGGATGCTCGCGCGGATCGACCTCTCCACCCGAAACACGAGCACCATCGACCTCGGCGAGGAGGACTGCCTCGACGCCGCCTTCTTGGCCTCCGACGGAGAGCGGCTCTACGTGAGCTGCCAGGGCGCAGCCCTGCGCTCCGGTCCGCCCGACTTCGCGCTCCTCTCCGCCACCTCCACCGGAGTGGTGTTGGTGGCCGACGGCGGAGCCCCCGCCTCGGCCTGGGCGATGCGCTGCCCCGACGCCGGCGCCTGCATTCCCCCTCAGGCCGGCCATCTGGCCCTCTTCGGCGGGAAGCTGTACGTCGCCGACCAGAACGGCGGCCGCCTATTCGTCCTCGAAACCCAGGGCGGCCAGTTGGTCGAGCGCCGCGGCACCCTCGCCGATGCCGGCCCCATTCAGGCCTGCCCGACGAGCCCGGGCAGCGCCTCCAGCGTGGACGACGTGCTCGCGGTGCCTTGAACGTGGCGATCCGGTTCAGCCCCCTCCGGGCGGCGGCGGTGCTGCTCGGGCTCAGCGTGCTCGCTCTTTTCTCGCTCGCCCTCGCGGTGGCCCTGGGGGAGCAGCCCATCTCCCTCCGCGCCGCGCTGGAGGGCACGAGCACCGACGCGGCCATCTTCTGGTCGCTTCGCCTCCCCCGCGCCGCGCTGGCGGCCATCGTGGGCGCCTCGCTCGCCGCGAGCGGCTGCACCCTCCAGGGGCTGATGCGTAACCCTCTTGCGGATCCGTTCGTGCTCGGCGTCTCCGGCGGGGCAGCCCTGGGCGCCACCCTGGCCCTGGCGCTGGGGCTGGGCGAGCTGGGCGCTACCGCCTCGGCCGGGGGCGGGCTGCTAAGGCTCTCCGCGCCCTCGGTGTTCGCGCTGGCCGGCGCGTTGGGGGCGACCGCGCTGGTCTCGGTGCTCGGCCGCTCCGCCGGGGCCCGCTCCCCCCACGCCACCCTCCTCTCCGGAGTCATCTTCAACGCCTTCGCCCTGGGGGCCATCACCTTCGTGAAGACGCTCGCCGAGCCGGGGAGGATGGGGGAAATCTTCTACTGGCTGGCCGGCTCTCTGGGCTACGAGAGCGGCTGGACTCTCCTCTCCGCCGGGCTCTTCGAGCTCTTGGCGCTCTCGGCGATGTGGCTGGCCGCCGGCCGGCTGAACCTGCTCATGCTGGGCGACGAGGACGCCGCCTCGCTGGGGGTGCCGGTGGAGCGGACGCGGACCTTCCTCCTCGTGGCCTCCTCCCTCTCGGTGGCGGTGGCGGTGGCCCTGGCGGGCCTGGTGGGCTTCGTGGGGCTGATCGTGCCTCACCTGCTCCGGATGTGGCTCGGGCCCGACCAGCGGCTCTTGGTCCCGGCGAGCGCGGTGGGAGGGGCCGCCTTCCTGATGCTCTCGGATCTGTTCGCCCGGCTGCTCTTCAACGTCTTCGGCGGCGAGCCCCCGGTGGGAGCCATCACCGCGCTGTTGGGCGGGCCGTTCTTCCTCTTCCTCTTGCGCCGCGAAGAGCGGATCCGCGCCTAGAGGTTTCTGCTACGCTCCCTTCGCCGATGTGGCAGCTCGTCATCAACGGCCCCGGCTACTTCGACACCGCCTACGATCTGCCGGACGGCGTCACCACCCTGGGCCGCGCGGAGGAGAACGACATCGTCCTCTCCGGCGACCTGGTCTCCCGCCGTCACGCCCGCTTCCACGTCCACGGCGACGAGCTGAAGGTGGAGGACTTGGGCAGCCGTAACGGCAGCCGCATCAACGGCCAGCCGCTGCACGGCACGGTGGCGCTCAAGGTGGGCGACACCGTCAACGTCGGCGAGAACGCGCTCTGCGTGCGGCAGCCCGCCTCCGCCGAGGCGGCCGAGACCGAGATGGTGGACCTCGGCGGCGGCGGGGTGAAGCGGGTGGAGCGGGGAGACGTGGCCTCCGCGGTCATCCTCTCCAAGGACGTGCGGGACAGCGTGCTCCTCAAGGCGCTGGACAACGTCACTCCCTCCTTCCAGCCCGCGGCGCTGCCTTTCGAGCAGTCCGAGGGGAAGCTCATCGGCTATGCCTCGCTCTTCCTGTTGTACAAGACGGCGGAGAAGCTCTCCACCGCGCCCAGCCTCCAGTCCTTCCTCGAGGAGACCACCGACCGGCTACTCGAACGAGTGGGCGCCACCACCGCGGTGGTGCTGCTCCGCCACGCCTCCGGAGTCTTGGCGCCGGCGGCGGTCCGCCACCGCGGGGAGCTGCAGCAGGGCGAGGTGCCCGTCTCCGACGCCATCATCGACGCCGCGCTCAAGAAGGGGGCCGCCCTGGCAGTGGCCGGAGTGCGCGAGGACGAGCGCTTCGCCTCGCGGGAGAGCGTCATCCTCTACGGGGCGGACCAGGTGTTCTGCGTGCCGATCGGCCACTCCGAGCCCTACTCGGGAGTGCTCTACCTCAACAAGTCCCGGCGCGCCGAGGAGGACCTGGAGCAACTGCTCGACCTCTGCACCGCGGTGGCTCACCTGGTCGCGGTGGGGGTGGAGAAGTTCCAGCTCCGCGACCGGGGGCCGTCCGAGGAGAGGCTGAGGCACGCCCTGGAGCGCTTCCACGCCCCCGACGCGGTCCAGCAGCGGCTGGCGGAGCTCAGCCGGAAGGGGGCCAAGCCCACCCAGATGGAGGACCGAGCCGCCACCGTGCTGTTCGCCGACATCTTCGGCTTCAGCGCGCTGGTGCAGAAGCTCTCCCCCGAGCGGGTGGTGGAGATCCTCAACGAGTTCCACCAGCGGGTCTCGGCAATCGTGTTCAGCTTCGGCGGCACCGTGGCCAGCTTCGCCGGCGACGGGGCGATGGCGCTCTTCGGCGCGCCTTACGGCAAGGGGGACGACGCCCTGAGGGCGGTGCGGGCCGCCCTGGCGCTCAAGGCGGAGTGGCAGAAGACCTCCGCCAAGAGGCCGCCCCGAGAGCGCTCCGAGCTGAAGCTGGGGCTCAACACCGGAAAGGTGCTGGCCGGCACCGTGGGCCACGAGGGCAACCTGGACTTCACCGCGGTGGGAGAGCCGGTCAACGTGGCCGCCTGGGTCTGCCAGAGCGCCAGCTCCGGGCAGGTGCTCATCACCGGAAAAACCCTCGCCAACGTCGGCGCCCGCTTCGACGTCACGCCACTCGGCGAGCGCAGCCTGTGCGGCGACCGCTGCCGCAGCGCGGTATTCGAGGTGCTGGAGGAGGACCCTGGCGCCTCCACCAAGCCGGGCGACAAGTAGGCTGGATCCCGGCCGCGCGCCAGTCGTGCTTCAATAGGCCCTAAGGGGCCATGACGCTCCAGCAACCCGGCGCGAGACTGAGACCATTCCGGCCCACTCCGTTCGGCCGGTACACCCTCCTCTTGCCCATCTCCACCGGCGGGATGGGGGAGATTTTTCTTGCCCGCCTGGAGGGGCCCCGCGGCTTCGAGAAGCTCTGCGTCATCAAGAAGATTCTCCCTCACCTGGCGAGGGACCCGGAATTCGTGGAGCGCTTCACCAACGAGGCGAAGACGGTGGTGAAGCTCTCCCACGGCTCCATCGCCCAGGTTTTGGACATGGGCACCCAGGAGGGCGAGCCCTTCATCGCCCTGGAGCACGTGGACGGCAAGGACCTCCGCAAGGTGGTGGCGAGGATGCGCGACCGGAACATGCCCATCCCGCTCACCTTCATTCTCTACGTGATGAGCCGGGTGCTCGACGCGCTCGCCTACGCCCACCGCAAGCGCGACGAGGAGGAGAAGGAGATAGGGCTCGTCCACCGCGACGTCTCGCCCCAGAACATCCTGGTCTCCTACGAAGGCGAGGTGAAGGTGATCGACTTCGGGTTGGCCAAGAGCACCCTCAACGCCGCCAAGACCAACCCCAGCATCATCCTCGGGAAGTTCCTCTACATGTCGCCCGAGCAGTCCCGCCACCAAAGGGTGGACCGGCGCAGCGACCTCTACTCGGTGGGCTTGTGCCTCTACGAGCTGGTGTGCGGGCGAAACCCCTTCGAGGGCGTGCCTCCCGGCGAGCTGATGGCCAGGGTGGCCAGCCCCTCCATCCCTTCCCTCCACACCGTGGAGCCGCTCTGCCCCGGGGACGTCGAGGCCATCGTGATGAAGGCCCTCTCGGTGGACCCCTCGCAGCGCTTCCAGTCGGCCGAGGAGTTCCGAGGAAAGCTGCTCGGCTGCCTGATGGAGATAGACCCCGCCGCCGGACCGGAGAGCGTGAGCCGCTTCATGCGGGAGACCTTCGCCGCCGAGTTCCAGCAGGAGCGGCGACTGCTCGCCTCGCTGAGGGACAGCCTCCGCATCGCCGCCGCCGCCCAGGCAAATGTGAGGCAGGACGCGGAGACGGCGGTCTTCGCCTTGAGGGAGGTGGCGCCCAGGACCCCGAGCACCGAGGCGGCTGGGCGGAAGGCAATCGAGCCGAGCCCGCTCTCCTTCGCCCCCACTCCGAGGACCAAGGAAGGAAGCCCGCAGGTCGACGGCGAGACGCTGCCGAGCATCATGGTCGACGACGCGACGCTTCGACCCAGGGCGGGCGCTCCCCTCACCGGGAAGAAAGAGCTGAACTGGTCGCCGCCCACCGACACCGCGGCGAAGACTCCCATCGGCGAGGAGTGGTCCCCGCCCGGCACGCCGGATCAGACCATCGAAGAGCCCGCCACCGAGACCCACGCCCCCATCTCGGATCCAGGGATGCCTTTGGTGAGCGGGGAGGCGGTGTCGCGGGTCCTCTTGCAGGACATCGCCGCCACCAGGTCCGACGACGAGCTGGTGATGGGCGAGCTGATCGACGGCACCACCGCCCCGGCGCTTCCTTCGCCCGAGGGGCGGGTACGGCCTCTGCAGTCCAGGCCGCGTCCGGGGCCATTGGAGCTGAGCGAGCCCCCGGAGTTGGTGGAGACGACGACCACCTACCGGGCGCGGACGCCGAGGTGGCTTTGGGCGCTGCTCGCGGCGGTGACCTTGCTTGTGGGCGGCTTCATCTTCTTCGACCTGCACCGCCGAAGCGTCCTGGGCGGACGGCAAGAGCCGGCGCAGGACACCCGAAGAAACCCATCGCCCACTGCTCCGGCTCCTGCGCGGGAGGAAGCGCCGGAGCCCAAGGAGGCGGAGGCTTCCGGAACGCCGCAAGAAGCCCTGGAGGAAGCCTTGCCCGAGCCGGCGGCGAAGCCCTCGCCCGAGTCGTTGGCGAAGCCCGCGACCGAGCCGGCGGTGGAGATGGAGCTGGTCCAGCCGCTCCCGCCGGCGGAGAAGCCCAAGCCGCCGCCCAAGAAGGGCAAGCTGCGACGGAAGAGGGAGCTCTGAGTCATGGGCGAGCTCTTGTCGGTCCGGCGCCTCACCGCTGGCTACGGGGCCCGGGAGGTCTTGAAGGGGGTAGACCTCTCGGTGGAGGCGGGCCAACTCGTGGCGGTGCTAGGGCCGAACGGGGCCGGCAAGAGCACCCTGGTGCGAGCCTGCCTGGGGCTCATCCCGCTCGGTGGCGGTGAGGTGAAGCTGGCCGGCCGGCCGCTCGCCGCCTGTTCGCGGAGGGAGCTGGCCCAACTGGCGGCCTGGGTGCCGCAGCACCTCGAAGCGCAGGCCGGCTTCACCGGGCTGGAGCTGGTGCTGATGGGCAGAAGCCCTCACCTGGGGCTCTGGGGATTGCCCTCCAAGGGGGACCTCGAGCGGGCGAAGGCGGCGCTCTCGGAGCTGTCGGTGGAGGGCCTTTCCTCGCGCTCCTGCGCGGAGGTCTCCGGCGGCGAGAGGCGGCTGCTCTGGCTCGCGCGGGCTCTGGCGCAGGAGCCGAAGCTCTTGGTGCTCGATGAGCCCACCGCCCATCTGGACCTCAAGCACCAGGTGGACGTCTTGGCGCGGGTGAAGCACCGGGTGAAGGGCGGGCTGGGCGCCCTGGCGGTGCTCCACGACGTCAACCAGGCGGCGATGTTTGCCGACCAGGTGGTGCTCCTCAAGGAGGGGAAGGTGCTGGAGGCGGGAGCGGTCTCCGAGGTGCTGCGGGAGGAGGCGCTGGAGCGCCTCTTCGAGGTGCCGATGGCGAGCCTGGAGGCGGCCGGCGGGCAGCGACTGTTCGCGCCGAGGCAGGCGTGAGGAATCCGTTCGCGCCGCCCCGCCTCGATGCGCGCGCGCTCGCCGCCTTCGGCCTGTCCTTGGCGGTGCACGCCCTCGCGCTGGGCGCCTTCGCCCTCGCGGTCCGGCGGCCCGCGGAGCCTGCGCCGGGTGCGCAGGCCCCGCCGAGCCACACCCGGGTGCGGCTGTGGAGCGGCTCTCCGTCCGCGTCGGGGCCTTTGGCCAGCGCGGCGCCCGCGACGGCTCCTCCGCGGGCCGGCCCCAGGCGGAAGGCCAGCCCGTTGTCCGGCCACCGCGCCGTGCCCGAGCCGCGCGCCGCGGAGCCGAGCCCTCAGGCGGCGGCGCTTCCCGCCGCGCCCGGCGGAGACCGGCCCCCCGTCCAGAGCGAGGTCGCCGAGGCCGAGCCAGTGGGAAGCGAGAGCCAGGGTTCGTCAGAGTCCTCGGGAGCAGCGGAGGACGGCGCGGGAAGCGAGGGCCAAGGCGTCGGCGAGGGCGACGGGCAGGGGCTTTCCGGCTCGGGCGTGGGTGGGCCGGGCGGAGCGGGACAAGGGGAAGCCGAGGGGCCGGATCTCGAGGCGCTCCACCGGCGGCTCGCCGCATCGGCGAAGCGCTGCTACCCGCCAGCGGCCCGGCGGTTCCGGCTCAAGGGAGAAGTGAAGCTCACCTTCTGCATCGATGCCTCGGGAGGGCTCTCCTCGGTGGAGCTCCAGGGCACAACCGGCTCGCCGCTCTTGGACCGGGCGGCGCAGGCGTGCGTGGTGCAAGGGGCCCTGCCGCTAAAGATGAGCGGCTGCCGGCCGGTGCTGGTTCGCTTCGCCGAGCCGTGAGCGGCGCGCGATCTCGCTCGGCTGTTGCGAGGCTGCACTTCCCAGGAGCTCGGTGGCGAGCTGGGTCAGGGAGCGTTGGTTCGAGAGGCCGGTGTTCCCCTCGAACCACTGATAGTGCTGGATGGATTGTCCCGAGTCGGGGTCAGTGGAAGCGCCGGCATCCAGCCGGACGCGGCGAGCACCTCTTCCGCGCTAACGGTTTCGCCCCGGTCGCACTCCGCCATCGCCCCGTGCGAAGCGCCGCGCGGACCCGCATCACTTCATCACGCGGAGCTCAGCGAGGATCTGCTCCGAACTGACGCCTTCCTCCAGCTCCGCTCCGGTCGCCGCCAACAGCAACTCCTGCGTGCTGGCCTCATCGAGATCCCACTCCCTCTCTTCGGCCAGGTGCACCGTCACCCTTGTTCCCTCCGGGAGCGGCTCGCCTTCCACTGCCACCCTCCCGCCTACGACTCTGCCTGGAGCGATTCGCACGCCCGTGTCGTGATGCCCCCGTGAACCGATCGGAACGCCGCGCGCACTCACCCCCAGACTCTCTCTCTCTCTCTGGTGGCGAAATTATGCTTGCCTCCAGACGCCGGCCGTGTAACAACTTCTCGGTCATTGCGAGGGAGGGGGATGACACGGACTCGAAGATCGCGCTCCGCATCGTTCCCGGGCGGACCCGAGGAGTGGAGACGGCGCATGGCTCGCGGTGCGCACAGTCTCACGGTGGTGGGGTGGCGCGTGGGGACGGTTGGGCGCCACCTTGCGATTCGAAGATGGCGCTCAGAGCGCGCCGTGCGCCACCTCGAGGTCGTGGGAGGGCGCGCGGATGCCACTGGGCGCCGTCCCACGCTTCTTGGAAGGGCTCAACGCCGGTCTGCGCTCCTTCCCGCAGCGAAGTCTCGCGCCAGGGGGTGTGCCGGCAGCTCAGATTTTCATCGTTGGAGCTCGAGGAGGGGCCATGGCGATTCGTTCTGCTGAGGGCACATCGACCGCGGAGCTGCGGAGGGACGCGCGCTACCACGTCGCCGCGCTGTTGTCCGACAGCAGCACCGAGTCCTTGGCGGCGGACATCAAGAGGAAGGGCGCCGGGCCGAAAGAGCGCTCCGCCGCGGCTGATGGAGGCGGAGGTTTTCCGGGAGGTGGAGCGGAACCGCGCGGAACCGCGGTATCGGGCCGTCTTCCCAAAGGGGCTGGTGGCGCCGGTGGTGCTCCGAGGGGACGAGGAGGTGCGGGAGGAGCGCTCTCCAAGCGCCTGGACCGCCACTTCCCGGCCATCGCCAAGCGTCACCGGAAGGAGCTCGCCCGGCTGGCGACGCGCGTGCGGGACGCCGAGGGCGCGTGGTTGAGGGCGGAGACGGAGGCGCAGGAGGCCTTCGGCGAGGAGATGGTGGCGCGGGCTGAGTTGGAGCGGCAGCTCCGGCGGAACGAGGGCCTCTTGATGGCGCAGTTCCCTGGAGAGCGCGGGAAGGTGCGGACCTTCTTCAGGCCGCACGGGGGCGCAAAGGCGAGGCCGAAGGCGGCCGCCGGGGCGGCGTCACCGCAAGAGACGAAAGCGGGGGAGCGATGACATTCTCAAGAATTCTCGGACGCGGCCGAGGCCGTGTGCTGCTCGTCCTCGGGGCCGTGTGCGCCGTCGCCGTCGCCGGCCATCTCGCCTCCTGCGGGTGCGGGGGGCCGGACGACTCGGCACGCGGGCCAGCCCAATTCACCGCCCACCAGTTTCTCAAGGGAGGCAAGCCGGCCCGGCAGATTGGCGAGGAGTGCAGCCAGTACGGTGGAAGCCAGTGCTTGACGGGGCTTTGCCTGCATCACAAGCCGGACCCGCACTCCGGCTGGGTGTGCAGCAAGGGCTGTCTGCACGACGGGGAGTGCCCCTCCGCGCAGGGCTGGAGCTGCCGCTCCATCCTGCCGCCGGTGCCCGGAAACCAGTACTGCGTGCCCCCGGACTCGTGGACTCCGAAGGTGGCAATCGCTGCGTCACCCGTATCCAAGGGCCCGCCCGCGAAGGACGGTGGGCACGGGGGGCCACCAACTGGCCAAGGCAAGGGAGGGGGCAAGCCATGAGCCGCGCCACAGCCAAAGGAAAACCGAAACAATCAGCGCGCCGTTGGCTTCGCTTGGGAGCACAATTGGGCGCGTTGTCCTCGATAGCCCTCGTAGCGTTCGACTCCAGAGATGCCGGCGCATGCTCAGGGAGCTACGTCGCAAAGAGGGTTGAGGACACCCACTGTAGTGTCTGCAGCCCCCCACCTCAACCCGGAGACTGCTGGCAAGTTGCGAGTTGCGAAACCCGGCAGTTGCTATACAGCTGGCCTGCCGGAGAACCTATCGTCAGTTGCAGCGGTTTCACCAGCGATTGCGGCGGGGGAGATTGCACCTGCCCTCCCGGAACCAAGCCCCGCCCCGAACTCTGCAACGGGATGGACGATGACTGCGACGGGGAGATAGACGAAGGCTGCGACGACCCGGACAAGTGCAAGGCGTCCGAGGAAGGCGTCTGGCCTCGCTGCGAGTCTCCCTGCAAGGGAGAAGATTGCTGCCCGCCGGACACAGAGGCCCCGCTCCAGAGCGGCGACCCATTCGCTGTCGGTGCCGGCAACAGCTACCTGAGAAGCATCGACACCCGCGTCTCCGGCTCGGTCGGCGACATCATCCTCGCTCGTTGAACGATAGCCGCTCCGCGGCAGCAGGGGGCCGAAGCCGGCACCAAGGCGCGGAGGAGACGCCGATCGTCGTTTGCCGTGGGCGGGCGAGATCCGCTCAACCTTGTGGAACCGAGACGCCGGGAGATGGAGCCCGGC
>JACPVI010000078.1 GCA_016191815.1 Myxococcales bacterium
CAACTCCTCGATGTCGCGCTTGGACTTCCCGGCGGCCGCGTCGAGGACGTCGTGGAGGTTGGCGTCCGTCAGGACGGGAGCGAGGAGGCGAAGGCCGGCGAGGTGGATGCGGCCTCCTCGGACGAAGTCGAGGGCGAGCGGATGGCGGCGGCAAAGTCGCGCGGCGGCGATGCGGTTGCACGCCGCGTCTTCGGAGAAGCCCAATTCGCCGACGCAGAAGGCGAAGAGCGAAGGGAAGGCGCGCGAGAGGTACAGCTTCCGCGCGTCGATTTCGGCGAGGAGGACGAGCAGCTCGGCGTCGAGCTCATTCGCGGTGCGGACGCACTCCTTGGTGGTGGCGAGGAGCTCCGCGTCATCGAGGACGGAGGGGTGGAGTGTCATGCAGCCTCAGCTACCACGGGTTTTTTCGGCGTCGTGGCGGGCTGCCAGGCGCGTGGAGTCGGCGTCGGACGAGCGCCGGTCCTCCTCGAGCGAATTCGCGTGCGGGAGCGGAAGGGAGGGCCGATGGCGAGGCTTCTCGCGCGCGCCGGCGCGTTGGAGCGAAGGCCCTCCGCAAACCTGTCAAGCGAAATCATCGCGAAAGCGACGTCGAAGGAGCGAGCCGAGCGAGTCCTGGCGGCGAGTCGGCACAGCAAGGTGGAGTCGAGCGATGCGTTCGCCACCACCTTTCCCGTCCCCTCAAGAGCACGCCGCACGAACGGCGCCTCGCGGCGTCACGGGCTCGTGAAGAGGGTCGACGAGCTTGAGCGCCGGATCAATCGCCTCGAGGGGCGCCCGAAGCGCCGGCGGAATCTGACTGGCCGTTTCGCGGGGACCCCGCCGTCCCCCGCTCACCACGATGCGAAGGTCCTCCCTGACCCTTGCGGGTCCGCCGCCGGCCGCCCGCAGCCGGCTGCGGAGCATCGGACCGGGACCACCCGCTCACGGACGAATGGAAGCGCTGACTGGGTGCCAACGAGCGGGCCGCACCCGGTGACATAGGCACTCGTGATGACAGCCGTCCCGGAACGGCGGCACCACCGGTGAGCCCCTGTGGATAGGCGCAGGGCGCCTCGCCGGTGGGATAATCCGAGCCCCATGGACCGAGAGCGAGGCCCGGAAGCCATCGCGCGCAGGCTGTGCGCGCGCGTGCGCGAGTTGGTACCGCAAGTCGAGCCCCTTCGCGGCGCAGAGATCGCCCTCCTCTGCCACGAGCTTGAAGCGGCACTGGAAGTGGCGAGCGAGGCGTTGCGCTCGGCGCGACAGGCGAGCCTGGAGCAGCTCGAATCGTGCAAGCGGAGGCTCGCCAGGGTGGCCGGATCGTCCTTGGCAGATTGATGCCCGACTCCATCCTGACCAGCCGCGGCTTCGTCTGGGTGGTGGGCCTGCTGCTCTTGGCGCCGCTGGCGTTCCGTCAGGGCTCGAGGCCGATCATCCACCTCGGCCTCCCTCAGGTGTGCTCCGGAGACGAGCCCCATTACCTCGTGCTGTTGAGCAGCGTCCTCGAGGATGGAGACCTCGAGCTGGGCAACAACTACCGCTCCGCGAGGGAAGGCTCGCTCCAGGCGGGGCGCGCCTTCGCCGGCCAACCGCTGGACCATCACACCGTTCCCGGAGCCGCGGAGTACAGCCAACACCCTCCCGGGCAGGCGTTCCTGCTCGCCCCGCTCCTCTTTCCGCTTCGGGGCAGCCGGTGGGTGGAACCAGCCGCGCTCCTCTGCTCGGGGCTAGCGGTGGTCCTGGCGATGTTGGCGCTCCGCGCGCTCGCCGCCCGGCTCACCGGCGACGCCGCCGCCCTCAACCTGGGGGTTGCCCTGGCGCTCCTCGGCAGTCCAGCCTGGCACTACGGAAGGACCCTCTTCTCCGAGCCGTACCTCTTGGCCCTCGCCGCCGGCGCCTACGCCTTGGCGCTCCTCAGGGCCCGCCCGTTCCTCGCCGGCCTATTGCTCGCCGCGGGGATGCAGATGAAGCCCCCTTTCGCGGTTCTCGTCGTGCCGCTGCTCGTCGCCAGCCTCCGTCGCCGCGACTGGGCCGGCGCAGGGAGGCTGCTTGCCGCGCCGGTCGCCTCGCTGCTCGTCCTTCTCGCGCTCAACCAGTGGATGTTCGGCTCCCCCTTCACCACCGCCCAGCCAGTCGGGTTCGGAGACTTGTTCGGCGGCGCCCGCGGGCTCCTCTTTTCGCAGGGGCACGGCCTGCTGCCCTTCTCGCCCGTGGCGCTGGTGTCGGTGCTCGGCTGGCGCTCTGCGCTCCGGAGCCACCGGGCTTTGGCGGCGCCGGTTCTCTCCGGCGTGCTCCTGTACTTCCTGGTGATGGCTTCTTGGCCAATCTGGGACGGCGGTCACTGCTATGGCCCCCGGCTAGTCATGCCGGTTGTTCCGCTCCTGCTCCTGGGCGCAGTGAAAACACTGGAGCGACCGCGCTCGAGGTGGCTGGCCGGGGCGTGCCTCGCGCTCGGGCTCCTCTCGGTGGCCATCAACCTCGCCGGAGCGCTCTTTAGCTGCGCCTTCTGGGAGGCCCATCCGTTGGTGGCGGGGTTCCAGCTCCTCGCCGGCGAGCTCCGCTGGCAGCTTCGCTGACCGGGGAAGGCCCATGGGCCGATGTCGGTTGGCGTTGGCTCGAGGCGGCCTTTGACCGATAACTCCCCTTTCGGTACCGCCGACCACCGTGAGCCCTGACCTCGCCCGAAGCCTCTCCCTCCTGGCGCTGCTCCTCTCGCCGGCGGCCCTGCCCAAGCCTGGCGGACCGGCTGCCGAGCGCGCCGAGAAGCGCTCCCGAGAGGCGCTCGCCCAGTACCACTCTCCCAGGGCGGTGGCGGCGCTGGTGCGCCTGCACGGCCTCAAGGACGAGCTGGAGGACCTGAACCCCCTCGCGCACACCTATGCCGCCCTGCTCTCCCGGCGGGGCACCGACCCCTTTGCCCGCGCCATCGCCCACAGGCTGTACGCCGACGTCGAACGGGCGCGGGGACACTCCACCAAGGCAAGGGCGCTGCTCGAGCCTCTGGGCTTCATCCAGCGCTACTGGGTGGTGGGCGGCTTCGACAACGAGGGAAAGGCCGGCTGCAACACCACTCACGGCCCGGAGGGAGCGGCGATCGATCTCCAGGCCACCTACCCCACCCGCGGGAGGGAGGCCGGCTGGAGGCGACTCACTGCCGCCACTCCCGACGGCTTCGTGGACCTCTCCACGCTGGTCCGCCCATCCAGCGAGACGGTGGCCTACGCCCTCACCTTCCTCGAGGCTCCGGAGGAGGCGCGGGTGCAGCTGTGGGTGGGGGCCTCGGGGGCCTTCCGGCTATGGGTGAACGGCCAGCCCGTCGCCTCGGAAGATCGCTACAACCTGCCCAATCCTGACCAGGCGCGAGTCCAGGTGCGACTGCGCAAGGGCCCCAACCGGGTGCTCCTCAAGGTGTGCCACGAGCGCGGCCCGCTCGGCTTCTACCTGCGCAGCGAGCGGGCCGACCCGAAGGGGGCCGCCGCCTCGCCGGTCCTTCTCGCGGTGGTGCCGCCTCACGGGAAGGGGCCGGGGCCGGAGCCGGTCTCCCTCCCCACCGCCGCCAACGTGCTCGCCCGGGAGGTGAAGAAGCGGCCCTCCGAGGCGGCGCTCTTGGGCGACTTCGCAGTGGTGCTCCACCACTTCAGGAGCTTCGACGAGCCCGAGCGCACCGACACCCTGTGGGCGGAGAAGGCCGCCGAGCTCGCCCCGGGCGACGCCGAGCTGCAGCTTCTCGCCGCGATGCTCGAGCGGGACGATCACAACCAGCGGCGCAAGCACCTCGAGGCGGCGGTGAAGGTGGAGCCTTCTCACCCCCTGGCGCGGTTGGAGCTGGCCGAGCTGGAGCTGTCGCTCGACCATCCGGAGCGCGCGCTCCAAATTCTGGAAGCGCTGGTGAAGGAGCATCCCCGCTATGGGGCGGCGGTGGTGGCCCACGCCCGGGCGCTGGAAGAGCTGGGGGAGTGGCCAAAGGCGGCGATGCGCCTCGAGGCAGCCGTCCGCGAGCTGCCTCACGTGCCCGACGTCACCCGCCAGGCCGCCCGGGTGGCGCGGAGGCTCTCCCGGCTCGAGGAAGTCGTCTTTAGGCTCCGCACCGCCGTCGCGCTCCGGCACGACGACTCGGGAAGCCGCCGCTCGCTGGCGGACACCCTCTCGGACCTCGGGCGGGTGGAGGAGGCGGCGGCGCAGCTTCGGGCGTTGCTCGAGCTGAACCCACTGGACAACTCATCGCGGCTGAGGCTCGCCGAGCTGTACTCGGCCAACGGGAGGGCCGAGGAGTCGGCGATGCTGTTCGCCGAGTCCAAGGAGCTGTCCCCGGACGAGCCAGAGGTGCACGAGCGGGAGGGGCGCGCGCTGTTGTACCTGGGAAAGCGGGAGGAGGCGATCGGGGCATTCGGCCGGGCGCTGGCCCTGAGGCCGCAGAACCCAGCGCTTCGGGAGACGCTCCGCTCGCTCAGGGGCGAGGACGCGCCGGTGGGCACCCAGTACCTGCTGGATGTCCGGCCGCTTGTGTCCCGGGCGGACTCCTTCGCCGGCGAGGACGCGGTCACCCTGGCGGACTACACCTTCGTGCGGGTGCAGCCGTCGGGGCAGTCCTCCCGGCTGCACCAGGTGGCGGTGAAGGTCTACACCGACCGCGGAGTGGAGGCGCTGAGGAGCTTCCCCATCACCTACTCGCCTGACCGCCAGGAGGTGCGAGTGTTGAAGGCGCGCCTCATCAAGCCGGACGGCTCGGTGGTGGAGAGCTACGGCGAGGCGGACCGGCACATCAACGAGCCGTGGACGGGGATGTACTACGACGCCCGGGCGAAGGTGCTCTCCTTCCCGGCGCTGGCCCCAATGGACGTGCTGGAGCTTCAGTACCGGCTCGACGACACCGCGCTGGAGAACCTGCTCTCCGACTACTGGGGCGACGTGGACTACGTGCAGTCGGTGAGCCCCAAGCTGCGCTACCGCTACTTCGTGGAGATGCCGGCGGCGAGGAAGCTGTACTGGAACCGCTCCAAGCTTCCGCCGGGGGTGGAGGTGAAGGTGGACCCCGAGCGGGACGGCAGCGTCCTCTACCGGTTCTCGGTGGACGACGTGCCCAAGGTGGTGCCCGAGCCTTCGATGCCCGGCTGGGCGGAGGTGGTGACCACCTTGCACGTGTCCACCTACCGCACCTGGGAGGAGGTGGGGCGCTACTACTGGGGGCTGGTGCGCGACCAGCTCACTCCCAACGAGGAGCTGAAGCGCACGGTGGAGAAGGTGCTCAAGGACGTGGACCGCAAGGACGAGCTGGCGGTGGTGCGGGCGGTCTACGACTTCGTGGTGATGAACACCCGGTACGTGGCGCTGGAGTTCGGCATCCACGGCTACAAGCCCTACCGGGTGGACCGGGTGCTGGCGCGGAGGTTTGGCGACTGCAAGGACAAGGCGTCGCTGATGCACGCGATGCTGAAGGCGGTGGGCATTGACTCGCGGCTGGTGCTGTTGAGGATGCGGCACCTGGGTTCCATCGGCGAGGAGCCCGCCTCGCTCGCCGCCTTCAACCACGCCATCCTCTACCTCCCGAGGCACAAGCTGTACCTCGACGGGACGGCCGAGTTTCACGGCTCGCGCGAGCTGCCGTCCGCGGACCGGGTGGCCAACGTGCTGGTGGTTGAGCCGGAGGGGCCAAGTCCGTTCGACACCACCCCGGAGGCGCGGGCGGAAGAAAACGCCACCACGCTCTCGATGGAGGTGGCGCTGAGGCCGGACGGAAGCGGCTCCGCGGTGGGAAAGAGCACCGTCACTGGCGTGGGGGCCCCCGACTACCGCCGCGCCTACCAGGCGGTCGCCACCCGCAAGGCCACCTTCGAGCAGGGCTGGGCCCAGACTTTCCCCGGCCTCACCGTGAAGGAGATGAGCATCAGCGACCCGACGAAGCTGGAGGAAGGGGTCGGCCTCTCATTCGCCTTGGAGGTGCCGCGCTATGCCGAGGCGCCGCCTGGGGCGCTGCGCTTCCACCCGTTCGGAAGCGGGCGTTCCTACACGCAGACGTACGCTCCCTTGTCGGAGCGCAAGTTCGATCTGGTGCTCTCCGGGCCGTGGACCAACTCCTTCCGTTTCAGCTACCGCCTTCCGCCGGGCTATGCGGTGGCGGAGCTGCCGCCGGACGCGAAGGAGGAGTCCTCCTTCGGCCGGGTGGTGATGTCTGCGCGAAAGGAGGGTGACGTGGTGGTGTGCGAAGGCGAGGTGACTTTCTCGGTGGCGAGGGTGAAGGCGGAAGACTACCCGGCCTTCCGCGCCTGGCTGGGGCGGGTGGATCAGCTCTTCGCGCGAAAACTGAACGCCGGCGAGGTGGGGAACTGAGGCGGGCGGTCAAAGCCATCGCCCCAGCCACTCCTTCTCGTAGAAGACCTTGGCGAGGTGCCAGCGCCTCGCGGGGCGGTGCAGCCTCACTTCCGGTAGGGGCTCCGCATAGAAGCTCCCGTGACCAAGGCCTGCCTTGCCGCTCCCGGCCTCGATGAAACACTGGCCCCTGCCGTCGAATGCGGCCTGCCTGCCTTTGCCGGAGATGGCGCGCCTGATGTTCCGTGCCACCACCTCCGCCTCCCGATGGGCGAAGACGCCCGCCCTCGGGAGCGGCTTGCCGAGTTTCAGTGGAATGCTGACCACGTCACCCAGCGCCCAGACGTCCGGAAAGCGGGTCTGCAGGGTGTGGCGATCGACGGAGATCCACCCCGACTCGTCGGTCAGCCCTGCCTCCCGCACCACTTCGGGCGCTCGGTGTGGCGGAACGTAGGCCAAGAGGTCGAAGGCGGCTTCGAGTCCGCCAGCGAAGCGAAGGCGCCGGCCCGCTTCGACGGTCTGAATCTGCTGGCCCGGGTGGTAGCGGATCCCCTTCTCCCCAAGCATCCGGACGACCGACTCGGACACCTCTGGGCCCGCGACGCCCATGGGAGCCGGCTCGGCGGAGTATAGCTCGATTTCGGTCTGCCCGCGGACCCCGCGCCGCCGGCACTCGTGCTCGATGAGCATGGCCGCCTCGTAGGGAGCAGCGGGGCACTTGTAGCCAGGCGCTGCGGTGAGCAGGACGAGCCGGCCGCCCGCGAAATGGGAGAGCGCCTCTCGAAGGGACAATGCCCCTTCGAGGGAGTACAGGTCGTGTCCCGCTTGCGATAGGCCGGGAACCAGCTCGGGCGCCAGCTCCGCTCCTAGGGCGATGACGAGATAGTCGGCCTCGAGAGATCGCCCGTCTACGATGACTCCGCGCGAGAAGGGCTCGATGCTCTCCACCTCCCCTCGCACCACCTCGATTCCCCGCCGCTCCAGCCGCGCGAGGGGCCGAGAGATCTTCTGCGCGGTCCTGCTTCCCGTCATCACCCACAGAAACGATGGGGCGAAGGCGAACGACGCCTGACGGTCCACCAGCGTCACCTCGTGCTCGCCAGCGAGCCAGCTCCGAAGTTTGTTGGCCGCGACCAGCCCGCCGACGCCTCCTCCCAGAATGAGCACTGTCTTGCCCATGACGCCTCCTTGTTCGACCGCCGTCCTCCGACGCCGGCCTGCGATGAGGATGGTGACGGCCCCGCCACATGGCGACGCCTGGTGGGGAGGCCCGCCGCGCGCCACTCGGGGAAGCCCTCGGACATCCGCCGCGCTGTCCGGCCACCGGCGCGAAGGAGCTGGCTGACAACCTGTCAGGCGGTGAAGCGCTGGGCGGCGCTTCCGTTCCGCCGCGGGTGAGTCCCTCCGGCCGCCCGGCGCGGGGTTCGAGGGTGACGGCCGAGTGTTGACGAGGGGTTCCTCCGCACCAGCGGAGCTGCCGCGGCAAAGACGGGCCAGCACTCAACTTGCAGGACATGGCCGGGCCGCCGGGAGGCTCACCGATGTCCACCGTCTCTGCCGTCGAAGCCAGCTCGTCTGCCGTCGCCCAGGCGCTCTCGCGCCCCAGGTCACCCCGCCGCACGCTGTGGGCCGCCCTGGGACTTGGCCTCGCGGTGGAGATTCTCTTCGACGGCCATCGCCTGGGCGTGTCCTTTCCGCTCTTCGTAGCCGCGGGTCTGGGCGCCCTGTTGTGGGTGGGCGGCCGAGAGTCGCTCCAGCGCGCTCGGCCCAACCTGTGGCTCGCCGGGCCGCTGCTCTTCTTCGCGGCGATGGTGTGCATCCGCGAGGATCCCTTCTTGACCTCCCTGAACGTGCTCGCCTGTGCCTTCCTCGCCCTGTTGCTCTCCCACTTCTGGGCGGCGGACCGCGTCGGGAACCTGGGGCTGCTCCAGTATCCTTCCCTCGCGCTCCGGACCGCCTTGCGGGCGCTGCTGTGGCCACCTCTGGTCATCGCCTCCGGAATCGACCTGGCGGCGGCGCGCGCCAAGGCCGGACCAAAGCTGGTGCCGGTGCTGCGCGGGCTTGCGATCGCCTTCCCGGTGCTCCTCGTCTTTGGCTGGCTCCTCGCCGCGGCGGACCCGGTCTTCGCGTCACTGTTGGGGCGATTGCTCTCCTGGGAGGGCTCCAACTCGGGGACGGTGAGCGCGGCGCTGGTGACACTCGGCGCGTCGTTCGCCATCGCCGGGCTCATCGCCCACGCCCTGCGGAGGTCGCCGGGCTCCGAGCTTTCGCCTCCGGGCCCTGCTCGAGCGCGTCTCGGCTTCATCGAAGGGATGATGCTCTTGGTGTCGGTGGACGCGCTCTTCCTGGCCTTCGCGCTGGTGCAGGCGGCCTACCTCTTCGGTCGGGCCGGCGCCGCGGTGGGCAGCGGCACCACCTTCTCGGAGGTCGCTCGCCGAGGCTTCTTCGAGCTGGTCGCCGTCACCGCGATGGCGCTGCTGCTGCTCATGGCCTTGCACCGCTGGGTTCGGCTCGAGGGCGCCGTCCAGGCGCGGGCCTTCAAGCTGGCCTGCGCCGCGCTGGTCGGGCTGGCGGTGGTGATCGTCTCCTCCGCCCACTGGCGCCTGGGCCTGTACGAAGAGGCCTACGGCCACACGGAGCTCCGCCTATACAGCCACGCCTTCATCTTCGCGCTGGCCGCGGTGCTCCTCTGGCGGGTGCTGACCATCTTCTGGCGCCCCGAACGGTTTGCCCTGGGAGCTTTCCTGTGCGGACTTGCCTACCTGGCGGCGCTGGACCTGCTGAACCCGCACGAGCTCATCGCCCGCAAGAACCTCGACCGCTACCGCGCCACCGGGGTGCTCGACACCTGGTACCTCTCCGGGCTGTCGGCCGACGCGGTCCCGGCGCTGGCAGAGTCGCTGGACGAGTTGGGCGACGGCCAGGCCGCGGTGATCCGCTCCCGTCTCCTGGCGAGGTGGGCGGCGCCGTCCGACGAACCCATCTGGGCATTCCACCTCGCCAGAGAGCGAGCGAGAGAATCGGTCGAGCCCCGAGGGTTCGAGCGCGGCGCCTCCAGGTCCGCCAGACCGCGCCACGTCCATCGTCGACGGTGCGCCCCATCACCCCCGACGAGGCTCGACGGGTGCCACTCGACGCTCGACCCTAGACGCTCGACTAGTACACTTGATCCGAATACACATTGCTCAACGACCTCATCGCGTCGAGCAGCTGCACGTAGCTCTGGAGCGCGGCGGCGGCGTAGGGGTCTCCGGGGGGCGTAGTGGCGAGCGTCTGCAGCTCGTTGGCGCGGGCGATCATCCGCGCGGCCACGCCGGTCTCGATCACCCCGTTCTTGTACGAGATCGCCACGTACGTCTTCCCGCTCTTTCCGTCCGAGAAGGTCACCGTCGGCAGCGTGGTGGTGATCTGCTGGCCGTTCCCCTGCAGCCACACCCGCGAAGAGTCCGCGAACGTCTGATCGAACGTCGCCGAGATGAGCGCCACCCCGAAAGTCGCGGCGTAGAGCTGCACCGAGAAGCCAACCTGCGGGTCCACCGGAACTTCGCCCGATTTGGGAATCACCAGCGGCTCCGAGATGGGCCTGCGCACGTACTGGGTGCCGTTCCAGAGCGGAGCGAAGCGGTCCCAGCGATCCGTCAATGCGCCGGCGAACACGTCGGTGATCTGCTTCGCGTAGAGGCGGTAGTAGTTGATCGCGTACTGCCGTGAGTCGCTCGCCACGTCCTTCCCCAGAAAGTAAGTCTCCGGGTCGGTCAGCTCGGCCAACGCCGCCACCTTGTCCAGGAACACCCCGACGTGCTGCACCCGCTCGTACCAGTAGTAGCCCGCGTCGAAGTCCCACTCCGTGGCGAAGTAGCGCGCCACCGGAATGTCCAGCACGAAGTCTGGCGGCGTCGTCTCCCAGGGGTTCACCAGGTAGCCGTCCCGGCCGTCATCGAGCGAGTAGAGGTAGTAGGGCCCAGGCTCGGGGGTGGTGAGAATCTCACCGAGCAGGTTGAAGCCCTCGGTCACCGCCACCGTGAACGGCCCCCACTTCTTCGGCGACCGCCAGAAGTTGCCCGGCGTGCCGTCGTCCGGAACCTCCCAGGCCAGGTCGGCCCGGTAGAGCACGTAGAACTGCATCTGCGACCGGAGCCCGTCGAGGTAGCGGTAGTAAAGCTCGTCGAGGTAGCCCTCCGGCGAGAAGCCCAGCCGGTCGCGCTTGAAGTTGTTGAAGAGGTAGTAGCTCCGGTAGCTCTGGATCGCCGCCGAGGCGATCTCGTACGGATCCGCGCCCCGGTCGAACGCCGCGCAGCCGGGTGACGCTCCCTCGAACTCGTCCGAGCAGAACTTGTAGGGCACCGCGAGCCGCTTGTTGGCGTCGTGCTCCACCATGTCCGGGTAGGCGCAGTCCTTGCGGAGCACCGACTGCTGGAGCTGCGACAGCTCCACGTCGGCCCGGTCGTTCAGGTCCACGATGGCCGGCAAGTCCGTGTAGTGGATGCTGATCCAATCTCCTCCCGCGCAGTCGGTGAGCAGCGGCATCGCCTCGCCGAAGGTGACCGTCGCCTGCAAGGCCCCCAGCCGGTAGTTGTCCTTGGCGTTGTTGAACACCTCCAGCAGACCGCCGTAGCCGAACTTGAGCGCGGCGCGGTCGTAGCGCCCCAGCCCGTGGATGTCCGAGTTGAAGTTCGCCCCGTAGTCCATGATCGACGACTGCATGAACTCGTGAATGCCCGCCTTCAGCCCGCTGGAGGTGAGCACCCCCTGCAACTCGACCTGGCTCTCCGGGTCCAGATACCTCGGCGCCAGGGTGCCGTCGGCTCCCCTTAGGTCCCAGTAGGTCTTCGGGTAGTTCATCGCGTCGTAGCTCGCCGCGAAGTTGTGCCGGAGCCCCACGGTGTGGCCAAGCTCGTGCAGCGCGGTGGAGCGGAAAACCTCCGCGCGGAGCTTCCTCCACACCTCCTGGGTGTCGGCCCCCTTCTGCTGCAGCGCCAGGCCGAGGATGGAGTCGTCGAAGCTCGCCGCCAGGTCGACCGCCTTGGCCGAAAGCCTCCGCCGCTCCCGGCGAATCATCCGCGCGGTCTCCGGGCTCACCAGGCTGAGCGGGCGCACCGACTTCGGGTCCAGCGCCCAAGGCGACAGCCGCGGATCCATCCCGCGCGCCAGGAGGATCTCCCCGTTGATCAGCCGCCGCTCCAACTCGGTGCCCTGGAGCTTGCCGAGCCGCCGCGCGGAAAGCCCCACGTCCGCGCCGAGCTGCTCGGACTGCGCCAAGGCCTGCGAGCGGTCGCGGATCATCCCCCGGACCTGCCGGGCCGGCGCTTTCCGCACGCTCGGGGTGCGCGGCAGCGAGCCGGTCCAGGAGAGGTCCATCTGGCTGGCCATCGCGTCCACCTGCTCCTGGGTGTAGCTGCGCGAGCGGGTGCCCAGCGCGCGCTCGGCCACCCACTTGCGCACGTCCACGCCGCTCACGAAGCGGTCCGTGGCAATCTCTCCGTTGACCAGCCGCACGACGTCCCGCGCCATCGCGGCGTACTCGTCGATCATCGCCCCGTAGACGAAGGCGGTCGCCGAGATGGTCTCTCCCGTCTCCGGGTCGTGAGAGCTAGGGCCGTACCCGAGCAGCTGCGCGCTGGTCGGCTCGTCCACCCAGTAGAGCAGGTTGTAGCGGAGGTCGCCGACGCGGGCGTGGGTGCCCTCCGGACCGCACTCCATCGGGTCGCCGGCCCTCACCGGGTTGTTCGGGCAGAGGGCGAAGATCGGCCCCAAGGGGTCGCGTCCGATGAGCCGGCGGTACACCCCGCGGAAGGTGTCGTCGAACTCGGCGGCCACCTGCCGGGCGACCTCTTTCAGGTCCGGCGGGAAGGAGTCGTTGAGATAGTAAACGACCTTCTTCGGCCCGAGGTCGCGGCTGCCCGGGTTTCTGGGCTCCTCCAGGTTGCGCACTGCGTACGGCCAGGAGCAGCGGCCGCTCACCGTCCCGTCGCGCGGGTCGATGGTCGCGTTGGGAATCTCCTTGACGCAGCGGACGCCGGGCGAGGGGGCGCCGCAGTCGCCGTCGGCCCGGCAGGCGGTGTCGGAGAGGCTGTGCTGCCAGAGGTCGAAGCGGTTGATCAGCCGGACCCGGCCGGTCTCGGTCTGCCCGTATTGCCGGTTGTAGCTGGTCCGCGTGGTGGTGAAGTAGCCGAAGCGGTCCATCATGTGGTCGTCGTAGGCGAGCGGCTCGTAGTCCCTGGGGTTGGCCCGCAGGAAGGAGCTGCGGAGCTTGATCTCCTGGCTCGCGCAGTCCGAGGTCGAGTACTCCAGCCAGCAGAGCGGGAAGTTGGCGAAGTCCTCGAAGTCGACGGTCTGCGGAGAGGCGATCAGCTTCTGGGTCACCTCGATGTAGTTTGCGGGCTGGTCGGGCGCCGGCCGCTCGAGGCGCATCGCGTCCGGGTCCTTCGGATCGCTCACGTAGTACGGCGCCGGGTCCTGCCTGATCGACGACACCCCGCCGTGGTCGAAGTCAGCGAGGAACTCGAAGCTGGTGACCAGGTTCTGCGACCAGTCCACCCGGAGGAAGGCGCGCTCGTACCACTTGCGCTCCTGGTTCTCGACCAGCTTGTCGTATTCCTCTCCGGTGGAGGGGTTGTACTCGCGCACGATGTCGAAGTGGCTCTCGATGCGGAAGGCCGCCACCGGCGCGCCCTGGTATTGCGTTCCGAAATGAGGCTCGCCCTTCTCGGTGCCGCGCACGAACTCGTAGGTCCGCCGCGCGGTGAGCAGGTGCTCCTGGATGTCCCAGCGGATCTTCTCCATCTCGTTCTCGCCCTGCTCCCCGATGAAGGTGAAGCCGGTGGTGAACGGCACTCCCACCACCGTCTGGCGGAAGTACCACTCGCCCTGGAGGTCGCTCTTGGCGATGGCGTCGTGCTGGATGGTGGAGCGGGGCGCGGGGCGCTCGGCGCAGGCGGCCAGGACGGCGAGCAGCAATGGGAGGGAGCGGCGCATGGCGGTACCGGGGGTTTGAGGTTTCAGCCTTCAGCGGGCCTTGATCGCCGAGGCCAGCTCGGCGGCGCTCAGCTTGAGCGAGAGGTAGACCGTCGAATAGTTGTAGGGAGAGACGTGGATGAAGGGGTTGGTCAGCTCCAGGGTGTCGGCGCGGACCGGCCGGTAGGTGGAGAGCCCGAGCGCCAAGCTGGCCCACTCGGCCGGCTTCCATCCGACTTCCAGATAGAAGGAGTGGTCGTCGCGCTGGCCGACCTTCTGGACGAAGCCCACCGCGGAGCCGTCGCGGCACACGTCGGCGGTGGGAACGCCGTCGACCGCGCACACCTCGAGCGGATAGGCCCAGGTGTGCACGAGCGAGTACTCCGCCGAGAGGGAAAGCTCCCGGGGCAGCTCCAGCTCCACGCCCAGCGAGGTGGTGAATCCGTGGCTGGGGTTGGCGACGCCGCTGGAGGCCGGCCGGTAGGGCTGCTCCTCCCGCCCATTCAGCACGAAGGGAGCCTCGAGGGGCGCCACCTTGGCCACGGTGCTCCCAAAGAAGTACTTCACCGCGCGGAACGAGGCGCCCAGGCCCAAAGGTCCCAGCTCGCGTCCCAATCCCACCGACGCCGATGGGGCCGCCCATAGTCCAGCCACCTGGCTCGCCGTGGAGGTGGGCAGCACCACCTTCAGGTCGGAGGAGACTTTCAGCTCGGCACCAGGAACGAGCGCCAACTTCTCGTGCGAGGCGGCGAGGGTCAGGTCGGAGATCACCGCGCGCCGGCCGGTGCCCTCCACCTGGCCGGAAGCCGAGAGCAAGGGGAGCTGCTCCGGGGAGGAGCGGAACAGCGCCGGAGAGGCGAAGGAGGTCCCCCGGAAGCTCGAGTCGTTGCCCATCAGCTCGGCCTCGACCGAAAGCTCGGCGGACAGGGTGAGCGGCTCGGCCCACTTCCCTTCGAAGAATCGGCGGCCGGCGAGGAAGCGCGGCGAGAGGCTCACCGCCGCCTGGTTCTGGTAGGCCTCGGAGGAGAAGTAGAGGCCGGAGACTTCGGTGAGCGTCAGCTCCAGCTCCAGCCCGCCGAGCTCGAGCGGTTCACCGGCGCCGGCCGAGCTGGCCGCGCACAGGACGGCGATCGCGATCGCGGCAGGCAGTAGGGGCCTCATGGCGCCAGCACCGGCGGAACGGGGCGTGTAGTGCCTCCGGCGCCCGGTAGTCAAATCCGAGGTCGAACGTTCCTGGGGGCGGCGCCCCAAAGCGGAGCGCGGCCTGATTGGAGGGCTCAGCCGGTCAGCGCGACATGCTTCTTCAAGTACTCGAGCGCGGCGGGGGTGGCGGTGCTGTGCCCGTCCTTGAGCGAGGCCTTGAACACCACGTCATAGGTGGCCCCGGAGATGCCGTAGCGGTCCCCGAAGGCCTTGAGCAGCCGCTCGCAGTCGTCGGCGTACTCCACCATCATGTCCACGTAGCCGCCGGCCAAGACCAAGCCGCGCAGCTTGTCGGCGTCGCTAAAGCGGCCGTGGTCGCGGACCGAGAGGTACTTCTGCATCTCCATCAGCGTCATCATCGCGATGGATGCCTGGCTCTGGTCGGCGTAGCGGCTGTTCACGCTCACCTTGAAGTAGGTGTTGCCTTCGCGGCGGACCTCCTCGATGCGCACCGGCTCGTCGGAGTCCGAGCGGAACCAGCCCGCCGCCACGAAGCGGTCCGACTCCTTGTTGGAGATGGGCGCGGCCCGGTTCTCCTCGGAGAAGTAAAAGAAGGCGGTGTTGGCGTACCCCACCGCGTGGTCCAGCTTCTCGCCGGAGATGAGCTGCGGGTCCCGCGCGTTGGCCCGGGGCGTAAGGTCCTTCACTCCCCCGCTCGCGAGCGCCCGCGCCGGGTCGTAGAACTTGTCCGGCCCCAGCGGGGTGAGGTCCTTGAGCCCGTCGCGGTCCTCGTCGCGGCTGGCCAGGATGCGGGCGTCGTGGGGAAGGATGTAGTTGCTCCTGGGCTGGATCATCTCCCCGCTGTGCAGCCCCCGGTAGAGGTCGGCGTAGCTGCCGCGCCGGGCGATGGTCTCGTACGTCATGTTGAGGACGTCCTTGTCGTCCTCGCCGTACGCGCTGGAGGAGGTGGTGGTGAGGTGCACCCCCGGGTAGCGCGAGAGGAGGTCGCCGGCGGTCTGCTTCCCGCGGCAGGAGTAGAGCTGGAGCAGCTTGGTCCCCGCCATCTCCTTGGGAGCGCGAGCCAGCGACGCCTCGACCACCCCGCCGAGCTGGGCGTGGCCCGAGTACACCACCATCTGCGCCTCGGGGTCGGCCATGTCGCGCAACACGTTCTCGTGGTCCTTCACCATCGTGACCTTGGCCTTGATCGGCCGCTCGTTGCCCAGCGGGTCCCGAAGCTCCTTCTCCAGCTCCACCTTTCCGTCCTTCTGTTCCACGATGGTGAAGCCTCGCTGCTTGTACGCCGCCAGCTCGGACTTCCAGAACTCGTCCATCACGTAATGGCGCACGTTCAAGGTGGACTTGCGGCCCTTGAACCACTCCTCGTAGGGCGGCTGCTTGGGGAGAAGCTGCTCGCGCACGCTCGCCGCCTTCACCAGATCGTCGCCCAAAAGCGAGAGGTGCGAGGCCTCGAGGTTGACCATCATCGACATCTTCAGGCCCACCACGCCCTCGCGGCTCATCGCGCCCACGTAGTCGGTGAGCGCCTTCTCCCGCAGCTCGCCCCCGGAGGCGGAGGCCAACCCGAGGAGCACCGTCGCCGCCGCGCTCCGCTCCAAAACGCGCGCCCCGGTGGGCTTGCCGCTGTCGGCCACCCCCAGGCTCCGCGACGCCCAGCGGTAGAGCTGATCCTGCTGGGCCGCGCTGGTGCCCCGAAAGGGCGTGGCGCCGTTCTCGATCATCCGGGCGAGCAGCACCAGCCCCTCCACTCCGGACTTCCCGGCGACCGACACCGCGCCGGAGCGGGAAACCTCAATGCTCCCCGATGGCGCCGGAAGCACCGGCGTGTGGAAGCCATCCGCGCCGCGCGGACCCTGCGGCCTCGCAGGGACGCCGTCGTTGCGGCGGGGCGCCTCACTCGAAGAACGGGTGGAGCGAGTGGACGGCGAGCCGTGGGCGCGCTCGACTCGGGGCATGGGATTCCCTCCTGCCCGACCAGGATACCCGGTATCGCCCGCGGAAAAGTAGGCCCGCCGGCCACCTGATGCGCCCATGCCTCACGAGCGCCCACTCGGGCTTACAAGCCCGCGAAAGTTGAAGGAGTTTCTCGCAACCGAGCCCGCACGGCGCGGATAATCGGGAGGAAGCCCACGACTGCGCTCCGGGGGAAAACCATGCGCGTCCGCAGAGAGCGAATCGAAGTCCGCCGTCCCGAAGTCGAGGAGCAGCAGCCACCTCCCAAGCCTCCCGAAGAGGAAAAGGCTCAAGAGATAGAGCGGGAGCGGCTGGCGCGGCGGAACACCCGCTTCGAGGATACGCCTCCCAATCAGCTCGTGCAGGGCATCACGGCGCCGCCAGCGAGCGAGAACACGGTCTCGGTCTCCACCGCGACCGCCAGCCCCGAGGTGCGGACGCTTCGGCGCGCCGCAGTGGGCGAGATGAAGTCGGCCTCCGCCAGCCTGCGTGAGGTCGCCGCCTATGCCGGGGAAGCCGCGGCGCAGCTGGCCAACCACCAAGAGGTGGGGCGAGTGGCCACCGGCCTCGACGGGGCATCGGACGTGTTCCGGAGAATCTCCGAGACCGCCTTCGAGGCGGGCCGGGCGCTCCCCCAGAAGTGGCAGGGGCTAAAGCGGATCCGCCCCGAACTCTACGCCGCGCAGGGGCGAGTGGCCGAAGCTCGCGGACTCGCAGACGTGGCGACCGACGTGCTCGAGCAGGTGCGGACGACGGCCAAGCACCCCGGGGTGGCGACCGCGGTGGAACGCCTCGGCGCGGTGCGGGACGGCCTGGACGAGGTGGACGGCCGACTCGGCCGGGCCCTGGGCCAAGCGACGGTTTCGGAGGGGCTGCAGCCTCCGCCGGCACGCGGAGAGGACGCCGCCGCAACCGAGGGCCCAGCCTCCAACCTCACCGAGGAGGACGTCCGCAAGCTGGGCTCCGCTCTTCCGCCCGATGGCGGCACCCAGATGATGTGGGTGCGCAACGACGGCTACCCCGAGCCGGCCGCGCTCGCCGGAACGATGATGCAAAGGGCGCAGGAGCAAGGGTTGCTCGGCAAGGAGCAGACCGACGCCAGCGCCGACGCCGCCAACCGCGCTCTGCCCAAGGACGAGGTGAAGCAGTTCACCGCCGCCGACGTGGCGGGAATGGCGAAGGACGCCGGGATTGCACTGGAGAACGTGGACCCCAACCAGCTCCAGCAGGCCGCCCGGCTGATCAACTCCGCCACTGCGCCGCAGGAGCAGCGAGACCGGATCGCCCTTTCGCTCAACAACCTCTCGGTGGCCGCCAACGGAAAGGCGCCCGAGCTGTCGCGCCAGGACATGGTCAACATGCTCTGGGCGCAGGCGAAGATTCCGGGGCACGCGCTTACCAAGCTCTCCGACGCCGAGCTCAAATCGAAGCTGTCGGACATCACCCGCGCCGCCAACACTCCGGGGGAACACAAGCTCAAGGTCGGCTCGCACGACGTGAAGCTGTCGGTCTCCGACGACGGCTCGCTCGCCAAGACAGAGACCAAGAAGCCCTCCTTCCTCTCCAAGCTGGGGAAGATCGCCAAGATCGGCCTCGCCGCAGCCAGCTTCATCCCTGGCCCGATCGGCCTCGCGGCGCGCGCGGTGAACGGCGTCATCGGAGTGGTGGACGGCATCCGGAAGGGCAACATCGTCGGCGCCATCACCTCCGGGCTGGGCGCGGTGGCGGCGGGCGCGGGAGCCATCGCCGGCAAGGCGACCTCCGGCATCGCCTACGCGACTTCCAGGGTGGCGGGCGGGCTCTCCAAGGTGGTCTCCGGGGCACAGTCGCTGGTCAACGGCATCAAGAACCGAAGCCTCACCGCCGGGCTCACCGGGATAGCGAACATCGCCGGAGGCGTGTCCGACGGGCTGGGCGGGCTGGGCCAGAGGTTCGCCGACGCCTCGAAACACTTCGGCAACGTGAGCCGGTTCATCAGCGGCGCCAACTCGGCGCAAAAGGCCATCGCCGCCGCCAGGAGGGGAGACATCGGCGGCGCCATCACCTCCGGGCTCTCCGGCGCGGCGAACATGGTGGGGGCGACGGGGAACGAGGGCCTCTCCGAGCAGCTCTCGCGCTACGCCGGCTGGAGCTCCACCGCCACCAACGTCTACCAATCGGTGAAGAGCGGCGACTACCTCGGGGCGGCTTCCCAGGTGTCCGGCTTCATCGGCTCCGAGGTGGTCAAGGACCCCGAGGCGCAGCAGCGCCTCAAGGACTTCTCCACCGTGCTGAACGGGGCGAAGGGGCTGCAGCAGGCGGTGAAGTCGAAGGACTGGCTGGCGGCGGCGGTGGCCGGCACGGAGATCGCCGGCGCCTTGGCGCGGAATGGCAGCAACACCCGGGCGGACCTGGAGGGCGCGAAGAGCACCCTGGAGGCGAGCCAGCAGCTCCGGGACGCCATCCGCACCGGGAACCCGGAGGCGATCGGCGCGGCGCTCTTCGGCCTGCAGGACACCGTAAGGCGCGAGGTGGGCGGCTTCACCGAGCGGCACGCCAAGCCGCCCGAGGTGGCCGGCCCGCCTTCCGAGCTCATCTCCACCGGCCCCGAGAAGAACCCGGACGGCACCGACAAGCTGCCCATCCTCGAAGGGCGCGACTTCAGCCAACTGCTGAGCGCGGCGCCGGGCGCCACTCCCGGCAACGGAGTCGGCCGCGACGTCTTCATCGACGGCCCAGGCACCGCGGGGCCGAACGGCGCCCAGGGCGTGAGCGCACCCGGGAAGCCCCCGCTCCAGTACTCCTCGGCCGTCTACATGGCCCAGACCCAGCTCAACGAGTGGTCTCGGTACTTCAACAAGGGCTTCGAGCTGAAGGAGGACGGGTTGCTCGGCCAGAACACCGAGCGGGCGCTGAAGACGTTCCAGTCGGACTACGAGCTTTCCCCGACCGGCAAGCTCGACGCGGCCACCCGCCGCAAGCTGGAGGAGATGTCCACCTCCATCGCCTTCGCGCCGCTGCAGGGGATCGAGGCGGAGCGGAGGCGAGCCACGCTGCTCGGCGATGCCCGAACCACCCTGGCCAGCGCCAAGGCCTTCGCTGGCGACAACAAGGATCTGACGAGCATGGGGGCCTCCTTCCACTACGGCGTGACGGTGGACCTGCCTCGGCTGATCGGCAATCTGGAGAGGGCGGCGGACCCCTCCAAGCCGGGCTTCAGCGAGTCCGGGCTGCGCACCGCCATCGACGACGTCAAGCGGATGCAGAGCTACCTGACCCAGGTGCGCGAGCGGGAAGGCAAGGTGATCGACGTCGCCTACAACGTGGCGGTGGGCGCCAAGTTCATCGCCGACTCCACCATCAAGGTGCTGGGGAAAGCCTGCCCGCCGCTGCAGTTGGCCTACGGCGCGCTCTCCAACGGGCTCCCCAAGCTGATCAACGACGGCGACTGGAAGCAAGCGCTCATCCAGGGCGGGATCGGCGCCTTGGGGGCCAAGGTGGGAGGAAAGACAGTCGACCCCTACTCCCTCTCGGAGGTGCTCGGGAAAGAGGTGCGCGCCTCGCTGCTCAAGGCCTCGGGTGGAATCATCGACGACATCGGAAAACTCAAGGCGTCCAGCCAGGCGGACTTCGAGGCCAAGGTGAAGGCTATCTTCGAACGCCGCCTGAGCGCCGCCGCGGGCGAAGTCATCGCCAAGGCCTCGATGAGCCCGCTGGGCAACATCAAGTTCGATGACAAGGCGGCCAGCCTGATCAAGTACATGATGCAGAAGAAGGTGGAGGATCAGGTGAAGGGCCTCTTCACCGAGATGATCAGGTCCTTCCCGGGATAGCTCTCTCTGCCGAGGTGCCGCACGGCCTAGGCCCGGGTTTCAAATGAGTCCCAGTGCGCCGGGTCGCCGACCTGCGGCGCAGGCGGTGCGGTCAAGTAGCGAGTCGCCGGGAGGTGGATGTTGTCCATGTCGACGACGATCGCGGCCTTCGCATCGAGACCCCCTTGGAGCGAAGAGGCGAGCGAAACCTGGCGGCGCCGTTGATCACGTAGATCGCAGCTGCAATCGCCGACCGTTCGTATGCGTGCACGTGCTGGTGATGAGCCTCCAGATCTCTCTTGCGATTCCGCTTTGCCTTGTTGTGCTCCGTCATCACGCCCTTGATTTCCACCGCGATCCGCGTCGTGGACGGCGTTCCAAGTGGCATCCCCGCGAGCCAATCGGCCTTGCTCGAGTCAAACTCGAGCACTGGAAGCCCGATCGCCAAGTCAGTTTTCCATTCCGTCTGAGCGCTGCGGAGAACGTGATCGAAATGTCGGAGTGCAGCGGATGATTCCCAACTCGCTCGAGTGTGCCATCCCCGCTCCTTCAGCACCGCGCACTCTAGCCCTGGCGGCTGACATCCAAGGCGAAAAGCGCGTCAGCTCAGGGCCGTAGGCGTCTCGCCAATCGGAGCCGCCACCGTCGCCGAGATGATCTCTTCCCCATTTGGGTCGGCCGCCTCGGCGAGCTTCACCACCTCGCCGCTCGGCCTGCGCTCGAGGATGACCGACAGCCCCTCGAAGTGGTTGTCCAACACCTCGCCCACGAGCTGCGGGTTGACCGCGTAGCGCACGTGGGAAAGGGAGCGCATCGAGGAGCAGAGGCCCTCCGAGTACCACTGCTCGCAGCGGAGCTGGCGCTCGCCCGGCTCGTTGAACACCCACGGGCCCCGCCAGGGCCACGGATTGGCGGAGGGCTGGGCGATGATCTGCACCCCCAGCTTGTCCATCAGCGGCGGGCCGGAAGCGAAGCAGGGCTCCCCTTCGGTGTGGGCGATGCGGAACCCGTCGTAGCAGATGAGCGTCCCCAGCCGCCCGAAGGGAGTGTCCACCGCCGGGAGCGACCCGGCGCGCCCCGGCGTCAGCCGCAGCGCGTCTTCGAGAGTGGGAACCAGGTTCACCTTTCGCGTGGCGGCCACGCAGCGGCCATCGGGCGCGAAGGTGTAGCTCACGTTGTAGGTGCGGGCGGAGGCCGGCTGGAACTCCTCCGAGCCTGCGCCCAGCCGGTTCTCCGGCAAGAGCGCGCTCCCGGCCACCACCCAAAGCTGGTGGCGGCGGGCGATGCCGGAGAAAGTCCGGAAGTAGGCCCGATGCACCTCCGGGGCGGCGGCCACGAACAGCGCCTCCTCCGGCGAGCGCGGCAGGTGCCGGAGCCCCATCAGCACCCGCCCAATCCGGCGGAGCGCCACCTTTGCCATCGCCTGGTGGGTGGTGCGGCACTCCCGCGCCGCCTCCACGTAGCCCATCAGCCCGAGCGGAGCGGCCACCACCTCCGGCCACACCGCCAAGGCCGGGTGGAGCGGCCGGCCCGCAAAGTCACGGGCGCGAAGCGCGCTGATCCGCTCGGCCAGCTTCTCCTGGGTTTGGGCGAAGGCCTCCTCGGAGGCGAACTGGTCGATGCTCAGCCTGGCCTGGACCGCGAACAGCTCGACCTTCGGCCCATCCGTCAAGGCAGCGTTCCAAAGATGCCGATCATCCCCACCAGCTCGGGCTCCGCCGGCCCGGAAGGAGGCGCCTTGGGAGGCGGAGGTCCGGGAGTCACCAGCACCCATACCGAGCCGCCGAGGAGGGCCGCCGTGCCTGTCCAGAGAAGAGCGTTCGCCGCGACCGCGTTCCGCTGTGCCGCCGAGGCCTCCCTCCGGGTGATGTCGAGGGCGCCGTCTCCATCGACGTCTTTGGCCCGGGACTCGGTGGCCTTGGCGGAAGCGCCCAGCGAGGCGCCCAGCGCGACCGCCGCCGCCCCTGCCACCGCGACGTACAGCCCCGGCCGCTCCCAGAGCTGCTTGCCGGCCGGAGCAGGCTCGAGCGCCACCACCGCCGCAGGAGGCGCCGCGGCGACCACGGGGGCCGGAGGCGGCGCCGGCACCAGGCTGGCCTCCAGCTCGGCGGTTTCGCCCATCTTCACCGTCACCTCCAGCTCCTCGGGCAGGTGCCCGCCGGCCTCGACGGTGACCGTATGGCTGCCGGGAGGCACCAGCTTCGAAACCGGGAGCTTCCCCAGCGGGTTGGGCCCGAGCCGGGCTTTGGCCTCGGGAGCCGTTCCCTTCACCTTGAGCAGCCCGAGCACGGCGCCGGCTTTCTTGAGCGCGGCCTCGACGGCCTTCGAGGCGCCGCGCTCCAGCTCCCGCGGCTTCTCGGCGGGCAGCTCGGTGGTCTCCGCCGTGCCCGTGTACCGGGTGAAGCTGTGCAGCCGCAGCACCGTGCGGCCCTCGCGGCGGACCAACTGCCCGAGGAGCACCTGATTCACGTCGAGCTTCTCGGCAATCGGCCCGAAGCAGCCCGGGTCGGCGCACCTTTGCGACTCGGCGTAGCCGTCGGAGAGGCGCTCGATGCCCTGCGCCGGGGTGAGCACCGCGGAGTAGAGGCCAAGCTTCTGCGCCGCGGACACCGCCTTGGCGACGGCCTTGTCCACCTTGAGCGCGCCGACTTGCTCGGGCGGAAGCTCTGGGTCCACCGCCGCGAAGCCGAGGATTGCGGCAGCGGGCCGATAGTCCGTGGCGTCGGTGAGGTCCAGACCCATCTCCTGGCCGACCGCTACATTGCCCAGGAGCGCCGCTCCGAAGGCCAGGTGGATGCCCACTCTCACGCCGAGGATGCTAGCAGCCCCGGTCGGGGGGTGCGCGCTCAGCCGGCCGGAGCCGTCGCCGGGGCAGGCTCCCCGTTCGCCAGCCGACCGTCGAGGATCTTCAGCGCTCTCCTGGCGTGGCGCACCACCCGGGGGTCGTGGGTGGAGAAGAGGAAGGTGACGCCCTTTCCCCGGTTCAGCTCCAGCATCACGTCGAGGATCTGATCCGAAGTGCCCGAGTCCAGGTTGGCGGTGGGCTCGTCGGCCAGGACCAGCCTTGGTTCGGTGATGAGGGCGCGGGCGATGGCCACCCGCTGCCTTTGCCCGCCGGAAAGCTCGTCCGGCTTGTGGTGGAGGAAGGGCCTGAGGCCCACCGCCTCGGCGAGTTCCTCGACCCGCTTGCGGAGGACTTCCTTCTTCTCCGGGCGGCGCCGGACCGCGCAGGGGAACTCGATGTTCTCCGCCACGTCCAGCACCGGGATGAGGTTGAAGCTCTGGAAGATGAAGCCGATCTTCCGGTTGCGGACCTCGGCCAAGTCGTCGAAGTCGCGGTCGCTCACCTCCTCGCCGTCCAGCCGGTAGCGGCCCTTGGTGGCGCGGTCCAGGCAGCCGATGATGTTGAGCAGGGTGGTCTTCCCCGAGCCGGACGGCCCGGTCACCACGGTGAATTCGCCTGGGTGCACCGTGAGGTCCACCCCGCGCAAGGCGGTGACGGTGGTCTTCCCCAGCTCGTACACCTTCTCGATTCCGGAAAGCTCGATGAGCGGCTGCATAGGTGCCAGATGCTTCTCTAGTAAAACGCGCGCGCCTCGAACAGCGCCCGGTACCGAAGCGGCAGCAGCGAGTACTCGCTCGCCCTCTCACCGGTGCTGCGGATTTCCGTGCCGAGGCCGGAAGGGCCGGGCCAGCTCGCGAATGCCGCCACGGTCAAGGTGAGCCAGTCCTTCGCGCTCCAGCTCAAGGAAGGGGCGAGGAGCCCGGAGAGGTCCTCCAGGCTGACGATGCCGGTGGCGGCGAAGGTGAAGTCGTCGCGGATCTTCGGCTTCTGGTAGGTGGCGAAGAGGTAGTGCCGGCCTAGCGGCTCGAAGGAAAAGCGCTGGGGCACTCCCTCGGCCGCGCCGGCGCCGGGCAGCGCAAAGCCGCGGATGGGAAGGCCAAGCCGTCGCGCCTGGCGGAGCAAGTCGAGCGCATCCACCAGGGCCTGCTGCTCCTCGTGGGTGTAGCCGTCGGCCTGGTAGAGGTACTCGAGAGAGAGCAGCGAGTCGTCGGCGAACATCCGCCGGCCGCCCACGAGCGCCTTCGGGAGAATGGTCTTCTCTTCGAGCAGGGGCTTGGAGACCACCGGCGTGCCCTCGGCAAGGCAGCCCAGCACCGAAAAGGCGTCGCGCACGCAGCGGCCCTCCACCCGGTCGCGGGAGGAGCCGCTCTGGGCGAGCAGCTCCAAGTGCAGCTCGTAGTCGGTGAAGTACACCTTGGAGAAAGACGCCCCGAAGCGGAGCTTCCGCTCGAAGTCGTCCTGGTAGCGGTTGCCGAAGAAGAGCATCAGGTTGACGTCGGCGTCCGCCACCAGGGCGTAGCCGCGGGCGGCGAGCTGGTAGTGGTACTGCGAATCCTTCGGGTCCCACTCCGGATAGGTGAGCATCCGGAAGGGGATGCCGGCGTCCTGCTCGAGCACCGCGGGCGAAGCGAGGAAGCTGAAGGCGAGCGTCTCCAGCGGCACTTCAACAAGCAGCATGTAGGCCCCGGCGCGCTGCAAGGTCGGATCCGTCGGGTCCTTGGCCGGGTTGAGGATGTCGGTGGGGTTGAAGGCCAGCCCGCTCCCCCACACCACCCGCTTCTTGCCGGCGAGCAAGGTCAGCTCAGGGCGCACCTCGTGGCTCAGGTACAGCTCGTTCAAAGAGACCCGCGGGTGGCTGGAGCGAACGTCCCGCGGCGGGAGCGTCACCTCGCTGCCCTCGCGGTCGGCGCCCCGGTAGTCGGAGGCGAGCTGGCCCACCAAGGAGAGGTCTCCGTAGACGAAGCTCCTCTCGGCGAGAGAGTGGCGGACCTGGGCGTTCACCTCGAGGAGGAAGGACTGCTGGGGCAGCTCATCGGTGGGAATCAGACCCAGGGCGCGCACCCGGGTGGTTTGGGCGCGGGCGGCGAGGTAGCCGTTGGCCTCGGCTGCCAAGCCGGAGGCCCCCGCGAGCACGGCCACGAGGAAGACCGCCCGCACCTAGCGCCCCAGGTCCGCCTGGGTGAAACGCTGCGGGGGCACTTCCACGTCCAGGTTCATCTTGCGCACTTGCAGCTCGGACTTCCGCGCCTTCACCAGCTCGTTCCGCATCACCACCCGCGCCGGACGGACGTAGCCCTTGGACAGCTCCTGGTAGTCGGAGAACTCGGCGCTGCGGATCATCTGCCCGCTGGAGCCAAAATACTCACCGCGCACCGGCAAGAGGTCGGCCTTCCGGACCCAGAGCTTGATGGAGTCGTAGGCGGTGCTGGCGCTCCTGGCCTTCAGCTCCACGAGGGAGGTGTCCGGCTCTCCCGAGGGGGCGAGCTTGGCCTCGTAGTCGGCGGCGTAGTTCACCCGAAGCACGTCGGCGTTGTTGAAGTCGCCTCCCTGGAAGCTGTCGCGGTTGGCGATGCGGGTGGCGCGCTTGAGGTTGGGCAGGTACAGCCAGAGGTTGTCTCCGTTGCGGAGCATCTCCTGGCCCTTCACCGAGGCTGGCTCGAGGAACCAGATCCGGAACTTGTCGGTGCCGCTCTTGAGCACCCGCATCACGTAGGCGCGGGAGCTGCCGTCCTCCCGGTGGGCGGTCATCGCCATCTCGGCCTCGAAGCTTCGGGGACCCATCACCTCGTCGTAGCGGGCGAGGATTTGCTCGGCCGTCGGCTCGGCGAGTGCGGGAGCTGAGGCGAGGAGGCAGGCGGCGAGTAGTCTTGGAGCCATCACGCCTTGGAAGCTAGCGCGGCGGGATGCGTCGCCGCATCTTGCTTCGCATGGCGACACCGCGAGGGATTCAAGAGAGGCCGGTGGAGGTGTGGTCGGCGGGGGCGTCGCTCGCGGGCTCGCTCGCGATTCCGGAAGGGGCATCGGGACTGGTGCTGTTCGCGCACGGCAGCGGTAGCAGCCGCTATAGCCCGCGCAACCGGCGAGTGGCAGCGGCGCTCCAAGACGGAGGCCTGGCGACCTTGCTGTTCGACCTCCTCACCGCCGAGGAGGAGGAGCTGGACCTGCGCACCGCCGAGCTGCGCTTCGACATCGACCTGCTGACCGAGCGGGTGGTGGGGGCGATCGACTGGGCCAGCTCGCAGGAGGCGACCGGGAGGATGCCCATCGGGCTGTTCGGCTCGAGCACCGGCGCGGCGGCGGCGCTGCGGGCGGCGGCGGAGCGCCCCACGCGGGTGGCGGCGGTGGTCTCCCGCGGAGGAAGGCCGGACCTGGCGGAGGACGCGCTGCCCCAGGTGAGGGCGCCCACCTTGCTCATCGTGGGCGGAGAGGACGCGCCGGTCATCCGGCTCAACCGCTCCGCCTCGGCGCGGCTGGTGGCGGAGCGCGAGCTCAAAATCATCCCCGGGGCCACGCACCTGTTCGAGGAGCCCGGGGCGCTGGAGGAGGTGGCGCGACTGGCCCGGGAGTGGTTCCAGCGTCATTTCCTCGCGGTCGCCGAGCTGCCGGCACCGACCTAGGCGTCCAGCCAGTCCTCGAATCCGGTGGCGAAGAGGAGCGCCCGCTTCACTTCCTCCCAGCGGTGAGGTTTGACCACCGCCACTAACCGGCCCAGCGATTCGAGCCTCACCGAGTTGATCTCGAACAGGTTGGCCACGCATTCGGTGGGAAGCCCATCCTCGATTCCGAATCGGACCTCGGCCGGGTTCCCGCGAATGGTCCGCGTGAGCGACACCACCAGCGCGCGCTGCAACACCTTCAAGCTCTGCGAGCGCGTGAGGACGAGGACTGGCCTCTCCTTGTCCGGCGGCGCGAAGCGGTGCCTGCGGATTTCCCCTCTCTCCACAGCTTGGACCAATCCTCGTCCTCCCATGCTTGAAGGATGCCGCTGTCCGCCGGGACGTCCACCAGCCGCTCCGGAAAGCGCTCGTAGCCCGCCTTGACCTTCAGGTCGGCCTCGGCGTTGGCCATGAGTCGAAGCTGCGCCCGCAAGGAGTCGCGGATCAGCTCGGAACGGCTCTTCCTCGCAAGCTCGGCGTAGCGGTCCAGAGCCTCCAGCAGCCCATCGTCGAGAACCACCTGTACGGGCTTCATAGCGAAAAGATATGTGGAACGATGCTCAACAACAAGGTTCAACAATCAGCCGGCGGGCTCAGTTGGCTCGCAAGGCGTCGACCGGGTTCAGCCGCGAGGCCCGCCAGGCGGGATAGGCCGAGGCCACCGCGGAGGCCAGCACCGCCGCCACCACCGCCATCAGGGTGAACTGGGGCGACACCCAGGGACGGAGCAGCACCTTTCCCGACGTCCCTGCCAGCTCCAGCGGGATGCCTTTCAACGCCACCGCGAAGAGGAAGCCTCGGCCGATGAGCGCTCCCAGGACGCCGCCCAGAGCGCCGAGCACCATCGCCTCGAGAAGGAACATCCACAACACCTGCCTTCGCCGCACCCCCACCGCGAGCATGGTGCCGATCTCCCGCACCCGCTCGAACACGCTCATCAGCATGGTGTTGACGATGCCGGTGAGGACGATCACGAACAGCACCACCCCTATCCCGCCCAGCACCACCTGCTGGCGCACGATGACGTCCCGCACGAAGGGCTGCAGCTCCTTCCAGGTGTGCACCTCGTAGCCGGACCCGAGGAGCTGCCTCAGCTCGGAGGCGATCCGCTCCAGCTCGGAGAGGCTCGAAACCCCCACCGCATACTCCGTCACCTTCCCCTCCAGCTCGAGGAGCTGCTGCGCCGTCTGTAGCGGCATCGCCACCACCCGCTTGTTCTCGAAAGGCAGGCTGCTCACCGTGAGCCCCTTCACTTGCAGGTCCATCGCGTTGGCGCGGCCCTCGGGGCTCGAGGTCTGCACCGAGACCGAGTCCATGAGCCCAAGCCCGAAGCTTTGCCCCAGCTCGTATCCCACCAGCGCCGCCGCCGAGTCGCCCTCCGAGAGCGGCTGGCCGCCCTCCTTCACCAGCGCCGCCGAGCGCGGACAGGCCTCCAGCTCGCGCACCGGATCCACCCCGCGGCCCACGAACATGGTCTGGCTCACCCCGTTGCTCACCAGCCCGCCGAATTGAATGCGCCCCGCCACCCCGGCCACCCCACGCACCGAGCGGAGCCTCGCGAGCATCTCCTCGTCGTACGGCATCGACAGCCGGGTGGGCGAAGCCTCGATGTCCTCGGCGTAGCCGGCGCGGTGGATCTGCAGCGCCCCGGTGCGGCCCTGCACCACGTCCTGGATCATCAGCTCGTGGGTGCCCACGACGAAGCCGCGCAGCACCACCACCAGCGCCACCCCCAGGAGGATCGCCGCCAAGGTGACCCCGCTCCGGCGCCGGTTGCGGCGGACGTTGCGCGCGGCGAGCGAGGGAAGCCGGCTCATACGTGCTGCAAAGCCTCCACCGGCCTGAGCGCGCTGGCCCTCATCGCCGGCCAGAGCGTGGCGAGCGCCGCACCGACGACGGCCAGCGCCAGCGCCGCGGCCACGTAGTCCAGCCCCACGAAGGGCCGGATGATGGACTCGGTGGTGGCCCCCGGCGCGGGCAGGTGGATGCCGACCCGGTGGAGCCAGCGCACCACCAGGTAGCCGAGCGAGACGCCCACCGCGCCGCCGATCGCGCCGAGGATCGCTCCCTCCATCAAGAAGAGCGCCACCACCTGGCGCCGCCGCATCCCCACCGCGAGCATGGTGCCGATCTCCCGCACCCGCTCCAGAACGCTCATCAGCATCGAGTTGACGATGCCCAGCAACGCCACCGCCAGGAAGATGGAGCTGATCACCCCGAAGATGAAGTCCGCCGTGCCGGTGATCTCCCCGAAGAAGGGAAACAGCTCGTCCCAGCGGTGCACCTCGTAGCTCGGCCCGAGGGCGGCGGCGAGCGCGGCGGCGACCTTCGGCGCGTCCTCCAGGGGTTCGACCGCTACCGCCAGCTCGGTCACCCTCCCCTCCATCCGCAGGAGTCTCTGGGCGGTGCCGAGCGGGACCAACCCGACCTTCTTGTCACCGGGCATCACCGAGAGCAGCGCCCCGCCCAGCACCACGTTCTCCCCGTTGAGCGCCCCGTCCCGGTCGGCGGCCAGGAGCGCCGAGCGCTGCTCGAGCGGCGGCCTCGGAGCCCCTTCGGCCTCGGGCTCGATCCGCAGCCCCTTGGCGAAAGCGCCGTTGAGAATGATCTCGTCCGAGTCGGGGGCGGGGAACATCCTTCCGGCGCCGACCCACTCCATCCGTTTCCAGGCCACCTTCCGCTCCGCTTCGGGGTCGATCGCCGTGGCGAGGAAGAAGGAGGTCTTCCCCTTCTCTTCCTCGGTCGGCTCTCGCTCTTCGCCGGGTGGGAGTCGATCCGGAGTGGAGAGCATCGCCCCGAACTGAATGCGCGGAGAGACCGCCACCACCCCCGGTACCGAGAGGATCCGCTCGCGAAGCTCGGGCGTGTCCTCCAGGTCCAGGCCGAGCGGCGAGGCCAAGACGTTCGCCATGTAGCCGGCGCGGTGCACCTGGAGCACGCCGAATTGGCCGTAGACCAGGTTCTCGATCATCACCCGCTGCTGGCCGTTGATGAAGCCTCGGAGGGTGACCAGCGCGCCCATTCCCACCACCAGCGCCACGAGCGAGATGACCGTCCGCCGGCGGTTGCGCGAGAGGTTCCGGCTGGCGAAACCGAAAAGCCGCATCAGCGCCCTGACCCTAACCCTCTCCCGCGCCGCGGGGGAGGGGATGCGCTCGGGAGGGCCTGAGTGGCGCCGCCCGCAGCGCGCCGCCCGAAGGACTCACTGCCTTGGAACGCCGGAACAGGCGAGCTACGGCCGGGTGGCGGCTGATCAGCCGGAGCGACCGCTCGAGCAAGCTCGCCCCGGGGCGGGTCCTAGGCCAGGTGGAGGCGCCGCTCGGATGCGGGAGGCAGACCACCTCCATCTCCCGGCCGTGGTAGCGCACCCGCCGCTGCCGGCCGACCACCTCGACGAGCGGCGCCTTCTCGCCCAGCACCTGCTCGATGGCCAAGGTCCCCACCGGGATGACCAACTCCGGCTCGAGGATGGCCACCTCCCGCTCCAGGTAGCGCCGGCAATTCGCCACCTCGCCCGCATCCGGCCGCCGGTCGCCTCCCCCCTTCGCCTTGCCCGGGAAGCAGCGGGCCACCGCGGCGATGTACACCCGGGAGCGGAACTCCTCCTCGCCCGCTCCCAACGCCCGCTCGAACCACCGGAACATCGTCTTCCCCGCGGTCCACGCGAATGGCCGGCCGAAAGTTCCCTCCCGCGGTCCCGGGGCTTGGCCCACCAGGAGCACCCGGCTCGTCACCGCCTCTCCATGCACCACCGGGCCCAGCACCCCGGGACAGAGGCGACAGCCGTCCATCTGGCGGTGCAGCGCCAGGAGCTTGCGGCGGGGTTCCACACCGAGGTTCCTAGCGAAGCGCCCGGCGCGATGCGAGCCCATTCGCAGGCGGCGAAGTCAAGCGCGCGCTCGTTCGCGCCCGCGGACGGCCTCACCTACGGTTGTCCGCCCGCGCCGGCTTCCGTTAGCCTGTCGCATCGCCTTGGGCACCGTGGAGACAACCGCCATCTCGCGCGGCAAGTCGCCGGACGTCATCCCCGGCTACCGGCTGGAGAAGCTCGTCGGCAAGGGCGGGATGGGAGAGGTGCACCAGGCGACCCAGCTCTCTTTGGGACGGAAGGTGGCGCTCAAGCTGCTCGCCCCGGACCTGGCCAAGGACCAGGCCTTCGTGGGCCGCTTCGAGAAGGAGGGCGCCGCCCTCGCCGCCCTCTCCCACCCCAACGTGGTCTCCATCGTCGACCAGGGGAAGACCGACTTCACCTACTACCTGGTGATGGAGTACGTCGATGGCCCGTCCCTGCGCGAGGTGATGCGCTCGCCTCTGCTCGAGCCCTCCTCGGCGCTGAAGATCATCCTGGAGATCTGCCGGGCCATCGACTACGCGCACAACCGCGGCGTCATCCACCGCGACCTCAAGCCGGAGAACATCCTCTTCGACGAGCAGGCGGGCGGCATCGCCAAGGTGACCGACTTCGGGCTGGCCGGCTTCGCCGAGAGCGCCCAGGACGCGAGCAAGTTCAACCTCACCGAGACCCACGTGGCGATGGGCACCGCCTCGTACATGGCGCCCGAGCAGCGGGTGGACGCGAAGAGCGCCGACCACCGCGCCGACGTCTACTCGCTCGGGGTGGTGCTCTACGAGCTTGTGGTGGGCGAGGTGCCGCTGGGCAACTTCGATCCGCCCTCCACCCGCAAGCCGGGCGTCGACCGTCGGATCGACGACATCGTGGCGCGGTGCCTCAAGCCGCTCCCGGCCGACCGCTACCAGAAGGTGTCGGACCTGATCGCCGAGCTGGAGCCTCTGGTCCCGGTCACCCTCTCACAGCTCCCCCGGAAGGCCAGCGCGGTGCAAAGGGCCAAGCTGGCGCTCTCCAACGCCGCTCGGAAAGTGGCCCGGGCGGTGGCGATCCTCCTGGTGGCGGCGGCACTGGGAGTCCTCTTGGGAGCCTTTCTCCGCTCCCGAAAGCAGGAGCTCCCTACCTCCGGGGCGGAGCTGGCCTCCATCACCGGCTCCACCTGGCCGCTCACCGCGGAGGGCCGGGTGGATCCATCCGGCCAGCTCGAGCGGAGGAGGGTGCTGCTTGGGGACGGGCCGGACACGCTTTCGGTGGTAGCCCACGGGCGCAAGCCCTCGCTCGTGGGAGGCGCGATCGCCTTCGGGCCGGTGGAGCGATCGGCCTCGGCGGGGCGCGCGCTCCTCGACGCCGACGTCGACGGAGTGGGCCTCAGCTTGAGCGCCGAAGCGAAGACCAGCGCGCCTGCGGCGGGGATGTTCTCCTCGCTCCGGAGCTTCTTCTTCGGGCCCCCCAAGGAGGCGAAGAGCGCCCTGCTCCTGGTGGGAGAGCCCGGCCGCTACGTGGCGCTCTCGGTGGGCGCGGGCGACTCGCCGCCCACGGTGGAGTGGGCGCTGGGAAGCGAGCGGCGGGGAATGATGTCCAGCGCCATCAACCTCGGCCGCGGCCCCGTACGCTTGGAGCTGCTCTTCGACGAGAAGCGCGGCGAGCTTTCCGCCTTCGTGGGCGCGGAGCAGGACCGGCGGCTGGTGGGAGACCCGCTTGACCTCGGGCCGGGATGGAAGAAGCTGTTCGGCCAGATGCCGAAGGGCGCGGTGGGGTGCCTCGAGGGGAGCTGCCGGTTCGAGAAGGTCCGGCTGGTGGTGGATTTGCCCAAGCCGCCTCCCCCTCCGCCCGAGCCTCCGCCTGAGCCCAAGCCCGAGCCGAAGGTGGCGGTGGTCAAGGCTCCGGCCAAGCCGGCGAGCAAGCCCGCCACTCCTCCCAAGCGCCCGGCGACGGCCAAAGGCGCGAACGGGAAGAAGCGTCAGCGCTGAGCCAGCCATCAACCCGCGGCTCTCCGTTTGGGCCCGCGACCTTCCGCCGCCCCTGCAGCCCGCCAGCCGGGTGAGCCGCCGCTCGGCCTGCACTGGAACGCCTCCCCTGGCGGGAGTGGAACTGCTACGAAGCGCGTTTCGCGATGCCCCTCGCCCTGCGCCGCGCCCTGCCGCTCCTGATCGCCTCCGGCCTCCTCGCCGGCTGCCCGCGAAGGATGCCGGCTCCCGCGGAGGCACTGGAGCTGGCCGCGCTGGAGGCCGAAGGTCCCTCACCCGGCGCGCGCGCGCTGGCCCTCGCCGGGTTCCACGCCTACTTGCTCCGCGGGGAGCCGCAGAAGGCCCGCGAGCGCTTCGAGGCTTCGCTGGAGCGCGACTCGGCCGAGCCGTACGCGCTCCAGGGGCTCTGGCTCCTCGCCACCCGCGAAGGGCACCCGGAGCGCGCGCTGGATTACGCCCTGAAGCTGTGCGAGCGCGCCCCTTCGCACCCGCTCTCCACCGCCGCCGCCCGGTACGTGCTGGATTCGGTGGGCACCGCCACCTCCACTGACCAACAGGTCTTGCAGCGCGCCCCTTCGGCCATCGAGCACGGAGCGGCGGGAGACGTGGCCCACCTGCTGAGGGCCGCGATCGCCCGGGTCCACGCCAACCGGAGAGAGTCGGCGGCGAGGGCCGCGGCGCTCGCGGCGATGGGCGCGCCCACCACTTTCACGCTGCTCGGCCCGCTCTCCGCCTACCACGTGCTCTCCTTCGATGAGCTGACCGAGCCCGAGCGCACCGGCTCGCTGGAAGGGCCGCTCGCCGGCCCCTACGGCCCGCTCTCCCCGAGGACGATGAGCTTCCCCGATGGGACTTTCTCGCTCGCCGCCGAGCCGCCGCAGGGCGACGGCTACCTCCTCGGGGTGGACCTCGAAGTCCAGGAGGAGGCCGACTACGTGGTGCGCACCATCAGCTCCGCGCCGCACAAGGCCTACCTCGACGGTACGCTCCTCTTCTCCCGCCGAAGCTTCGAACGGGTGCTGCCCACGGTGAGCGCCTTTGGGGTCAAGCTCTCTCCCGGGAAGCACCGGCTTCTGCTCCGGCTCTCCAAGGACGAGGGCTCGGCCAGCTTGGCGGTGGCGGTCCTGCGGGCCGACGGAAGGCCATCGCGGCTCGCCTTCTCCGCCGCGAAGGGCGTGGCCCCGCGCTGGGCCGGCGTGCCGCCGGCGGAGGTGCCCCTGGTGTACCCGGGCGCCTCGCAGTTCTCCGCCGCCTTGCGCCCCGAGGCCGGAGAGGTCTTGGCCCGCTACCTCGCCGCCAGAGACGGAATGGGGCGCGACCGCGACGGGGCCAAGCGAGTGGCCTCGCCGCTCTCCTCGGCGCTCTCCGGAGCCGCGCTGAGCGGGCTGATGGCGGACATCGCGCTCGGCGACCGCACCGTCCCTCAAAAGGTGGCGCGCGGGCGAGCCACCAGAGACCTCGAGGCTACCATCGAGGGAGACAAGGGAGACGTGCACGCGCTCCTCCAGAGCGCCACCCTCGCCCTGGAGGATGGGCGACACGCCGAGGGGGCCGAGTTGGTCCAGCGGGCACGCGCGGCAGCTTCTCCCGCCGGCTTCCCGGTGGCGATGCTCGAGGCAAGGCTGCAGCTCGCCCTCGGAGTGGACGCCGAGGCGGAAAAGGCGGCCCAGCAGGCGGAGCAGTCGCTCCCCGGCCTGTGCGACGCGCTCTCTTTGCGCTACGACGTGGCGCGGCGGCGCGACGCGGCGGAGCTGGCCGACCGCCTCTTGAAGGGGCTCTGGCACTGCCCCGGCTCGCTCACCCGGGAGGCCGAGCACGCCCGGTCTCGCGGGGCGCTCGAGCCCGCGGCGGCCTCCTACGAAGAGCTGGTGGCCCAGGACCCGAGCCACGTCCCCACCGCCAGCGCGCTGGTGGACCTCTACGTCTCCCTGCGACGCTACGAGAAGGCCTCGGCGGTGCTCTCCGGGCTGCGAGAGCTGTGGCCGCGCAACGCCGCCCTGGCCAAGCGGGCGGCCGACGTCCACGAGTTCGCCGGGCGGCCGGAGCTGGCCCTCGCCGAGCGGGAGCGGGCCTTGGCCCTGGACGGAGGCGACTTGTTGCTCCGGCGAATCGTGGAGCGGGCCAAGACCGGGGGAGAGCCGCTCTCCTCCCACGCCATCGACGGGAAGGCCGCCATCGCCGCCTACGAGCGAGCGCCTAGAAACGAAGAGACGGTGAGCGCCTACATCCTCGACGCCGCGGCGGTGCGCGCTTACCCCGACGGCTCCACTTTGGACCGCATCCACATCGTGCAGAAGGCTCTGGATCAAAGCGGTGTGGCCGACGTGGCGGAGGTGAACCTCCCCGCCGGCTCGTATGTCCTGGCGCTCCGCACCATCAAGCCCGACGGCACGGTGCTGGAGCCGGAGAGCATCGAGGGCAAGGAGTCGGTCAGCCTCCCCGGAGTGCAGGTGGGCGACTACGTCGAGTACGAGTACCTGCAGGCCAACGCCCCGCGCGGCCCGGCCCAGCCCGGCTTTACCGCCTCGAGCTTCTACTTCCAGATCGCCAAGCAGCCGAACAACTGGTCCACCTATGCCGTGGTGGCGCCGAAGGGCACCAAGCTCTCGGTGGACGCGCACAACATGAAGGCCCCCAAGCCCGAGCGCCGCGGCGAGGAGGAGGTGTTCTTCCACGAGGAGCGCGCGGTGCCACCGTATATCCCCGAGCCGAACGGGCCTCCCTCGGCGAACGAGTACCTCCCCTTCGTGAGCGTGGGGGCGGGCACCGAGGGGAACGAAGGAGTGGTGGCGGCGTACGCCGACGCCTACTTGGACCGAGGGCTGCTCAGCTTCGAGGTGGAGGAGTTCGCCCTAAAGGCCACCTCGGGCAAGACCGGCCTCGAAGCGGTGCGGGCGCTCTACGCGGCGGTGATGGAGAAGCTCCAGGGGAGGGACTCCGGCCTCAACCTCTCGGCGGCGGCGTCGCTGGCGCAGGACCGGGGCAGCCGGCTGTGGGCGCTCAAGGCCTCTCTGGAGGCGATCGGCGTCCCCGCGCGGCTGGCGGCGGTGCGGACCTTCTCCACCGATCCGGCCGCCTACCGCTTCCCCAACGAGGGCCTGCTCCCCTACGTCTGCGTGCGCGTGGAGCTGCCCGGCGGCGAAGTGGTCTGGCTCGACCCGGCGGTGCGCTACGGGCCGTTCGGCGAGCTGCCCGAGCAGGCCAGCGGAGAGCGCCAGGCCTATCTCCTCCCCGAGCCCGGCCGGCCGCTCTCGAAGGTGAAGACACCGCCCAAGACCGAGCGGCTGGGAAAGCTGGTCTCGCTCTCGCTCAGGCTCGAGCCGGACGGCACCCTGGCGGGCGAGGGAGAGGAGAGCTACTCCGGCTTCGAGGCGGCTCAGCTCGCCGAGGCTTTGGAGGCGCTCTCCCCCGACCAGCGGGACCAGGCGCTGCAGAGCGCGCTCTCGCGCTACTTCGGCGGCGCCGAGCTGTCGTCGGTGAAGCTCGACATCCATCGCGAGGTGGGCGCGCCGCTCAAGGTGCGTTACGAGTTCAAGGCCCCGCGCTTCGCCCGGCAGGAAAGCGACGGGAAGCTGGTGCTCGGCTCGGTGACTTTCCCCGCCTACCTCGGGAGGAGGTTCGTGCAGGTCGGCTCCCGGCGGACGCCGCTGTACATCGACTCCACCGAATCGAGCGTCACCAAGGCCACCTTGGAGCTACCGGCCGGCTTCAAGCTCCAGGACCTGCTTCCCGAGGCGAAGGCGAATGGCCGCTACGGGCGATTCGTCCGCCGGGAGCGGGTTGAGGGCGAGAAGCTCCTCATCGAGGAGGAGTACCGGCTGGAGATGGCGAGGGTCCCGGTGGATCAGTACGAGGACTTCGGCCGCTTCGCCGGAGAGGTGGACCTCATCCAGGCGAGGGACCTCGTCGTCACTTCCGGGCGGTGATGGCGCTCGCGAACCGGCTGCTATGGGAAAGCGTCGGCCACGCGCACTTCGAAGCCGGGCAACAGCCGCGAGCGGGCCACCTCGTCGGCCTCGGCAACCTGGGGCGCGCCGAAGCGGTCGCCCTCCAGATTGAAGATGGAAATCCTTCGCGATCGAGTGTCGGCCAGCCAGTACTCGCGGACGCCGTTGCGCTCGTAGATTCCCTTCTTCTCCCCGCGGTCCCGGGAGGCCGTCGACTGCGAGAGAATCTCCATCACCAGGTCAGGCACCACCTTGAGGAATTCCCCTTCCCTCGGCGACGCTTGAGCCCAGCGCTCGTTGGAAACGAAGGTGACATCGGGCTCCACGACGTCGCCGGAGGGGAGAGCAAATCCTTGGCTGGATCCGAACACCTGACCCAGGATCCGCGTGACGACGTACTGGCCGAGAGCCATCAGCAGTCGCGCCTCGGCCGAGCCATGCGGCCACCCCGCTGGAGTCATCATGACGATGCGCCCATGCAAAAACTCGTAGTGGTGGAGGTCGCCCCGGAACTCCCGCTCCCCCACCCATCGAGCGAATTCCTCGGGGGTGAACGTATCGACTGATTCGAAGACCGGCTCCATGAGCATCAATATACCCGCGCCACCCGCAAGCTGCTCGCCGGGCTCTTGCCGGACAATCCCCTAGCCAGGCCGGCTGCCCTACTCCTCGGGCGGGTAGTAACCGCCGTAGGGCGTCGCCCGGCTCGACTCCGCCGCCTGGGCGAGGTGTGGCGCGGCGAAGTCGCCCTTCTTGAGCAGCCAGCGCCCGCGCACCAGGTGAACCTCGCCAAAGCGGAAGTCCGGAGACGCCTCCAAGCACTCCCTTCACCCGCGAGCCGCGCGGCGCGTGAAGCTCAGATTAACCTCGCCGCAACCTCGCTGTGCAGGTCCGCGCCCGCATCGGTGAGCGAGAGCCACCCGTCGCGCTTCACCGCCAGCCCTCGCGCCACCAACCGCTGCGCCTCGGCGCGCCGCGGGGCATAGTCGAAGCCCAGCTCCCGGCAGGCCGCCTCCAGCTCCACCCCGCGCGAGAGCCTGAGGCCCATCGCCACCCGCTCGGCGAACAGCTCCCTCCTCCCCAGCCGCTCCCTCGAGGCCTCCGGCAGCCGCCCCTGCTCCAACGCCTCGAGGTACTGCTCCGGACTCCGGAGATTGGAGTAGCGAAAACCCGTCCCCTCCCCACCGGAGAGGTAGCCGGTGGCGCCCGCGCCGAGCCCCAAGTACTCGCCGCCGGTCCAGTACAGCGTGTTGTGCCTGGAGTGGAGCCCGGGCCGGGCGAAGTTGGAGATTTCGTACCGCTCCAGCCCGGCCGACCGGCAGGCCTCGCGGATGGCCCGCCCCATCTCCAGCACCTCCTCCTCGGGCGGGAGCGAGACCTCGCCCCGGGAGAGCAAGCGCGCGAGCGGCACCTCCTCCGCCAAGACCTCCCGGTCCAGGGTGAGCGCGTACGCCGAGAGGTGATCCACTCGGCGCGAGAGCGCAAGCCGGACGTCCTCGCGCACCTCCTCCAGCGATTGCCCGTGCACTCCGTAGATGAGGTCCACCGAGAGGTTCTCGAAGCCGGCGGCGCGGGCTCGCTCGATCGCCGCGAGCGCTTCCTCGGGCCCGTGGGCTCTCCCCAGCGCGGAGAGCGTGGATGGCCGAAACGACTGCACCCCGATGGAGAGCCGGTTCACCCCCGCGGCGCGGTAGCCGTGGAAGCGCTCCGAGTCCGAGGCGCCCGGATTGGCCTCAAGCGTCACCTCGACCGAAGGCTCCACCTCGAAGCGCCGGAAGATTTCCCCCAGCAGGCCCGCCAAAGGCCCTGGCTCCCAAAGCGAAGGAGTGCCGCCCCCCAGGTAGACCGATTGCGCGGCGCGGTCCACCTTGCGCATCGACAGCTCGGCGGCGACCGCCTTGGCGTAGCGCTCGCCGGGCACCACGCGCGCCGCCACCGAGGCGAAGTCGCAGTACGGGCACTTCGAGAGGCAGTAGGGGAAGTGGACGTACACCCCGAACGCTGGGCCCATGGCTTTCCAACCCGCGGCGCGGCGCGCCTACTTCTTGAGCTGCTTGAGCTGCGCCTCCAGCCGGGCCACCTTGGACTGGAGCGAGGCTGCCGCCTCCCTCCACGACTCGGCCTGCACCAGCTTCTTCTTCAGTGTGGCGAGGTCCGCCTTGAGCTGGTCGCGCTCCGACAAGAGCTCGGGGGGCGGGCCGCTCTGCACCGGCCGCGCCGCCTCAGCCTTCGCCCCGGCGAGCTGCCGGTTCAGCTCGGCGGCGTTCTGCCCCAGCTTGGCCACCTGGTCCTCGAGCTGCCGGGCCTGCCGCTCCGCCATTTCCCTGGCCTGGCGCTCCTTGGCGTAGGAGGCCGAGGACTCCATCGCCTTGCGGTTGGCGGCCATCAGCTCCTCGCGGAGCTTCTTCATCGAGGCGGTCTCCACCTCGCTCTTGGTGCGCTGCAGCTCGGCGGCGAGCTGGCCCAGCTTCTCCTGCGTCTCCGCCAGGCCGGCCTCCACTTCGGCCTTCGCCGCCCGCTCCGCCTCCAGCGCGCCCCTCGCCTGCTCCAGCTCGGAGCTCGCCGCGTCGCGCTCGGAGGCGATCGCCGCACCCCGGGAGCGCTCCTCCTCGAGCTGGGCGTTGGCCGCCTCGAGCTTCCCGGAGAGCTCCTGGCTCCACTGCTGAGCCTCCGCTTTGTGCTCCTCCAATTCCTTGAGGCGAGCCTCGGACTGCTCCAGCGAGCTCTTCGACCACTGCTGCTCGCCTTCCAGTGCGCGGATCCGCGAGGCGACCTCTTCGAGCTTTCGGGACAGCTCGGCCGCCTCGGCCTTGGCCCGCTCCAGCTCGGCCCTCGCTCCTTGCGCGGCCTGCGCGGCCTGGTCTCGCTCGGCGGCGGCGCGCTGCACGTCCTCGGCAAACCGCCCCACCTCTGCGGAGAGCCGTTCGTTCTCGCTCGTCACCGCCTGGTACTGCTCGGTGGTGGCCTCGAGGTCTCCCTCCAGCTCGGAGTTCTTCGCCGCCAGCTCCGAGCAGCGGTCCTGGGCCAGGCTCAGCGCCTCCTTGGCGCCGATCAGCTCCTCCGCCACCTCGCCCCGGGCGGCCCGCTCCTGGGCCATCTGGGCGTCCGTCTCCGCGAGCTTGGCCTCCACCTCGGCGAGGGACCTCGCCAAGTCCTTCCTCTCGGCCTCGCTCTCCGCCGCCCGGCTCTGCTCCTCGAGGATGCGCCGCTCGGCCTCGTCGGCGCGGACGGTGTCCTTCTCGAGCATGTCTTTGAGCTGCTCGACTTGCGCCGGAAGCTCGGAAAGGCGCGAGGCCCGCTCGGCCGCCTCGCCGAGCTGCGCGCTCAGCCGGCCCGCCACCTCCCTGAGCGCCTTCGCCTCCTCGTCCACCGCGGCGTAGAGCGAGCGGGCGCGAGCCAGCGCCTCCTCCTTCTGTTTGAGCACCGCGCGGAAGAACTCCAGCTTCTCGTCCGGGCTCCCTCCCCTGGGGGGCCTCGGCTCGGGAGGCTCCTGGAAGGGGTCGGCGCCCTCCGGCCTCAGCACCTCCGGCGGAAGCTGGACCTGGACCGGCGAGGAGGGCGGGGCCGGCGCAAAGCCCCCAGTCCGCGCGGAGGGAGGAGCGGCCGCCCGAGGCGGCGGGAGCGGCGGTTTTCGGGGAAGCGGAGGCGGCGCGACCACCGGGGCTGGCGGCGCGGGACGGGCGGGCGCCCTGGCGAACGGCGTCAGCGGTTCGTCCTCTTCCAGGCTGTCGCGGAGGTCCGCGAGCGGGTCCACCTCGTCCGGCGGCATCGTGGCCAGACAGTACCGCTGCCGGGGCCTTCCCAAAAGTTCGATGCGCCCTGCGAGGGGGCAGGCTCGCCTTGCGCGAAGAGAGCCTCGGTGACAGGGTCGCCGGAAATGGCCTCGCGTTTTTTGCTCGACAACGGGCTCACCGTGGTTTTCGACGAGCAACGCGTCGCCAAGGTGGCCGCTTTCCAGGTGTGGGTGAAGGCGGGCAGCGCCGACGAGCGGGCGGATCAGATCGGGCTGGCCCACCTGCACGAGCACATGCTCTTCAAGGGGACGAAGCGGCGAGGCCCCGGGGAGATCGCCCACGACATCGAGGCCCACGGCGGGGAGATCAACGCCTGGACCTCGTTTGATCAGACCGTCTACCACATCGTGATCGCCAGCCAGTTCGCCAGGCTCGGGCTGGACGCCCTCGCCGACGCGGTGCGCGAGTCGGCCTTCGACCCCGGCGAGCTGGAGCGGGAGATCGAGGTGGTCTGCGAGGAGATCAAGCGCAGCCAGGACATCCCCGCGCGCCGCGCCTCGAAGGACCTCTTCGCCACCGCCTACCTCCGCCACCCCTACCAGCGCCCGGTGATCGGCTGGGAGGAGGCGGTGCGCGCCCACACCCGCGAGGGAGTGCTCGACTTCTACCGGCGGCACTACGCGCCTTCCAACATGGTGCTCTCGGTCGCGGGCGACCTCTCCTTGGCGCAGGTGCGAGGCTGGGCCGAGGAGCTCTTCGGGGGAGATTGGGGCCGGCCACCGTCGAGCGCTCCTCCGAGGCCACAGGAGCCGCCGCTCGAGGCGACCAGGATCCTCCTGCGCGCGGACGAGGTGAAGGAGGCCTACCTCAACCTCTCCTTCCCCGCCCCCTCGGTGAGCCACCCCGACGCGCCGGCTCTCGACCTGCTCGCGATGATCGCCGGCCAAGGCGAGGCCTCGCGGCTGGTGATGCAGGTGAAGCGCAAGCGCTCGCTGGTGAACGAGATTCACGCCTACGCCTACACACCGAAGGATCCGGGACTGATGGCAGTGTCGATGACGCTCCCGGCGGCGAACGCGGAGGCCGCGCTGGAGGAGGCGGCCCGGGTGCTGGCCCAGCTCCGGACCAACCCGGTCGGCCCGGAGGAGCTGGCCACCGTGAAGGCGCTGATGGAGTCCGAGGCGGTCTACCAGCGGGAGACGGTGCAGGGGCTGGCGAGGAAGCTCGGCTACTTCGAGTCCGCGGCGGGAGGCATCGAGGAGGAGGCGCGCTACTACGAGCGGATCGCCGCGCTCACCGCGGAGGAGATACTTGCCGCGGCGAGGCGCTACCTCACCCTGGAGCGCGCGGTGGTGACCGGGCTGTTGCCTTTGGGGGCCACCCTCTCCGCCGAGCGGGTGAAGGGCATCCTGGCGGCGGCGGCGGGCGAGTCGCCTCCCGCCCCCAAGGACCGCAAGGTGCCGCGCGGCGAACGAGCCCCGCTGCAGGTGACCGCGCCGATCGCCGCCCGCGGCGGCACCTCGGGAATCATCGTCGAGCGGCTCGCCTCGGGGGCTTCGGTGATCATCCGCGAGGAGAGCGCGGTTCCGCTCTTTGCGATGCGCGCCGTCTTCCCGGGCGGACTCCGCTACGAGGCCGAGGACACCAACGGGCTCACCACCCTGCTGGCGCGCAACCTCACCCGCGGAACCCCCTCGCGCGATGCGGAGGAGATTTCCCACCTCATCGACGACATGGCCGGTTCGCTCGCCGGGGCGGGAGGGAGGAACTCGGTGTCGCTCAGGGGCGAGTTCCTCTCCAAGCACTTCGACCGGGCCTTCGGGCTGTTCGCCGACTGCCTGCTCCATCCCTCGTTCCCGGAGGGAGAGCTGGAGCGCGAGCGGAGGCTGTTGCTCCAGGACATCCACACCCGGGAGGACAAGCCCTCCGGAGTGGCGTTCGACCTCTTCACCCGGGCGCTCTTTTCGCTGCACCCCTACCGCCTCAACAACCTGGGCGAGGCGGCCTCGGTGGAGCGGCTGGCCCGCTCGGCGCTCGGCGAGTACCACTCCGGGCACCTGGACCCCTCGCAGCTCACCTTGTGCGTGGTGGGCGACGTGAAGGCGGAGCGGGTGATGGCGCTCGCCCATGAGGCCTTCGGCCGCTCGTTCGGGAAGGCGGTGCCGCCGCCGGAGGTGCCGCTGGAGCCCGCGCCCGCGGAGCCGCGGCGGGCCCACCAGCAACTTGCCCGCGCGCAGACGCACCTCGTCTACGGCTTTCAGGGGGTGAGGGTCACCGACCGTTCCCGGAGGGCGCTCGAGGTCCTCTCCACGGTGCTCTCCGGGCAGGGCGGGCGGCTGTTCGTGGAGCTTCGCGACAGGCGGTCGATGGCCTACAGCGTCTCCAGCCTGACGGTGGAGGGCGTCGACCCCGGCTACTTCGCGGTGTACATCGGCACCAGCCCGGAGAAGGCGGAGTCCGCGCTGGAGGCGATCCGCGCGGAGCTGTCCCGGCTGGTGGAGGAGCCGGTCTCGGCGCAGGAGCTGAGGCGGGCCCAGCAGCACTTGATCGGCGTGCACGAGATCGGCCTGCAGCGCAACGGCGCGCGGGCGGCGCTGATGGCGCTCGACCACTGCTACGGCATCGGAGCCGAGGCGTTCCTCTCGTACGCCGGGCAGATCCAATCGGTGACGGCCGAGCAGGTGCTCGAGGTTGCACGGCGGATCATCGACCACCGCAAGAGCGCGCTCGCGATCGTCGGTCCCTAGCCCGTCCCTAGCCCGGTGCGCCGAAGATCGCTTGCTCGAGCCCGCGGGCCAGGAGCCGCCAAGCATGGGCGAGCAGGGGCAGCGCGGCGATGGCCACCGCTCCGCCGATCAGCACAAGCTTCGCACCCAGCGCCGCGGGCTCCCTGCCGAAGTGGGCTGCCACCTTCCCCAGCTGCCGGCGGTTGAGGGCGCCGAGCGCCACGAGCCTGAGCCCGACTCCCAGGACCAGCAGCCCGAACGCGCCGAGGCCGAGTCCGCCGAGAAACGCGCTATTCACCCACCTCACCCTCTCCTGCGAGACACCTTCCTACCATCAGGGCAGTCGCCATGCCTGGCGGCGTTCCGTCCGGCCGGGCGAGGCAAGAAGCCGCATCGGCGCAGGAAGACCTACTTTTCCTTGCCATGAGCCCGGACGGACTGCACGACATCGGCCCGGGAGAAACCCGGACCTGGGACGAGCTGTGGGAGCTGGCGGGGATCATCCGCCACTTCAATGAGGGGTCGGATCTGGCCACGCGCGGCGCTGCCGAAGCGAGGCGGCACCGCGACGAGGAGCTCACCAGCTTCTTCGAGCGGCTGGAATCCGAGTGCCGGCGGGCGGTGGAGGAGGCCCGGGAGCTGTACGACCGCCGCCGCGCCGCCGGCGGCGGAGCGCGCGACGACGTGGAGGAATCCTCCATGGAGTCCTTCCCCGCGAGCGACTCGCCCGCCTGGTGAATCGCCGGCCGCCGGGGCGGACGTTGGCCAAGCGGGCACACCCCGTCACCGCTCGGCCGTCTTTCCTACGGCTGGTGGCCACCGTCCTTCGGGGCTCTCCGCTCCAGCTCGGCCTCGAGGGACTTGGTCCATTCCGCGGCGGGGGCGCCCTCCACCGCCCGGCAGGCGCTCGCCTCGCCCAACCAGCGGACCACTTCGTCCGTTGGCGCTTCCTCAACGCGCTTCTCTGCCCCTTCGCCGGTGAGGAAGCCGGCCAGCTCCGCGCAGGAGCGGAACGCGTCCAGCCGAACCATGTCCTCGGCGGCCAGCTCCGCCGGCACACCGTCGGCGAGGACGCGCTCGTGCGCCTGGCCGCGCAGCTCCTCGTGGGTAAACCTCGCCAGCCCGTCCCTGGCCTCGCGCGGCGCGGTGGGGCTCCCGGCCTGGCCTTCGCCCGGAGCGAGCGCCACCTGCGCCGTGGCGGGCCGTGGATTGCAGCGCTCCTCGGTGGCGCCTACCACCTGCTCGGCGCGCCGAAGCTCGCTGTCCTCTCCGGACTGGGTGACTTCCAGCGCCGCCACCACCAGCGCCGGAAGCCCCGCCACCAGAAGCCCGATCGCCCAGCCGGTGGCCACCTGTCGGTCCGAGGCCCCGTAGCGGCCCTCGCCGTCGATGAGGCTGCGGTTGGGCTCTCCGGAGAAGAGCTGCCGGGCGAGCAACAGGCCTCCGCCCAAGAGGGTGGTGGTGGTGCCCAACGCGATGGCCGGGCCGGCCGAGGGCGCAGTGCGCTCGGTGATGATCTCCTCGGCATACTCCTCGACGAGCTGCCGCTGGCAGAGGTCGAAGGTGGAGAGCGCCACCTCCAGCACGGGCCAGCTGGCCCTCACCTCGGCCGAAAAGCCGCCCGGGGCCACCGAGGGGCGCTCGTACTTGCGGATCAGCGGGCCGCGCTCGATTCGCCGGTCCACCTCGATCCGCACGCAGCCGGACAGCGAAGCAGCCAGCAGGATGGGGAGGATTCTCACTGCGGGCTCCGGAGGAATTCCACCACCTCGGGGCAGCGGGAGAAGGATTGGGCCACGTCGTCGCAATCGGGGTGCGCCTCTGTGGCGTCTCCCGCCCGAAGCAGCGGAGCCCGGCACTCGAGAAAACGCGAGCGGCCGATGGTGGCGAAGGTGAAGGAGTCGTCGGCGCAACCCGAGCGCTCGAGCAGCGCCTCCTCGCACGCATCGCCTGGAGCGAGGGTCGCGTCCACCACCACGCAGCGAGGGGCCAGGCAGAGCCGGTGGAGGTAGTCCCGGCACACCGCCGCGTCGGGGGCCGGTGGCCCGGCGCAGCCGGCGAGCATCGCAAGCGGTATCCAGAGAAGCCGCAGCACCGCGGTGGAGAATAGCCGCAGCCGGGTTAGAACGTCGCCATGGGCCGCTATCTCTCGCTCACCGTCGACTTGCCCGAGTCGGACCTAGAGCTGGCCCAGGCCGCGCTCTACGAGGCGGGCGCGCTCGGCATGGAAGTGAGGGAGCGAGGGCTCCTCACCATGCCTGGCCAGCGAGAGCCCCTGCCGGGAGAGGCCATCCTGGTGGCCTTCTTCGCTGACTCCGAGCGGGCACAGCAGGCGGCCTCCCAGCTCGGACGTTCGATTCCCAGCTCGCGCACCCGGCTGGACGAGGTGGAGGACGCCGACTGGTCCACTTCATGGAAGGCGCTCATCCGACCCGTCTCGGTCGGCCGGCTGTGGGTGGGGCCGCCGTGGGCGCGCACCGGTGCTCCCCCTGGTGCCGTGCAAGTCGTGGTGGAGCCGAAGATGGCCTTCGGCACCGGAGATCATCCGACGACCTTGCTGTGTTTGGAGGCGGTGGACGGCTTCCTCTCCGCGCACCCGGGCGCGACGGTGCTGGACGTGGGCACCGGGACCGGGGTGCTGGCCATCGCCGCGCTTGGGCTCGGCGCCTCGCGCGCGGTGGGCCTGGACAACGATCCGATGGCGGTCGAGGTCGCCAAGGAGTGCGCCGGCCAAAACCTCCCTGGTTGGGAGCGGGAGGGGAAGCTGGTCCTTTCCGGCGCTACGCTTCCAGAGTTGAGCGGGCGCTATGACCTCGTCTTGGCCAACATCCTGGCCAACACGTTGGTGCAGCTCGCGCCGCAGCTCGCAGAGAAGGTCGGCCAGCGCCTGGTCCTCTCTGGGCTCCTCACCGGGCAGCGAGAGGAGGTGGAGGCCGCCTACCGCCCGTGCGGACTCTCACCGGCGGGGAGCCAGGCGATGGGGGAGTGGATCCGCCTGGACTTCGAGAGGTAGGCCGAGCCTTGCGCGTGCACCTCCCGCTTCCGGAAGTGGCGCCGGCGACCGCCCGGCTGGAGGGCGAGCGGTTTCACCACTTGGTGCGCGTGCTGCGGGCGGCGGTGGGGGACACGGTGGAGGTATTCGACGGCCGCGGCCGCTGCTTTGGCGCGCGCATCGCTGCCATCGAGGCAGATGCCGCGGTGGTGGAGCTGGGCCCTGCGGTGGTCCCCAGGGCGCTCAGGCGCATTGCCCTGGTCCAAGGGCTGCCGAAGGGGGACAAGCTCGACGCCGTCCTCCGCCACGGGACTGAGCTGGGCGCCTCATGCTTCGCGCCGGCCTTCACCGAGCGCTCGCTGGTCAAGCTGGATGGCGCCCGCGCGGCGGTGCGACTGAAGCGCTGGGCTCGCATCGCAGAGGAGGCGGCGAGGCAGTGCGGAAGGGCCGACGTGCCGCAAGTCCTACCGGCGAAACCGCTCGCCGATGCATTCGCCGGCGCCGGACCCGCAAGGGCCTTCGTCCTCGACGAGGAGGAGGCCGGGATGACCCTCTCGCGGGCGTTCGAGGCAGCCTTGGGAAAGACAGACCCTGTCTGCCTGGTGGTGGGCCCGGAGGGCGGGCTTTCGCGGGTCGAGGTGGAGACTTTGTGCGCGCTCGGGGCCCAGCCGGTGTCGCTGGGACGGCGGATCCTCCGCACCGAGACCGCCTCGCTGGCGGCGCTCTCGGTGCTGCTCCACCTCGACGGCGAGCTCGGTTGACCGCTCCCCTCTCCCGCCGGCGGGAGGTTCAGGGTGAGGGTGGAACAGAGCGCTCTCCTCGCGGCCGTGCGTCCTTCCCGCCTGCCGAGCATGCCCGGCGGCGGAAGCCCACCGTTCCTAGGAGTTTCTTCCGCGAAAGGAGCGGGCCGTGAGCATCATCGTGTTCATCCTCATCGGTCTCATCGCCGGGCTGATCGCCCGCGCCATCGTTCCCGGACGCCAGGGCATGGGGCTGCTGGCCTCCACCTTGCTCGGGATGGCGGGCTCGCTGGTGGGCGGGCTGATCGGGTCGCTGTTCGCCACCGAGGGGAGGTTCTTGGACCTCCGCCCCAGTGGGCTCATCCTCTCGGTGATCGGCGCAGTACTGGTGTTGCTCCTGGTGGGCTTCGCCGGGAGGCGGCGCGCCGTGGTGTGAGGCCGGCGGACGGCGGCCTTGGCTATTTCTTGATTCGCGGGCGGCTCCGCATTCTGATGCCGGCGTGTCCCGCTGCCTCAAGTGTGGCGCCGAGCTTCCGCCGGTGGGCGAGTGCGCCTGCGCCACCCGCGGCGCCGGTGCCGCCGGCTCCCCGCCCCTTTTGCGGAAGGAGCTGAACCTCGACCGGAGGGCGCCTCCTCCGCAGCGGCCGGCTGCGCGGCCGGTGCCAAGCTTCGAGGAGCTGGCGCGGAAGAATCAGCGGCCCCCACCCCTCCCTCAGCGGCGCGCTCCCACGCCTCGCGCGCCCGGAGAGGACTCCGGCTCGCTCGCCGCCGCGCCGGAGCAGCCCACGCTCAAGGTGCAGATGCCGGTTCCCCAGGCCGCGCGGCGGACCCCCATCGTCATCCCCGGGCCCACCGCCGGGGTGGGCGAGACGGTCGCCCTGCCTCGGACCGGGGAGCTTCGCGCCCCCGAGCCGGACACCCTCCCCCCGCGGAACCCCACGCCTCCGCCGGCCGGCGCCACCTTGCCTGCGCATCTTCCTCGTGACCATGGCTTCGCCGAGGCGCTGGAGGGCGCAACTCTCCCTCCCCCCAAGCATTCGGCCGCTGCGCTGGCTGCACGAAGCGCCCAGCGGGATAGGAGTTTCTCCGAGGCTCTGGAGAGCAAGACCGATCCCCCCGGCGAGAGTTTCGCCGAGTCGCTGGACGTCCCCACGCTTCCGAACGCGCAGGCGCCGGGCTATGCGGATCGACCCGCGGCCGAGCCGCCCCGAAAAGCCAGGGCCCAGACTCCGCGAGCGCCGGCCGCCCGGCGGGAGTCCTCGCCCGCGAGCGCGGTGGTGGAGCACCGGGCCGAACCGGCGCCCCTGTGGCGGAGGCTCTGTGCCTGGTCGGTGGACTTGCTCCTGCTCTGCTTGGTGGTGGCGACCTACCTGTTGGTGGGCTCGCTGGTAGTCCAGCACGAGGCGTCCGGCTCCGAGCTTGGAGGCATCGACGCGGTGATGACCTGGCTCCATGCGGTCGAGCCCCTGCTCCTCCCCGGAGTGCTCTTGGCGGTGGTGGTGACGTTGGCGTACACCGCGGTCTTCGCGCTGGTGTGGGGCGGCTGCACGCCGGGGCGCCGGCTCTTCGGGATTCGCCTGGTGGATCAGAGCGGGCTTTCGCCCACTCCTTCCCGGGCGCTGGCGCGGGCGGCGCTGGCGGGAGTTTCGGCGGCGCTCTTCTTCTCCGGCTTCTGGGTAGCGCTGTTCGACCCGCGCGGGCAGACCCTGCACGACAAGCTGACCTCGACCTTCGTGGTGCTGCCGAGCTGAGCGGCGGCCGCCCCGGCCGGGTGCGAGGATATGCCGCACCGCGGCCCGGGAAATTCGTACTATGCCTCCTCCATGCCCACGAGGCTGGCACAGCACCTGGTGGACAAGGGCCTGCTCTCGGCGGACCTCGTCGATGAGGCGCTGAGGCGCCGCGTCGCGGCGGGAGGGGGAATCGACACCGCGCTGTTGGAGCTGGGCGCCATCTCCGAGGCGGGGGTGCTCCAGGCGCTGGCCGACGTCTCCGGCTTCCGGCTGGTGAACCTGGCGGACTTCGAGCCCAACCGCGACGTCTCCACTCTCGTCCCCCCGAAGATTGCGGAGCGGCTGGGGGTGGTGCCGCTCTCGGTGGACGGCGAGGCGCTGCATGTGGCCTGTAGCTACCCGGTAGCGGAGCAGTCGATGCAGGAGGTGGCCTTCCTGCTGGGGAAGAAGCTGGAGCTGTGGGTGGCCCTCGAGTGCCGGATCCGCGAGTGGCTCTTCTTCATCTACGGGAGTCCGCTGCCCGCGAGGTACGACGCCTTGCTGTCGGCGATGGATCCGTCCCGGCCGCAGGCTGTGGCGGGCGTCCCTGTTCCCGCCCTTGCTCCTGCACCGGCCAGACCTCAGGCGGAGGCCAGACCTCAGGCGGAGGTGAAGCCCCAGGCGAAAGCGCGCCCGGCTCCGGCGCCTCGGGCACCACCGCATCTTTCGCTGGTGGAGACGACGACCCTGGAAGACGCGCTCGCCAAGGAGATGGCCCTCCGCGAGGGAGTGCTCTCGGAGGAGCCCATCCCGCTGGAGACGAAGAAGGCGCCGCGCCCCGAGGACAAGCCGGCGGCGGCGCGGGTGGTGGCGCCGGAGGCGAGCGTTCCGGTCGCGCCGGCTCCGGTGGTGGTCGAGCCGGCCCGGATTCCGGAGTCCACGGCGCGCCCGCCGGAGGCCAAGCCAGCGGCAGAGGCCAAGCCGCGGGCGGTGGTGCCGGAAGCGAGCGTTCCGGTCGCGCCGGCTGCGGTGCTGCTCGAGCCGGCCCGGCTGCCGGCGCCGGCGGCGAACGTGTACGACCGGGTGGAGACGGTGGTGCTGGATCGGGCAGGGTATGCGGCATTCGCCCGGGAAGCGCTGAAAGGGAAGCCTGCCCGCGCCGAGCCTGTTCCTCAGCCGGCGATGGCGCCGCCGGCGGCTCCGGCGGTCGAGCCGGTACCACCTCCGGGTGGACCAGCGCCGGTGGCGGCCAGCTTGGCGGGGCCGGTTCCATCGCAAGAGGAGAGCTGGACGGTGCCGACTCCTTCGCACGTCCTCCAGGCGCCGGTTGTTCCTCCTGAGCGGCCGACCGTCCCCGTCTTGAAGGCGGTGGCGAGGGCTGAGCCCAATCGGTCCGCCGCAGGCGGCAGCGCGGGCGTCCCCCTGGTGCGGGGGGCGGATCCGCACCTGGAGGTGACGCGGCGTGCGCCGATCCCGTCGCCGCCGGCGGTGCCGCGAGGCGACGAGGTGCCGGACTGGACGCTGGAGAAGGCGAGAGCGGCGCTGACGGAGGCCACGCGGGACCGGGACCGGATCGTCGAGGTGGCGCTCCGGTATGCGCGGCGGACGTTCGACTTTGCCGCGGCGTTCGTGGTGGTGCGCGGTGCGGCTTGGGGATTCGACGCGCGCGGCGAGGGAGCGGACTCGCTGCGGCTCCGGGAGGTGTCGGTCCCGCTGGATGCGGTGTCGGTGTTCAGGACGGTGGCGATGACTCGGGGGAGCTACGTGGGGCCGCTGCCGCCGGACGCGCTGAGCGCGCACTTCCTCGGGCTGTTGGGCCGCGCGCCGAGGACGGTGCTGCTGCATCCGGTGGAGGTGAAGTCGCGGCTGGTGGCAATTCTCTACGGGGACAGCGGGCAGAAGCCGGTGAGCCAGCGGAGGCTCTCGGATTTCATCCTCTTCTGCCAGGAGCTGCCGGTGGCGTTCCAGGAGTTGATCCTCCTTCGCAAGCAGCAGGTGCTGGAGCCGCCGCCGGTGCAGGCGGAGGTGGCGGAGGCGTTCGGCGCCGAGCCGGAGGATGAGCAGCCTACGCCGCCGATGGGGTGGAGCCCCTCGTCGGGAGCGGCGGCGGTGGAGCACGGCCGGGTGGCGTCGATGCCGGCCATGGCGGCGTCGGAGGGGGCGAGGCCTCCGCCGGACTTCGGGCCGGTGCTCCGGAGGTTGACCGGACCGGATGCGGCGCAGCGGGCGAAGGCGATGGCGGAGCTGGCGCGCACTCCGGAGGCTTCGGCGAAGGTGTTGAGCGAGGCGTTTCCGGGTCCGACGGCGTGGGCGCGGTTGCCGGTGGTGGACTTGCCCGAGGCGGACGAGCTGGGGCCGGTGCCTGCGGCGCTGGCGCGGCTGGGGCGGGCGGCGGCGCAGGAGCTGTCGCGCCTGCTCGACTCGGACGATTCGGACACCCGTTACCTGGCGCTGCTCACCGCGGGGAACCTGCCGTATCCGGAGCTGGTGGACGGGGTCTTGCGGGGGCTGTTCGACCTGGAGCCGGACATCTCGTCCGCGGCGCGGGCGGCGGCCGTTTCGCTCAGGCGGATTCCGCGGTTCGACTCGGCGATGAAGGACTTGCGGCAGGAGCTGGCTTCGAGGGATCCGCTGCGGCGTTCGTTGGCGGCGAGGGCCTTGGGGGTGTTGCACGACCGGGAGTGCATCGAGGGGTTGATTGGGCTCACCGGGTCGGATGATCAGATGGTGGCGCAGGCGGCGGCGGAGGGATTGAGGGAGATCACCAAGGCGGGGTTTGGGACGGGCCCGCGGGCGTGGACGGCGTGGTGGGCGGAGAACCGGGGGAGGAGGCGGGCAGACTGGCTATTGGCGGCGCTCCGGCACCGGGAGTTCGACGTGCGGCTGTCGGCGATCGAGGAGCTGTCGCGGGCGTTCAACGACAACCTGGGGTACTTCGCGGACGGGCCTCCGGGGGAGCGGGAGGCGGCGGTGAAGCGGTGGGAGGCTGCGGTGGCGAGGGCGCCGAGGGACCGGCTGGACCGATGAGGATCAGCGTCGTTACTCCGTCGTTCAACCAGGCGGCGTTCATCGAGCGGACCATCGAGAGCGTGCTGGGGCAGCGGGGGGATTTCGAGCTGGAGTACCTGGTGGTGGACGGCGGCTCGACCGACGGGACGCTGGAGGTGTTGCGCCGGTACGAGGGGGCGGTGCGGTGGCTGTCGGAGAAGGACCGGGGTCAGTCGGACGCGATCAACAAGGGGTTTCGGCTGGCGACAGGGGAGGTGCTCTGCTGGCTGAATTCGGACGACACGTTGGAGGAGGGGGCGCTGGAGGCGGTGGCGCGGGAGCTCAGGGAGGGTGAGGGGAGGTGGTGTGTGGGGCAGTGCCGGATTGTGGACGAGGAGGACCGGGAGGTTCGGCGGCTGGTGACCTGGTACAAGAACTTCCGGGTTCGGCGCTACAGCGTGGAGCGGTTGTTGGTGGAGAATTTCATTTCGCAGCCGGCGACGTTTTTCCGGCGGGAGTTGTGGGAGGAGGCTGGGGGGCTGGATGCGGAGCGCTGGTATGCGATGGACTACGACTTGTGGCTGAGGTTTGGGCGGATTGCGGCGCCGCGGATCGTGCCAAGCTATCTAGCGAGCTTCCGGTGGCATGGCGGGTCGAAGAGTGGGGCGAGGTTTCGGGAGGGCTCCTGGGAGGCGTTCCAGGTGGCGTGTCGGCACGCGCGGCCTGGGGAGCAGGTGGCGGTGGCGAGGCACTTCTTGCATCACCACGCGCTGGTGGCGGCGTATTCGGTGATGGAGTTGTTAGGAGGGCGTGGTGAGAGATGAATCCCTCTCCGCTTGCTCAGGTGCTTGGGCCACGGGGCAGGAGCCGCGGCCAGGTGTTGGAGCAACCCCCCGTTCTGCTATTAGCTTGGGCGGATGAACGCGCGTCAGCTTGGGGAGTCGGTGATGCGGCGTTGCCGTTCGGGGTTGCGCCGGTTGGGGATAGAGGCGGGAGGGGTGTCCTTGGACGCGGCGTTGGCGCGGGCGGCCCGGAGGGGGACGCGGGTTTCGACGATCGTGGACGTGGGCGCCTCGGATGGAAGGTGGTTCCGGGTGGCGGCGCCGTTTTTTCCTGCGGCGCGGGCGCTGCTGGTGGAGGCGCGGCGCGAGCACGAGGCTGGGTTGCGGGCGCTGGTGGCCGAGTCGCCTGGGGTGGAGTACGTGATCTCGGCGGCGGGCGATGCGGTGGGGGAGATCTACTTCGACGCAGCGGATCTATTTGGAGGGATGGCGTCGTACGAGCCGGTGCCTGAGCACTGCATCCGGGTGCCGATGACGACGGTAGACGTGGAGGTGAAGGCGCGCGGGCTTCGTGGTCCCTTCCTGTTGAAACTGGACACGCACGGGTTCGAGCTGCCGATTCTGGAGGGAGCGAAGGAGGCGTTGCGGGAGACGTCGCTGTTGGTGATCGAGGCGTACAACTTCCGGATTGGGGAAGGAGTGCTCCGCTTCCACGAGATGTGCGGTCATCTGGAGGGGAGGGGTTTTCGGTGCGTTGACCTCTGCGACCCGCTGCACCGTCCGCGGGACGGCGCGCTCTGGCAGCTGGACCTGTTTTTCTCTCCGGCAGGCGCCGAGGCTTTTCGAAGCGAAGCGTACGAGTGAGCCGTGTCTGCCGGGCGCGTAATGAGATCCAATGTGCGGCATCGCCGGTAAGATCTTCACCGACCCGGGGCGGCCGGTAAATCGAACCACCATCGAGCGGATGGTCCGGACGCTGGCGCACCGAGGCCCGGACGGAGAGGGGATCTTCGCCGAAGGGGCGGCCATGCTCGGGCATCGGCGGCTTTCGGTCATTGACCTCTCGAACCGAGCGGCGCAACCAATGGTCAGCGCTAACGGTCGTTATGTGATCGTCTTCAACGGAGAGATCTACAACTTCGGGGAGATCGGCTCCGAGCTGCGACGGCGCGGGACGGAATTCCGTTCGAACTCGGACACGGAGGTCTTGCTGGAGGCGTTCGCGACCTGGGGCCCGGAGTGCCTGGGTCGGCTCGCCGGGATGTTTGCCTTTGCGGTATGGGACCGAAGGGAGCGCGTCCTTTTTGCGGCCCGGGACCGCGTCGGTAAGAAGCCCCTCTTCTACCGAGCGACACCGGACGCCTTTTGGTTCGCTTCGGAAGCCAAGGCGATCCTGGCTGACCCGGATGTGCCGCGGACAGTCTCCCTGGAGGCGATCCATCACTACCTGACGTATCAATGCGTACCTGCGCCGTTCTGCGCCTTCGAAGGGTTGAAGAAGCTGCCGCCTGCGCACTTCCTCGAGGTGCGCCAGGGAGAGGTGCGCACATCTCGGTACTGGCGGCTGCAGTTCGCGCCGAAGTGGGATGTGTCCCGGCGATCGAAGGTGATCGAATTGCAGGATCGGCTCGTTGGCGCGGTCCGGGAGGCGGTTCGCTTGCGTCTGGTGAGCGACGTTCCGCTGGGTGCCTTTCTATCGGGTGGGGTGGACTCCTCGAGCATCGTGGCGCTGATGGCCCAGGAGGCCGGCCGCACGGTGCGGACCTTCTCGATTCGGTTCGAGGAGTCGGGCTTCGACGAGTCGGCCTTCGCGCGGAGGGTTGCGGAGCGCTGGGGCACCGACCATACGGAGCTGACCGTCCGGCCCGAGGCGGCGTCGGTGCTGCCTCGGCTGGCGTGGCATTACGACGAGCCGTTCGCCGATTCTTCCGCGGTTCCCACCTACTACGTCTCTCGGCTCGCGCGGGAGCACGTTACGGTTGCGCTCAACGGTGACGGGGGCGACGAGTTGTTTGGGGGTTATGAGCGCTACATCGCGAACGACCTCGCCCGTGCCTACCGGCTGTTGCCTTCCGCTCTCCGAGGCAGACTGACGGCGTTCGCGGCTCGGCTGCCGCGAGGGGGGTCGGTCAATTCCCCCACTTATGCCTTTGCGAAGTTTCTCGAAATTGCCAACAACGACCCGTTCACCACCAACCTGCTGATGCTGTGCTACTTCGACAATGGCATGAAGGCCTCGCTGTTCGAACCAGAGGTGGCGAGGCGGCTGGAGGGTCTGGACTCGTACGAGCTGCTGCGAGCCCGGGTGGCGGCTGGGGACGCCGTGGATGTGCGTGACCGGGCGATGTGTGGGGATGTGGAGCTGTACCTGCCAGACGACCTATTGGTGAAGGTGGACATCGCTTCCATGGCGCACGGGCTCGAGGCGCGCTCGCCGTTGCTGGATCATCGAGTGATGGAGATCGCCGCCCGCATTCCGCCGGAGCACAAGGTTCTAGGTCCGATGACGAAGCGCCTTTTCAAGGCGGCGTTTCGGAGGCTGTTGCCGTGGAGAGTGCGTCACCGGCGGAAGAAGGGCTTCGGAGTCCCAATCGAGCGGTGGTTGGGGCATGAGCTGCGGCCACTGGCCGAGGAGCTGCTGCTGGGGGAGCGTGCCCGCGCGCGGGGCTACTTCGCGCCCGCCTCGGTGCGGCGGCTCTTCGACGATCACCTCGAGAAGAGGCGCAACAATTCGTACCGCATTTGGGCGCTGATGATGTTGGAGCTTTGGCACCGGACATGGATCGATCCTCCCATCGCGCCGGAGGCCCCAGCGTCGTGACGCGGCCGCTGAAGATCCTGTTTCTCATCCCGAAGTTGGACTACGGGGGCGCGGAGCGGCAGTTGGTCTACCTGGCGACCGGCCTGCACCGTCGCGGGCATCGCATCTGTGTGGCGACCTTCTACTCAGGAGGTGCGCTCGAGCCAGAGCTACGGGCGGCCGGGGTGCGGGTACGTTCTGCCGAGAAGCGGGGGCGCCGGGACGTGACTGGCTTTCTGCTGCGCCTCGCGCGGCTGGTGCGGGACGAGCAGCCGGAAATCCTCCACGGCTACACCGCGGAGCCCAACGCCCTGGCGGCGCTGCTCAAGCCTATCGTTCCTGGAGTGAGGGTCGTGATGGGCATTCGAAACTCCAGACTTGAGTTCCAGGAATTTCATTGGCTGCTCCGTCTGGCGCACGGGCTCGAGCGGTCGCTTTCGCCGCGTGCCGATTGCATCATCGTGAACTCCAACAGCGGGCTGAAAGACGCGAGGGTGCGCGGCTATCCGACCGATCGCATGCTGGTGGTCGCCAACGGAATCGATGCCGCTCGGTTCCGCCCAGACCCAGATGCTCGTCGCCGGCGACGCGCCCAGTGGGAAATCGGCGATCATGAAGTCCTCGTGGGGCATGCCGCCCGACTCGACCCGATGAAGGACCATTCGACATTCCTCAGAGCCGCTGCAGCTTCGGCAAAGCGGCGGCCCGAGTTGCGGTTCGTCTGCGTCGGCACCGGGACCGAACCGTCCGGACAACAGCTCGTGGAGCTATCGCTCCACCTCGGCCTCGAGCAGCGGTTGCGCTGGGTGGGGGCCGTGCAGGACATGCCCTCCGCCTACTGTGCGTGTGACGCACTCGTTTCTTCGTCGGCCTTCGGAGAGGGCTTTCCAAACGTCGTCGCCGAGGCCATGGCTTGCGCGGTCCCCTGCGTCGTCACCGACGTGGGCGACTCGGCCTTCGTTGTGGGGGGCACGGGATTGGTGGTTCGCCCGGCGGACGCGCAGGCACTGGCCTTCGGATTGGAGCAAGTTCTCTCGCGGAAGCAAGACTTGGGACCTGCTGCCCGCGCTCGAATCATCGAGCACTTCAGCGTGGACCAACTAGTCGAGAAGAGTGAAGCAGCGCTTCTACGCCTCGCACGGGCGAACATCGGGCCCGCGCATTCGCCACGAGCGCCCGCCAGCGACAGGGGCGCACAGTGAGAATCCTCCAGGTCGTGCCCTATTTTGATCCGGCGTACCGTTACGGCGGGCCGGTGCACTCAGTGTTGCAACTCTGCATCCACCTGGCCCGACGCGGTCATGAAGTCACCGTCTACACAACAGATGCAAACGGGGACGCGCGGCTGCCTTTCCCGGCCGGGAAGCCAGTCGAGCGCGACGGCTTCACAGCCGTGTACTTCCGCAACTATTTGCTACACGAGTACTTCTTCCCTTGCCCTGGCGTGCTTCAACGCCTATGGGCGGAGAGACCCCGCTTCGACGTGATTCATTCGCATAGTCCCTACTCGTTTCTCGACCTCGTGCTCGGATCCTACGCGGGCTTCGCCGGAACACCCTTGATCATCTCGGCCAGGGGTTCGCTGGACCCGGTGGCTCGGCGGAAGAAGGGCTTGCTCAAGCGCGCTAGCGACCTGCTCTACGTCGGGCCCAACCTCCGCCGAGCGGCCTCCTGCGTGGCGCTCACCTCCTGGGAGGCACAGAACTACCGCGCCCTGGGCATCCCCCCTGGGAAGATTGTGGTGATCCCGAACGGCATCGGACCACCGCCCGAGGGGATCGACGGCCTAGGGTTCCGCCGCCGACACGCCCTCGATGAAGGAGACGTGGTTTTTCTCTTCATGTCGCGCGTCGATTGGAAGAAGGGGCTCGATCTCTTGGTGCCCGCATTCGCGCGGGTGAGCGCGCGCTGTCACAAGGCCCGCCTGGTCATTGCCGGCGGGGACTACGGATATGGGCCTGCTCTCGCGCGCCACGTCGCGGATGCGCGGGTGGGGGACCGCGTCCTTCGAGTGGGACTGCTGGCCGGGCCCGAGAAATGGAACGCCCTCGCCGCGGCGGACGTGTTCTGCCTGACCGCGCGCAGCGAGGGTCTGCCGATGGCAGCGTTGGAGGCGATGTCATGCGGTCGGCCGCTCGTTCTGACCGACGCTTGCAACCTTCCGGAAGTCGCGCAAGCCGGGGCGGGGGTGATCCTGCCGCAGGACGTGGGCGCCATCGCAGAGGCAATGACTCGCCTTTGTGCAGACCGAGAGCTGAGGCTGGGGCAGGCTGCCGCTGCGCGGCGCCTGGCGAGAGAGAGATTCTCGATCGAGCGAACGATCGATGCCATCGAGGCCTTGTATGCGCGCGTCGCGCGAGCCTAGCGGGCCGATCACTCTGCTTCGCGCCTGGGCGGCCGGCCTCCTCTCCCCAGCGGTGATTCGAACGGTCGTCGCTGGCGCCGTCGCATCGGTGCCCGCGCTGTACCGGTGGTTGAGTCGAGGAACGGGCGGAACGTGCTCGGCTCGCTACTGCTATGCGGTTTGGATGAGGCACTTCGTCCGCGCTGTGCGGGCAGGATTCATTCGGCGCACGCCTTCGGCGCTCGCCGAGCTCGGTCCGGGTGATTCGTTGGGGATAGGCCTGGCCGCTCTGCTGTCGGGATCCGAGCGGTACATTGCCTTGGATGCGGTGGGCTACGCATCACTGTCGCGAAACCTGGAGGTTTTCGACGAGCTCGTCCAGCTGGTTTCCAGGCGCGCACCCATTCCGGACGAGCGCGAGTTCCCCAGGCTCAAGCCCAATCTCGATTCATACGCTTTCCCGAGCGATGTGCTCTCCGCCGGTCGGCTCGAGAGGTCGCTCGCCCCAGAACGGCTCGCCCATCTCCGTCGGGCGCTCGCTTCCGTTGTCGATGGAGGCGGAGCCACTGGTGAGATCCGCTACATTGCGCCTTGGGATCGTTGGAAGGCGGACCCGAGCCAACCGGTCGACATGGTTCTCTCTCAAGCTGTCCTCGAGCACGCCGATGACCTCGAGGCTGTCTACTCGGCCCAGGCCTCTTGGCTTAGCCCCGGAGGCATCGTCTCGCACCAGATTGATTTCGACTGCCATGGCACGGCCGCCGCGTGGAATGGCCACTGGGCATATTCGGACATCACATGGACCTTGCTCAGGGGCTGGCGGCCGTATTTCATCAACCGGGAGCCGTACTCGACCCATCGTGCATGCTTGGTTCGGCAGGGCTTGGAGATCGTCGAGGAGTCCCTGCAGCGGGATGACGATGGCGTGGACCGGGCGCTGCTTGCTTCTCGGTTTCGCCAGCTCTCCGAGGCCGACTTCACGACCCGCGGGGTATTCCTGATTGCGCGTAAGAAATCTCCAGGAAGCGCGCCATGAACCCTTCGGCGCTCGATTTCCTCTGTTGCCCACGATGCCAGCACGAGCTTTCACTTCATCCGACGAAGGACTCTGCGTCTACGCACGTCATCGAAGGATCTCTGGGGTGCACCGCCTGCGCATCTTCCTTTCCGATTCGCGGAGGAATTCCTCGTTTCGTCCCGACCGAGCGCTACGCGGCCTCATTTGGGTTTCAGTGGAACCGTTTTCGCAGAACCCAACTGGACAGCTACACCGGCCTTCCCTTATCTAGGAACCGGCTGTTTCGCGCCACTGGGTGGCCAGAGGACCTGAGTGGGGACGTCGTGCTCGAGGTGGGCTCTGGTGCCGGGCGGTTCACCGAGGTGCTGCTCGCGACAGGCGCTACCGTCTTCTCCTCCGACCTCTCGACCGCGATTGAGGCGAACGGACTGAACAACGGCGGGTCGACTCGCCTGCACCTCGCTCAAGCTGACTTGCACGACTTGCCGTTCGCCAAAGGGAGATTTGATCGGGTGCTCTGCCTCGGCGTGCTCCAGCACACGCCCAACCCGAGGCGAGCGTTCCACTGCCTCCTGGAGTACCTGCGGCCGGGGGGACATATTGCCGTTGACGTCTACGACGGTCGGCTGATCGCCCTTCTCCCGTGGAAGTATCTTCTTCGGCCAATCACCATCCGCTTGCCGCAGCGTCGCCTGCTTTCTCTCGTGGAGCGAGCCGTCCATCTCCTACTTCCAGGCGCAGTGCTCGCCCGCCGGCTCGCTGGACCGCTGGGCTCCCGCTTGTTTCCGATTCTCAGCTACCATCACCTGGGCCTGCCGACTGACATCAATAGGGAGTGGTCCATTCTAGATACCTTCGACATGTATTCGCCGACGCACGATCACCCTCAATCCCTCGACACCGTCCGGAGCTGGGTCGAGGCCGAAGGACTTCGCGACTGCCTCGTGGAGTACGGACCAAACGGAATTGTCGTTCGAGGCAAAGCCCGCAGCCTTACGAGGCAGAATCCAACACTTGAGTCCGGTTAGCCACGAGGCCCAGTCCGGTTGGGCGGCCAGCCAAGGAGAGAAGGTCCCTCTTGTCGAGCCCAAGCGACTCCCCTCTACTGAGCGTATTCATGCCTGTGTACAACGCGGGCCGATACGTCGCCGACGCGCTGGACTCGGTGCTTTCGCAGCAAGTTGACCGGATGGAGATCGTCGTCTCGGATGACTGCTCGACCGATTCGACCGCAGAAATCCTGCGCGACTATGAGCGGCGATACCCGACGCTGCTGAGAGTTTTCCGACAGTCCTCGAATCTGGGCGTAACCCGCAACTGCAACTTTCTTCTCAAGCAGTGTCGCGGCGAGCTCATCGCCTTCTTCGCCGGCGACGACCTCATGTACCCCAACAAGCTCCGCCGTCAATTGGCCCTTCATCGGGCGCAGCCAGACTGCGTCTTTTCCTATCATGACGTAGTCGTCTTCGATGACCGGACTGGTGACACGATCTATCATTCCAATTCCGGCCTGCTCGGCTATTCCCCAGTGGTCGGCTCAACTTGGCGTATGGCGCAGGCCTTTACGCTGTTCGGCCCCATCGCGCTTGGACAATCGATAATGGCGAGAAGGGTGGCAATCCCGAGAGCCGGATACGACGAGCGAATACCGCATGCCTCCGATTGGCTCTTCTGGATTGACTTCCTGGCGCAGGCGCAGGGAACTGTCGGCTTCATCCCGCAAGCTCTCTCCGCCTATAGGAAGCACCGGGAAGGCCTTACGAGCGGACGTGGCTCGATGCTTGCCGACCGGCTGACCACGCTTGGGATCATCGAGTCGCGATATCCAGCGCTTCGGCGTCAGGTGCGAGAGCATCGGGCGACAATCGAACTGCAGCTGGCCCTAGCCCGGCGAAACCTCTTGCAGCCAATCGCCGTCGCACGCGCCCTTCCAGCAGCCTTGACGAGCGGGCTTACCTGGCGCGAAGCCTACGGCTTGATCTGCCGCTCCGTCCATCGACTTGCGCGGCGAAAGGACGACCCGGGCAACCCATGTGCAAGCGCGGTCCCGAAACACCTCAGGTAGCCTTCGCTAATGTCTTTCGCAGCACCGTCGGCGGACCGAGGGCCGTTGGGCTCGACCATCCAACGGTGCCATTGCGGAACGGGGACATCAGCGCTCGACCTCCGCGCAGCCGAAGCCATCTCGGCCGTAGTCATTTCCGTTGTAGAACAGAAGCCGGCGCCCGGCCACGTCTACGATTGCCGGATAGGCCACCATCGCGGAATCCCAACCGCTGTCACTCACATCGAAACCCACGTGGGAGTCATGTCGGTGCCAGAACACTCCATTCGCCGACCAAGCCCAAGCCATACGGTATCTTGTTTCCTCAGTACCTCCGCCGAAGAACATTTCCCACCTCCCTCCGGGCGCCGGCACAACCCACGGCCGTCCGACCCGGTGTTCCCTTGGCAACAGTGGAATACAGACTTCACCTCTGTCTGGGAATGATAGGCCGTCGGGGGACTCGAAATACCGGATGTCGTACACCGGGAGCGTCTTGGTCGCTCCGCGGCGAAAGCTGCTGCCGCCACCGTACCACGAGCGCCATCGTCCTCTCTCAAATCGAATGCTGTGGATGGCGCGGAAAAGCTGCGCCTCGGGGCAGGGGAAGAGAACCTGGCCAACTCGGGCGAAGGACAGGCCTCCATCCAAACTCTCCGCGATGCCTGAGAATGCCTCAAAGCGGCGATCGGCGGTTGCACCAAGGCGATAGCCGGCATAGTACATGCGCAGGCTCCGGCCCACCCAAGTCACCGCGCATGGTACGACTCCGTCGCAGTCGAAGCTCCCTGGCGCTCCCCGCGCCAGCACAGGTTCCGCAGCCTTTTCGATTATTCGACGCGGCTCGTGTCGGTCGAGATCAACGCGATACACACTGCTTCTGCCAAGATCATCTCGAACGCCGCAATAGATCCGGATCCGATCCTCCAGCAGAAGCGGCGTCGGCTGCAGCGCGCTGTGCCGTGCCCATGGCTGAGACCCATCTGGCCCGAAAACAAGCCCCAGCTTTCGCCAGTGCAGCGGCTCCACGAATTGCTGCGGCAGATCGCTCTTCATTCGACGGTGCCGTAGGTCCGATCTGGGAGGTAGCGGGAACGACGCAAGCGAAGACCATCGAGACCGATTGTCTCCGCGAAAGCGATTGTCTCCCCCGGAAACTCTGAGCTGTTCAGTTCGTCCATCGCGATCACCGAACCTCTCGTCATTCGCGGCCGAATCAGCTCCAGACATCGCTTCGTGGGCTCATACAGTTGCATGTCGAAATAGGCGAGGGCAACGATCGTCTCCGGGTGCTCCTCGAGGTAGCGCTCCAACCCATCGCCGGCATCCCCCTTGATGACTTCCTGACGGGTTAGGTGGCCCATCGGGTTCTCCCGCCGATGATACTTCAGCACCTCTCCCAAGTAGTCCGGGTAGTCATTTCGCAGGCGATAGCGCTCAGCTGCCTCTGCCGCCACCGTGCCATCCTGCGGTGAGGTTGACGTATGGCCCTCGAACGTGTCGAAACCGATGATCGACCGCGTAAAGTTGTATGGTTCGTAGACGGCGCGCAGGCTCTCGAACAAGGCCAGATTGGCCCCCCACCAGACGCCGAACTCGACGATCACTCCTGGAACGTTCACGATTCTTCGGTACAATTCGTCGATGTACAGGAGTTTGGCCACGGTCGAACTTCGCATGTACAAGGGAAGATTGACGAGCAGTTCATCCGTTGGCAGCGGCGTCTGCTCGAACAGTCGCAACAGCGCCTGCCGATTGGCGACTTGCTCCGGCGTAGCACGAGCGTGAGTGTGAGACATGGCTGCTCCTCTTCAAGACTCCTGATCGACTCCACCCAGCTTCAGTTCGTAAAAATCGTAAGCTGTAGCTCGTGCGCCAAAGCTCTCCTTCCATTGAGCCAGCCCTGCGTTCAGTACGCGTCCTTCCTCGACGGTCGAAATTCCGAAATCGAAGAACCGCCGGTCCTGAAAGACTCTCGTAAGTAGGTGATCGATTATCGAGTCCGCCGCGCCCAATTCCCGGCCCGCGTCGCTCGCCGCGATGTACTGCGCGTGGACGGCGACTCCCGAGTCATAGGCGACCACGCCCGCCAGAAGCTGATCGCCCCTCGAAACCGTGAACAGGCGAATGTTTTCCGGGAAGCGCGAGGCGAGCAGCGACATCTCCTCGCCGGAGTGAACCGGGGACACCCCATGTCGCTCTCTTAGGACCTCCGCCTCGAGCGCCATGAATGGGGCAAAGTCTCGAGACTCCACGGGCGTGAGACCGTTCTTCTTCGCCCGATTGAGCGACCACTTCCTCCCTTTCGTGCGCCTGGGCGCTGGGCTGGCCCGAAGGTCCACCGTTTGCGACAAGTCCCGTCGGGAGAGCGAAAAGCCCATCCGGAAAAGTGCGTACGAATCCTCTTCCGCAGGCTGTCGATGATAGATATGCGGAATCGCCTTGTAGATGAACTTGCGTATTCCCGCGCGCCGCAGCCAATCAACGGCAGCGTCGAAAACTCGCAACATGAGCTCGGCGGTCATATCACCGTCACTGAGAAAACCTCCGTACGTCAGACCGCCGTGGCTGACCAGCACGTCATCGACCCTGTTGGCCGGGAGAATCGCGACCACTCGAGCGCCCTCGTAGACGAGCAGCGACGAGTCCGTGAATCGGTGTGCGTGGTACTCAAGGTAGTTGCGGTCGAAGAGGAAGCTTGCGTTCTTCGACCGCATCACGAATTGGTTCCACCCGGCTCGGTCGGCCTCTGAGTAGGGTCGAACGCTGAGCGATGACACGGCGACCCCTTAGCTCCTGAGTATTTCCGGGACCTTGAAGGTGTCAAAGCTATCCTTCTCGAGCGCTTTCGCCGGGTTCCCTACGTACACTCTTCTTGGCTCGGTGTTCTTCACCACCACCGCGCCTGCACCGATGACGTCGTCCTGCGCCACGCGTAGGTTGTCACCGACGGAGCTGTTCACTCCCATGAATGTGTAGTCCCCGATTTCACAGTAGCCGGAAATCACTACGTGCGAGGATGCAAATACATGGTTGCCGATTCGCGTTCGGTGGCCGAGGTGGTTCCCGCTCCAGAGGACGACATTGTCCCCGACGGTCACCTGATGCTGAAGCACGTTGTTCTCGAAGATGAAGCAGTTCTCGCCGAGTTGCACGTTTCTCCACACGAAGGCGTGGGAGCTGACGTAGGAGACGCACTGATAACCCTTCTTCTTGGTCTCTCGAAACAATCGAGCTCGAAGCCGATTGAGAAACGTCGAGGAAATGGCGACGTGGGCGCGGAACTCGCGCGGGTCATAGCGGCTCTCGATTTCCTCGAACGGGATCACGGGCAGTCCAAATAGCTCCGTCTTCTTGAGATACGCCGCTTCCGCACTGAAGGCGACGACCTGGTGCGGTGAATCGTGGGTGAAGTACTCGTATGCGATCTCTGCAGACTCGCCGTCGCCGACCACGACAATCTTCTCTGCTGAGGACATCGGGCATCTCCTTTCAGATGCGGAGGCTCGGACGGAGATTGTGCTCGAGCCAGGTGACGATACGTCGGTTGTAATCGACGCGATGGCTCGGCCGTCCACCGGAAGGGAAGTTGTGCGACGCCCCATCGTAGACGACCAGTTCGACCGGGGTGTTGCTGCGCGTCAGGGCGGAGTGAAAAAACTCTTGTGACTGACCGAGCGGGCAGCGCCGGTCGTTCGTGCCGTGGAGCAGGAGCAATGGGGTCTGGAGCTCCGAGGCATGGCGGACGGGGGCAAATTCCTGCGCACGAGTCAAGTCTTCCGCAGACTCGAGGGCCAGTTCCCACGCCATGAACCAAGGACCGATGTCTGAGGTCCCGGCGAAGGATTCGAAATTGGTGATCGGCGCTCCCGCCACTGCTGCGGCGAAGAGGCGACACTTGATGGCGGCCCAGGTAGCGAGGTAGCCGCCGTAAGAGTACCCAACCAATCCGCTCGAGCCCGGGGGAATCTTCAGCTCTGTCTGGAGCGCCTGGGAGATAGCGAGGACCTCGGCGAGATCGCGTCGCCCCCATTGGCCCCTGATGGACGCGGCGAAAGCAGGTCCGTAGGACCCGGAGCCGCTTTGATTGAACGCAACCACCACCCAGCCGCGCGATGCGAGAATCCAACGATAGAAATGACCGGGGGCGATGGTTGGGCCAACAAAGCCGTGCGGACCTCCGTGGAGCGACACGGCCAATCCCTTCGCGGGGAGAGATCGGTCGCCGAGCAGCCAGCCGTCGATGTCGCCCGTCGGCGTATCGAAGCAACGTGGCTCTAGCCCGATTCGCGAGATCGCCTCTCCGGCGGCCCAACCTGAGGACCAGATTCGTCGCGGTGCCGATCCCTTCGTGACTCGCAACACCAGCGCCGCTTCGGTGGCGTCTGCCGCCGCGCAGATCAGTTCGTCGGGGCGGGTGGGAACGAAATCCAGCACCTGCACTTGCCCGCTCACGAGCGGCCGGCTCTGCCGGGTCTCGAGCGACACCGCGGTTACACCGATGCGGCCGCGGGAGGCCGTTCGCACTGCCAGCGTCCGCCTGTCCAACCACCGCGGGCCGCGATCCAGTGCCGGAGCGCGTTGCACGACTGGGTGCTCCGCGGTGAGGCCACCGATGGAGGTCGCGCTCGGCTCGCAGGCATCCGCGCAAGCAAAGAGCTCCAGACAAGCATGGTCGGAAGGAGGAAAATCGCCGGCGGCGCCAAGGAACGCGAGACCACGCCCGCTTGGCGCGAAACTAGGCGCAGTGAGCCAGGTGAGGCCGAGCGAAGGCTCCGACCATTCTCCAGAGCTGAGGCGTACCAGCCTGAGGACCGACTGCGGTCTGCCGTCACGACCAAATCGCAGGCGAACGCACGCAACCATGGCGCCGTCCGCCGAAAAGGAGCAAGGTTGAAGCTCATCTGCCGAATCGCTGAATGGCCGCGCTGCACCGTCCATTTCGACCGCGACCAGCCGGAGCGGGCGTGGGTATTCGCCTCCGTGAGTGTCGGAAGCGATCGGAAGCCGGCTCAGGACCTGCCTGTCGGTTGCCGCGATGCGGGTCGCGATAACCAATTGCTTGCCATCTGGTGTCCACAACGGCGCACTGGACACCGGACCATCGAACAGTCGTCGCGCCACCCCGTTGTCAACGCTCCGAACCCAGAGGCCACCATCTCTGCCGGTTGCTACGTATGCAAACCAGTCGCACTTCGGTGAGACTCGTACCTGTGCAAGTTGCTGACCCGGTGCGTGGTGCAGCCATTTGACCGCGCCGTCCAGCGTCATACAGAGAAGCTGACAGTCGTAATCATCAACATCGATTCGGAGGGATCGAGTAATGAGAAGGACGTGACCTGCGCTCGCGTCGACCGACGTCACTTCGGCGAGGCCATCTAGCGCCTCGGCGGTGAGCTCAGACAATTCCCGTCCGCAGCTCATGTTGAAGGGCGGCCGACCGCCTTCAGGAAGTCCTCGTAGATTCGGAAGTAGTCCTGCTCGTCGAAGCGATGTGAGGCGAGGACCATGCAGACCGAACCTGAAGAGAAATTCGTAAGCTCTCTCCACACGAGGCGAGGAATGTAAAGCCCGTAGTAGGAGCGGTTGAGGGTGAACGTTCTTCGCTCCGACCCATCGTCGACGATGACGTCGAAGCTACCGGACATCGCCACAATGAGCTGCTCGAGTTGCTTGTGGGCGTGCCCGCCCCGTGAGGCTCCGCCGGGGACGTCGTAGAGATAGTAGACGCGCTCGATCCTGAAGGGGACGTGGACCAACCCTTCGATGAACGTAAGATTGCCTCGTGGATCCGCGATTCGAGGGAAGTCGATCCGGCGGCAGTCGTTGACACTCACCTGGAAACCTCCGCTGATTGCGCCACCAAGCGGGGTACCGTTGACCAGGGTGGGTATCGCACCATGACGCGGCGAACGCAAGCGAAGGCATCACCGACCGTTCCCACGACTTTTATTCGAGGGTGGAACCGGCGGCTGCGCGAATGCTCTCCGCGTACCATGGCCGGAGCGCAAGCTCGCATACCGCTCGACCAAGCCCACCGCCATCGATCGAAGAATGCCGCTGCGATGGGCCCACGCCACCGCCAACACGATCGAGAGCCAACCCAGAATCGGTTCCCCTGAGCCGAACACGCTCAGCCCCACAGCGCCAGCAACGGAGAAGCTCACGAGCGCGAGCCTTCGCCAGGCGATCGGTACGCCACAGGAGTAACGAAGGATGATCGAACATTGCCATGCGGATATGATGCCGTTGAGCGCGTACGCATATCCGACGCCGATGAGGCCAAGGCGAGGCACCAGCAGTGCGGACGCGAGAGCGACCCCTCCCGCACCCAAGACCTCAGAAAGCAAGAACGCCTTCACTTTCCCTCGATATAGCAGCGGGCCCCCAACGACCCATGCAACGCCTCGCGCGATGTCCCCGGCAGCGAGCAGGCCGAGTAGGGGAACGGCGGATTCGAAGGACTTCGCAAAAAGAACTCTGACAAGTATGTCTTTGATACCAATGACGGCCAAGACGACTGGCGGGGTCACTCGCAGAACGAATTTGTATGAACTGTCGACTTCTGCGACCAACGCCTCGCGAGTGGGGGCGGTGGAATAGCGCGGAAAGACATAATTCCCCAAACTGCTCAACACGATCGTCATGTACGCCGTCGAGATTGACCACGCCGCTTGGAAGTAGCCATTCAGCTCGGCACCTCCGGCCTTGTCGAGGACGAAGCGAATCAATGTGAGCGCTGCTTGGGTCGCAGCGCCCGCGATAAGCGATGTCAGACCCACGCTCGCCACGCGCTGGGCAAACCCCCAGTCGACTCCCAGTCGAGGCCTGAGGGAGAACTGGGGGAGACGGCGGGAGGTGAGCAGGTACGCGACCACCGCAGTGATCGCCGCACCACCGGCCAAGCCCATGAAGTGACCGGATAGGCCCCCGAGTCCGGTCGCAACCGCGACGACAACTGTGCTAATGGCGGCACCGGCAATGGTGACTACGGACAACCAGCGCAGCTCACCGAAGGCGATCAAGAGTTGCTGCGGAAGCACGGAGAGCGCCATCGCGATGGTGGCGATGGCGGCCAGAAGGACAAGCGGCCCAGCCGACTGCGCCCAAGGGCTTGGAAGAATCGACCGGCCAGCTATCACGGCGACTAGTCCGCAGGCCGCTCCCAACCCGAGGATACCAGTCAGTCCCGTGGAGCAGACTCGCTCGAGCGCACGCCGATCGCCTTCGGCTCGCGCTGCTGAGGCGGCACGCACCAATGCCGGGCCTGCAATTAGCGTCGCGGGCACTGTGGCGAGGGTGACCCACTGAATGATCTCCGCCGCAGTGCCAAGTCCGGTCGGTCCCAGGAAAATGGCGGCGACCTTGGTTCGAATCATCGAGAGACCCAAGGTGGCCAATGAACTGACCGCGCCAAGGAACGCGGCATACCCAATGGTGAGATCCGAGTGACCAGCGGTCGACGCCGGCTCGAGTATTCTGGGAGCGTCCTGCTCCGGCGATGGATGCGAGCTAGCCTGAGCAGCCTTGTCATCCGGCTGCGTATTGCCTAAAGGCTTCGGCGACATGGCGGGTAAGGCTCGAGCTGTTTCGCCGCAAAGTAGTCTTTCGGCAGCCCGCTTTCCACGCCACAGGTTGTCCCGGTCGCTCAGGTCCCACTTGGATTGGGCGCCCGCCGAACTCCGACGCCTCCCTGCGAGGGTCGGTCGAGACCGCCAATGCTCCGCTTCCCGGTGCGCGGACTAGCGCCTGCAGCTCTAGCGGCAGGATTCGCGTTCCTCGCTGGGCTGACCGAGCTGCGCGATTGGGACACCTTCCATCATCTGGCGATGGGACGGGAGGTTCTCCGCTATGCCCGCCTACCGGCCGAGGAGCCGTTCCTGTTCCCGTTCACTGGCGTTCAGCTCAACGCGGCGCCGGCTTGGCTGGGGAGCGTCGTCATCTACCTCTCCCACCTCGCCCTCGGTGAAGCCGGCCCGGTCTACCTCGCCGGACTCGTCACCGCCCTCCTCTTCACCCTCCTCTTCCTCGACTCCCACCCCCGCCCCCTCACCCCTGCCTCCCTCCTCGCCTCCCTGCTCCCCCTCGCTCTCGCCCTCACCCTCTTCCGCGGCCGCGCCGTCGCCCGCCCCGAGCTCTTCGCCAACCTGCTCCTCGCCGCCACCCTCTTCGCCCTCCGCCGCCACGAAGACGGCCATAGCCGCACCCTCCTTCTCTTTCCCCTCGCCGCGGCCCTCTGGATAAACCTCCACCCCTCCCTCCTCACCGGCCTCGCCGTCATCGGCATCTACCTCGCCTCCGGCACCGCCCTCCTCCTCGTCCGGCGCCTCACCAGCCGCTCCCTCCCCGGAACCCCCTCCCTCCGCCAGCTCGCCCTCGCCACCGCCCTCGCCCTCGCCGCCCTCCTCGCCGCCGGCCTCCTCAACCCCGCCGGCTTCGAGCCGCTCCTGGTCTCCCTTCGCTTCGCCTCCACCTCGGCCGCCACCGCCGGCTCCGGCGCCGCCGACGGCTTCCAGTTGCTCCGACACGCCGTCGCCGAAACCCGTCCCCCGCCCCTCTCCGCCTGGACCGGCGCCCTCGGTGCTCTCACCGCCCTCACCGCCGCCTCCTTCGCCCTCGCCTTTCGCCAAGCCAAACTTCGCGAGCTTCTCACCGCAGCCCTCTTCCTCTTCCTCGGCGCCCGCATGCTCCGCTTCGCCCCCATGGCCGCCGTCGTCATGGCCCCCATCGCCGCCCGAAACCTCTCCGCCTTCCTCGCACGCCTCCCTATCCGCATCGGCAAGCTCTCCACCCAGCTCGCCTGCTCCCTCGCCCTGGCGCCACTCGTCGCCTTCGCGGCCTGGCACGCCGCCCACATCCCCGGAGTCCGGTTCGGCACCCAGCTCCGCCTCTCCCACTTCCCCGTCCGCGCCGCCCAATACCTCCACCAGCTCGATTTCCACGGCCGCCTCTTCAACACCTTCCACCTCGGCGGCTACCTCGAGTGGACCCTCGATCGCCTCGTCGTCTTCCAGGACGGCCGCGGCCTCCTCCACCAAGACGACATGGAAGCCGCCACCGGCGGCGCCGACCCCTCCAAGCTCGCAAGGCTCGACGCCAAGTACCACTTCGATGCACTCGTCCTCGCCTACCCCGGCTCGGCCGCCCTCACCCCCGGCGCCGAGGCTGCCCTCGGAAAAGACGACTGGCTCGCCGACCGCTCCCTGTTCTCCCTCGTCGCCTTCGACGACGGAGGCCTGCTCTACCTCCGCCGCGACGGCCCCTACGCCACCCAGGCCGCCCGCGACGAGTACCGCGCCCTCCTCCCCGGAAACCCCTTCGCGCCCAAGCAGGCCACCCCCGACGAGCTAGCCCGACTCATGCCCGAGCTGGAACGGAGCCTAATAGAGAGCCCTCGCTGCAGCCGTTGCCGGATGATGCTGGGCTTCGTCCAACTCGCCCAAGGAGATGCCGCCGCCGCCGAAGCCAGCTTCCTCCCTACCCTGGGACTGTCACCGTGGTCCGACTACTTGGCCGAGCTGGGCCTCGGCGAAGCCGCCTCGCTCCAAGGAAAGCCCGCTTCGGCCCGAGCGCATTACCTGCGCGCCCTCGCACACAACCCCGCCTCCTCCGATGCGCGAAGAGCCCTGGCCAAGCTCTTCCTCGACGAGGGACAACTCGAAGAGGCCGCTCGCCTCCTCCGCGAAAACCTCGAGTCCCAGCCCGCTTCCCTCCCAGATCTCAGCCTCCTCGCCGAAGTGGAAAGAAAGCGCGGCGACGAGGCCGCCGCCAACGAAGTCCGCCGCCGAACCAAAGAAGCCAACCGCCTCGCTCAGGCCGAAGCCTACTTCCTCCAGGGGGCCTCCCACGTTCAGGCCGGTCGCCTCCCCGAGGCCGTCGCCGCCTACCGCGCCTCGCTCCTGCTCGCCGAGCAGAGCGCCCCGGCGCACTCCAACCTGGGCTACCTCCACTACGACCTCGGAGAGCTGGACTCCGCCATCGCCGAGCAGCGCCGGGCGCTGGAGATCGATCCGCGGCACGCCGAGGCCCACTACGGACTCGCCCTCGCGCTCATGGATAGGGGCGATGGACCCGGCGCAATCGCGGCCTTCCGCGAGTACCTCAAGCTACGGCCCCGCGGCCACTGGTCCCAGAAGGCCGAAGAGCACTTGCGGCGGCTGGAGGGCCGATAGTTTCTCTGCCCCGCCCGAAGGAGCCTGTGCCAACTGTCAATTGCCGCGTAATGATCCCGTGGCCCGGACACTGGGGCGGCCGAGCATGACCTCAGCGCATCGCATCGTCTCGTCCCTGACCGGGGACGGAAGCCTGGACATCGTGCGCCCCCTGCGACGGCTGCTCTGCGCGTATCTCACCGCTCGAGCCCGAACCCGCGGCCAGCGCTTCCGCTGCGAGGCCCTCTCCGGGAGCTCGAACTACAACATCAGCATCAACTGCGACCTCACCGTGAGCTGCAACTGCCAGGACTACGACGGCAGAGGTCGCCTCGGCAGCCTGAGGGAGCAAACACTGGAGGAGGTCTTCTCCGGACCAACGGCCCGTGAATTTCGCCAGACGCTGGCCTCGGGACGGCTGCCGCTCGACGTGTGCGCCAGGTGTCCCGACCTTCGCGTGGTCGCGCGTTCGGATGCCGAGAGGGCAGTCAATCATTACTCGCTGCCAAGCAAGGGTCTGATGCTGGAGACCTCGGTCGACTGCAACCTCAACTGCATCAGCTGCGCCAGGAGTACAGTCGTGGGCCTGCGAGGACAGCGGCGCATGTCCCTCGAGGATCTCGAGAGAGTCTCCAGGTTCCTCGGCCAGTTGCAGGTGGAGCAAATAAGCTTCTTCAATCTGGGCGAGCCGTTCCTCACGAGCCGGGTGCTCGAGGAGTTGCGCCTCATCCGGGCATACAATCCAACTGCCTTCGTCGACTGCAGCACCAACGGGATCGTCCTCAGCGGCCGGGAGAAGCGAGAGGCGGCGCTGCTCACCGACCGCCTCGTCTTCTCGATCGATGGCATCGACACTCCGATGACTCGCAAGTACCAACGTGGAGGCGACTTCGAGAAGGCCTACCGCAACATGAAAGATCTCATCGCCTACCGAAACGAACGAAGGCGCAGCAAGCCGGAGATTGTCTGGAAGTACGTGCTTTTCCGCTGGAATGACCGCCCTGCGTGGGTCGAGCGAGCAATGGGCCTAGCGAGTGAGGCAGGCGTGAACAGCATCATGTTCTGGCCCACGTTCAGTCCGCCGCACGCCGTCTCGCTGCGATATCACCTCCATCCATTCTTCAGACGCATTGGGCGCCGGGAGCGGTACGGAATCGTGGTCTCGCCCGCTGCTTGACAAGCGCAGGCCAAGCTGCGCGACTCCGACCCCCATCCCGGAGGCATCCATGGCCCAGTTCGACCCCTACGGCGGGCACCCGCATGCACACCCGAGCTTCCTCCGCACCCTCCTCGCCGGCGCCCTCGGCGCCGCGGTGGTGCTCCTCATCATCAGGCACCGCGAAAAACTCAAACCCTTCCTCGTCGCCGCCCTCAAAGAGCTGCACTCCTTCAAGGAGTGGCTCCTCGCCAACGTCGAAGGCGCCCGCCAGGACCTCGAAGACTGGTCCGCCGAGGCCAAGCACGCCTACGAGCAGGACCTGGCCCGCGACCTCGACATCCTCGAGCGCGAGAAGGCCCTCCTCCAGAAGCTCTCCGAGATGCTCAAGCACAAGGAGGACGCCGCCCGTGCATAGACCACCCCCTCCCGAGCAGGGCCTGTTCGGCAGCATCCTCAAGGCCTCCTTGGGCGCCACCGCTGTCCTCGGCGCCGCCTACCTCGTCTCCCGCCTCCGCGAGAAGAAGAGCGTCGAGGAGCGCCTCGCCCGCTTGGAAAAACTCGCCGAGAAGCTGAGCGGCGAACCGAAGGCCCAGGCCTGATGCAGGTCCGGGTCGCCCACGAGCTTCCCAACCGGATCCGCCTCGAGCTGTCCGAGCTTCCCCCCGGGCCCGCGCTCGCCCAAAGAATCGAGCACGCCGCCCGCTCCCTCCCCGGCGTGAAGAGCGCCAGCTTCCGGCTCCGCACCCAAAGCCTGGTCGTCCACCACGACGGCCGGCGCGACGGCCTCCTCGCCGCCCTGGAGAGGCTGGAGCCGCCCGCGCTCCCTCCCTCCGCCTCCCCGGAGAAGGACGAGCTGAGAGAGCTCCGCGACGACCTCGTCCGCTCCGCCCTCCGCGCGCTGGTCGGCCAAGCGCTCACCGGCCTCCCCAAGGCCGCCCTTTCCCTCTACGGCAGCCTCCCCTTCCTCCTCAAGGGGCTCCGCTCGCTCGAGGCGAAACGCCTGGACGCCGACCTCCTCGACGCCGCCGCGATCGGCGTCTCCTTGCGGATGGGCGACCACAAGACCGGCTCGGTCATCACCCTGCTCCTCAAGCTCGGCGACTACATCCGGCTGCGCACCGAGCTCCGGGCGAGAAGGGACCTCACCTCCATCCTCGCCCGCGACGAGCGCGAGGTGTGGGTCCGGCGAAACGGCGTCGAAGTCCGGGTGGACAACCACGAAGTGAAGGTGGGCGAGCTGGTGGTGCTGCGACAGGGCTCGGTGGTGCCGGTGGACGGAGTGGTGGTCTCCGGCCGCGCCACGGTGGACCAGTCCTCGATGACCGGGGAGAGCCTCCCGGTGCTCAAGCGAAAAGGCACCACCGTCTACGAGGGCACCACCCTGGTGGAAGGCCAACTGGAGGTCGAGGCCCAACGGGTGGGCGACGAGACCCGCATCTCCAAGATCGTCCGCCTCATCGAGCAGGGCGAAGAACAGAAGGCCGCCTCCCAACACCGCGCGGCGAAGCTGGCCGACCGGCTGGTGCCCTACGTGCTCTCCGCCGCGGGTCTCACCAAGGTGGCCACCGGCGACTCCGGGCGAGCCGCCTCGGTGCTCCTGGTGGACTACTCCTGCGCGCTCAAGCTGTGCGTCCCCATCTCCATCAAGACCTGCATGATGGAAGCCCTGCGGGGCGGAGTGCTGATCCGCGGAGGCAAATACCTCGAGGCCCTCGCCGACGCCGACACCTTCGTCTTCGACAAGACCGGCACGCTCACCGAGGCCAAGCCCAAGGTGGTGGGCGTGGTGCCGGTGAACGGCTACGACCGGCTGGCGCTCCTTCGCGACGCCGCCTGCGTGGAGGAGCACTTCCCCCACCCGGTGGCCGCGGCCATCGTCCGCGAGGCCGCCCAGGAGGGACTGGGCCACGCCGAGGAAAACCACGGCGAGGTGAAGTACCTGGTGGGGCACGGAATCGTCTCCGAGGTCCGCGGCAAGCGCTTCGTGGTGGGCAGCCGGCGCTTCCTGGTGCAGAACCAGGTCTCCCTCGCCGGGGAGAATGAAGTCCTGCACGGCGAAGGCAACACCGTGGTGTACGTGGGCGCGGACGGATGCCTGGCGGGAGCCTTCCTGGTGGAGGATCCGCTGCGCGAGGAAGCGCCGGAGGTCCTCTCCGCCCTCAAGGCGATGGGCGCGGCCCGCACCGTGCTGCTCACCGGCGACGGCGCGGCCAACGCCCGCCGAGTGGCGAAGGCAGGCTTCGACGAGGTCCACGCCGAGGTTTCCCCCGAGGACAAGGCGGAGGTGGTGCGCGAGCTCAAGCGCCGCGGCTGCCGGGTGGCGATGGTGGGCGACGGCATCAACGACGCGCCCGCCTTGTCGGTGGCGGACGTGGGCATCTCCTTCCAGCACGGCGCCGACCTGGCCCGCGAGACCGCGGACGTGCTCATCCTCCGGCCCGACCTTCGCTGCCTGCCCCACGCGGTCCGCCTGGCGCGGCTGGCCAAGGCCCGGGTGGAGCAGAACTTCCGCTACATCGTCAGCATCAACTCGGTGCTCATCGCCTCTGCCTTCCTGGGCGGAACCCCGCCTGCCCTCTCCGCGCTGTTGCACAACCTCACCACCGTCTACACCTCGCTCCGCTCGCTCAGGCCGTACCTGCCGGCGAAGCACCGGCCGACGGGAGCCCAGCCCGGCGGAACGGTTGCCTGCACCTTTGGATCGGCGTGAGCTGAACGGTTGAGTCGAATCCTGCCGAGGGAACCGGCGACCCGCCGCGGAACAACCGGGGTCGGTACCGGGACCGCCTGCGGCTTCGGGTGCGGGCCCGGGGACGGGCGACGGTTGCGGAGACGGGAAACAGCCCGTCGGCTTGATCGAGGTGCGCCTCCCCTCGCTTCAGTCTCGGCTATAACGGCCACCGCCCCGCGCCGGACGGGGCAATTCCACGAGGGGCCAATGAGAGTTCTCCGCGCCGCGCTGTTGGGTGGATTGGCAGGAGTGGTGATCGCCTTCGCGCAGTCGTGCGGCCAGCCTCGGCCGGCCTGCGACTCCAGCAACTGTGGCGGCTGCTGCGACTCGAGCGGGAGGTGCGTGGCGGGGACCGAAGACCTCGCTTGCGGGCTCAATGGAGGCTCCTGCGTCGCCTGCCCCGCCACCCACGTCTGCCGCACGGGCACCTGCGCGGACAGATCCAGCTCCTGCGCGTCGAGCTGCGCCTCCGGCTGCTGCCTGAATGGGGCCTGCAAGGCGGGGGATGAAGGCTCGGCGTGCGGAACCGGGGGCGACTCCTGCGTGGCTTGCGCAGCCAACCAGACCTGCCAGGCGGGCCAGTGCAAGAGCCCAAGCTGCACCGGATGCGTGAGCGGCATCGGCGCCTGCGAGCCGGGGACCAAGGACTTGCTCTGCGGAAAGGGCGGCGCCTCGTGCGCCCGGTGCGCCGACGGCACCCACTGTGAGCAGGGAAGCTGCGTGCCCGGACCGGCGTGCCCCGGCTGCCTGGACCCGGACGGGGGCTGCGAACAGGGAGGCTCCGTCGCGGCGTGCGGCGTGGACGGCGGGCTGTGCCTCGAGTGCCCACTCGGAGAGGTGTGCCAGAGCGGCGCCTGCCAGCCGCCCGCGCCAGACGCGGGCTGCACCGGCGACGGCCTGAGCTGCGCCTCGCCGAGCCAGTGCTGCTCGGGGTACTGCAATCCTTCGGGGAGCTGCGATCCGAAGCCGTGCGGCGCCGCGGGAGCGCAATGCAACGGCCCCTCCGATTGCTGCGACTTCAATTGCTTCTTCGGCTTCTGCCTGGCCGGCGGCTTCGACGCGGGTCTTCCGCCCTGGGACGGGGGAATGCCGAGCTGGGACGGTGGAGTCCCGGCGTGGGACGGGGGAGTCCCGAGCTGGGATGGAGGCGGACCGGCGTGGGACGGGGGAGTGCCGAGCTGGGATGGTGGACTGCCGAGCTGGGATGGAGGCGGACCGGCGTGGGATGGTGGACTGCCGAGCTGGGACGGAGGCGGGCCGGCGTGGGACGGCGGAGTGCCGAGCTGGGATGGTGGACTGCCGAGCTGGGACGGAGGCGGGCCGGCGTGGGACGGCGGGGTCCCGCCATGGGATGGCGGCTCTCCAGACGCAGGCCCCTGAAGCTTCGTCGAGCGGCCGCCCTCGACTCGCCGCGCGTTACAAAGAGCGAGAGCGCACCGAGCTATCAGCTGATGCCCAACTTTTCTTCGATGGCCTTGACGCGCGCATCCAATCCGCGCCAGTGAGTTCCGGTGTTCTCGATGACCCTGTCCAGTCGGGAGCTGACGTTGTCGAGGCGCGTGTTGAGGTCAGCCCGGACATTGTCGAGGCGCGTGTTGAGGTCAACCCGGACGTTGTCGAGACGCGCGTTGAGGTCAGCCCGCATGAGGCCAATCTCAGTCTTCACGTCCGAGCGCAGGCCGTCGAGCTTATCGCCAACCGCTTTGAGCGCGTCCAACATCCGTAGCTCGCCGTTGCCCTTCGCCATCAACGTCTCCGCAGGTCAATGTTACGGGGCGAAGCATGTGGGTGTCGAACTGGGCGGATGAGATCCCGGCCCCTAGGCCGCGCACTCGCCATCCATCGTGACGTGCGTGAACTCCTCGCTCTGGCCCAAATCCACGAAGTCCTGCGGGGTCGCGGTCTTGGCGCTGATCTCCTCCAGGTCCGATAGAAGCGCCCGCGCGCGCCTGGTCTCCAACCGGCGGAAGAAATCCGTCGGCGGTTCGCCCTCGCGCTTCTCTTTGAGGTAGAGGCCCAATAGCCGCTCCGCCGCCGCCAGCAGCCTGCGCGCCGGCACCTTCGCCGCGATCCGGCCGAAGCTCGCCTGCTCTCCCACGCTGCCGCCGATCATCACGAAGTACTGCGGCACCGCCTTGCCGCTCACCTTCCGCAAGCTCCCCTGGAACCCGATGCCCGCCACGTGGTGGAGCCCACAGCCGTTCGGACAGCCGCTGATCTTCACCTTCAGCCCGGGCACCGCCGCCACGAGGTCCGGCCGCCCGCGGAGGAAATCGCCGAGCGCCTTCCCGAGCCCCCGCGAGTGCGTCACCGCGAGCCGGCACGACTCGGCACCGGGACACGCCGTCACATCCGCCGCCGTGCCCGCATCCGGCAGACCGAGCCCAGCCGCCGAGAGGCGCAAGTACAGCGCGTGGATGTCCTCCTCCCGAACCCAGCGGATGGCGACGTCCTGCTCCTGGGTGGTCCGCGCCAACCCATCGCCATACGCCAGCGCCAGCTCCCCCAGCACCCTCATCTGCCCGCCGGTCAGGTCTCCCAAGGGCACGGTCGCGAACGCAGTCGCGAAGCCACGCTGCTTCTGCGGCCGCACGTTCGTCCTCCTCCAGCGCGCGAAGGCATCCGCCGAGGGCCCGAGCACAGGCTTGACCTCCGGAGCCAGCCCCGGACCGCGAAGCTGCGAGGAAGTCACCCGCGCCGCCACCTCCGAGGGCTCCGGCGCGCGCGCGCGCGGGAAGTCAGGCGCCTCCTCTACCGGCGCCGCGTTCGGATCGAACGGCAACCTCGGCAGCGCCTCGGCGCGGATGCGCTCCCGCTCCCTCTCGTACTCCGCCAGGAATCCCTCCCACCCGAGCTGCGCGATGAGGAACTTGAGCCGGTTCCGCTGGCGATGCTGCCTATCTCCCAGCCGGTGGAAGATGCGGACCACCGCCTCGGCCACTTCGAACAGCTCGCCCGCCGGCGCATGCTCGTGCAGGAGGTGGCCGGAGGTGACTTTGATCGCCGTCCCTCCGCCGACGGTGACTCGGAAGCCGCGCTCGCTTCCACGCTGCCGGGCCCGGAAGCCGAGGTCGTTCACCGAGGCGTAGGCATGGTCCTCGGGGCAACCTTCGAAGGCGATCTTGAACTTGCGCGGAAGGCTGGAGGTCAACTTGTGCCGGAGCAGGTACCGGGTGAGCGCCTCGGCGTAGGGCGTGACGTCGAACAGCTCCTCCTCCGACACTCCGGCGTGCGGGCAGCAGGTGATGTTCCGCACCGAGTTTCCACAGGCTTCCCGGGTGGTAAGGCCGCTCGCGCCGAGGAGCTGCATCGCCTGTCCGGCGTCTCTTAGCTTCACGAAATGGAGCTGCAAGTTCTGCCGGGTGGTGATGTGCCCGAAGCCGCGGGAGAACTCCTCGGCCACCTGGGCCAGGGCGCGAAGTTGCGCCGCGCTCAGCACGCCCTGCGGCACCTTGACGCGCAGCATGTGGAGGTCGCCCTCCTGCCGCTGGCCATAGGTGCCGCGCACCAGCCGGTACGCCCTCCAATCCGCGGGAGAGATTTCTCCCCGCTCGAACTTCTCCAGGGCGGCGATGAAGTCGTCGATCTCCTTCTGATCGGCGAAGGAGAGACGCGCCCGGCCGAAGGTCTTCGGATCTTCCACTGACATCAGAGCGCTCCTTTCGAGAGGGTCGCGGCGGTTGCCTCGGCAGCCCATCGGCCGATCGCGGCGGCGAGCGACACCACCTCGCCAATCACCACGGTGCCGGGAGCGGATGGATCCACCCTCACCCTGTCCCTCTCCCGCCCGCGGGAGAGGGGATTGGTTTGCGCGAGCTCCACGAGCGTGCCGACCCAGGTGTGCGCGCGCGGAGTGCTGGAGGCGAGGCAGACCGCCGCCGGAGTGTCCGGCCTCCATCCTCGATGCACCAGCGCCCGTGCAAGACGCGACCGGTTCGCTAGCCCCATCAGCACCACCAGCGTCAGTGAGCCCGGGGCGATCGAATCCAGGATGGGCCCGTAGGCCTCTTCCGAGTGGCCGGACACCACCGCGAACCCGGACGCCAACCCGCGGTGCGTCACCGGGATGCCCGCGAGCGCAGGCGCCGCCACCGCCGAGCTGACCCCCGGCACCACCTCGAACGGCACGCCTGCCGCCGCCAGCGCGAGCGACTCCTCCCCTCCCCTGCCGAGCACGAACGGATCTCCGCACTTTAGCCGGACCACCCGCTCGCCCCTTCGTGCCGCGCGAATCATCAGGCGGTGGATGGTCTCCTGCCGGATGGACTTCCGTCCGGCCCGCTTGCCTACGAAGAAGCGACGCGCCCGCGGAGCCAGTGCCAATACCTCCGGCGACACCAGCGCGTCGTAGAGCACCAGGTCTGCCTCGGCGAGCCGACTGGCCGCCTTCAGCGTGAGCAGCTCCGGGTCGCCCGGCCCCGCCCCCACCAGCGAAACCAACGCAGTCGAGGGTCGAGGGTCGAGCGTCGAGTGCATCGTCGAGCGCCGCTCAGCGTTCGCCGGGCTCCCGGTCAAGAATGGGCGCGGCCGGTCGACCTGCGGAGCCTCGGAGGAAGGCGGGCCCTGCCGAATGGCTGGCCGTGCGCGAAGCTGGCCAACCGTCTCCGGAGACTCGGATTGGCCGTACAGCCGGTTCAACGCCTCCAGCAACTCCGGCCGCCGCCGCTCGACGGGGACGCCATCTCGGCGCTGCCGGTTGCGCAGCTCCCTCGCCACCTCCACCCAGCGGCCCACCTCCTCCGGCAACACCGCCTCGAGGGCCTCGCGGATCAACCCGGCCAACGCCGGCGCAGCGCCAGAGGTGGAGACGGCTACCGTCACCCCGCCGCGCCGGACCACACCTCCGGTCATCGCCGTGCCGCACTGCGAATCATCCACCGCGTTCAAATGGATGCGGCGCTCATCCGCCACAGCCGCGACCGCCCGGTTCACCTCCGGAGTCGCCGCGGCGATTGCCAGCCAGGCGCCCTCGAGGTCTGCCGGCTCGAACTCCTTCTTTCGGACTTCCACCGCGACAGAGGCGAGCTCCGGCCCGACTCTGGGAGCCACCACCACCATCCGCGCCCCGGTCTCACGCAACGACTCCACCTTCGCCGCAGCCACACGCCCGCCTCCCACCACCACCACCTTCTTCCCTGCCAGCTTGAGGAAGAGCGGGAAGAGCGACGCGCTCAAGACCGCTTCTCCCCGAGCAGGCCTCGCTCCCGCAAGGTGGAGAGGATCTTCTCCACGCTCTCCTGCACCGATTCGCGGTCGCTGCGAACCACTACCTCCGGGCTCCTGGGCGGCTCGTACGGGTCGTTCACCCCGGTGAAGTGTTGGATCTCCCCCGCCAGCGCCTTCTTGTAGAGGCCCTTCACATCGCGCTGCACCAGCGCCTCCATCTCGGCGTGGGCGTAGACCTCGATGAAGGGCACGCCCTGCTGGTTCGCGAGCTTCCTCACCTCGTCGCGGATCTCCGCGTAGGGCGAGATGGCCGCGGTGATCGCCGCCACCCCATTCCGCGCCAACACTCTCGCCACGAAGCCGATCCTCCGGATGTTCTGGTCCCGATCCTCCTTGGAGAAGCCCAGCCCCTTGGAGAGGTAGGTCCGCACCTCGTCCCCGTCGAGAATCTCCACCGCGCGCTCGGCGGCGAGCTTGAGCCTCACCGCCTGGGCCAGCGTGCTCTTCCCCGCCCCGGACAGCCCGGTGAACCAGAGGACGAAGCCGGTTCCGTCGGCCGCCCGCTTGAGGTCGACCTTGTCGGCCGCCGCCTTGAGCGCCGCCGCGCTCGCCCCGATGCCGAGCGGCGCCGAGTCGTCCTTGAGGTAGTGGGCGCGGAGGATCTCCGCGATCTCCGGCCGGGTGAACTCCTTGGGGAGCTGCCCGCCGCCGCGGAGGATCTCCCTCACCTTGCTCCCCGACAGCTCGACCCGCGCCTCCTTGCCGTGGGGGCAGGTCCGCGAGGAGGCCAGGTTGTCGCACTCCTTGCAGAAGAAGGTCGGCTCGAACTTGAGCGGGGAGACGCCCAGCTCGCCTAACTGGAAGCGATCGAAGATCTGCTGCGCCTCGAGCGGCCCGTAGAACTTCCCCACTCCGGCGTGGTCCCTTCCGACGATGAGGTGGGTGATGCCGTAGTTCTTCCGGACCAGCGCGTGGAAGATGGCCTCGCGGGGGCCGGCGTAGCGCATCGCCGCGGGGAAGGCGGAGAGCAGGGTGCGGTCCTTCGGGTAGTAGCGCTCGAGCAAGCTCTCGTAGACCTGGAAGCGCACCGCCGCCGGGACATCGTCGTTCTTGGTCTCTCCCACCAGCGGGTGGATGACGATGCCGTCGGTGAATTCCAGCGCGAGCTTGGTCAGATGCTCGTGCGCCCGGTGGATGGGGTTTCGAGTCTGGAAGCCCGCCACCCGCTTCCAGCCGAGCGCGGCGATCCGCTCGCGCAACTGCCTGGGCGTCAGCCGGTGCCTCGCAAAGGGGAGGTCCTCCGGCAAGGGCAGCACCTCCACCTCTCCCGCCACCAGGTTGCGCGGGCGGGAGAGAAGGTAGGCGACTCCGGGGTGGGAGGCGTCCTCGGTGCCGTACACCCACCGCGACTCGGCGAGCGGATCGCGCTGGTGGATCTCGGAGACGGTGATGACTCCCCACAGCCGGCCGGCGCCGTCGTGGAGGGCGGCCTCCTTCCCCACTTCCAGCCGTGCCCGCGCCTCGTCGGACACCGCGAGGGTGATGGGCAATGGCCACACCGTCCCATCGGCGAGCCGCATCCGCTCGAGCACGCTGGAGTAGTCCTTGACTCCCAGGTAGCCCCGAAGCGGGCTCACCGCGCCCACGGCGATCAGCTCGAGGTCGGCCAGCTCGCGTCCGTCGAGCTCGATGCGCGGGAGCGCGGCGGCGCGCGAGCTCAGGGCCTGTGCCGCCTCACCATGGAGAATGCGGTCCACCAGGGAGCCGCCGTGCGGAGAAACCAAGTTGCTCGTCTCGGGCATGTTCGCTTTCGGGGTTGGGGGTGATTGTTGCTCGGGCTCCCGGGAGTGGAGCCCGCATTCCGTCTTGGCCTTGCCGCGCCACCTTCCGGCGCGCGGGTCCTCTCCGGGAGCCACCGCGCCGGTGCAGGGCGCACAGCCGATGCTCGGGTAGCCGCGGTCATGGAGCGGGTTGTACGGCACCTGGTGGCGGAAGACGTGGTCCCAGACGTCCTTCTGCGTCCAGCGCACCAGCGGGTTCACCTTCACCAGGCCGAACTTCCGGTCGCGCTCCACCACCGCGGCGTCCGCGCGGTCGGGGGTCTGGTCCCGCCTGATGGCGCTCACCCACGCTTCGAAGCCGGCGAGGGCCGGCCGGAGCGGCGCCACCTTGCGCAATTCGCAACAGAGGTCCGGGTCTCGCTCCCACAGCTTCTCGCCGTGCTGGGCGGCCTGCGCCTCCAAGGACAGCTCGGTCCGCACCGCGCGGATGGTGATGCCGTAGCGCTCCTCGAGCCTTCGCCACAGCTCGACCGTCCCCGGGAAGAACAGTCCGGTGTCGACGCTGAAGATGTCGATGGGCAGCTTCCGCTTGGCGATGAGGTCGATGAGCACGCACCCCTCCACCCCCAAGCCGGTGGCAAAGGTGATGCGCGGGGCGAAGCGCTCGGCCGCCCAGGAGAGGATGTCCTCCGCGGAGGAGCCCTCCAAGGAGCTGGCCCATTCCGCTTCAGAGGACATATCGGTCGCCTCCATCAGGGAGCACCGCCAGCACCCGCTGGCTTTTGGAAAGCTCGGCCGCCACCTGCACCGCCGCGAAGAGCGCCGCGCCGGAGGAAGGCCCCACGAAGAGCCCTTCCTCCCTGGCCGCGCGCTTCATCATCGAGAGCCCCTGCTCGTCCTCCACCTTGATGATCCGATCGATGAGCGAGCGGTCCAGCGTGGCGGGGACGAAGCCGGCGCCAATCCCCTGGAGCGCGTGCAGCCCGGCCACGCCTCCGGAGAGCACCGCCGACCCGCCCGGCTCCACCGCCACCAGCCGGATGGCCGGGTTCTTCGTGCGGAGATACCGCCCCGCGCCGCTGAGCGTCCCTCCGGTGCCCACCCCGCACACCAGGGCGTCCACCTTGCCGCCGGTGTCCTCCCAAATCTCCGGCCCGGTGGTGCGCGCGTGGGCGGCGGGGTTGGCGGGGTTCTGGAACTGCGAGAGCGAGAGGGCGCCTCGCTGCTCGGCGATTCGGCGCGCCTCCTCCACCGCGCCGCCCATCCCGTCGAGGGCCGAGGTGAGCACCACCTCCGCTCCCAGCGCGGCCAGGGTGCGGCGGCGCTCGATGGACATGTCGTCCGGCATCACCACCACGCAGCGGTAGCCACGCACCGCGCAGACCAAGGCCAACCCGATGCCGGTGTTCCCGCTGGTGGGCTCGACGATGGTGGCGCCCGGCGACAGACGCCCCTCGGCCTCCGCGGCGCGGATCATCTCCAAGGCGATGCGGTCCTTCACCGAGCCGCCGGGATTGACTCGCTCCAGCTTGGCGACGATCTCCGCGCCGGAGGGAGGCGAGAGTCGGCGCACCCGCACCAAGGGCGTCCTGCCGATGAGGGAGAGGACGTCGTCTGCAATCCGCTCGGCCATGGTCACTCCCGGTCCATCCCGAAGCGGGCGTGGATTCGCCGCTCCAGCGGGGCGAAGGCTAGCTTCTCCGTCGCCAGGCCGATCGCCAGGATGAGCGTCATCACCGCGAAGACTCGCGCCACGTCGTTCAGCTCTCGCCCGGCGTGGAGGAGCTGGCCCAACCCTCCGCTCACGTAGAGCAGCTCGGCGGCCATCAGGCTTCGCCAGGCGAAAGTCCACCCCAGCTTGGCGCCGGAGAGGAGCGAGGGCAGGCTCGCCGGCAGCAGCACGCTGGTGTAGAGGCCGACTCCGCGCGCGCCCAAGGTGCGGGCGGCGCGGATCCACAGCGGGTTGAGGCTGCGCACGCCGGCCTGGCTCGCCAGCGCCACCGAGAGCGCGCTCCCCATCACCACCACGAAGAGGATGGCTCCCTCGGAGAGGCCGAACCACAACATCGCCACCGGGAGCCAGCAGATGGAAGGGAGCGACTGGAGGCCCAAGACCGGGGTGCCGACCACCTCCTCCGCCAAGCGGCTTCGGCCGATGAGCAGCCCGAGCGGCACCCCGATGAGCAGCGCCAGTCCGTAGCCGGCGCCGAGCCGGCCGATGCTGCGGGCCACGTTGCCCGCCAGGCTTCCCTCCCGGGCCAGCTCGTACAGGGAGATGGCCACCTGCGAGGGCCCGGGGAGAATCCACGGCGGCCAGGGGCCGAGCCTAGATGCCGCTTCCCAGAGGGCCACCAGCAGGCCGCACCAGGCGGCCCTCCGGAGCACGGTAGTCATCGCCCAGCTCCTCGCGGAGAACCCGTTCGATCTCCGCCTTCAAGTGTTGGTTCATGCTCGCCGCCACCAAGGTGACGTCGCGATCCTCGACGCTCCTCGGCCTGGGCAAGTCCACCTGCAAGACCCGCTGGATGCGGCCGGGCCGGGTGGCCATCAGCGCCACCTTGGTTCCCAGCACCACCGCCTCCCGAACGTTGTGGGTGACGAAGACGACCGTCTTCCCGGAGGACTGCCAGAGCCTCTGCAGCTCCATGAGGAGCACCTCGCGCGTCTGGGCGTCCAGCGCGGCGAAGGGCTCGTCCATGAGGAGGATGTCCGGGTCTCCCGCGAGGGCGCGGGCCAGGGCCACCCGCTGGCGCATCCCGCCGGACAGCTCGTGCACGTTGCTCTTGGCGAAGCGGGCGAGGTGGACGAGCCGCAAGAGCTCCTCCACCCGCTGGGCGATGCGCTCCCTCTTCCAGCCAAGCTGCTCGAGCGGGTAGGACACGTTTCCCGCCACGGTGCGCCAGGGGAAGAGGGCGTGCTCCTGAAACATCACCGCCCGGTCCGGACCGGGTCCCCGCACCGGCTCTCCGCGGACGAGCACCTGGCCGCGGTCGGGGCGCTCGAGGCCGGCCATCAGGTTGAGCAGGGTGGACTTGCCGCAGCCCGATGGTCCGATGACGCAGAGGAACTCGCCTTGCTGGATGTCCAGGGAGACGTCCTCCACCGCGACGTTCCGGTCGCGCCCGTTGGAGAAGGCCCGCCCGACGCCCTGGAGCGAGAGAATCACCGGGGCCGGGACCTCGAGGGCCGATTGGCGCGCCGCGGTGGAAGGAATGGCGCTCACGGGGCAGCCCCCGCGGCCAATGGCTCGACCGCCCCGAGGACGTCCGGGCTCTTGAGGAAGCCGAGCCGGTGCGCGTCCTCGGCGAGCTTGGGGAGCTGCACTGGCAAGGCCGGCGAGAAGGAGAGCTGCCCGAAGGCGCGCTCCAGCACCGCGGGCGGCAGGGGTTTTCCCAGCGCCTTGGCCAAGGCTTGGGACACCACCTGCCGAGCTTCGGGGGCGGAGACGGCGGCGATGGCCTCTTCGTGCGCGAGGAGGAAGTGGCGGATCAGCTCCGGCCGCTTCTTTAGCGACACCGTAGAGGCGAGCAGCACCGCGGTGGGGAACCTCCCTTCCGGCCACAGCTCGCGCTCGTCCACCAGGACCTGCGCGCCGGCCTCGAGCACCAGCCGGCTGGCCCACGGCTCGGGCACCCAGGCCCCGGCGAGCTCTCCTCGCTGGAAGAGGGTGAAGATGTCCGGCGGGGCGAGGGGAAGCACCTCGGCGCCCTCGATCCCGTTCTCGGCCAACCAGCGCCGGAGCGCCACATCCTGGGTGTTGCCGAGCGCGGGAGAGGCCAGCCGCTGCCCGCGGAGCGCCCCGGCACTTCCGAATCGCGGGTGGACCACGAGCTGCGCCCCGCCGAAAGTACAGCCGGAGATGACCCTCACCGCCTGCCCGCGCGAACGCTGGTAGGCGTTGATGGCCGGGTTGGGCCCCAGGTAGGCCACGTCCAGCTCTCCGGCGAACATCGCCTCCACCACCGAGGGGCCGGAGCCGAACGCCCGCGCCCGGATCGCCACCTTCGGCCCCAGGGCCCGCTCGAAGGCGCCCGATTCGAGGCCGTAGAGCGCCGGAGAGTGGGTGACGTTGGGGAAGTAGCCCAGCCGCAGCAGTTGCCGGCCCAAGGCGTCGCGCGGATCCGCCTCGAACCGGCAACCGGCGAGCGAGGCGAGGAGGATGATGGGCAAGACGCGCATGGAGAGCCCGGGATGGAAGAGCTGAACAGGCCCGGCGGCCTCCCGCGCCCGCAGCACGCGCACCGACTCAGCGGCTGTCGCGTGCCACCGGGACGCCCCGGGCCCTCCGACATCCGCAATTGCCACCGTTCGTCCGAGTCGACATGTCATCCGTTATAACGGACGACCCTCCGGAGTGTCAATCGAGCCGGCGAGAGCCTTGGGAATGGAGGGGCGGGATTGTGCACACCGCTGCGCAGCATGCTGCGCTCCGGACCATCCAAGAAAAGCCGAGGCCGGCCCGCGCTCACCGCGCGAAGACCGGCCTCTGGCGCTGATAGCTCGACTTCGGTCAGGCCGCGCGCTGCACCGCCGCCTCGACGTACTTGATGCCGTTCGGAGTTATCTGCCGCCCGAGCTTGGTGGCCCGCGCGTAGCCGACGTGCTCGCGCAGCACCTTGGCCGCGTTGGGCGGGGCGTAGCTGACTCCGAACTTCTTCCAGAAGCGGGAGATGAGCCCGGAGGTGACTTCCATCTCCAGATTCCGGGTGAGGTAGAGCGGCACCAGCGAGCGGAGGAGTTGGTCTTTCTCCTTCCCCGCGCGGATCAACTCCTGCCGCCTGGGATGCTTGTCCAACAGCCCGAGCACCTTCTTGAGCGGATCCGCTGCCGGCGGCTTGGCGGCCGGCTTGACCTTCGCCTTCACCTTCTTCGCCTTGGGGGCCGAGCGGACGAGCGCCCGCTTGAGCTCCCAAAGCTTCCGCTCGACGTACTGCTCGAGGCCAAGAATCTCGAACAGCCCCTTCTTCAGCATCCGCGCCTTGAATGCAGCCATTCTTCTAACCCCTCCTATGGGTTGGGTACCTTTGAAGCGGGTGCACCATACCTTGTGGGATCGGCTTGTGCGAGGCCGATTTTTCGGCTTGGGGCGGGGGTGATCCGCCTCGAGCCGTTCGGCCGGGAAAGGCCAAGTCGCGCGGGCAGATCCGTGCCGGGGGCAGATCCGAAAAAGTGGATCCGCGCTCTCCGGGCGAGATCAGATCCGGGCTTGGCCAGCGGCATCCGGCGCTTGTCAGCCCCCGGAGCGGCTGTTAACTGTGGCCCGATGGACGCCGAGGTGAACAGCGCGCCGGCCCCCTGGCGGGTGCGGACGCGGGCGGCGATGTTGCTCGCGACGGCGACGCTGATCGCCCTCGTCCCCTGCGCGCTCATCTTCCTGCTGGTTTTGCACGGGGACTGGATGAACGGCGCCTTCGAGGCGATCGTCCGCTTCATGCTCGGCCAGCCGTGGTGGGCGGTTTTGGCGGCGACCTCTCCTGTGTGGGCGGTGCTCCTTTTGGGCTATGGCTACACGCGGCGGGCCATGCGCCGGAGGGCGGCGGAGCGAAAGTCGGGCGCCGCGAAGTGATGGTCGCGCTGCTACTGTCGGCCCTGCTCGCCGGGGCGCCGAAGGCCTCCAAGCCTCCCTCGCCTCGGGCACATCCGGACGCCGAGGTCGCGGTGTTCATCCCCAGGCTGGATCGGCTCGAGGGGCTTTCGGCCTGGTTTCGCCTGGCCGGGGCGCGCGCCGCGCTTTTCAGGCCGGAGAGCTGGCGCGGGGAGATGCACCCGCTCCTCTCCTTGGACCCCACTCGGGCCCAGTCGCTCGCGGAGGCGGGCATCGAGCCGGCGGGAGCGGCCACGGTGAGCTACGCGGGCTACGTGCGAATGAGTTGCACCTCGCTCAGGGACGCGAAGCGCTTCGAGCAGCGCGCGGGCGAGCGCCTCTCCACCTTGGGGCAGCCGTGGAACGCGAGCGCGGAGGGCGGGGTGTCGCTGGTGGGCGCGAAGTCGCTCGAGCGGGTGATCGCCGGCTACGCGCTCAAGGGGAGCGAAGCCTGTGCGGTGTCGGCGCAGGGCTCGAGCGTCGAGCCAGCGCTGAAATTCGCCACCGAGCTGGTGCGGAAGGGCAGCTCCGGCCCCAGGTGGAAGGCGGCGCTTTCCCTGCCGGGGACGGCGGTGGTGGTGACTCCTGATGGAGCCGCCGGCTTGTCCACGGAGGACCGCACGCTCACCGTGGAAGGGCGCGCCGCGCACCTTGCGCTGCCTCCGCTGCAGGGAGCCGGCAGCAGCCCCTACGCCTCGATGCCGCCGAGTGGAATGGCCTTCGTCCGGGCGCGGGTGTCGCCTGCGGGCTTCGGCCAGCTCGCGCGGATGCTCCAGGGGCAGCTAACGAGCCTGTGCGACGGCTGCGAGCGCGGGGAACTGGCCGCGCTGGGCGAGGCGGTCTCAGGCGCGCTCACCGGGAACGTGCTGCTCCGGGTGGACTCGGTGAGGGTCAGAGGCTCCTTGAAGACGGCTCCGGCGCGGTACTTCGCGCTGCGCCACGCCTACCTCGCCGAGCTGAGCTCCCCCGATCAAGTGCGGGAGCTTTTGGGGAGGCTATCGGAGTGGAAGTCGGCCCGGGCGGAAGGCGACGGCTACGCGCTCGCGGTCCGAGGTGGAGAGGTGCTGATCGGCGTCCGCGGCGACCACCTCTACGTGGGGAACGACCCAGGCGCGGTGCGCGCGGCGCTGGAGGCGGCGCCGGAGAAGGCAAGCGCGCTCCCGCACGGAGCGGACTTCGCGATCGATCCGGCGCTGGTGGCGAGGGGGCTCGCCCAGGTGAGCCTCTTGGACGTGATGACCTCGCAGGAGCTGGCGGGCGTCTTCGCCGCCGGGGCCGAGCTGGGCCCTCTCTTGGCGGCCTCCGAGCGCATCTCGGGGTGGCTCGACCCGGCGGGGGCAGAACACCGGTTCCGCGCGGTGTGGACGCTCAAGGCCGCTCCTCCTCCGCCGGTGGAGAGCCCCGACGGCGGCCGCTGAGGCCTCCCGCCCGAGGGGCCGGCTCGGAGGCTCCGCGCCGATTGCCGCCGCCGGAAATTATGACTATGGTTACGTGACCATGGGCCACGAGACCAAGACCGTTGCGGCCGGCGAGTTCAAGGCGCGGTGTCTGGCTTTGCTGGACGAGGTGGCCGAGCGAGGCGAGGTGGTGGTGGTCACCAAGCGCGGCGTGCCGGTCGCCAAGGTCGTCCCTGTCGACCAACCGGAGCGCCCAAGCCTGCGGGGCAGCGTGGTGAGCGAGAAGGACATCGTCGCGCCCATCGAGGGCGCCTGGGATGCCGAAGGTTGATCATCCTCGACACGCACGCCTGGGTGTGGTGGGCCAGCGGCTCGGGGAAACTGAGCGCCAAGGCGAGGCGAGCGATCGACCAGGCGGAGCAGCTTGGGGTGTCGGCGATCAGCTGCTGGGAGGTCGCCATGCTCGTGGAGCATGGCCGGCTGACGCTGGACAGGCCGGTCCTCAGCTGGCTTCGCCAGGCACTTCAGCTTCCCAAGATCGAGCTGGTCGCCCTCACGCCCGACGTTGCCGTCGAGGCCGCGGCATTGGACGGCAAACTCCACGGCGACCCCGCGGATCGAATCATCGTCGCCACCGCGGTGCGCTGCGCCGCCACGCTCGTCTCGCGCGACGAGCGGATTCGCCGGGCCGGCCTGATCGCCACGCTCTGGTAGTGCGAGCAGGGGCGGGCGAAGAAGCTCGAGGCCACTCGATGCGACTGACCGCCACCTCGAGCGTTTGAGCGGCCCGGCCGTGGAAAGCCGTGTATAGATGCGCGCCATGTCGGACATCCCGGAGAAGGATCCGCTCCGCGAGCGGCTGCGGCGCATGGAGGAGCAGGCCGAGCTGGGCGGCGGGCCGGAGCGCATCGCCAAGCAGCACGAGGCCGGCAAGCTCACCGCCCGCGAGCGCATCGAGCTGTTGTGCGACCCGGGCAGCTTCGTGGAGCTGGACAAGTTCGTCACCCACCGCGCCACCGAGTTCGGGATGGCGGAGAAGAAGGTGCTCGGGGACGGGGTGGTCACCGGCTACGCCACCGTGGAGGGGCGGCAGATCTTCCTCTTCGCCCAGGACTTCACCGTCTTCGGCGGCTCGCTCTCGGGGGCCTACGCCCAGAAAATCTGCAAGGTGATGGACCTCGCCACCCGCACCGGCGCGCCGGTGGTGGGCCTGAACGACTCGGGGGGCGCCCGCATCCAGGAGGGCGTGGAGAGCCTGGCCGGCTACGCGGACATCTTCCTCCGCAACACCCTGGCCTCGGGGGTGGTGCCGCAGATCTCCCTCATCCTCGGGCCCTGCGCGGGAGGGGCGGTCTACTCCCCGGCGATCACCGACTTCATCGTGATGGCCAAGAGCACCTCCTACATGTTCATCACCGGGCCGGACGTCATCAAGACGGTGACCCACGAGGAGGTCAGCAAGGAGGCTCTGGGCGGGGCGCTGGCGCACAACCAGAAGTCCGGGGTGGCGCACTTCGCGGCGGAGAACGAGCAGGCCGCCATCCTGCTCACCCGCGAGCTGCTCTCCTACCTGCCGCAGAACAACGCCGAGGATCCGCCACCGGCGCCCTGCGACGACGACCCGTTCCGGGTGGAGGCTTCGCTCGCCACGGTGGTGCCCTCCAACCCCAACAAGCCCTACGACATCAAGGAGATCATCCGCGCGGTGGTCGACCACCGGCACTTCCTCGAAGTGCAGGAGCACTTCGCCCGGAACATCGTGGTGGGCTTCGCCCGGATGAACGGCCGCAGCGTGGGAGTGGTCGCCAACCAGCCGGCGGTGCTGGCGGGCTGCCTGGACATCGACGCCTCGGTGAAGGGCGCGCGCTTCGTCCGCTTCTGCGACTGCTTCAACGTCCCCTTGCTCACCTTCGTGGACGTGCCCGGCTTCCTCCCCGGGACCCACCAGGAGTGGGGCGGGATCATCAAGCACGGCGCCAAGCTGCTCTACGCCTTCGCCGAGGCCACCGTGCCCAAGGTGACCGTGATCACCCGGAAGGCCTACGGAGGCGCCTACGACGTGATGGCCTCCAAGCACATCCGGGCGGACATCAACTACGCCTACCCCACCGCGGAGATCGCGGTGATGGGCCCGGAGGGCGCGGTGAACATCATCTTCCGCAACGAGCTGGCCCAGGCGAAGGACCCCAACGCCGAACGGGCCCGGCTGGTGGCCGAGTACCGGGAGAAGTTCGCCAACCCCTTCAAGGCCGCCGAGCTGGGCTACGTCGACGAGGTGATCCGCCCGGAGGAGACCCGAGGAAAGCTGGTCCGCGCGCTCATGACCTTGCGGAACAAGCGGCAGGAGAACTTGCCGAGGAAGCACGGAAACATCCCGCTCTAGCGCCTGGCCCAAACCGCGGGCGCGCGCTAAACGAGTCTTCATGGTCAGGTTCCGCAAAGTCCTCGTCGCCAACCGGGGCGAGATCGCCGTGCGGGTGATGCGCACCTGCCGAGAGCTGGGCATCGGCACCGTGGCTGTCTTCTCGGAGGCCGACCGCTCGGCCTTGCACGTCCGTCAGGCGGACCAGGCTTTCTGCGTGGGCCCGCCTCCCTCCCGGGAGAGCTACCTCCATGTGGAGCGCATTCTCGAGGTCGCCAAGCGGGCCGGCGCCGACGCCATCCACCCGGGCTACGGCTTTCTGGCGGAGAACGCCTCCTTCGCCCGCGCGGTCGAGCAGGCGGGCCTCTGCTTCATCGGCCCCCCGGCCTCGGCGATGGAGGCGATGGGCGAGAAGACGCACGCCCGGCAGCGGATGATCCGCGCCGGGGTTCCGGTGGTGCCCGGGGCGGCGGAACCTCTCCAGAGCCTGGAGGCGGCCAAGAGCCTCGCCCTGGAGCTGGGCTACCCGGTGATGCTGAAGGCGGCCGGCGGCGGCGGCGGCAAGGGCATGCGCAAGGTCGACCGTCCCGAGGAGCTGGACTCCGCCTGGCGCGCGGCCCGCTCCGAGGCGATGAGCAGCTTCGGCAGCGACGCGGTCTATCTGGAGAAGTTCCTCGACCGGCCCCACCACGTGGAGGTGCAGGTCTTCGCCGACGAGCACGGCACCTGCCTGCACCTGAACGAGCGGGAGTGCTCGGCGCAGAGGCGCCACCAGAAGGTGGTGGAGGAGACGCCTTCGCCCATCCTCACCCCGGCGTTGCGGGAGCAGATGGGAGAGGTGGCGGTGCGCGCGGCCAAGGCGGTGGGTTACCTCGGCGCGGGGACGGTGGAGTTTTTGGTCGACTCCTCGCGGCGCTTCTACTTCCTGGAGATGAACACCCGGCTGCAGGTGGAGCACCCGGTGACGGAGTGGGTGACCGGGCTCGACCTGGTGGCCTTGCAGCTGTTGGTCGCCCAGGGCGAGCGGCTTCCCATCGACCGGCTCGCCCCGCGCGGCCACTCCATCGAGGCCCGGGTGTACGCGGAGGATCCCTCGAACAACTTCATGCCTTCGCCGGGACGGATCCGCTACCTCCGGGTGCCGGGCGGGCCGAACGTGCGCGACGACTCCGGGGTGTACGCCGGGTACACCGTGCCCAACTACTACGATCCGATGATCGGCAAGCTGTCGGTGTGGGCGCCGAGCCGTCCGGAGGCGATCGCCCGCATGAGGCGCGCCCTCTCGGAGTACGTGGTGAAGGGAATCACCACCAACATCCGCTACCTCAGGGCCATCTTCGAGCACCCGGAGTTCGTGGCCGGCGACTACGACACCGGCTTCCTCGGGAGGGCGCACGGCGCGCTGCTCGGCGGGGAGGACGAGAGGCTGACCGAGGTGGCGCTCTTGGCGTCGGCGGTCTGGGCGCACCAGCGGGACGAGAAGGCGGCGCGGACCCTGATGGGAAACTCCTCCACCCCGCACGGTCCCTCCGCCTGGCGGCTGGCCGCGCGGCGCACCGGGAGGTGGAGCTAAGATGCGGGGGAGAGCGACTCGCTACTTCGCCACCTTGAAGGGCCGCGGGCAGCTTCCCTTGGAGGTCGAGCCACTGGGGGGCGGGCGCTTCGCGGTGACTTTGGAAGGCAAGCGGCGGGAGGTGGACGCGCTCCCTCTGGACCACGGCGCGGTCTCGCTCCTCATCGACGGCGAGTCCTACTCGGTGGAGTTCGAGGAGCACGGCGAAGAGGTGGCGGTGCTGGTGCGAAACCAGGTGGTCCGGGTGGACGTGGCCGACGAGCGGAGGCTGAGGCTAAGGGCCGCCCACGGAGGCTTCACCGTGGAGGGCCGGCAGGCGGTGAGCGCGCCGATGCCGGGGAAGGTGGTGAAGCTGATGGCCAAGGTGGGCGATCAGGTGAAGGAGGGGCAGGGGCTGATGGTGATCGAGGCGATGAAGATGGAGAACGAGCTGACCAGCCCCAAGTCCGGCAAGGTGGTCGAGCTCTCCGCCGTGGAGGGAGCCACGGTGGAGAAGGACGCGCCCCTGGCGGTGGTGGAGTGACGCCGGCCGCCCCGCTGGCGGCGCTCTTGCCGAGCATGGGCGAGCCGCCGCTCTCGAGCGAGCAGGTCCTCGATCGCTTCGTCTCCTACGCCGCCTCGCGCGGGCTGTCGCTCTACCCGGCGCAGGAGGAGGCCATCCTCGAGCTGCTCTCGGGCAAGCACCTGGTGCTCTCCACTCCGACCGGCTCGGGGAAGTCGCTGGTGGCGCAGGCGCTCGTCTTCAAGGCGCTCGCCGAGGGGAAGACCGCCTTCTACACCTGCCCGATCAAGGCGCTGGTGAACGCGAAGTTCTTCGAGCTGTGCGAGGCGTTCGGGCCGGAGCGGGTGGGGATGATGACCGGCGACGCCAGCATCAACCGCGCGGCGCCGATCATCTGCTGCACCGCGGAGATTCTGGCGAACCTCTCCCTGCGCGAGTGGCGGCTGTTCGCCGACTGCGTGGTGATGGACGAGTTCCACTACTACGCGGACCGGGAGCGGGGCATGGCCTGGCAGCTTCCCTTGCTCACCATGCCGGAGAGCACCTTCTTGCTCATGTCCGCCACCTTGGGAGACATGTCGGCCATCTCCGAGCGGCTGGAGAAGCTCTCCGGACGGCCGGTGGCGGAGGTGAAGAGCGGAGTGCGCCCGGTGCCGCTGGACTTCGACTACGTGGAGACGCCGCTGCACGAGACGGTGCAGAGGCTGCTCGAGGCCGGCCGGGCGCCGGTGTACCTGGTCAACTTCACCCAGCGGGCCGCCGCGGAAGAGGCGCAGAACCTCATGTCGGTGGACCTCTGCTCGAAGGAGCAGAAGGAGGCAATCCGCTCGGCGCTGGAGGGCGCCCGCTTCGACACGCCCTACGGGAAGGACTTCCAGCGCTTCTTGCGGCACGGGGTGGGGCTGCACCACGCCGGGCTGTTGCCCAAGTACCGCCTCCTGGTGGAGAAGCTCTCCCAGTCGGGGCTGCTCAAGGTGGTGAGCGGCACCGACACCCTCGGGGTGGGGGTGAACGTGCCGATCCGCACGGTGCTCTTCACCCGGCTGTGCAAGTACGACGGGGAGAAGGTGGGCATCCTCTCGGTCCGCGAGTTCCACCAGATCGCCGGGCGGGCGGGGCGGAAGGGCTTCGACGAGCGCGGAGGGGTGGTGGTGCAGGCGCCGGAGCACGTCGTGGAGAACCTGCGGCTGGAGCAGAAGAAGCAGGCCGGCAAGAAGGTGGTGAAGCACAAGCCGCCCACCAAGGGCTACGCCCACTGGGACAGGACCACCTTCGAGAGGCTTCGCTCCCGCCCGCCGGAGCCGCTGGAGTCGCGCTTCCAGGCGAGCCACGGGATGATTCTAAACCTGCTCCAGAGCGGGGCGGAGTCCCGGGCCGGAGGCTACCGGCGGCTTTTGGAAATCATCGACCGCTCGCACGAGAGCGACTGGAACAAGCGGGCGCAGAGGAAAAAGGCGGCGGGATTGGTGCGCTCGCTGCTCCGGGCGGGAATCCTGGAGCAGGTGCGCCGGAGCCAACTGATGCCGGCGCACCTCGAGGTGGCCAGGGGGCTCCAGCGCGACTTCTCGCTCCACCACACCCTCTCCCTCTACCTGGTGGAGGCGCTGCCGCTGCTCGACCGAACCTTGGAGAGCTACCCTTTGGATGTGCTCAGCCTGGTGGAGGCGGTCCTCGAGAATCCCGATCCGGTCTTGTGGGCGCAGCTCGACCTGCTGAAGGGTCAGAAGGTGGCCGAGCTGAAGGCCGCCGGGGTCGAGTACGCGCAGCGGATGGAGGAGCTGGAGAAGCTGGAGTGGCCCAAGCCGAACGGCGAGCTCATCTACCGGACCTTCGATGAGTTCGCGCTCCGGCACCCGTGGGTGGGCCAGGAGAACATCCGGCCCAAGTCGGTGGCGCGGGACATGTTCGAGCGCTGCGCCACCTTCCACGAATACGTGCGGGAGTACGGGCTGCAAAGGTGCGAGGGGGCACTGCTTCGCTACCTCACCGATGCGTACAAGACGCTCTCCCAGTCGGTGCCCGAGGCGCTGAGGACGGAGGAGCTGATGGACGTGATGGCCCATCTCCGCGGGGCGCTCAAGGACGTGGACTCCAGCCTGCTCGACGAGTGGGAGCGGATGCGGGAGTCGGGCGCCGAGGCCGCGGCTGAGCCTTCGCCGGCGCCGCCCAAGCCGGTGGACATCGCCGCCAACCCGAAGGCGTTCGCGGCGCGAGTGAGAAACGAGCTGCACCTGCTGGTGAAGTCGCTCGCGGCGAAGGACTACTTGGGTGCGGCGGCGCGCCTGTTTCCGCTGGGGAGCTGGACCCCCGAGGCGTTGGAGGCAGAGCTTTCGCCGTACTGGGCGGCGCACGCCGCAATCGACGTGACGCCGGCGGCGCGCAGGCCGCACCTCACCCAGCTGGTTTCCGAGGGCGAGCGGAGGTGGACCGCCCGGCAGACGCTGGTGGATCCGGAAGGAGAAGGCGACTGGATGGTGGAGTGCGCCATCGACCTCCGCGAGGGCCGTGAAGAGGGCGCGCCGCTCCTCGAGCTTCGCCGGATCGGCAATTGAGGGGCGCTCAGCGCTCCAGCGCGAAGGCGAGCGGGCCGGGGACCATCGCCTGCCCGGGATCTCCCACCCGCTCCACCTCCACTGCCCACAAGTAAAGACAAGTGTAGTAGGCGCCTCGGGCGAAGGCGTGGAGCACTCCCAGCGCGGCGACCAAGAGGAGGAGCACCGCCCCCAACACCACCAGCCTGGCCGGAGTGATGGGCGAGGCCAAAAAAAAGCCGCCCACCGCCAGCAGCGCCACGAGCATCGCGGTGATGCCTCCGATTGCCCGGAGCCCCACCTCTCCGACGGCGATCTGCATCAGGCCTCGGCCGTGCATCTCCTTCACCCGCCGCAGCGCCACGCCCAACCCGACGTCCTCGATCATGATGACCGGCAGAAGCAAGAAAGACAGCGTGGTCCAGACGGCGTTGATCGCCTCGCCAATGAGGCTCCTCCGGCCATGCCGCCCCCTCCCGCTCAGCATCTGCACCACGGTGTCGATTGCGGCCATCGCCACCAGCGCGCCGGCGTTCTTCAGGACGTCCTTCCAGGCCACTCCCAGGTTGGGCTCGCGGCCCTTGAGATAGGCGTCCACCATGCTCACCGTCATTCCGAGGATGCCCAGGTTGGCCAGCCGGAAGGTGAAGGCGAGCATGAGCCCCAGCACCAACACCAGCCAGGCGTTGGCCTGCACCCAAGTCTCCATCGAGTGCCCGCCCTCCTCCGCCATCGCCACTGGGCCGGCTGCCACCTTGACGAGAAACCACGCCAGCACCCCGCCCCCGAGGAGTAGCTGGAACAACCCACCGATGATGAGGGGCTTGAGCAGCGCCGGCCGCTCCAGCGCGAGCGTGTAGGCACCGCGGATGAAGTGGAGCCCGCGCTCGAGGCTCCCGAGAAAGCCCGGGGAGCCACCGCGCGAGGCGAGCACCTGCCCGCGCACCACCGGAAGCCCGGCGGTGGAGGTGGGGTCGCCCGGCTCGGGCACGGTCTCGAGCACCGGTTGCGCCTCGGGCACCGGCGAGAAGCGGGCGGCCAGGGCGGGAGAAACCTTGAGCGCCGGAGCCGCGCTTCCACCTTTGGCGACGGCTCCGGGGGAGTCGCCGAGGCGCTCTCCGATGGTTTCCGCCTCTCCGCGGTCGAGCCACACTCCCTCGCAGGAGCGGCATCGCTCGAGCCGGATGCCGCGGAGGGTGTGGTACTCGAACTCCCCCAGCGGCTTGCCGCAGCGCGGGCACAGCCCAGTGCGCCGGGCGTCCACCGCCTTCTGCACCGGCCGGAACTGCTCCCCGGCCTCGAGCAGCGCCGCGGGCGTCTTCCCCAGGGCTTGCAGCTCTCCGTGGTCCATCCAGATGCCGCCGCAGGAGGGGCAGCCGTCCAGCTCGACCGCGCTCACCTTCCGCCGGTAGAGCAATGAATGGCAGGCGGGGCAGCGCTTCATGGCAACTCCGAGTTTCCTTTGGCGGCAGGCGCCCAGCCTACTCAACACCGGGCGGGGGGGAGTACTCTGCCCCGCCCATGCGCTCCCAATTCGCCGCCCTCTTCGCCCTCTCTGCCATCGCCGGCTGTGGCTGTCCCCAAAGGCCAGGGACCGGTGGCCCACAGGCCGTTCCCCGCTGCGAGGTGGATCTCCAGGGCGAGGGCCTCTTCTCCTGGTCGGGCGAAGGCGCCTCGGCGCGCGTAGTCGAGTCCGAGGCCGATCTGATCGGCGGGCAGACGCCCGCGGGCGCGGCCGGCGACGTGCTGCTCCAGAACGATCGGCTGCGGGCGATCATCCAGAAGCCGGGGCGGCAGATCGGCCCTATCCTCTACGGCGGCAACCTCGTCGACGCCGACCTCGTCCGCAGCGGTGGGCCGGGACGCGATCAATTCGGGCGCATGGGGCTCATCCACTCCTTCGGGAGGACGGTCGACGCGAGCGCGGTGGAGATTCTCTCCGACGGCTCGTCAGGCGGGCCAGCGATCGTGGCGGCCACCGGCCGCGACGTCATCCACGACCTGCTCACGCTGAGCCACCAGCTCAGCCTGGTGCTCGGCGAGGGGGTCCGCCTGGCGGCCGACCCGGACCGTCCGCTTTCCATCCGCGCCACCACCTACTTCGTGCTCTCCCCGGGTGAATCGCGCGTGCGGCTGCTCACCGCCTTCTGCAACGACGGCGACTCGACGGCGCTGATGCCGATGGTGGAGTTGGTGGACCAGGGCGGCACGATGGACTTCTTCAACCCGCGCGGCTGCGCCAACGGGCTCGGCACCCGGGGGTGCCTGGTGGACCCGAGCCCATGGTTCGGCTGGCAGGGCGACGGGGTGGCCTACGCGGTGCGCGCCTACTCCTTGGACGAGCCCACCCGTCCGGTAGAAGCGAACGCAGTGCTCGCCTATGGAGGCGTGGCCGGCGCCTTCATCGAAGCGCGCGACACCCAAGGGGTGCTGAGCTGGACCGACCTCGAGGCCCAGCGCCGCCCGGGCACCTTCTCGGTCCGCCCGGGCAGCAGCCGGAGCTACCTCCGAGACTTCGTGGTGGCCAAGGACCTTGCTGAAGTCACCTCGCTCTTCTCGGAGCTGGACAGGCTTCCCCGGGGGACGGTGAGGGCCCGGGTGCTCGACGCTGGCGGGCAGGTGGTGGACGGCGCGCGGGTGGCGGTGGTTTCCACCGCGGACGAGCGCCTCTTCACCGTCGCGGTGGCGGACTCCGACGGCGCGGCGAGCGCCACCCTTCCGGCCGGCACCTATCGGCTCAGCGCCGCGCTCCCGGGACGGGCCATCGAGCCGCCGACGGAAGTTTCGGTCTCTGCCGGCTCCTCCTCCTCGGTGGAGCTGAGGCTCGGGGCTACCCGGAAGCTGGTGGTGACGGTGATGGATCCCTCCGGCGCCCCGCAGCCGGGAAAGGTGACGGTCCGCTGCAAGGGGAGCTGCGCGTACACGAGCGCGAGCTACCGCCAGCACCTGGACCTCGAACCGCTCCCCGGAGGCGCGGCGGCGGTGGGTCTGGTGCCGCCCTCAGGGAGCGTGGAGCTAAAGCTTCCGCCGGCCGAGTACGAGCTGGTGGTCACCCGCGGCCCGGAGTTCAGCGCCTGGCCCGACAGCTGGCCGCAGGCGGCGCGCCCGGTGGACCTGCGAGTGTCAGACCAAGCGGTGTCCGCGGTGATCGCGAGGGTGGTGGACTCGACCGGATGGATGAGCGCGGACCTGCACGTGCACGCGGTCAACAGCCCGGACAGCTCGGTGCCCAACGAGCTTCGGGCGCTCAGCTTCCTCGCCGAGGGAGTGGAGGTGCTGCTCTCCACCGACCACGACTTCATCACCGACTACGGCCCAGTGGTGCGCTCGCTGGGCGCGGAGCGCTTCATGGCCACCATCGTCGGCGCGGAAGTCACTTCCTTCTCCCACGGCCACTTCAACGCCTTCCCCCTCATTCGGAGGGACACGCCCAACGGCGGCGCCTTCGACTGGGCGGGAGGGAAGGGGCCCACGCTCCGGCTCTCGCAGCTCTTCGCCGGCATCAAGCAGCAGCATCCCGGCGCGGTGGTGCAGATAAACCATCCCCGCAGCGGCGGAAACGGCGCGCTGGGGCTGCTCAAGGTGGACACCGCCACGCTGGCGACTCACGTGGAGCCCTCGCTGCTGCGCATGGAGCCGGCGCCTGGGGCCTCGGCGGACGACACCGGGCTCTTCGGCGATGGCTTCGACGCCCTCGAGGTGGCCAACGGGACCCAGCCCACCTACAGCGTGCTCAACGACTGGATGACCTTCCTGAGCCGCGGCACCGTGCGCACTGCCACCGGCGTATCGGACACCCACTCCACCTTCGCGAGCGTGGGCGGGTACTCGCGCACCTACGCCAAGGTAGGAGCGGACCTGCCTGAGCAGCTGAGTCCGATTGTGTTCGCGGACGCCATCCGCGCCCGGCGCGCCTTCGTCACCAACGGTCCTTTCTTGCGAGTGACCGCGCACAGGCTGGACGCGCAGGGCCGACCGCAGGGCGAGGCGGTGGAGATGGGCGGCACCCTTTCCATCTCGCCCGCCTCCGGGGAAGCGGTGGAGCTGGAGGTGGAAGTGCAGGCGCCCGAGTGGTTCGCCTTCGACCTCCTGGAGCTGTACAGCCACGCCGAAGGGCGGGAGGCAACTCTTGGCAGCGCCAACGGAAGCTGGCCCGACAGCCGCATCTTGCAGCGGAAGGTGCTCGACGTGGCCAACCTTCCGCGCGAGCCGGTGCCGGGGCTGAGCGGCTTCCGGCGGCTGCGGCTCTCCGAGCGCTTCACCGTGCGCCCGGCCTCGGACAATTGGTACGTGGTGCTCTTGCGCTCGACGGGCGCGGTGCCCGCGGTGGCGCCCTTGGTGAGCAGCCGGCCCTTTGCGCTGTCCAACGCGGTGCTGGTGGACGCCGACGGGAGCGGCGCCTACGACGAGTTTCCGCTCGCGGTGCGCCGGGGGCTCAGAGTGGCTCCGCCGGCGCCAGTTCCTGCCTCTCCACGGGTTCTCACCGAGCGAGAGCTACAGGAAGCGATCCGCAAGCTCTTCCACTGTCACGGCCACGGCGACGAGGCCGAGTAGGCGGGTGAGCGAGCGGCTGGTCTGCTAGGCTGGAGTACGTTTCGGAGGTCAAGCCGCATGCCCGCTCGGGTGAACAACGCCAATGCGACTGGTCCGGTTGCTCGCGCGGCCGATGATGTCCCTCGTGCTCCGGAGCGGCCTGCTGGGATGGTAGTGTGGTCTGGGCCTCCGCGGACGGCCCGGGACGGCGACGGGTTTGCGGGAGCGGGGGAGCCGCAGTTGCGGCTATCGGCCGACGGGACGCCCATCTACGCCCAGTCGGATCCGCGCTGGGGGAGCCGGACGCTGGGGAAGGAGCTGACCATCTCCGCGGCGGGCTGTGCGATGACCGCGACGGCGATGGCGATCAGCAAGATCTCCGGCGACCCCATCAACCCCAAGGAACTGGACGCCTACTTGGATCGGCGAAAGGGCTATTCCGGGGACGCGCTCGACTGGCACAAGGCAGCGGCGGCGCGGGGAATGAAGACGTCTCGCGAGCGCTGGAGCCTGGACACCATCGACAGCAACCTCGAGCAGGGGCGGCCGGTGGTGGTGGGAGTGGACTACAAGCCCGGGAGCGCGGGCGGGGCGCGCGGGACGGATCACTGGATCTGCATCACCTCGAAGGGCGTGGACGACCGAGGGCGCACCTACTACTCGGCGAACGACCCGGGCACCGGCAAGGTCATCACGCTCTACCCGGACACCAAGGGCCGGCTGTTGGGTGACGGCAAGGACGCGCTGGGCAAGTACAAGAGCACTGGCCAGCTCAATACGTTCGAGCCGAGGTGACGCGGTCGAAGGTCGAGGGTCCAGCGTCGAGCGTGAGCGCCGAGCGACGTCGAGCGCTGGACGGTCGTCGGCTGACCGGAAGGCGTTGGGGGCTCTGGACGGCCGCTCGACCGCCGCTCTCGACACTCGACTGTCGACGCTCGACCAGCTACTCCTTCCCGCATGTCCCTCAAGGACCCCAAGCTTCGTTGGCTCGACGAGGTCTACGCGCCGGCCAAGTCGCGCGCCCCCGAGCGGGCGGAGCGCTTCGTCACCTCCAGCGGCATCGAGGTGGCCCCCCTCGAGACGCCCGACGCCGCTCCGCCCGAAAGCTACCTCGACAAGCTCGGCTTTCCCGCCGAGTACCCCTTCACCCGCGGCGTCCAGGCCACCATGTACCGCAGCCGCCTGTGGACCATGCGCCAGTACGCCGGCTTCGGGACCGCCGAGGACGCCAACCGCCGCTACCACTACCTGCTCCAGTCGGGACAGACCGGACTGTCCGTCGCCTTCGACTTGCCCACCCAGATGGGCTTGGACGCTGACAACCCCCGCGCCCAAGGAGAGGTGGGGAAGGTAGGCGTCAGCCTCTGCTCGCTCCGCGAGATGGAGGTCCTGCTCTCCGGCATCCCGCTCGCCGAGGTGTCCACCTCGATGACCATCAACGCCACCGCGCCCATTCTGCTCTGCCTCTACGCAGCGGTGGGCGAGAAGAGCGGCGTCCCCCTGGGGCAGCTCTCCGGCACGGTGCAGAACGACATCCTCAAGGAGTACATCGCCCGCGGCACGTACGTGTACCCGCCGGAGCCATCCTTGCGGCTGGTCACCGACCTCATCGCCTTCTGCGCCAAGCACGTGCCGCGGTGGAACCCCATCTCCATCAGCGGCTACCACATCCGCGAGGCCGGCTCGACCGCCGCCCAGGAGATCGCCTTCACCTTGGCCGACGGAGTCGCCTACGTCGAAGCCGCCCTCCGCGCCGGCCTGGAGGTGGACGCCTTCGCCGGCCGGCTCTCGTTCTTCTTCAACGTCCACAACAACTTCCTCGAAGAGGTGGCCAAGTTCCGCGCCGCCCGTCGCACCTGGGCCCGGCTGATGAAGGAGCGCTTCGGAGCGAAGGATCCGCGCTCGATGATGCTCCGCTTCCACGCCCAGACCGCCGGCTCCACCCTCACCGCCCAGCAGCCGGACAACAACGCGGTGCGGGTGGCGCTCCAGGCGCTCGCCGCGGTGCTCGGCGGCTGCCAGTCGCTCCACACCAACTCCCGCGACGAGGCCCTGGCGCTTCCCTCGGAGGAGTCGGTCCGGCTGGCCTTGCGCACCCAGCAGATCATCGCCCACGAGTCGGGCGTGGCCGACGCCGTCGATCCTCTCGGAGGCGCCTACCACCTCGAGCGCCTGACCGACGAGTTGGAGGCGAGGGCGGAGGCGTACCTCCGTCAGATCGACGAGCTGGGCGGGATGGTGGCGGCGATCCGCCGCGGCTTCCCCCAAAAGGAAATCCAGAACGCCGCCTACGCCGCCCAGCGGGAGATCGAATCCGGGCACCAGGTGGTGGTGGGCGTGAACCGATTCCAGGTGGAGGAGTCCCCGCCAACCGGGCTGCTTCGAGTGGACGATTCGGTGGAACAGGTTCAAAGGGAGCATCTGGCCACTCTCCGGCGAGCGCGAAGGGCCGAGCCGGTGCTCCGCTCGCTGGAGGAATTGAGGCGCGCCGCCGAGCGCCCGGGGGAGAACTTGATTCCCCACATCCTCGACTCGGTGAAGTCGGAGGCGACCTTGGGAGAGATTTCCGAGGCGATGCGAGAGGTGTTCGGCGAGCACCATGAAAGCGTGGTGCTCTGAGCCGCTCTTGGGCGAAGTGCTGCGAACGCGCTAGGTTTGCGCTTCTCCGATGGCGATCGAGGAGTCCGACCCGGTCCAAGTCTTCGTTCGCAACGACAAGGGGAAGGTTTGGGGACCCCTGGCGCTGCAAACGGTCGAGCTGCTCATCGATGGCGGCCTGCTGCCGGGGCGGCTCCAGGTGTCGAGCGATGGGGTGAACTTCGCCTTCCCGGGCCGCTTTCCCGGAATCCGCGTGGCCTTCCCCCGCGAGCTGTGGGGAGACGTGATTGCGCCGGGAGAGGACCAGCCGCTGCCGGTGGCGGCGCTGGCGGAAGTCGCCCCCGCTCCGGACGCCCGGCCGCACCCGCCGGCAGCGGCAGCCCAGGCCCCGGGCGCACCCATGGCGGGCCCCGGAGCAATCCAGGCCGCGCAGGCGCCGCTGCGAGCAGGGCCGGGTGCCATGGCCGCCGCCTCCGGCCGGGCCTCGCCCAGGGGCGATGCGGCGAGGGCGCGCCCTCCCACGCTCACTCCGCCACCGGGCCCTGCGGCGCAGACACCCAAGCCTCCTCCGAAGGTGGCGGCTTCTCCGCCCGCTCCTCCGCGGGCGAGCCCGCCGGTGGCGCCGCCTCCCGCCGCACCCAGCCCTGCCGCCGCGCCGGCTGATCCGGAGAAGGCTTCCCAGGGACCGGCGCCCCCGGCCTCGGGCGATCTCTCCAAGCTCTCGGCGGTGCACCTCTACTACCTGGCGGCCTCGGGCGACCACACCGGCCTGCTCACGCTGGCGCTCTCCGACCGGAACATCGAAATCCACTTCCGCAAGGGCAACCCGGAGTACGTCGGCTCCTCGCACGAGGAGGACTCGGTGGCGGGCTTCCTCCTCAAGGAGGGGCTGGCCACGCCGGAACAAATCTCCCAGGCGGAGGCGGCGCTGGACCGCTTCGGGGGAGAGCTGGTGGCGGCGCTGTTCGGGTTGAGCATCCTCAACCCCGGCACCGCCTTCTCCCATCTGGTGAGGCGGGCAGCGGGGCTCATCCTGAAGGCGCTGGTGGCGGAGAGGGGCCGATTCAGCTTCGAGCCCAAGGAGCTGCCGCACCAGCGGGTGATGCCGCTGGGCAACCGCTGGGCGGTGCTGGCGGAACAGGTGCGGCGGGTACCGCTGGGAGAGATGAAGCGCCGTCTCGGCGCGGCAGCGGAGCTTCCGGTGATGAAGTCAGGCGGCCGGGTCTCCACCGCCGACCTCAGGTTGACTCCGCACGAGACGCGCCTGCTCGGCCGCATCGATGGCGTGCGCTCGCTGAGCCAGCTCTGCCGCGACTTCCCCCAGGAGGCCGACCACGCGGTCCGGGTGGTGTTCCTCCTCGAGGAGCTGGAAGCGGTGTCCTTCGCCGAGGTGCCGGTGCGGCCGGAGCCGCAGCCTCCGCCGCCACCGCCTGCTCGTCCCGTGGCGGCACCCGACCCTCCCACTGCGGCGCCCGCCCCACCCAAGGTGACGGCTCCGGCGCCACAGTCGCCCAAGCCGGGAACCTCTCCGGCGCCGAGGCCTGGCGCTCCCCCGCACTCAGCGAAGCCGGCAGCCGCTTCGCCCCAGGCCAAGCCCCAGCCTGGGACCCCCACCGCCCCTGCCCGGCCTCCTCCGTTGGCACGGTCCGCCGCGGCGGCGGCCAATCCGCCTCCGGTGGTCGCGCCTTCCGCTGCGGCCGCGCCGGCACCGCCGGCACCGGCTGCGGAGGCGAACCCGGCCTCGTACGAGGCGGAGATCAAGCAACTTCGGGCCACCGCGACCAAGGTGACCGACCAGAACTATTTCGAAATCTTGGGCCTGCCGCAGAGCGGGAATGCGAGCGCGGCGAAGGCGGCGTACTTCAAGCTGGCCAAGCAGTACCACCCGGACACCGTGCCCGGAGACGCACCTGCGGAGCTGACCAAGCTGAAAGCCGACATCTTCGCCCGCATCGGTGATGCCTACCGCACCCTCACCGACGAGAAGGCCCGGCAGCAGTACCTCGAGGAGCTGAAAAGCGGCGGCGGACAGGTGGACGTGGCGCAGATCCTCGCCGCGGAGGAGATGTTCCAGAAGGGGTGCATCCTGGTGAAGGCCCGAAAGTTCCCCGAGGCGGTGGCGATGCTCACCGACGCCATCAAGGCCAACGCCGAGGAAGGGGAGTTCTACGCCTGGCGCGGCTACGCCACCTTCTTCACCCACAAGGAAAGGTCCAAGGGGCTGGCGGAGGCGGCCAAGGACATCAACTTCTGCCTGAAGAAGAACGAGCGCTGCGCGCAGGCCTATTACTTCCTCGGCCACATGGCCAAGCTGTGCAACGACCCGGCCGGGGCGGCCAAGCACTTCAAGCGTTGCGTGGAATTGCAGCCGGACCTCGTGGACGCCCAGCGGGAGCTCCGGCTGATGAAGAAGTGAGGAGAAGGTGGCGCTCACCGGCAAGCAGCGGCGGAAGCTCCGGGCCATGGGCCACCACCTGAGCCCTCTGGTGCAGGTGGGCCAGAAGGGCGTCACCCCCGAGGTGGTTTCTGCGGCGGCGCAAGCGCTGGAAGATCACGAGCTGATCAAGGTGAAGATCGCCGAGGGCCCCGAGGACCGGGGTGAGGCCGCCGAGAAGCTGGCCCGTCAGACCGGCGCGGAGCTGGCGCAGGTGCTCGGCCGAACCGCGCTGCTTTTCAAGAAGCGGGAGAAGGACTCGAAGATCGAGCTGGACTGAGGCCCGCTCACTCCAAGTGGGCGCCCGCCAGCTCCGCCCCGCGGGCGAAGGACTCGAGCAGGCCGGAGCCGAAGTATTGCCGCCTGGACTCTCCCGCGCCGGAGGTGACCAGCCCCGGCGCCTCCACGTAGCCCAGATAGCCGTTGACCAGCGACACCGCTCGGCTGGCGCGGCCTCTCTCCTCCAGCGGCGAGGCGGCGGCCCGGGTGACTTCGCCGGGGACCGAGATGAGCTTCACCGGCCCGAGCTGGAGCGCGGACAGCTCGGCGCGGTGCGACGCGGAGCCGCAGAGGAAGTTGTCGCCCACCGCCCGAAAAAGCCCGGGCACCGCCCGCGAGGAGTCCGGCCGGGGGAGCGACACCGACACCCGCGCGTAGCCGAGCCGCACCTCCTCTCCCAGTGGACTGAGCCCCGTCTCGCGGCATGTCGCGGCCAGGCGCCCGGCGAAGCCCTCCGGCCCGCCCGAGGCGTCGGAGACGGTGGCGTTCCCCGCCGCGCCCTGGAGGAAGAGCGCCACCCCACCCTCCTTCTCCAGCTCGGCCAGGAAGGGCCCGACGAAGTCCGGAGAGAGCGCCTGGGTCCTCCGCGCCACCAAGGTGGGGTGCGCGGAGAAGACCACGAGCTGGGCGATAGGGCCTTCGGGCCCGCGCAAGAGGAGCCGGGTAAGCCTTTGGTCCGACGACTCCCCGGAGCGGGGAGAGACGAGGCCCGCCGTTTCGCGCTCGGCGAGCTCGAGGGTGACCGGGCCAGGCCCTTGGGCGGCGCGCTCGAGCGCCTCCACTGCGCCGCCCACCACGGCGGCGCGGGAGCCGTCCCGGTACCCACCGGTGC
>JACPVI010000082.1 GCA_016191815.1 Myxococcales bacterium
ACGGCGGAGCCACCGACGGCGGAGCCACCGACGGCGGAGCCACCGACGGCGGAGCCACCGACGGCGGAGCCACCGACGGCGGAGCCACCGACGGCGGAGCCACCGACGGCGGAGCCACCGACGGCGGCGCGGGTGACGCCGGAATCGGTGATGGCGGCACCAGTGACGCTGGGGCCGAAGACAGCGGCACCGGCGATGGAGGCGCACACGATGCCGGGGTTCCGGTCTCCGACGGGGGCTGGAGTGAGGACGACGAGCTGAGCCTCCGGGGAGGCGGTTGCGGTTGCGGAGCGGGCAGCCTCCCGGCCGCCAGCTGGCTCCTCCTGCTCGCACTCGCCGCACCGCGAGCCCGCCGGCGCCTGCCCAGGTGCACCGGACAGCGCGCGCAGCGGAGCGAGTAGAGAAGAGGCTACCTTCTCGAGGAGACACTCCTTCATCGCATGGAAACCACCTCGTTCTCGGCGGCGATCTTCGACCTCGACGGGACGCTCGCCGACACCCTGGCGGACATCGCCGCCTCGATGAACCACGCGCTTTCGGCGCACGGCCTGCCCACCCACGAGCCTGGCGAGTACCGCAGGATGGTAGGGGAGGGCCTGGCGGTGCTCGCCTCGCGGGCGATCCCTCCCGGCAGGCAGGAGCTGTCGCCGAGCGTGATCGCCGGGTACCGCGAGCACCACTCCCGCCATTTCGCCGACCAGACCACCGCCTATCCCGGCGCAGTCGAGCTGTTGGACGCCCTGCTGGAGCGAGGCGTGCCCTCGGCGGTGCTCAGCAACAAGGACGACGACTTCGCCCGTGCGGTGGTGACCCGGCTCTTCGGCCGGCATCGCTTCGCATTCGTCGGCGGCTCCCGACCCGAACTGCCGCGCAAGCCCGATCCTTCGCAGGCGCTCGAGGTCGCGCGCACGCTCGGGGTCGATCCCCGCCGATGCGCGTTCGTCGGAGACACGCCGATCGACATGGAGACGGCCCGCGCCGCAGGCATGTACCCGGTGGGCGTCCTCTGGGGCTTCCGCGGCCGCGAGGAGCTCTCGCGGAGCGGCGCCAAGGCGCTGCTGCTGCACCCGCTCGATCTGCTGGCAGTCCAGCTTGTCCAGGCCTGACTCGCCGGGGCCTGGTAATGTCGGCCCGCCGCGGAGGCCGAGACATGTGCGAGCTTCTCGGAATGGAGTGCAACACCCCCACCGACATCATCTTCTCCTTCTCTGGTTTCTCCCTGAGGGGCGGCAACACCGGCCCGCACTCGGACGGGTGGGGCCTCGCCTTCTACGAAGGCCGTGCCGCCCGCATCTTCCTCGAGCCGCGGCCCTGCGCCGGCAGCCCGCTGGCCAAGTTCCTCCGAGGCCATCCCATCAAGACCGAGCTGGCGATCGCGCACATCCGCAGGCGCACTCGAGGCCAGGTGGCGCTCGCCAACACCCACCCGTTCGCGCGCGAGCTGTGGGGGCGCTCCTGGGTCTTCGCCCACAACGGCACCGTGAGAGGACTGCGCTCGAAGAAGCTCGGGCGCTTCGCCCCCATCGGCAGCACTGACAGCGAGCGGGCCTTCTGCCTCCTCCTCGAGGGGCTGCGCAGCGGCTTTGGAGGCTACCCCGCTCGGGCCAGCGAGCTTCGTCAGGCGATCGCCGATCTCAGCGCGGAGTTGGGGAGGAACGGGGTGTTCAATTTCCTGCTCGGCGACGGCTCCTGTCTCTACGCCCGATGCGACACCCGCCTTTGCCACATCGTGCGGAAGGCGCCCTTCCACCGCGCCACGCTCACCGACGACGAGGTCAGCGTGGATTTCTCCACCGTCACCACCCCCAAGGACCGGGTCGCGGTAGTGGCCACCACTCCGCTCACCCGCAACGAGGTGTGGGTGCACGGTGCGCCCGGCAGCCTCTGGGTCTTCCGCGAAGGGGTCCTGGTCGCCACGTTCGCCAGCGCACCCCGGCCGCGAAGGACGCGCGAGTCCGCGGCCTGAGACTGGGACGGCCGTCCCGAGTCCGAGACGGGCGGCAGTCCAACTGCCCATCTTCCTTGACTGCGCCGGCTGGCAAGGGGCTCGCAAGGCGAAGGCCGAACCCCAAACGCGGAGCCGACCATGAGCGTCAAGCCGCTGCTCGACTCGACCTCTCCCTATTCCTCCACCGCCAGCGATCCGGAGGAGCCGGCAACCTCCGCAGCCCGTGGGCGGAGGCAGCCACCTGGACACCATGCTTCGCCGATGACCGAGCGCGCCGCCCGGGGCGAAGCCTTCCGGCCGCCGGAGGAGGCGATGGACAGCATCCGAAAGGCGCTGCAGTACGGCGTGCTCGACTGGAAGGTGACTGACCGCGATGTCGGCGCGGTCCACTCGGCGCTCGCCAGCCTGTCGCCAAAGGACTACCGGTCGGCGATGGAGGAGATGAACCGGCGCGAGCTCCTCGACCGCTACGTCGGCCGTCTCGATCGCCCTGCCAGGGATCAGCTCCTTTCACAGGCGGAGTCGAAGGGCTTCATCGTTCCGAGCGGCGAGGTGCAGCCGTCGGGTTCCCTCCAGCCTCCTGCCACCCCGAGCGTCTACGTGAACGACGCGGAGCTGCCCCCGGCAATCCGCTCGGCCATTCACCGGCACGCCCTCGATGCGGCGGGCGCCTACTGCCGGCAGTACGAGGCATATCTCGACCGCTACGCTGCGGCGGCGGGGCAGGCCGCCTCCGGCTCGGACATCCGCGAGCTGGGTCCCCTTGTGCCGCCGCAAACACCCGCCCAGCTCGGGCTGCGCGAGGGGCACCCTGACTTTGGCCGTTTCTCGAGGGACTGGCTCTCGGCGATGGACTACCCCAACGCCGCCAGGGCACAGGAGGCCGTATCTCGGCGCCTGGCCGAGCTGCGCGGCGAGCGCCCTCCGGGAAGCGTCTGGATCGAAAGCTTCGCCGCGGTGGAGGCTGGCGACGCCTGGGTGAAGTCGACCGGCACGATCGGCGGAGGCGAGCCGCGCGGAAAATTCTCCGCCGGCAGGGTTTGGCGATCCGGGCCGTTCCATGCCTCCACTGAGAGGGACAGCGATGGCAGGGTGACGCGAACCGTGGGCGCCACCGGCCGCTTCGGCGGAACCGTGGCCACCCTCGAGCTGGAGGACCAAAGGAAGGTGAGGGCGACGCTCTCCACGCCAGTCTCCGAGGTGAAAGCCGACACCTCCGGGAGGGTCGACCTCACCTTGAGCGCGCGGCGGAACCTCAAGGCTACCGCCCACGTCTCGCCCAGGGAGGGCGAGTTCGGCGGCGCCTCGCAGGGCACGCTGGACGTGGGGCCGATCAAGGGCACCGCCCGGCTCGGGCTGGGCGCGCAGGGCCTTTCGCTGGAAGGAGCCCGACACGCGCTGGACCCGCACAACCCCGGCCCCTTCGAGCTTCCGGAGGAATTGCAGGCCAGGGTGCAGTGGTGGGACCTGAGCACGGAGGCCAGGGCCCGCCACGCGAGGAATGGCTGGACGGCCGAGGAGTGGACCCGCCGGCTGCCTCCGGTGGACTGATCGGTCCTCGCGGGCATCGATCGGGCTTCGACTCAGCGGTTCTTCTTCCGGCGCCTCTCGCGCTTGGCGTGCTCGGCGCGTGGGATTGGGGGCGGCTCTGGGGGAACGTCCGGCGGAAGGCATCCCTTCGCGCCGTGGGGAGTGAAGACCCACAGCACGCCCCCCAGGGCGATGAGCGAGGCGAAGCTCATCGCGGTGTACTGCTCGTCCTCCCACCGCGACATGTTCGGCAGCGGCGCCCAGCCGATGAACTGGGTGACCGCGGTGAGCGTGAGCAGCAGCAGCCCCACCTCCCGCCGCAGCAGGAACAGCACCGCCACCACCATCACGAAGCAGTAGTAGTAGCAGGTGAGCTCCGCGCCGACGGCGATCATCGCCACCGAGAGGGCCGCCGCCGTCCATGGCTCGTGGCCCACTCCGCGCACCGCGAGGTAGAGCAGCGCGGTGAAGGCCAGCGCCAGGAGGTAGAACAGCGGCTTCGCCTCGCCGAAGGTCCGCAGCCGTGCCTGCTTCCACACCGCCCAGGGATCCGTCGCCTGCGACTGGCGCAGATGGGCGCCGATGGTCGACGGCCGGTAGGACACCGCGGTCCTCAGCCCCATGTGGTTGGTCAGCGGGGTGGTGGCGTGCTTGTGGGTGTTCTGCGCGAACCTCCGGTAGGCATCTACGCCGCCGCTCGCCCAAAGGCTCGCCGGCACCAAGAGCGCCACTCCCAGCGCCGCGCCCGCGAACAGCTTGAGGTACCTGCGGTCGAGTCGCCTCTCCCGCCAGAGGATGTCCGCGGCCGCGAGCAGTGGCCCCACCAGCGCGAACCCGGGGAACAGCCGCAGCAAGGTCGAGTAGGCGATCGCCAGCCCGGCCAGGAAGTACCGCTCCTTCTTGAGCAGGCACACGTAGGCGCCGAGGAAGAACAGCCAGTCGTGGCGCAAGAAGGCCCCGCCCGTCCAGTAGTAGCGGTTGGCGAAGTTGGTGCCGAGCGCGAGCAGCGCCACCGCCAGCACCCGCCAGCCGAAGGCCCAAAAGATGAGCGCGGCCAGCGCGAGGTAGCAAAGCGGATCCAGCAGGCCGAGCAGGGGGACCTGGACGCCGCTGGCCGGGCCAGTGTTGCTGAGGAGCTGGCCCAGCATGTTCCAGACCGGCGTGGCGTTGTAGCCGTGGTCGTGCTGGATCTGCTCCCAGCGGTCCTTGTTCACCCTCCTCCGGAACCAGGAGATGTCCTGGACGAACTCCGCCCAGCGCGCCTCGCCAAAGTGCTGCTTGCACCGCTCGGGGTGGGCGAGGATCTCGTCCGCCTTCACCATCTCGTTGGTGCGCAGCTCGGTGTACACCCGCTGCTTCACCGGCTCGTAGCTCGCCTCGGCGTCCGCCACCGCGGTGCACTCGTAGAGCCGGTCGTAGCCCAACTCGGAGAAGTACTTCGAGCCGATGTAGTAGTGGAAGGTGTCCCAGGTGTGGATGAAGTTGCCGAAGTGCAGCTTCCCGAAGTTGCAGTAGGCGAGCGCCCCCAGGATCCCCAATGCGAGCAGCGCCGTGTCCCGAAGCTGCCGGTACGCCTCTGGCCGACCCTTGTGCGCCAGCCAGTACCCCCAGGCCAAGACTCCTAGCCCCGCCAGCGCCAGCACGAGCTGCAGCCGGTTGACCAGGTTGTCGTTCCACACCAGCGCGCCCACCGGCAACATGCCGCGGACATTACCTTCACCGACGCCGATGTGGGGTAGGGTGTGCCCCCAGATCCCCGGTCCTGCCGGGTCGTTCAAGGCCACCACTCGCCTGTCTGCCAAGCAGGCTCACACTTGGAGCCCCAAATGCTCGCCCTTCGCCGGGTCCTTGCACTAGCCCTCGCGCTCGTCGCTCCCGCCGCGCTTGCCCAGGGCCTGCTCATCCCCACCGATACCTCGCTGGGCCCCCTCGGGATCAAGTACCAGCGGGTAACCGCGGACATCAAGGACGGCGCCGCGGTCACCAAGGTGGAGCAGGTGTTCGTCAACGACGGCCCGAGGCAGCTCGAGGCCCACTTCGTCTTCCCGCTGCCGAAAGGGGCGGCCCTCTCCGAGTTCTACCTGTGGATCAACGGAGTGAAGACCAAAGGCGAGGTGATGGAGAAGCAGAAGGCGACCGCGATCTACGAGGGCATCGTGCGGCGGCTGCAGGATCCAGGGCTGCTCGAGTACATCGACCACGATGTCTTCCGGGCCCGCGTCTTCCCGGTGCCCGCGCGCGGCGAGCAGCGCATCGAGCTCAGTTTCTCGCAGGTGCTCGAGTTCCAGGGCGGCCTCTACCGCTACCACTACCCGCTGGGCGCGGGCAGCCGCGGCGCGCCTCGGCTGGCGGTGAGGCAGGACTTCACCTTCTCCGCGTCAATCAACTCCAAGGTTCCCATCCGGAGCGTCTACTCCCCCACCCATCCGTTGGCGGTTTCGCGAAAGGGAGAGAACGCCGCGGTGGTGGGCATGGAGCAGGGCCCGGGCGCTGACATCTCCAAAGACCTCGACCTCTACTACACGGTCTCCGACCGCGCGGTCGGGCTCTCTCTGCTCGCCTTCCGGAGCGAAGGAGAGCCGGGCTACTTCCTCGCGCTCATCGCCCCACGGGCAGAGGTACAGAAGGAGGAGATCATCGGCAAGCGCATCACCTTCGTCGTCGACACCTCGGGCTCGATGATGGGTGACCGGATGAAGCTGGCCCGCGAGTCCTTGCGCTATTGCGTCACCCGGCTCAACCCGCAAGACCGCTTCAACGTGGTGCGCTTCTCCACCGACGTGGAGGCGCTGTTCGAAGCGCCCAAGCTGGCGACTCCGGAGGCGGTGAAGAAGGCGGTGTCCTTCGTGGACTCGCTGGAGGCCTTGGGCGGGACCGCCATCGACGAGGGGATGCGCCGCGCGCTGAAAGACGGACTGCAGGACGAGGCGGGGCCGCACATCGTGCTCTTCATCACCGATGGCAAGCCCACCGTGGGCGAGACCGACGAGGAGGCGATCGCCAAGAACGCCGCCGCCGCCAACAAGGGCCGCAGCCGGGTGTTCACCTTCGGGGTGGGCGAGGACCTGAACGCGCGGCTGCTCGATCGGCTCGCCGCCGAGGGCACCGGCACCAGCGACTTCGTACGCGACGGGAAGGAGTTCGAGGTGAAGATCTCCGGCTTCTACGACAAGGTGAGCCACCCGGTGCTCTCGGACCTGGGCCTCGATCTGTCGTCGATCGCCGCCTACGACGTCTACCCCCGCAAGCTGCCGGACCTCTTCAAGGGCTCGCAGCTCGTGGTGATGGGCCGCTACCGCGAGCCGGGCGACGCCAGGGTGAAGCTCACCGGGAAGGTCAACGGCCAGGAGCGCTCCTTCGAGTATGGCGCCACCGCTCCCAAGGAGCGAAAGAGCGAGGACTTCATCCCCCGGCTCTGGGCGATCCGGAAGGTGGGCTACCTCCTGGAGGAGATTCGCCTGAGGGGCGAGCGCCCGGAGCTGCGCGACGAGGTGGTGACGTTGGGCAAGCGGTTCGGCATCGTCACCCCGTACACCTCCTACCTGGTGGTGGAGGACCAGGCGCCGCCAGTGGTGGCTCGCCGCGAGAGGCCGCCGCCGCCCCCGCCGCCGTTCTGGGATCGCCCCCGAGGCGGAGGCGAGCGGGGCCGGTTCGCGCCCGCGCCCGCCCCGTCAGCGCCCAGGTCCAGCGAGGCGCCTGCCGCCTCCGCCGCCCCTGAAGCGGAAGACTTCGCCGGCCTCGGCGACGCCAAGGCGGCGGACGTGATGGGCCGCGCCGAGGGCAAGAGCGGCATCGCGGTCTCCAAGAAGATGAAGGAGATGAAGGAAGAGCAGCGCGGTCCGGCCGCGTCGGATCCGGTGCGAGTGGCGGGTGGCCGAACCTACGTCTTCCGAAGCGGCGGCTGGATCGACAGCGAGGTCCTGGACAACCCGGGCACCCAGCTCAAGGTGAAGTACATGTCGGCGGCCTACTTCGCGCTGCTCAGGGCGCGCCCGGATCTCAAAGCGGCGCTGGCGCTCGGAGACCGGGTGGTGGTGGTGATCGGCAAGGGCAAGACGATCGTCATCGCGCCCGACGCGGGCGAGGAGGGCGAGGACAAGCTGCAGGCATTCCTCAAGTAGCGGCGGGCCGCCAAGGGACCGATGCCCTCGAGCCTGCACGGCCCCATGCACGAGGGCGCCGGCGCCACCTTGAGGGTTTGGGCGCCGCGCGCCCCGGCGCTTTGGGTTCGGCATGGCGGCCGGGCGATTCCGATGGCCAGGGCGCAGGACGGTTTCTTCGTCTGCCCGGAGAGGCTGCCCGAAGGAGCGAGCTACGCGTACCAGTTTCCGGACGGGCGCACCCTGCCGGATCCGTGCTCCCGGCGACAGCGGGACGGCGTCCACGCCGCCTCTCAGCTCTTCGATCCGCGAAGACACGAGTGGACCGACGAAGGCTGGCGAGGGTTGCCGCTGGAGGAGCTGGTCTTCTACGAGCTGCACGTGGGGACCTTCACCCACGAGGGCACGCTCGGCGCGGCGGCATCGAGGCTTGAGGACTTGGTCGAACTGGGCGTGAGCTGCGTCGAGCTGATGCCCTTGCAGCCATTCGCCGGCGCACGTAACTGGGGTTACGACGGAGTCTGTCCCTTCGCGGTGCACGAGGCCTACGGCGGGCCCGCGGCGCTCCAGCGCTTCGTCGATCGCGCCCACGCGTTGGGCCTCGCGGTGTGTCTCGACGTCGTCTACAACCACCTCGGGCCGGAGGGGAATTACCTCGGTGAGTTCGGCCCATATTTCAGCTCCGCCCATCACACTCCCTGGGGAGAAGGCCTCAACCTGGACGGAGAGTCCTCCGCGCCGGTGAGGCGGTACATCGTCGAGGCGGCTGTGCAGTGGGTTCGCGACTTCCACGTGGACGTGCTGCGGCTAGACGCGGTGCACGCCTTTGCCGACGACAGCCTTCGCCACATCGTCCGGGAGCTGTGCGACGAGGTGGCCGCCTGCGCCTCCCTCTGTGGGCGCAGGGTGCACGTGATCGCGGAGAGCGATCTCAACGACCGGCAGGTAGTCGAAAGCGGAGGAGGCTGGGGCTGCTCGGCGATGTGGGCCGACGACTTTCACCATGCGCTGCACGCGCTGGTGACCGGCGAGCGCAAGCATTACTACGTCGACTTCGGCCGGCCCGAGCAGCTCGCGCGCGCGCTGCGAGAAGGCTTCGCTTTCCAGGGCGAGCGCTCGGTCTTCCGGGGCCGGCCCCACGGCACGTCCCCCTCCGGGCTGCCGCCGTTCCGCTTCGTGGCGGCGGCGCAGAACCACGACCAGATCGGCAACCGGCCGTGCGGCGAGAGGCTGTCGGCGCTCTTGCCCTTCGAGGCGCTCCAGCCGATCGCGGCGCTGACGATCCTCGGGCCGGCCCTGCCGCTGCTCTTCATGGGAGAGGAGTACGGCGAGGAGCGGCCGTTCCTCTTCTTCACCAGCCACTCGGATCCGGCCCTCGCCCGCTCGGTCACGGAGGGAAGGAAGCGGGAGCATATCGCCCGCGCGCCGGAGGTTTGCGACCCGCAGTCTCCAGACTCGTTCGAACGCTCCAAGCTGAGCCAGCGGCGCGACGGGCGAAACGGCCGATTGCGAGAGGAGTACCGCTCCTTGCTCCGCATCCGGCGGCGGCACCTCGCGGACATCGCTGGCGAATGGCCCCAGGTTTCCTTCGAGGGTACGCTGTTCCGCCTTCTGCGCCCAACCCTGGAGGTGGAGGTCAACCTCTCGCCCGCGCCTTTCGGCGGGCTTGGCCCCTGGGGAGTGGAGGTTCGAGAGCGTTGAGCCCGGCTGGAAAGCTGTTCGTGGCGTTGGTCGCGGCCTCCGCGATCGGCTGCGCGCGGGCACCGCCGCCCAAGCGCGAGCCGGTGGAGGTGAGGCCTCCCTCGCCGGAGGAACAGCTCCGCAAGTTGGCCCGCAGGGCCTATGCCGCACTGGCAGAGGGCGAGCTGGAGTCCTGGGCGGGACATGCCGCCGGCGACGCCCACGTCTTCGGCCTGGGACCTGGCGATGCCTACGTCCGCCCGGAGAGCTGCGTCGAGGAGGCGCGCCGCCAGCTCATTCCAATCGGGCTGGTCGGCGATTCGCTCCACGCCAAGGGCTCGGAGGTGAAGGTCGGGGTGGCTCCCGGCGGCCAATCGGCGTGGCTGTGGGACTTTCCGGTGATGGAGCAGCGAGGCGAGGGAGGCGTGAAGGGGCGGTGGAAGGTCCGCCTCACCGCCCACGCCTACCTCGACGGAAAATCCTGGCGGCTGGACGCCGTACACGCCTCGGTGGGCTACCCGAATGAGGATCTGTACCGGCCGAGTGCGGGAGAGAACCTGGGGGCCCCGGCCGAGCTTTCCAACGACGTCCCGCCCGATGCCGAGCCGCTGGTGGAAGGAGTGAAGCGATTGGTGGGCGACCCGAAGCTCAAGATCGAGCGGACCTCCGATCGGGACGAGGTGGTGCTCATCGGCACCGACGCGGCCGAGGTGTTCGAGGGCGGGAAGAGCTTCAAGGAGTGGGCGCGCGCGCAGCTCCCTCAGCTCGAGAAGGCGGTCTTCAGCATGAAGCTCGCTCCCGGGGTGCGGGCGAGGGTGGCGCCGAGCGGCGAGACGGGCTGGGTGGCGGGCAACGTGGTGCTCACGCTCGGCACGGGGAAGAAGGCCCTCACCCTCCCGCCGTTCCGCGGCCTGTTCATCTTCCTCCGCGATGGAGAGGAATGGAGCTTGGTCTCGGACCACCAATCAGTCGGCGTCCCCACCGACCTGAGGCAGCCGCTCGCGGTGGAGGGCCCGGACGCGGGGGAGCCCTAGTTTCGGCTCACCCAAACAGGAGCGGGAGCGGAAGGGTGAAGCCCGGTACCACGTCCTCTCCGTCCAGGGCGTCTTCGCCCTCGAGGATTCGCATCTGTCCTCCGGGGCGGAAGACGTGGACCCTTCGCGGGCGCGGGTAGATGAACCACAAAAGCCTAACGCCCGCGGTGAGGTAGTCGCGCAGCTTCTCCGCCAGGACCTCTGCCGAGTCGCTGGGAGAGATGACTTCCGCCACCAGGTCCGGAGCCACCGGCCAGAATCCTTCCTCCGGCATCGGCGAGGCCGAAACCCGCGCCTTGGAGACGAACGCTTGGTCCGGCCCGCGAATGACGTCCGGGTTGCGGCGCAGGATGAACCCGGTGTTGAGAACGACTTCGCCAAGCCCGTGCCGGCGGACGAACGGCCCCAGGTGCTCTGCGAGCCGGCTGTCCGTTTTTCCGTGCACTCCCCCGGTGGGCGGCATTGGAACGACCCTCCCGTTCGCCAGCTCGAAGTCCTTGCCCTCGTAGAGCCGGTAGAACTCCTCGGCCGTGAGCAGTCGGCTGCCTGGTTGCTCCTGTGGCGCGTCCATTGGCCTCAAGATAGCGCCTCGCCGCTCAGCCCGCCTCCAGCAGGCGGCGCCTGAACCGCGTTGTGCTGCCGAGGGTTTCGACCGCGGCCAGCTTGCGCACCAGGACGTTGCGCGAGGCCATGCGCTGAACGCCCACTGCGAGGGCGATGGTGACCACCGCCGGCAGGCCCTCCGGCACCACCGCCACCGCCAGGGAGATGGAGACCCACACCAACTCCACGCCGGGAACGCCTCGGAGGGCGCCCACTGCCGCGACCAGGGCGACCACTCCCAGGCACCACGCCATCAACGAGCGGCTGAGCATGGCCCTGCATCAGGCGGGACCTGGCGCGCCGGCTCCCACCGCGCCGACCGCCGCGAGGTACCTCTCCGGTCGATGGAGGAAGGTCAGATGGCAAAGCTCGGAGCAGAAGCCAAACCGCCTGCCGTGGACTTCCGCGGTGAGCGGCGGCTCCTCGCCAAGGGACATCCCGCACACCGGGTCTCGACCCGCCGCGAGGTGCGCCGGCCGGGAGACCGCCTTGCCTCCCCAAAGCTTCCGCAGCAGCGACAGCTCGTTGAGCACCAGCCTGGGCAATAGGAAGTGCTCGCGCACTCTTTGCCGGCCGCTCTCGCCCAGCCGCCGGGCCCGCTCCGGGTCACCGAGCAGCGCCACCATCGCCTGTGCGCACTCCTCCACCGAGTCGACCAGAATCCCCCCAACTCCGTCCGCCATCTGGAGCGGGATGCCTCCGGTACGGCCGGCCACCACCGGAGTGCCCTTCCACATCGACTCCGACACCACCAGGCCGAAGCCCTCGCGGATGGACTTCTGCACCACCACGTCCGAGAGCGTCTGGAAGGCGTTCACCTCCACGTTGCCGACGCCCACCAGGTTGGTGAAGACGTGAACCCTGGGGTCGCGCCGGGAGAGCTCGGCCAGCTCGCGGTAGACCTTCCACCCCTCCGGGTCGTCGAGGGCGAAGGAGCCCACCAGCGCGAGCTGGAGCCCGCTCACCGCCTCGCGCGCCATCCGGTAGGCGGCGACCACCCCTAGGGGGTCCTTCCACGGATCGAAGCGGGACACTTGGGTGATGAGCGGCCGGTCGGTGCGCACGCCGATCCACTCCAGGATGCGCTGGGCAGTGCCCTCCTCGAGCGTGAGGTTCTTCGGGCTCAGGGGATCGATCGCCGGAGGGACGAGCTGCACCGGCGAGATGGGGAAGTCGGGAGGGACGAAGTCCCCGAGGGTGAAGATGGCGGCGTCGTATGCCCGCAGGAAGGGACGGAGGAATTCCCACACAGGAGGGTGCGGGTTGGAGGTGTCGATGTGGCAGCGCCAGATCCACTTCGCCTCGCCCTTGCCGCGAAACTCGGGCAAGGCTGCGGGCTGCGGATCGTGCACGAACACGAAGTCGTACTCCTCGGTGAAGGCGGCGGCGTTGAGCCGCGAGTTTTCGAGGTAGGTGGATTGCTCGGCTTGGCTGAGCGCGCGGGGCGCTCCCTGCAGCCCGTTGTGGATGAGCTTGGTGACCTGGAAGAACGACTCCCCGCCGCTGACGATGCGCCAGTGAGCGATCAGCCCGAGGTCGTTCAGCAATGGCACCACCGAGCGGAGCAGCTCGGAGACGCCTCCCCCGTAGGGCGTGGCGTTCACGTGGAGCACTCGCGCGCCGCGGAGCGGCCCCGCCTCCCTCCTGAGCCCATCGAGAAGGGCGTCGGGCGCGATCCCGCGGTAGGACTCCAGCTGCCTCTCACCCACGTCCACCAGGTCGAGCACCGATCCCTCCACCTCGCCAAGGCACCATGCGCATCGGCGCCGGCCGGGGCAGCTGTGCGGCCCTGGAGCTGCCGCCCGCTCCCCGAAACGGACGGCTGCCCTGCGCCCGGCCGGGCTGACGGCGCTTGCCCGGTCCCCTTCGCGCCCACAGCTTGAGCGGGCGAAAGGAGAAGAGCCATGGCGGACCGGGATTGGGGGCACTGCATGCACTGCCGATATTTCGCGAGCCCGGCGAGAGTGCCGATGGCCGCCGAGGAGGCGCGCTGCGAGCAGCCGGAGCTGTCGCGCTACCAGCTCAAGGTGTTCGGCGCCAGCGGGTGCAATGGCTGGGAGCTGAGGCCTTCGCTCAGGGCGGCAGCGCAGCCAGAGGCCAGTGAGGCGGCGGCACCATGAAGCGGCTGCTGGTGGCGGTGGACGGCTCGGAGCCCTCGCACCACGCGGTGCGCTACGCCGCCGCCCTGGCAGCGCCTTTCAAGGCCGAGATGACCCTGGCCTACGTGGTCACTCCGGTGGCGTACCCGTCGGAGTTCTACGGCATCACCACCGTCGATCTGGACCAGGCGATGAGCCGCTTCGGGAAGGCGGTGCTGGAGGAGGCCCAAAGGATCGCCAGGGAGGCGGGGGCCCAGGCGCGCACCCAGCTGCTCCTCGGCTCTCCGGCGGAGGCGCTGGCGGACGCGGCGGACGCCGGCGGCTTCGACCTGGTGGTGGTGGGAAACCGCGGGCGCGGAGCGGTGGCCAGGGTGCTCCTGGGGAGCGTCTCCGACCGGCTGGTGCACATCTGCAGGAAGCCGGTCCTGGTGGTCCGCTGACCCGTCAGCCCTTGAGCACACCGAGCGGCCTGAGCCGGGCGACCTTGGTCGCCACCCCGGCCCGGTGCACCACCTCCACTACGCGCTCCACGTCCTTGTAGGCCACCGGCGCCTCCTCGGCGAGCTCCGCGTTGGAAGGGCAGCGCACCACGATTCCTCGGGTCTCCAGCTCTCTGCGCAGCACTTCTCCGCGCACCTGGCGCTTCGCCGCGCTCCGGCTCATCGCTCGGCCGGCGCCGTGGCAGGTGCTGGAGAACGAGATGTCCGCCGAGGCGTCGGTGCCCACCAGCACGAACGAGGAGGTTCCCATGCTGCCGGGGATGAACACCGGCTGGCCTACTCCCCGGTAGGCGGGCGGAATCTCCTGGCTGGAGGGGCCGAAGGCGCGCGTCGCCCCCTTGCGGTGGATGCACAGCTCCCTTCCTCCGTAGCGTTCCAGCTTGGCGATGTTGTGGGCCACGTCGTAGACCACCCGGAGCCGTGCGCCCTCTTTGCCCAGCACCCGGCCGAACACCTCGCGGGCGCGGTGAGTGAGCACCTGCCGATTGGACCAAGCGAAGTTGGCCGCCGCGCACATCGCCGCGAAGTAGCGCTGGCCCTCGGGCGAGGAGAAGGGCGCGCAGGCGAGCTGCCGGTCAGGCAGGGTGAGGCCATGCCGCGCCAGCGACTGGTCCATCGACCGCACGTAGTCGGTGCAGATCTGGTGTCCCAGCCCCCGGGAGCCGGTGTGGATGAGGAGGGTGACCTGTCCCTCCGCGAGCCCGAGCGAACGCGCCGCGCCCAGGTCGAACACCTCGTCCACCGACTGCACCTCCAGGAAGTGGTTGCCGCCCCCGAGGGTGCCGAGCTGGTCCGCGCCGCGCTGCTTGGCCCTCTCGGAGACGCAGCCGGCCTCGGCTCCGGAGAGGCTCCCCCGCGACTCGATCAGCTCGAGATCCTCCTCGAGTCCCAGTCCCAGCTCCCGCACCAGGTAGGGCACGCCTTCTTCGAGGACCCGGTCCAGCTCCCCGTGCGAGAGCGAGAGCCGTCCGTGACGGCCGTAGCCGGTGGGCACGCTCCGGCTCAGCTCGTGGACCACCTGCTCCAGCCGGTCGTCCAGCTCCTCCCGGCGAAGCTCGCAGGCGAGCAGCCGGACGCCACAGTTGATGTCGAAGCCGATGCCGCCCGGGGAGATGACTCCGTCCGGGAGCACCGTGCCCGCCACCCCTCCCACCGGGAAGCCGTAGCCCTCGTGCATGTCCGGCATCCCGATCGCCTGGCGGGTGATGCCCGGCAGCGTCGCCACGTTGACCAGCTGCTCGAGGCTCTTGTCCCGGCGGATCTGCTCCAGGAGCGCTGCGTCCGCCAAGACCCGGGCGGGGACGCGCATGTCCTCGCGGAAGCTCTTGTCCACCTCGTACATCACCGGGCCGATCTGCTTGAGCGGTGGGGGTCCCATGTCGCCTCACACGTCCAGGACCAGCGTCGCCGAGTAGCCGCCGGGCCCTTCGGAGATCTCCAGCCGGTGGAAGGTGGCCGCCTTCACCGCGGTGCGCAGCGAGTCGGGCTCCGCCCCCCGCACCCGTGCCGAGAGCGCGCCTCCCTCCACTCGCTCCACCTCCAGCTCCGAGTACACCTTCTTCCGCGTCTCCGAGAGGAAGATCAGCTCGTTCACGAAGTCCGCGAGCAGCGTCTGTCGGTCCGGCGCCTCGAGCTGCACCCTCTCGGCCTGCCCCTTGGGCACAGGCGGCTCACCGGCTAGCAGCTCGGCCAGGGCTCTCCCCGCCTCGGCGAACAGCCCCTCGAGGCTCGGCGCTTCCAGGCGCACGAGCACCTCCCCGGTGTGCTCCTCGAACGAGTGGCGGGGCCTCCGCTCGGCTTGCTGGTTGGGACCGGCCATGCGACCCACCCCCATCTTGCACCACCGGCGCTGCCGTCTCCACGTTGCTCATGGAGGAGTTCAAATGCCGAAAACACGGGAGATCGATCGCCCGCGCTGGCCCGAGTTCCTGCACAGGCTCTCCGAGCTCGAGCAGGACAAGCCGGTGCGCGTGCAGGTGGCGGGCCCCGAGCTCGGCAACCAGCCTCTCGGCCAGCACCTGTCGCTGGTGGGGATCGACGTGGAAGAGGCTGGCCAGGCGCTGGGGGCGATCGACCTCACCTTCGCGACGGAGAAAGGGCCGTTCAGGCACCAGGTGGCGCGGCCGGAGCACGTCTACCTCGAGGAGAACGACGCCGGGCAGCTGGTGTGCCTGGACATCGAGGACCGCGACGAGATGAAGACGCTGGTGTACTTCGAGGAGCTGCCCAAGCTCGAGGCGCTCGCGCCCTGATCTCGCCCGGCCCGCGGTCTGCTACAACGCCCGGGTGGGGATCGAACGCGATCAGCAGCTCCAGGCGGATCAGGCCCAGCTCCAACGGCTGGGATACGCCCAGCAGCTCCTGCGGGACATGGGCGGCTTTTCGAACTTCGCGGTCTCGTTCTCGATCATCTCCATCCTCACCGGGGCGGTGACCCTCTACGGCCACGGCCTTCGCTTCGGAGGCCCCTTCGTGATGAGCGTGGGCTGGCCCCTGGTGACGGTGATGACGCTGGCGGTGGCGGCGAGCCTCGCCCAGCTCGCCAGCTCCTTTCCCACCGCGGGGGCGCTCTACCACTGGGCGGCGATGCTCGGTGGGCCTGGCCCCGGCTACCTCACCGCCTGGCTCAACAGCATCGGCCAGTTCGCCATCACCGCGGGCATCGACTATGGCCTCTCGGAGTTCGTCGCGGCGATGCTGGGCTGGCCCTCCGATCGCCAGCACGTGCTGCCGATCTATGCGGTGATCCTCGTCTCCCACGCCGTGCTGAACCACGTGGGGGTGCGGGCAGTTTCGCTGCTGAATTGGCTCTCTGCCTGGTACCACCTGGCGGGGGTGGCGCTGCTGGTGGGCGCGCTGCTCCTCCTCGCGCCCAAGCAGGACGCCTCCTTCCTGCTCACCAAGTTCACCTCCGAGGGCACCCTCTACCCGTACGGCTTCCTGGTCGCGCTCCTCCAGGCGCAGTGGACCTTCACCGGCTACGACGCCAGCGCGCACGTCACCGAGGAGACGGTGGATCCGACCCGCAACGCCCCCTGGGGCATCTTCCTCTCGGTGGCGGTGAGCGGGGTGGCCGGCTACCTCATGCTGCTCGCGGTGACCCTGGCCATCGGCGATCTGTCTTCCACCGCGGCCGCGGGGAACCCGTTCATCCACGTCTTGCGGTCCGCGCTGGGCGAAGGGCTGGGCGGCGCGCTGGTCTGGCTGGTGATCGGCGCGATGTGGTTTTGCGGGCTGTCCTCCATCACCTCCAACTCGCGGATGCTGTTCGCCTTCGCCCGCGACGGCGGGCTGCCGGCCTCGCGGCACATCGCCAAGGTGTCCAGCCGCTTCCGGAGCCCGCATGTGGCGGTCTGGGTGTCGGCGGCGGCGGCGTTCGGAGTGGCCCTCTGGGCAGACGCCTACGCGGCGATGGTGGCCTTGAGCACCATCGCCCTCTACGCCTCGTACGCGGTGCCGATCGCCATCGGCCTGTGGGCCCGGCGAAGCGGGCGCTGGGCGAACCGGGGGCCGTGGGACCTCGGCCGCTACTCCGACCCGGTGAACGCCGTGGCCCTCGCCTGGGTGGCGGTGGTGACGGTGCTGTTCGTGCTGCCGCCCAACCAGCTCGCCGGCTACACCTTCGGCGGATGCCTTCTGTTGCTCGGCGCGCTCTGGCACCTCGCGGTGAGGCGGCGTTTCAAGGGCCCGGCAGTCTCGTGGGTCCGCTGACTCGTTAGTTGATTCCCGGGCCGCAGGTCCCACCGCTGCACAGGCCGGAGGCGCACTGCCCGCCGCTGGTGCAGGGGCTGCCATCCGGTTGGCCGCCGGAGCCGCCCTCGCACAGGCCATTGGTGCAGCGGCCCGACTCGCATTCCCCGCCGCTGGCGCAGGGGCTCCCGCCCGGCTTTCCGCCCGTGCCGCCTTCGCAGAAGCCGTTGGTACAGAGGGCGGAAGAGCACTCGCTCCAGTCGGTGCAGGGGCTGCCCCCCGGCTTCCCGCCCGAGCCGCCCTCGCACAGCCCCGAGGTGCACTGCCCGGAGGCGCACTGGCCTCCGCTCGTGCAGGGGCGGCCGGCTCCTCCCGCCTCGGGGAAGGCGGCGCAAGCTCCGGCGATCACCTTGATCACCTGCTCCAGCCCGTCCTCCAGCCGGCCCGCGCAGAGGTCCCAGAAGAGGCCGCGGCCCTGCGCGGCGAACAACTCGGTGACGGCCTTGAGCTTCACCGCCTCCTTCGCGTTGCCGTACACGCCGGTGCAGGCGGCCTTTCCCCCGATGCCCAGGAAGACCATCCGGCTGACGTCTCCTCCCTTGACCGCGACCAGGCGGTCGTAGACCTGCTGGGCGGTGCGATTGGGGGTGGGCTGCTCGTCCTCGTCGGTGATGGCGACCACCACCAGCACCGCGTCGTCGCGCAGGAAGCCCGCGTTGGGTCCAGTGAGCATCGGCGGCTCCAGGGAGGTCGCCGCCGCCGACGCCGGCTGCTCGTCGTCGTTGGAGCCGGTGCACTGCATGTCGCTGGAGGTGATGTCCCCGACACAGGCGAACTCGGACACCAGGCTGGTGGAGTTGCCGTCCATCCACACCTTGCCGCTCTGGAAGCCGCAGTCGCCGCCCAGCCCGCGGGTGTGGAAGTTCGCCGGGAACGGGCAGGCGTCGAGCACGCCCACCCGAAAGTCTTGCAGACCGTCGATTCGCTTGAGGACCTGCGCGAACGCGGGGAAGACGATCGAACGCATCGCGGACTTCTCTTGCTGCATGCTGCTCGAGTTGTCGACCGAGATGACCACGTCGAGGTGCTTGCAGCCCGAGCGGCGGACGCTCGAGTCCACGCAGACGCCGTTGGTGCAGCGCCCGGAGGTACAGTCGGCGGCCTGGACACAGCTTCCGCCGGTGGGAAGCCCGTTCGGCACCGCCGCACAGGAGCCCGATACGCACCGGGCGGAGACGCACTGGCCGGCGGCCGTGCAGGGAGCGCCGGCCGGGGCCCCGTTGCAGGCGCTCCCAGAGCAGGGGGTAGCGTCGCAGTTGGGCCCAAAGCAAGCCTCCCCGAGTCCGCCTCCACAAGAGCAGCCGCTGGCCAGGGTCGCGGCGAGAGCGATGCAAGCGATTCGCATGGTCTTCTCCGGAATCGCTTGCGGCCTGTCGCAAACGCAATGCCGGTTGCCAGGCCAGTGATTCAGCGGCGATCCCCCGCCTGGCCAACGCCGTTCCCACGCGGGCGCGCGCTCCAGCTGTCACAATCACGGAACAGGTGGGTGCAGGGGTCACCCGGTCGCCGTGTGACTGCTCCGCCCCGTGGGGCCTGGCGTCACATGAGCCCGTGCCGCTGCAGCAGCCGGTAGAACTGGGTGCGCGAGAGCTTCGCCGCGCGGGCGGCCGCCGAAACGTTGTCCTTGTGCTTGGCGAGCAGCCCGGCCAGGTAGTCGCGCTCGAAGCGATGGAGCACCTCTGCCCGCGCCTCCTTGAACGCCGGCTCCGCCCGGCTGGAGGCGGCTGTCTCGGAGGGGCTTCCGAGCGCCAAGGCCCGCTCCACCGCATTTCGCAGCTCCCTCACGTTGCCGTGCCAGGGGTCGGCCTGGAGCATCGCCAGCGTGGTGGCCGAAAGAGAGAACTCCGCCCCGTGCGCCTGGCGGGCGAAGTGCGCCGCCAGCGGAGCGATGTCCTCCGGCCGCTCCCTCAAGGGAGGCGCTCTCACCGTCGCCACCGCGAGGCGGTAGTACAGGTCCAGCCGGAAGCGGCCCGCCTTTGCCTCCGCCGCCAGGTCGCGGTGGGTGGCGGCGATGAAGCGGGCGCTGGCGCGGCGGACGGCGTTGTCGCCCACCCGCTTGAACTCCCGCGACTCGAGCGCCCGCAAGAGCTTGGGCTGCAGCTCGAGGGGCAGCTCGCCGACCTCGTCGAGGAAGAGGGTCCCGCCGCTCGCCGACTCGAGCGCGCCCGGCCTCGCCCGCTCCGCCCCGCTGAAGGCGCCCTTGGCGTGCCCGAAAAGCTCGCTCTCGATGAGGTTCGGATTCACCGAGGCGCAGTCGAACACCAGGAAGGGACCCGCGGCGCCGGGCGAGAGCGCGTGCAGCGCGCGGGCGATCGCCTCCTTGCCGGTCCCCGTCTCTCCCTGGACGAGCACCGTGGTGCTCTGTGGCCCAAGCCGTTCGAGCTGTGCGAACAGCTGCCGCATTGGCACCGACCCTCCGATCAGCCCTCCCAGCTCGTCGCGCTCGCTCGGCTCCAGGCCGGAGGTGGCGGGAGAAAAGCGCAAGGTGGTCCTCCCCACCTTCACCGTGCCGCCGATGGGAATGCGCGCTTCGGCGATCTTCGCCCCGAGGAACAAGGTTCCGTTCCGGCTGCCGGCGTCGCGCACCCGCACCGCGCCGCGCAACAGCTCGGCGGTGAGGTGCACTCGAGAGACCGATCGGTCCGGGAGCACCAGATCGCAGCTCGGATCGCTTCCGATCCGAATGGTGCCGGCCTCGAGCCGGGCGGCGGCCCCTTTGCCGGGACCGTCGATGGCGGTCACCCGCACCGGTGCGAGTCTGTCCCCGGTGTTGCCGGAGAGCTGCTCGGTGCCGCTCGAACGCGTGCCCGTCATCGAAGGTCGACCTTGAGGAAGGCGGTCTTGCCTTGCTGCACCTTCACTCGCCGCGTCGCCCGCTTGCCCGTCTCCGGGTTCACCAGCAGGACGTTGTGGGTGCCAACCGGCGCAGGGTAGCTGTCGATGGGAGTTTCGCCAATGGCCCTGCCGCCCAGCCACACGTTGGCCCAGGGGACGGCGTCGACGGTGAGGAAGCCCTCGCCGCGGTCCGCAGCAGCAGCGCGCGTGTGGAGGCGGGCGGAACTGCCCTGGACCGAGGTGCCCGACGAGGGCGCGGCGGCCCTCGGCCGCGCCGACCTGCTTTCCGATGACCCGGCTGCCACGGAGGGCGGCGTCCTCGGCCCGGACGCCGGCTCATCTGGCCAAGGCGCACTTTCCGACCGCGTGGAGCCTTCCGACCGAGAGACGCCTCCCGGCCGAGTGGTACCTGCCCCCGGAGCTGTGCTTCGCGGCGGAAGTCCGCTTCCCGCCGCAGCGCTGGTCCCCGGCTCCGCGTCCGGCCAGGCGATGATGGCCGCCGCCGCCGCGATTCCCAGGGAGGCCGCCACCGCCACAAGCCAGCGGGCCCGTGTTCGCAAAGGAGAGGAAGGCACCGCCTGGATGATGGTCGCGGCGTCCACCGGTCCGGTCAGCCCCGACCGCTCGCCGGTCAGCTCGAGGGTGAGCAGCGAGGTGCTGAGCTCCGCCTTCGCGTCGAGCTGGTCCACGTCGCGGCCGCAGAGGGCCCGCACCATCGCTCCCAGCCGAGCGCGGGCGCCCTCCGACGGCCTGGGAAGCGCCTCCTCCAGCTCCCGGGCGGTGCTGAAGCGCGCTTCCGGATCTTTCGCAGTGGCCCGGGCAATCGCCTCGGCGAGTGGCTTGCTCAGCCCGGGGCGCACCATGGCCAGGTCGGGGAGCGGCTCCTCTTGGATGGCCCGGTAAGTCTCCGCCTTGCTCCCCCGTTGGAGCGGCGGCACGAGAGTGGCGAAGTGGAACAGCGTCACTCCCGCCGCGTAGACGTCGGTCCGCCGGTCCACTTTGCGAAGTTGGATCTGCTCCGGCGCCAGGTAGCCCAAAGTCCCCTTCACGAAGCCCGAGGGCGTCCGGCTGCTCGACTCGCGGCCCTTGGCGATCCCGAAATCGATCAGCTTCACCTCGCCGTCCACCGAGAGCAGCACGTTTCGCGGGGTGACGTCCCGGTGGACCAGCTCGAGCGGCCCGTTGGGCCCGCGCTGCTCGTGCGCGTGGTGCAGGCCGGCGCAGAGCGCCCTCCCCACGTGGAGGATCACCTCCTCTGACGGCCGCGAGTCCGCCGCCACCATCGCCTTCATCAACGCCGTCATCGACACTCCGCGCACCAGCTCCATCGCGAGGAAGTAGCGGCCCGACTCCAGCCCGAGGTCGAGGATCTGCACCACGTTCGGGTGGTTCATGCGGGCGACGTGCTTCGCCTCCTGGAGGAAGCCCGCAACCGCGTCCTCGTCGTCGTTCAGGTGGGGCAAGAGCAGCTTGAGCACCAGCGGCTTCGCCGCGCTCGCCCCCGGCCGCGCCGCCACGTACACCTCCCCCATCCCTCCCACTGCGAGCCGGTGCCCGAGCAGGTACTTCCCCAGGCGCTCGCTGTGGGGCGCGCTCATCGGCCCTTCAATAGTGGCACCACCCCGGGTTGGTGAGCCCCTCCACCTCGGTGCACTTCGAGGGGGAAGGGCATTCGGCGGCGGCGTTCGTCCCATTGCAGGAGCAGCGTGACGACACGCAGTCCTGGTCGCTGCCGAGACCGCCTCCGGGCCCGGCGCAGTCCGCGTCGCTGTTGCAGCCGCACCGGCCCGAGTAGAGGGAGCCCTTGGAGACGGGACTACAAAAAAAGCCGGCCTTGCAGCGGACGCCGCAGGCGCCGCAGTTGGCATCGTCGGAGCCCAGGTCTTTGCAGAAATCCTGGCTGGCGCCGATCCCGCAGCAGAACGCGGCCGGGTTGTCGTCGCGGCAGCGCCTGTGCAGGCAGCTCGGCTGCTGGCAGTCGATGAGCCCGTCGCAGTCGTTGTCCACCGCGTCGCCGCACAGCTCGACCCCCGCGTCGCATTCGCTCGCGGGTGGACAGGGCTCAGCGCCGCCGTCGCAGGCTCCCGCGTCCCCTGACTCTGACGGCAGGGCGCACTCGCCGTCGATGCACGAAAAGCCGTCCGCGCAGTCCAGGTCGGCCGAGCAATCGAACCGCATCTGTTCCACCCCGACGCCGGCGCAGGTGCAGCCGACTCCGAAGAGCGCCAGCGTCGCCGGCCACGCCGCGGGAAAGAGCCTCACTTGGAGACGGCTCCTGTTTCGCCGGAGGGTGGAGCGCCGGCCATCCAGAGCAGCACCGAGCCCGCGATGGCCAGCCCTGCCGCGCCGATGAAGAGCCCGTTCGCCATTGCGGCGTCCGACTTCATCTGCCGTTCCAGCTCGAACGCCCTCCGCTGGGTGAGCCCCGACACCCGGCCGCTGGGGCCGACCGGCGCGCCCAGAATCTGCGAGCGTGCCTGGCTCGAGCGAATGCCGAGAATCAGGCCGGCCGACCCTGACGCCAGCGCCCCGCCGAGAAGGCCCAGGGCCACCGGCCGGTAGGGCTGCGCCTCCGGAAGCCCTTGTCGGACTACCACCACCTCGGGCGCAGGCTCTGGGGGCAAGGCCGCCAAAGGTTCGAGCTTCGGCTGCTCGCGCGGCTCCTCCGCGTCGAGTGGAGGAGCCTCGACCGAGTAGCTGAAAGGAGCGGAAGGGTGGCCGAGCTGGCAGACCGCGCGGCCTTCGGCATCCCGCGCCTCGACATACCAGCGAACCGGCTCGGAGGACGGTGCGCCGCTGATCGCCGCGCGCGCCCCTCCCGGCTCGAATTTCATCGGCCCGCCCGAGTAGCCCGAGGGGCCCAAGGCCTGCATCAACACCACCTCTCGGACGATCGACCAAGGGTCCACCAAGCGGACCTCGACCACCGGCTCCTCCGCCGGGACTCGCTCGAGCTGGGCGAAGCCGGGCGGATAGAGGCGCTCCTTGGCGCGCTGGAAGACCTTGCGGACCTTGGGTGCGGCGTCCCGGGGTCCGGGCGCGTGCGGGTCCGCTTCCAGCAGCTGGGCGTATGCGGCCTCCGCCTCTTCGAGCCGGCTCTGCGCTGCGAGCGCGCGCGCGAGCAGATCGTAAGCCTCCCGCCGGACGTCCTGGGGCGGCGCCTTTCGGACCAAGGACCGAAGCTGCGCCTCCGCCAGCCTGAATAGCATGGAGTCGTAGAGCCGCCGGGCCTCCTCGAGGTCTCCGTTTGCTCCCATCGCCAGCGCGAGCATCGACCCCAGGAGGACCCGCGACATGCGGCGGATGATAGCCCGGAGGCCGGCACGGCCGGCTAGCTGTACTGTGCGAGATCCCTCCCGTCGCAGGCCGGTCCGATCCGCTGCGCATCGCGTCGGGGGGCTTGCCCCCCAACCGGAGCCTTGGGGGGCGGCTCGTCGGTCACAGGCCCACCAGCCTGCTCCCTCCTCGCGCCTAGGCTGCTTGCGCCTCCAACCTGGGCTGCGAATGTCTTCCGGAGATGCGCCCCCTGCTCGGTCCGGGATCTCGCACCGTGCAAGGACCTGAGCAGCGACAATGCGAACTGCGGAGGCTGCGGCATCGCGTGCGCGGGAGCCAGGCCGTGCATGCCGGTGAGCTTCGGGACGATTCGCTCGGGCCAGTGCGCCTGCTCGAGCCTTTCCACCTGCCCGCCGAACGGAACCGGCGGGCTCCAGAGCGACCAGGATTGCCTGGGCAACGTCTGTACTTGCGATGGCACGAACGCCGCGCGCGAGTGTCCTCCGGGGGCGCGCTGCACCGAGGTGGAAGGCTTCACCTCGCCGGGCTTCTGCCACTACTGAAGGGCCGAGCTCGGTCGCCAGCTCGGGGCGGATCGCGCTTCGCGGACTGGCTCCCGCTGCGCTATGCAGGCGCAATGAAGACCGCCACCGAGTACCTGTGGTTCGAGACCAAGAAGCGGCGGGAGCTCGTCCGGATCACCGAAGAGGTCGCCAAGGTGGTGAGGAAGAGCGGGATCGACGAGGGCATGGTGCTCGTCTCTGCGATGCACATCACCGCCGGCATCTTCGTGAACGACAACGAGCCTGGCCTGTGGGAGGACATCTGGCGCTGGCTGGAGAAGCTGGCTCCGTTCGATCCCGGCTACCTCCACCACCGGACCGGCGAGGACAACGGCGACGCCCACCTCAAGTCGCTCCTCGTCCACCACGAGGTGATGGTCCCGGTCACGCGCGGCGAGCTCGATCTCGGCCCCTGGCAGCAGATCTTCTACGCCGAGTTCGACGGCCAGCGCCGCAAGCGCGTGATCATCAAGGCGATGGGGGAGTAGCGGCGGCGAGGCCGAGCCGCTCCAGCTCGGAGCGGAGCTGCTGGGGCAGCGGGCTCTCCACCCGCACCGTTTGGCCGGTGACGGGGTGGGCCAGCTCCAGCGCGCGGGCGTGCAGGAAGACTCGGCCCAGCTCTGGCGCCGGCCTGCCGCCGTACAGCTCGTCGCCGACGATGGGCGCCCCGATCGCGGAGAGGTGCGCCCGCACCTGGTGCATCACCCCGGTCACGATCCGCACCTCCACCAGCGCGTGCTCGCCCTTGCGCGAGAGCACCTTGAAGCTGGAGAGCGCCTCGCGGGTCCCCGCCCCTCCCGCGGGGGCCGGCTCCACGCGGTCTGACCGCGCGTGCCTCAAGGGAAGGTCGATCTCTCCCTCGCCCGCGATCGGCCCGGTGCACAGTGCCCAGTAGCGCTTGTCCACCTTCCGCGCCGAGAACGCCGCGCGCACCGCCTGCCACGCCTCGCGTCTCCGCGCTGCCAAGAGCACCCCGGAGGTCTCCGAGTCGAGCCGGTGGCAGAGGCCTCCTTCCCGCGGGTCCTCCGAGGCCAAGGCGCACTCGGGGTAGCGGGCCGAGAGCGCGTTCGCCACTGTCCCCAGCTCTCCCGGGCGCAGAGGGTGCGAGGGCGCGCCGGCCGGCTTGTCCACGAACACCAGCCAGTCGTCGGACCAGAGGACTCGCAGCTCGGCGGCCGGCTCGGGCACAGGAGCGAGCGGCGCCTCCTCGATCGGCACCGACACCCGCTGCCCGGCCGCCACCCGGTCTCCCTTTCTCGCCCGCCGGCCGTCGATGCGCACCTTGCCGGATTCGAACAGCTCCTTGAGCCGGGCGCGCGAAAGCCCCAGCGCGTGGCCCACGAAGAGGTCCGCCCGCTGGCCCGCCCCCGACGCGTCCACCAGAAGCTCTCGCTCGCTCACGCCTACTCCGACAGCGCCTCGTACACCTCTTCGGCAGTCTGGTACCGCTCCGGAGGCTCCTTGCGGATCAGCCGGTGCGCCACCCGCGCGAGCTGCAGGTCGGTCCCCAGGTTGAGCGAGGTGAGGGGAGGCGCGTCCGTCTCCAGGACCTTCTGCCACAGCTCGTAGGGCGTCTTCGCGTCGAAGGGCGGCCGCCCGGAGAGGAGCTCGTAGAGGATCACTCCCAGGCTGTAGAGATCGGCGCGCCCGTCCAAGGGCTCGCCGAGGATCTGCTCCGGAGCCATGTAGCGGAAGGTGCCCACCAGCCGGCCGTCGGCGGTCACCGCTGCGTCGTCGGCCAGAAACTTCGCCAACCCGAAGTCCATCAGCCGCACCATCCGGTCCTCGTCCACCATCACGTTGGAGGGCTTGAGGTCCCGGTGCACGAGCCCATGGCCGTGGATGTAGGCCAGCGCCTGGCAGAGCTGCAGCATCGCGTCCTTGAGCCGGCCCATCCGCTCGGGCTGGTTCAGCGCGGAGAGGTCGATCTCGTGCGGTTTGTGCGGGTGGGGCTCGGCCGGCTCGGGGACGTCGAAGGGCGGCTCGTACTCCGAAGACATGTCGGTGTCCGGCTCATCGACGGCGTCCGCGAGCGCCCGCACCGACTCCGGGCCGGAGACGAAGCTCGCCTCCTCGCTCGGAGTCTCCTCCGCATAGTCGGAAAGAGAGAACGGCGAGGGCGGGTAGTCGGCGGACAGCTCGTCCTCGTCCAGGCTGAGCGAGCCTGACTCGCTTCCTTCGAGCTGGGCGCGCGACCTCCGGTGCTCGCGGATCGCCCGGCTGAGCCCGCTCGGAGAGGAGAGCTGGTCGCTGGAGAGCGAGAGGTAGTTGCGCATGGTCAGCCCCTCCACCAGCTCCATCGCGAGGTACGGGTAGCCCTGGTAGACACCGGTGTCGTACACCTTCACCACGTTGGGGTGCGACAGATCGGCCAGCGTCTCGAACTCCCGAGCCAGCCGCCGCGCCGCCCGCGGGTCGAGCGCCGGGCCGGTGGACAGCAGCTTGAGCGCCATTGCCTCGCCGGTCCGCCGGTCCACCGCCCGGTACACCGTCCCCACTCCACCGGAGCCGATGGTCTCGAGGATGCGGTACGGGCCGATGACCTTCGGTGGCATGGGAAAGCGAAATCCTAGGGACGCTAGGATGCGGAATCAAACGTCCGGACAGCCGGCGGGCGCAGGTCCGCAGCGCCGGGCCTCGAGCTTGCGGTGGACTTGGGCGCGGAGTCGGCTCTAGGGTGCGCGCACCTTGGAAGCGCCGCAGGCCCAAAGCGCCCTCGAGGAGCGGGTGAAGGCAGGGAAGCTCCCGCGCCACGTCGGGATCATCATGGACGGGAACGGCCGCTGGGCGGAGGCGCGAGGCAAGTCGCGAGTGGAAGGCCACCGCGAGGGCTCGGAGAGCGTCCGCGAAGTCACCCGGGCCTGCCGCCGGCTAGGCGTCAAGGCGCTCACCCTCTACGCCTTCTCCTTGCAGAACTGGGGCCGGCCCGCCGAGGAGGTCGCCGCGCTCATGGATCTGCTGCGCGAGTTTCTGGAGAAGGAGCGCGCGGAGATCCTCGACAACGCCATCCGCCTGAACGCCGTGGGCGAGCTGGAGAAGCTGCCCCATCTGGTGCGCGAGCCGCTGGAGAAGCTGCGCGCCGACTCCGCCCACCACCGGGAGATGGTGCTCACCCTGGCGCTCTCCTACGGAGGGCGCGAAGAGCTGCTCGCGGCCGCAGGGGCGCTCGCGCAGCGGGCCGCCACCGGCGAGCTTGATCCCGCCCGCCTCAAGCCATCGGACTTCGAGGCGGCGCTGTGGACGCGCGAGCTTCCCGAGGTGGACCTGATCATCCGCACCAGCGGCGAGAGGCGGCTCTCCAACTTTCTGCTCTGGCAAGCCGCTTACGCTGAGCTGTACTTCACCGAGACGCTCTGGCCCGATTTCCGCACCCGGGAGCTGTTGGAGGCGATCTCCGACTACCAGTCCCGCGAGCGGCGGTTCGGCCTCACCTCGGCCCAGCTCAAGCCCCGCGCGTGAACGAGAAGAACAAGAACCTCCTGTTGCGTTTCGCCAGCGCGGCGGTGCTCCTGCCGATCGTCCTCTTGCTCCTCGAGAGGGGCGGTTACTTCAGCGCCGGGCTGATGGGGTGGGGCGCGGCGGTGTGTGCCGCGGAGTGCTATCTCATCTTCCAGAGGCGGCTCTCCCCTCCCGCGGTGGCGGGCATCGCGCTCGCCGCGGCGATGCCGTTCTTGCCGGTGTGGAGGCCGGAAGAGGCCTTCGCCATCGCCTACTGGGCACTGGCGGCCTTCTTCTTTGCCGCCTTCGTCTACCACCTGTGGGCGGGCCCGCTGCCGGAGGCGCCCCAGCGGGTGGCCGGGCTCCTGTTCGGGCTTCTCTACGCCGGCGCGGGGATGACCGCCCTCTCCGTGCTCCGCGGCTTGCCCAACGGCCTGGAGTGGGTGGTGAGCGCGCTCGCCATCACCTGGGTCAACGACACCGGCGCCTACTTCTCCGGCCGCTTCCTGGGCAAGCACAAGCTCTACCCCACCGTCAGCCCCAACAAGACGTGGGAGGGCTTCTTCGGCGGGATGCTCGGCTCGACCGCGGGGATGTTCGCAGTGAAGGCCGTGTTCTTCGGCGAGCTGTCGGTGGCCGACTGTCTCATCCTGGGCGTCGCCGGCGGGGTGGTGGGCCCGCTGGGAGATCTCTGCGAGTCGGTGCTCAAGCGCGCGTTCGGAGTGAAGGACTCGGGCAAGATCATCCCCGGCCACGGCGGCCTGCTCGACCGAATCGACGCTCTGTTGTTCAACGGTCCGATGGTCCTGCTGTACGTGGCGCTCATCCGCTGAGGTCGGGCAAAGCCAAAGTTCCAGCCCCGTTCGATTGTCGCCGCCCACCCCCGCGGTTAACCTGACGCCCAATGCAAGTTCTCCAGACTCTCGCCTCCTTCGTGGTCTTCCTGGGCGTCTTGATCTTCGTCCATGAGCTGGGGCACTTCCTGGTGGCCAAGCTGATGGGGGTGAAGATCCTGCGCTTCTCCATCGGGTTCGGCCCGCGGATTTTCGGCGTCACCCGGGGAGAGACCGAGTACCGCGTCAGCTGGGTGCCGCTGGGCGGCTACGTGAAGATGGCCGGCGAGCAGCCGTTCGACGAGCTTCCGCCCGAGGAGGCGCGCCGCGGCTTCCTCGCCCAGCCGCCGTGGAAGCGGGGGCTCATCGTGCTCGCCGGGCCGGCGTTCAACCTTCTGTTCGCCATCCCCGCTTTCTTCTTCGTGTTCTGGGGCACCTCGCAGGAGATCTCCACCCGCATCGGCTCGGTGGAGCCCGATCTGCCGGCGGCGCGGGCGGGCTTGAGGCCTGGAGACCGGATCCTCGCGGTCGAGGGCGAGCCGGTGCAGACGTTCGACGAGCTGCGCGCCGAGCTGAGGGACGCCTACGACAAGGAGATCTCCCTCACCGTCAAGCGCGGCGAGAGCTCCTTCGTGGCCAGGCTGGTCCCCACCCGCCGAGTGGAGAGCGATCCGATCCAGAGGGTCACCCGGGGGATGATCGGCATCAGCCCCGACCCGAGGCCTGCGGTGGTCGGCGTGCCGGCGGGCTCCGCGGCGGAGCGGGCGGGATTGCGCACCTTCGACCGCGTGCTCTCGGTGAACGGGAAACCGGTGAGCGATGAGCTGGCGCTCAGCGAGCTGTTGGCTGCGGAGTCGGGGACGCTCGCCCTCCAGGTCGCCCGTAGAGACGTCCAGGGGCTCCCGGGTGCCGCGGTGCAAGTTCCCTCGATCGTGCCGGTGTCGATCGAGAAGGGGGCAGGGGAGGGCTTCGAGGCCCTTGGGGTGGAGCGGGCGGATCCGTATATCTCCCACGTAGTGCCGGGAAGCCCGGCCGCGGCCGCGGGGATCAAGAGCGGGGACCGGCTGGCGACGCTGAACGGCAAGCCGGTCGGCTCGTGGGACATCTTCCAATCCGCGCTGCGGGAGATCGGCGATCGGAAGTTCTCCCTGGAGTGGGTCTCCGCGGGCGTGCGGCAGAAGAGCGAGCTGAGCCAGGTGAAGGTGGAGGTGAGCGACGAGCTGGGCCAGAAGCTCGAGGAGCTGGACCTCGGCGTGCGCTCCCGGCCCGGCTTCGCCGAGGCGTCTCGCCGGGAGATGGTAACCGTCCAGCTGGGCGCCAGTCAGGCCTTGGTCGCCTCGGTGAAGAAGGTCCCCGAGGTCATCGTGATGGTGGCGATCATCATCGCCAAGCTCTTCACCCGCGACGTGCCCTTCGAGAACGTGGGCGGGCCGATCATGGTGGCGCAGATCGCCGGGAGGAGTGCCGAGCTGGGGGTGAAGGCGTTCTTGGGCAACATGGCGTTCCTCTCCATCAACCTGGGCTTGTTGAACCTGTTGCCGATCCCCATCCTCGATGGCTTCCACCTGCTCGCGGCGGTCTGGGAGGGGGTGCGCAAGCGGCCGATTCCCCTCCGCGCGCGGGAGATCGCCAACATGGTGGGCCTGGCGCTGCTCGCGGTGCTGATGGTGATGGTGATTCGAAACGACATCACCCGGTTGCTCCGGTGAGAGCGCTGCTTTCCCTGGACACCTCCACGCTGACGCTCTCGATGGCGCTGGTGGAGCGCGAGGGACCGGCCCTCCGCGTGCTGGAGGCGGTGGCCCTCGGCCCGCCCCGCCGCCAGAGCGAGATGCTCCCGGGAGAGATCGGCGCTCTTTTGGAAAGACACGGCCTGCGCCTCGGCCAGCTCGAAGCAATCGCCGTCGGCCTGGGGCCGGGCTCCTTCACCGGGCTGCGCATCGGCCTCGCCGCGGCCAAGGCGCTGGCCTACTCGGAAGGGCTGCGAATGGCCGGAGTCTCCTCCCTCGCCGCGGTGGCCCTCGAGGGTCCGGAAGGCATTCCGCTCGCCGCCTCGGCCGTGGCCAGAAAGGGCGAGCTGTACGTCGGCCTATACCGGCGCGAAGGCACCTCGGTGGAGGCCCTCTCTTTGGAGCAGGCCCTGAGCTTGCCGGAGGCCGCGGCCTTGCTCGCCTCCCGGCCCGAGGCTTTGGCCCTCGGGCCCTCCATCCGCGAGTACCGCGGAGAGCTGGAGCGGCTGGGGGTGAGCCCTTCGCGCCTTCTCGATGAGCCGTCCTTCCCCAGGGCGGTGGCCATCGCCCAGCTCGCGCAGCTCCCGACAGCGTTCGACAAGCAGAGCCTCTTCGCCCTCGAGCCGCACTACGTCCGGCCCTCGGAGGCTGAGAGGAATCCCCGGTTCCCACCGCTCCCGGGCCCTGCCCCCGCGGCGCGCATTCGCGAGGAGGAAGGATGAGTCCGGCAACGCCCAGCCAGGCCCACATCGCGGTGGTCGGCGCCACCGGGGTCGTCGGCCGCGAAGTCCTCGCCGGGCTTCAGGAGAGGGGCCACCCGGCCTCCAAGCTCACCGCGCTCGCCTCCGAGCGCTCGGAGGGCGAGGAGCTGGGCTATGCCGACGAGAGCCTCGAGGTGGAGAGGGCCTCCGCGGAGTCGTTCCGAGGAATCGCGCTCGCGCTCTTCGCGGTCCCCGCCGAGGTCGCCCGCTCGCTCGCACCCGCCGCTCAGGCCGCCGGGGCTTGGGTGGTGGACTGCAGCTCGGCTTTCCGCGGCCAGGTGCCGCTCGTGTTGCCCGGCGTCAACGACGCCGCGCTGGAGCGCTCTTTCCCGGGAAGGATCGTGTCCGTCCCCTCCGCGACGAGCGCTGCCCTCTTCCTCGCGCTCGAGCCTTTGAGGCGCGCCTTCGGCCTCGACCGGGCGGAGCTGGTGGCGCTGGTCCCCGCCTCCAACCTCGGGGTGAGAGGGGTGGAGGAGCTGCAGCGCCAGACGGCGGCGCTCCTCTCCGGGCGGGAGGAAGAGCCCGAGGTCTTCCCGCACCGCATCGCCTTCAACGTGTTGCCGCAGGTCGGGGTGATGTCCGCCGGCTGGGCGGAGGAGGAAGCTCACTGGCGCGAGGACGCCGAGCTTCTCTGGGCCGGCGAGGCGCCGGGCCCGACCGTCTTCGGGACGGCGTTCCAGGTGCCGGTCTTCCACGGCCTGTCCATGGCGGTGACCGCGAAGCTCAAAAGGCCGGCCTCCGCCGAGGAGGTGCGGGCGGCGTTCCGCTCGAGCGGCCTGGTAAAGCTTCTCGATTCGCCCCAGGAGCGCATCTACCCGATGCCCATGCTGGTGACCGCCGATCTCTCACTGCACGTCGGCCGGGTGCGGATGCTCCCTGGCGCTCCGGAGTGGACCACCTTCGTGGCCGCCGCGGACAACGCCGGGTTCTGCGCCGCCCGGAACCTGGTGGAGGTGGGGCTCAAGCTCCTTGGGCGCCACTGACATTTTGACAGCCGCGTCTTGGGCGGGGTGACCAACTGGCGCGAGTCGACTTCCCGTCGGCCAGGAAGATGCGGGAATCTCTCCGGTTGTCCTGGCCCCAGGCTTGCTATTTGCTCGGTCGCCCATGGTTCGCCTCGCCACAGTGCTAGCCCTGTCCATCGCGACTGCCGCCTCCGGGCAGGTCGGTCTGCTGCAAATCCAGGTGGGCGGCACGGACAAAGTCGTGGTTTCCCCGTCCGACTGCGGAGGAGTCATCCAGGCGAGCTGGACCGCGAGTGCGCAGCAGCTTGCGTGCAGCAGCCTGAGCTTCTGGGTGACGCTGGGGGAGTGCGGCGACGCCGCCGGCGCTGGGGATCAGACGCTCCCCGAGGTGGCGGCCGGGGTCTGGAACCAGCAGCGGACAGGGAACTTCACCATTCCGGTGAACGAGCTGCCGGCGTTCACCGGCCAAGACGCGGGCGCGTGCGGCGCCACCGGGGTGGAGAAGAAGCACCGGCTCTGCGGCGCGTTCAGCTCGGCCCAGTTCGACTGCGGCACCGGCAAGAGCGTCACCAGGGCCAGCAACCCGCCGGCGATCACCTACGACAGCCTGGCTCCCGGACCTCCGACCATCGACGACGTGGTGGCCCAGGACTCGGCGCTGGTCGTCAATTTCACCCCCCCCTCGGGCGCCACCCAGGTACACGTCGACGCCCGCGCGCAGGGAGCGGCGGACTTCGCGAGGGCCGCGAGCGCCTCGGGGGAGGCCGCCTCGGTCCGCATCGAGCGGCTGGTGAACAACACCACCTACGAGGTCCGCGCGCTGGCGGAGGACGCCGCCGGCAACCTGTCGGAGCCGTCGGAGCTTGCGGCCGGGACACCGCTGCGAACCGAGGGTTTCTTCAGCAACTACCGGCGCGCCGGCGGGGCCGCGCAGGGGTGCACGTCGGGGGGCACCGGAGGGCTCGCGCTCATAGCGGCGTGGGTGATCCGGCGGCTCTCCTCGAGGAGAATCCGCCCATGAGCTTGCTCCCCTCGCTGATTGCCGCCTTGCTCCCCCTATCTTCCGCGCCGGAGGCCACCGCATCGTTCGAGTCCCCGCGCAGCAGCGCGCTGGAGATCAAGCTGGGCGGCGTCACCCCGCTCATCGACCGGGAGACCTCCCTCTTGGGAGGCCGCCCCTACGCGGAGACCTTCACCGGCTCGATGCTGCTCTTCGAGCTGGAGCTGGACCGCCAGCTCTGGCAGCAGATCGGTTCGGCCGGGGTGGGGCTCTCGATGGGCTACGCGGAGAAGTACGCCCGCGCGCGGATCGCCGGCACGGGTGAGCCAGCCGCGGAGACCACTGCGCTCAAGGTGTTGCCGATCAAGCTGCTCGGGGTCTACCGGTTCGACTACGGCGCGCGCCGCTACGGAATTCCTCTGGTGCCCTACGCAAAGGCCGGATTAGCGGCGACTCCGTTCTGGATCCTCAAGGGCGGCGAGATCGAGGTGGCGGACGGTCTGCGCGGCGAGGGAGTCCAGTGGGGTTATTCCGGGACGCTGGGGCTTTCGCTCTTGCTCGATGTCCTCGAGCCGCGCCTCGCCCGGGACATGGATTCCACCTCCGGGGTGAACCACAGCTACCTTTTCGCCGAGTACGTGGCCGAGGAAGTGAGCCTGTTCCGCACCATCGGGCCGGATTTGTCCAGCAGGCACTGGATGTTCGGCCTGATGCTGGAATACTGAGGACGAAGCGGCGGGCACCCTCGCCGCTCGCCGATGATTCCACCTACGCGATCGATCGTCGCAGGCCTCCTGGTCATGGCCGGCTCGGGAGGGTGTCTTCACGCGGTGCGCGCCGAGATGGGCGGCGACCGCGAGGTGGAGGCCGGAGTCGAGGTCCCCTTCGGCGCCGAAGCGGGTCCGGCGCTGTCCTGGGACTTCGGCGACGGCGCCGGGCGCTCGAGCGGGAAGCGGGTGCTCCACGCCTTCGGCCGCGCCGGGAGGTACACGGTGCGGGCGTACCTCGGGGAGGAGGAGGTCGGACGCGCCGTGGTCAAAGCCGGCCCTCGCCCGCCGGGCCGCGCCATTCCCTCGCAGGCGGAGGCGGCGCTCTGGCTTCCGCGGATCGCCGGCAACCTCGAGCCCGCGGTGGACTTCCTCGAGCGGGTGGCGGGGGCGGAGCTGGCCCAGGCCACCCTCGAGCGCTGGCACCTCCCCGCCCTGGCGATGGAGCTGGCGGCGACCGACGCGGCGGCGATCGACACGGAGGAAGGGCTCGGTCTCTTCCGCCTGCCCGGCTTCGATGGCACGGTGATCCTCCTCGGCGTGGCGGACGGCTCCCGCGCGCTGGAGGCGCTGGTGAAAAGGCTGGAGGGCCAAGGCGCCGCTGGCCGCCAGGAGCTGGACCGGAGCATCTTGATGCGGACGGCGAACGGCGCGGAGCTGGCGCTCTTCCTCGACCGCGGCTACCTCTACGTCGCGGTCCCCGACGAGGGCGGCGAGGGCGAGGACGACTCGCTCGGAGAGGTGATGCGCGCGGTGCGCCAGTCGGCCGCCGAGGGGTTGTCCCGCGTCGGGGCGATTGCCAAAGCGGGCCCGAAGGTCTCCCCGCAGACCGCCTACCTCTACATCGCCGGGCCCTCGGACGACCAGAGCGCGACCCGGCGACTCGCGGGGGCTCTCCTTTCGGCGCGGGTCGGCGAGAGGTCGTTGGAGTTGGACGGGGTGGTCGTGTCCGACGCGTCCCTATGGAGCGGCGCTGCCAGCCGCGCCCCCGCCCTGCTCCGGAGCGCGCCGGAGGGTGCGACGGTGGCGATGGCGCTCTCGGTCCCCGCGGCGGATCTCTATGAATTGTTGGCCGGAAGCCCGGGGAGCCAAAGGCGAAAGCGGAACGCGATGCAGCTCTCGCAGGCCGGCCTGGACCTGGAGGAGCTGCTCTCGGCGCTCTCCGGCGAGGTGTCGGCGCTGGGGTATTTCGACGCGGAGGGCTTCCTCGAAAACTTGGCCGCCGGCAGCCGGACCCCGGAGCCTCGGGGAGGGGTCCTGCTCGCGGCTGGCCTGGCGCGCCAGGACGTGGCGGAGCGGCTGCTCCCGCTTATTCTGGATCGCTCCGGCGTCCGGTACGACCTGCTCCGCGAGCGCGGCTTCACCCGTCTGCGCACCAAGTTGCGAGGGTACCAGCTGGAGCTGGTGATCTCCGGCGGGCGGCTTCGCCTGGAGGCGGGAACGGGAGTCGCCGGGCGGGCCGCGGTCGACCTCGGAAAGGAATTGGGAGCGAAGCTTGGCGGCGGCGCCTTCTCCGCCGGTCACGCCTCGGCCTTTTTGGACCTAGGTCAGCTCCGGCGCGAGCTGGAGCAGCCGCGGCTGATTCCTGGGGTCGACCCTGAGCGGCTGGTGATGGTCCAAGGTTTCTCCGCGGCCTTCATCGACCACCTCACTCCGATCGATCACCTCTACCTGGATGTCGCGCCCTACGCCGCCGGGGCCCGGGTGAGAGGCCGGATCGAGCTGCGCCCGAAGTAATCCCCTCTCGCGCGGGGCCGCAGAGGATAGGGTGAGGGTGGGAATAAAACCGGCCCTGGGTGGTCGGCCGGTTGGCCTCCTTCGGCCAGGTGGAGGGTGACTCGATGAGCTGGATGGACAGCCTGAATGCCGCGACGAGGGGCGCGAAGAAAGACTTGCCCCCAAAGGAGCGAGACCGCATCTGCTCGGACGTGGTGATGATGTGCTCGCTCGGATCGGCAGCGGTCACCTACGCGCCCATCCCGCTGACGGATTTCATCCTGGTGACGCCCATCCAGGCGTCGATGGTGATGGCGGTGGGGAGGGTGTACGGCCGCGAGCTGAACCTCGAGGAGTCCAAGCACATCCTCATCGAGCTGGCTTCGGTGTGCGGGTTGAGCCTGCTCGCCCAGAAGGGGTTTGCCACCTTGACCAAGCTGCTCCTCCCCGGGCTGGGCGGGGTGCTGGCGGGGCCGTATGCCTTCGCGGTCACCTACGGCATGGGCCGGGTGGCGATGAGGTACTTCCGCGACAAGGAGCACTCGCGCGAAACGCTCAAGAAGGCGTTCAACGACGCCCTCCGGGAGGGCCGGCGCATCTTCTCTCGCGAGAAGGTGGAAGATTTCCGCGAGAAGAAGGGCCGCGAGGTGTCGGACTTCGCCAAGCGAAACTCGGGCGAGCCGCGGTCAGCGCCAAGTGGGCGAAAGAAGCCGGGGCGGCGAAGCGGTTCCCGTCGCTCCGCCGCCCCAAGCCGAGCGGCGCGCGCGAGGGGGGCACGCGCGCTGCTCTAACCACCCGGAGCCGTCAACACCCCTCCGCGCCGCTTCTTCCCGGCGAGCCGGGATGGGGTTGGTGATTGGCCGGGGAGTTTGTGTAGTCTGCGGCGGACCCAAGGCGGCCCCTCAGGCCGGAAGCGTTCGCGAGGGGCCTCTCAAGGAGCACCGCGTAAGATGCCGCGCAAACTCTCGCTGAGTCTGATGAGGCTCGCCCTCGTGGCCTGCGCCACGCTTTCCGCCTGCATCTGCACCCCGCCTCCTCCACCGCCGGACGGAGGGGACTCCGGGGGTGGCGGCGGAGAGGAAGACGCCGGCGACGCGGACTCGGGCATCGACGCCGGGATCCCCGATGCCGGCCCTCCCCCCTGCCGGATCGACGACGACTGCGCCTTCTACGACCAAGGCCTTCGCTGCCAGGAGTCCTCCGGCGAGTGCATTCCTGCCAAGCCGTGCAACGACGACACCAACTGCGACTCCCAGGACCCGGACGACTACTGCTACCACTACGGAATCCAGTGCCGCTGCGTGAATGAGACCAACGACGCCGGCCTGGCGGGCGTCTGCCGCAGGCGGCGCAACACCTGTGAGGAGTGCACCGACGACTCCCAGTGCGGCACCTCGGCGGTGTTCGATCCGCCGGGAAAGTGCCTCCAGCTCCAGGGCGACTCCAGCGGGAAGAAGTACTGCTTCCTCGCGGCGATCGGCTCCTGCGGCTGCGGGATGGTGAACCGCAACGGCTATTGCATGCCCCAGAAGAACTGCCAGGAGGTGGGCTGCTCCGAGGACGGCGACTGCCCGGCCGGCTCGGTGTGCAACAAGGCCTCCTGCTTGTGCGAAGCCCGCTGCCGGTGGGACTTCTCGCTCAAGACCGAGGCGCCCCCGGGCTGCCCGCCCGGGAAGGTGTGCTGGGTGGACCACGCCAATCTGGATCCGAGCTCGCTCTTCTACGGCGCCGGGCGGTGCCGGCCTGCGTGCAACAATGATCAGGAGTGCACCGAGACCACCTTGAACCCCTTCGGTGGCCCGAAGCTCAAGTGCGCCTCGGAGCAGCTCTCCGGCGGCGGCGCCTCGCCCAAGCGGTGCCGCGCCAACGGCGAGTGCATGGACAACCTGGAGTGCCCCGACCAGCCGCCGGAATCCATCTACCTGGGCTACTGCGACCGGGGCGCCTTCCAGTGCATGACCGACTGCCGGGTGGGGCTCGACCCGATGACCGGCCAGCCTTACAAGGACTGCCGCTCCAGCTACAAGTGCGTGACTGCGGATGCGGGCAACGAGTGCGTTCAGCAGACCTGCCTCGAGCAGGGTGGAGCGCGCATCGCCTGCCGCCGAGGACAGTTCTGCTGCGGCGAGGACAAGAACGCCGACGGCACGCCCGACCCCTGCCCGCCGGTCAACCTGCGCGAGCCGGACAACTGCTACGAGGCGCCGAGCCCGCCGTTCTGCCACACCTGCCAGAGCAACGCCGACTGCGCCAACTACACCGCGCCGAGCTGGCTCACCCCCTGCGCCAACGGCTCGAAGTCGCCGAGTTGCAGCACGCTCCCCAACATGTGCATGTACGCAGGCGACCGCCCCGACGGCACCCAGGGCGTCAACATCTGCGCGCCCTCCACGTACAACGACACCACCAAGGACTCCTGGGGCGTTCCCAAGGACGCCCGCGGGTGCCCGGCCGGCTACTCGGCGGCGGCCATCCGGCCCAAGTTCACCGGCGGGGGAGACCCCGACTTCTGCAAGACGAACGCAGACTGCAGCCTCGGAAATGACGGCGGCATCTGCGACAAGGACACCACCGTCACCTTGCAGGACGGTGGCCATCCGCTGGCTTGCCTGTGCACCAAGCCTGGCCAGCTGGCGGAGTGCCCGAACTCGCCCGATGGCGGCATGACCAGCGTGTGCCGGTTCGGAATCGCGGTGCCCACCGCCTGCCTGAGGTCGGTGGTCTGTCTGCCGTCGCCCGGGTTGGCCTATCGGGACGCGGGGCCGCCCGAGTACGGCTGCGGGCTGTAGCCGACGTCGCCACTCTCCCGCGAGCGGGAGCCCTCAGCAGGCCCAGCGAGCACGGTCGCCGGCCTCGCGCAGGCTCCGCGAGGTGGCGGTCAGGCGCCAGCAAGGCTAGTTTTTCGATCCGATGAGCGCCGCCGCACGAACGCGAGCTCCGCCGATGGGAGCGCTGCGCCGGAGGATCGCCGGGGCCCTCGCTGGCGACCCGGATTTCCAGCTTGCGATCCTGTTCGGCTCGGCGGCCACCGGAAGATTGCGCCCAGACAGCGACATCGACATCGCCCTGGGCACGCGGCGAGCGCGGAGCCTGCCCGATCGGCGGCTTCTTCGCCTCCAGGCGGAGTTGAGCCAAGCAGCGGGTCGGGAGGTCCAGCTCGTGCTCCTCTTTGGAGCTCCGCTCAGCCTGCGGTTCGCGGTGGCGCGTGACGGGAAGCTCCTTTGGGCGCGAGAGAGAGGTGCGCCGGGCCTTCCTGGAACGGGTGGTGGAGGAAGGAAGTGGTTGATACTGCCGTCCTCGCTCGGAAACTGGCGAGTGCCAGAGGACATCTCTCGCGGGCCGAGCAACGCCTGCTGAAAACGGCCGGCTCTCCGCCCAGCTCGCCGCCACGTCCGCGCGATGCGGAGTTTCCTGACACAACTGGCGCGCCGGTACGCAGCCCTCGGCAGCCGATCGAAAGCGCTCCGGGGCGGCCGGAAACGCCGCCGCTCGTGAGCCCTCACGCGCCTCGCCGCTCGTCGGCCACCGCGAGGAGCACTCCCGCGAGCACCACCGCTCCACCCGCGACGCGCAGCGGCCCGGGCACCTCTCCGAGAATGGGCACCGCCAGCGCGGTGGACATCAAGGGTTCTCCCAGGATGCAAGGCCACCGTCGAGAGGAGCACCACCCACACCGGCTGAGTCGTGACCAGCGCCACCGAGCTGGCCACCGTCGTCAGCCGCAAGGAGGCGATCCACGTCCCGAAGTGAAGCGCCAGGGAGAACCCCGCGCCCACCAGGAGGAGCCGCTCCCGAGCGCGCAGCGCCAGAAGCTCCCTTCGCCGCAGCGCGAGCGCCGCCGCTGCCACCGGAATCGACGCCAGCCCCAGCCGCCACGCCGCGACCGAGAGGGCCGGCGCCGCAGCAAGCCGGATGAAGATGGCCGCCCAGGAAACCGAGAGAACGCCGAGGAAGAGCCCCCCATAGAGCCGGCTCCGCGGCGCCATCGCTCACTCTCCAAAGACCTGTGGCACGCCGGAGTCCGTCGCCGCGGCTCCCGCATCCGGCGAGGCGGCACCCTCGCCCTCCGAGACGGCGCGGCGAACATCCTGCGCCATCACCCACAATAGGAGCCCCAGGAGGAGCAGGAAACCCGCAGTGTGCAGCCAAGCCTCCAGCTTCGGATCCACCCGGCGGCGGCTCACCAACTCGAGCAGCACGAACACCGACCGGCCGCCATCCAGCGCCGGCACCGGGAGGAGGTTGAACAGCGCCAGCGCCACCGAGATCGCCACCAGCACCCGCAGGAAGGCGTCCGCGCCGGTGGACGCCGCCTTTGAAGCCTGCTCGACGATGCCCAGTGGACCGGCCAGCTCCACTCCGGGGCGTCCGCGCAGGAGTCTCCACAGCAATCGCAACCCGTCGGCCGCCAGCCGATTCACGTGCGCGAACGACTGCGCCGCTCCCTCGCCGAACCCGTGCTCCCGGTAGACGTACTGCTGCCGCAGCCCGAGCCGCCCGACACCCGAGGGCTCCGGCCGAGGAGTCATAGCGAGCTGGAAGCGCTCGCCGCCGCGCGAGACGGAGAGCACCAGCGGGAGCCCCGGGCTGTCGTTCACCCGCTCCACCAGCTCTGACCAGTCGGACAACGGCGCGCCATCGATCGCCTCCACCACGTCCCCCGGCCGGAGCTGGGCGCGCGCCGCCTCGGAGCCAGGCACCACCGCTCCGATGGTCCTCGGCACCGGCACGTGCGTCCCCGCCCAGAGCAGCGCCGCCATCACCGCCACCGCGAGCAGATAGTTGGCAAGCGAGCCCGCCAGGAGCACGAGCAGCCGCTGCCACGCCGGCCTCGCGGCGAAGGAGCGCGGATCTTTCCGGTCCAGTCCCTCCTGGTGCGGGTTCATTCCGTGGATCCGAACGAACCCGCCCAGTGGCAAAGCCCCCAAGGTGTAGTCGGTCTCGCCCCGGCGGATCCGGAAGAGCGCCGGGCCGAAGCCCACCGAGAAGCGCAGCACCTTGATGCCGAACACCCGCGCGGCGATGAGGTGGCCCAGCTCGTGGAACGCCACCAGGAGCCCGAGCGCGATGATGGCGTAGACGTAACGCATCGCCCGCAGCTCAGCGCGTCACGCGCGGAATCTTCTGGTGTCCGCCACCACCGCCCGGTAGCGCTCCAGCTCCTCGCGGGTTCGCCCGCCGTCCCACCCGAGCTTCTTCGCCATCCGCTCGGCCACCGCCGTGGCGGCTGCGAGGCCCTGATCGCGGCCGCGCAAGAGCAGCGGCACCCGCCGCGACAGCACGTCCTCCAGGCTACGGGCCATCTCCGAGTCCACCGCCTCGTCCACCTCCGCCATCAGGTACGGCAGCTCGGGATCGAGCGGCGATCCGCCGCCGTCCCTCCCCGCCCGCGCCGCCACTCGTTGGGCGCGCACGCCGTAGACGTTGGAGAGGTGCCGCGCGCCCGCCTCGGAGAGGCCGCGAAGCCTCAGCATCTCCCTCAGCTCCGACAGCTCCTCCTCGCTGGCGATGCCGTCGGCGCCGGGGAGCCAGCGCTCGGCGGTGGTGCAGGGGGCGCTGCTCCCGAGCTGGCGGGCCACCGCGTCCACCACCTCGGCGGCAATCCGGCGGTAGGTGGTCAGCTTCCCCCCGGCGATGGTGACGAAGCCCGGCTCTTCGAGGAGGTGGTGCTCGCGGGAGATGTCCGAGGCGTCCACGTCCGGTGCGCCCGGCGCCAAAAGCGGCCTGAGCCCCGCCCAGGTGGCGAGGACGTCGCCCTCCCCGAGATCCGCCGCGGGGAAGTAGTGGTTGGCCGTCTCCAACAGGTATTGCACGTCGTCGGAAGTGGCGAACACCTGCTCCGGCGTCCCCTCGTGGAAAGTGTCGGTGGTGCCCAGCACCGTCCTCTGGCCCCAGGGAATCCCGAACATCACCCGGTGATCTCTCCGCGCCAGCATCACCACCGCGTGCCGGAGCGGAAGCCGCGCCGCGTCCAGCACCACGTGGACGCCCTTGGTGGGCTTGAGCAGCCGGGAGCCGCCGGCGAGCGCCCGCAGCTGGTCGGTCCACGGGCCGGTGGCGTTCACCACCACCTTCGCGCGCACCGAGGCGGGCGAGCGCCGGCTGGCCGGATCGAGATCGGCGACCTCCGCGCCGGCTACCCGGCCGGTGCCGTCCCTCACCAGCTTCTCCAAGCGGGCGTAGTTCACCACCACCGTGCCCAGCGCCTTGGCGTCGAGGGCGTTCTCCAGGGTGAGCCGCCCGTCGTCGGTGAGGCAGTCGTAGTAGACGATGGCGCCCTTCAACGCCTCGGTGCGCAGCCCCGGCTCCAGCTCGAGCACCTTGGGGCCGCGGTAGGTGCGGTGCAGCTTGAAGGACTTGAAGCCCGCCATCGCGTCGTACACCCACAGCCCCACGTCCAGCTTGAGCAGGCCTGGCCGGGACTCCTTGTAGGCGGGGACCAAGAAGGGCAACGGCTGCACCAGGTGCCGAGCCAGCCGCATCAGGAGCGCCCGCTCGTTGGTGCCTTCGAAGACCAGGCGGAACTGCGCGTGCTCGAGGTAGCGGAGCCCGCCGTGGATCAGCTTGGAGGACTTGGAGGAGGTCCCGGAGGCGAAGTCCGCTTTCTCCACCAGCGCCACCTTGAAGCCGCGGAGCGCCGCGTCGCGGGCCACTCCGCAGCCGGTGATGCCGCCTCCGATGACGAGCAGGTCGAACTGGGTGGCGCCGAGGGCGGAGAACGCCCGGTCGCGCTCCAGATCGGGCTTCGGGTCCTGGGTTTCCACGTCAGATCTTTCGCCGCTTCCCGGTGCGCTTGTAGGTGAGGTAGTCGGAGAGGATGGTGGAGTGGTCGAAGCACAGCTCCTTTGGAATCTCTCCCAGGGGAAAGGCCCGGGCCTCGGCGGCGTCGTCGGCGCCCTTGGGGGTGCCCTCGGCCCAGCCGATGTACACCGTGGAGATGGTGTGCTGGCGCGGATCGCGCGTTGGGTCCGAGTAGGTGAAGAACTGCTCGGTCAGGTCGACCGAGAGCCCGGTCTCTTCTCGCACCTCGCGGACGCAGGCGTCGTGGAGCGCCTCTCCCTCGTCCACGAAGCCGCCCGGGAGCGCCCAGCCCAAGGGCTCCCTCTTTCGCTTCACGAGGACGATGCGGTCTCCCGGCAGCTCGACGATGCAGTCCACCGTGGGGGTGGGGTTCTTGAACTGGGGCATCGCGCAACCGATAACTCAAAGGCGGCGAAGCGTCTACGATGCAGCCATGTGCCGGGAGCAGGGGCGGGCTTTTGGTGCCGTCGCCCTGGCGGTGACGCTCACCGCCGGCCCAGGTTGCGGCCGCTCCCACCTGCTTTCCGAGGGGCACTATCAGCTCGCGTTGGACGATTCCTCCGGCTCCGGCGGGGTGGTGCGCGACGATTGCGGCCTGGCTCGCCACCCGGACGTGCTGGGAGGCGCTGATCTCGACGTCACCGGCGACCGGGTGCGGCTGGACTACTCGCTCTTCGGCATCACCCTGGTGGGCTACTACCTCTACGGCGACGACCGCTTCTCGGTGGACGGCAGCGCCGCGAACGTGAGCGCCACGGTGAGCGGGCGAGAGTGCCTGTTGGACCTGGTGACGGTCCACCTGGATGCCAAGACATTGGACGCCGAGCACTTCTCCGGAGCGGTGGCGGTGAAGCTCGACTCCCGGAGCGGCCCCGGCTGCGCCTGCGAGCTGTGGATGACCTACACCGCCAGGTGGACCGAGCCCAGCCCTCGGCCCTAGCCGCCGCTCCACACCCGGCGCAGTTGCCCGCTTGTCGGGAGCGGCTTCCGTCCCTAGAAAGGGTCGCCAGCCCAAAGGAGGAGCCTTGTCCGAGCCAGCGCCGTCGACCGAGATCCACTCCGTCTTGTCCGAGGGGCGCGTCTTCCCGCCGCCCGAAAGCTTCTCCCGGGCCGCTCACATCCGCAGCCTCGAGGAGTACGGCCGCCTCGCCTTGGAGGCCCGGCGCGACCCCGACGCCTATTGGGGCGCCCGCGCGAGGGAGGAAATCTTCTGGAAGGAGCCCTTCCGCACCGTCCTGGAGTGGAAGCCGCCCGACGCGCGCTGGTTCATCGAGGGAAAGACGAACCTCTCGTACAACTGCCTCGACCGTCATCTCTCCACCCGCCGTGCGCAGGTGGCCATACGGTTCGAGGGCGAGCCGGAAGACCGGAGGAACCTCACCTATGGCGAGCTGCACCGGGAGGTCTGCCGCCTCGCCGGCGGGCTCAAGTCCCTCGGGGTGGGGAAGGGCGACCGGGTGGGCATCTATCTGCCGCAGGTGCCGGAGGCGGCGGTGGCGATGCTGGCCTGCGCGCGGATCGGCGCGTTGCACTCGGTGGTCTTCGCCGGCTTCTCCGCCGAGGCGCTGCAGGAGCGGATGAAGGACGCGGGCGCCAAGGTGCTCCTCACCGCGGATGGCGGCTGGCGCAAAGGCCAGGTGGTGCCGCTGCGCAAGAACGCGCTCGAGGCTGCGCGGCAGGTGTCAACCCTGGAGAGGGTGGTGGTGCTGGGGCGCACCGGCGCGGTTGCCCCGAGCGATCCGAAGGAAGTGAGCTGGGCGTCCTTGGTGAGCGGCCAGCCGGAAAGCCTGGAGCCGGAGTGGGTGGAGAGCGAGCACCCCTTGTTCATCCTCTACACGTCAGGCTCGACCGGGAAGCCCAAGGGGGTGCTCCACACCACCGGCGGGTACTCGGTGAACGTCTCGCTCACCACAAGGTGGGTGTTCGATCTCAAGCCGGACGACATCTTCTGGTGCACCGCGGACATCGGCTGGGTGACCGGCCACTCCTACGTGGTGTACGGACCCTTGATGAACGGGGGGACCACCGTCCTCTACGAGGGCGCGCCGATGACTCCCGGGCCGGACCGTTTCTGGGACATCGTGGAGCGGCACCGGGTGAATGTCTTCTACACGGCGCCGACGGCGATCCGATCTTTCATGCGGCTCGGGCGCGAGTGGCCAGATCGGCACGACCTGTCTTCCTTGCGCCTCTTGGGCACGGTCGGAGAGCCGATCAACCCCGAGGCGTGGATCTGGTACCGGGAAGTCATCGGCGGAGGCCGCTGCCCGGTGGTGGACACCTGGTGGCAGACCGAGACCGGGGCGATCATGATCACCCCGCTGCCGGGCGCCACTCCGACCAAGCCTGGCTCGGCCACGCTGCCTCTGCCGGGGATCGAAGCCGAGGTGCTCGATCGGCACGGGCGGCCGGTGCCGCGCGGCCAGGGAGGGCTGCTCTTCGTCGCCCGTCCCTGGCCGTCGATGCTGCGCACCGTGTACGGAGATCCGGAGAGGTATGCCAAGGCGTACTTTGGCGAGCAGCCGGGCAAGTACTTCACCGGCGACGGCGCGAGGCAGGACGAGGACGGGTACTTCTGGCTGATGGGCAGGGTGGACGACGTGGTCAACGTGGCTGGCCACCGGCTGGGCACTGCCGAGGTGGAGAGTGCGCTGGTCGCCGACGGTCGGGTCAGCGAGGCGGCGGTGGTGGGAAGGCCGGACGAGCTGAAGGGCACCGCGCTGGTCGCCTTCGTCACCTTGAAGAAGGGGGTCGAGCCCAAGGGGGAGCTGCGGGCGGAGCTGGCGGAGCACGTGACGAAGCTGATCGGCGCAATCGCCCGCCCCGACGAGATCCGCTTCGCCGAGGCGCTGCCCAAGACCCGGTCCGGGAAGATCATGCGGAGGTTGCTCCGCGACGTGGCCTCGGGCCGGCAGACCACTGGCGACACCACCACGCTCGAGGACCTGGGCGTGCTCGCGGCGCTGCGGGGCGAGGAGGAGTAGCCGCCGCTCGGGCCGAGCATGGTCGGGCCCGCCTGGCTTGGCTGTGGCCCTACTTCGGGCGGAGCTTTCGCCTGGGCATCGGGCGCCGAGGGACCCGATGGCGGAGGTTGGCTCCGAGCGCTGAGAGGAATTCGTCGCCCACCCGCTGGAAGCGGATTCCGATCCGGCTGGCGACGCTGCCCATCGGGTTTCCGGGTTTCGCCCAGGCCACCTCGCCGCGGAAGGGGTAGTCCACCGTCTCGAGGCGAACCGCCCCGTCGACGATCGAGCCGGGGAGGAACACCTGCGGCATCTCCGCGCAGAGGCCCGAGGCGGACACGTCGGCAGTGAAGGCCGGGAGCTTGCCGCCGAACAGGACTTCGAGACGGCGGCGCTGTCGAGGTTTGGTTCTAGTGGTCATGTGCCGAGGGTGCCACAGGGATGTAGCTGCGCCAGTTTTCTGCCTGGCACAGTGCAGCTAGCCCCGGCGGCGCGCCAGGCGCCGGCCCTTCTCCCTCACCCAGCCGAGGCTCCGCTGCGCCCACCGGAACTCGGTCGCGAGGATCGCCAGCCCCACCGGGATGACCAAAAGCGCTGGCCCCGGGAGGACCACCAGCGCCAGCCCAAAGCCCAGCACCGCTCCCCCGCCGATTGCGATGGCCACTTTTCGTGCGGTGCGCCACACCGAAGGTGCCTCGGGCGAAGGGCTCGCTTCCACGGCGCCCTCAACCGCGGGCGCAGGCTGGCTCTTCCCGTCGTGCTCGGCGGGTTGCTCCCCGGCCGGGAGACCTCACCCCGGCGGTGTTGGGAATCGGAGAAGGGCACCTCCGATCAGGGGCGCCTCAGGTGCTCCACCGCCGCGGCGAGCAGTGCCGCCACACCGCGCTTGGCCACGGACACCACCTTTCGGCGCATTGCCGGCGGCACCTGGGTGTACAGCAGGCTCACCTTGTGGTGCAGCTCCGAGCCGCCCCAGATCAGCACCAGGTCGGCCCACTCGAGATCGCTCCGCGCACGGTCCTGCGTCCGCCGCTCGGTGCCGTCGATCGCTCGCAGCCCCAGCGCCCCGCCCAGGGCCGACTCCAACTCCTCGCGCACCGCTGGAGAGCCGCCCACCACCACCAGCCGCTTCACCGCGTGGCTCCGGCATGCCTCCAGGAACGCGACCTCGGCCTTCCGATTGTCCGAGCCTCCGCAGCGGCCGCACCGCGACTTCGGCTCGCAGAGCAACGGCTGGCGGCCGCTCGCCTGCGCCTCCGCCTCGCACTCCGGATTCCCGCAGTGCAGGAAGAAACGGCCCAGCACCAGTGCCTCCGCGCGCGGCAGCTTCTCGTTGCTGATCCGCTGCTTCCCCGGCCGGGTGAGCCCCGCCCGCTCCAGGGTGGCGCGCGCGAGGGCCTGCGCCTCGGGCCGGCCGAAGCCCAGCTTCTCCAGCCAGCCGTCGATGGATTGGTCCGCGCTCACGCGTAGGCTTCGTCCTCTCCGGCGGAGCCGTGGCCGAACAGGTCGGCCTGCACCGGCTCGAGGCCCAGGGCCTCGCGGACCGCGGCGAAGCTCTTGCGGTGGATGGGGGCCGCCCCCAGCCGCCGCAGCGCCTCCCGATGCTCGGGAGTCGGGTAGCCCTTGTGAGCAGCGAAGCCGTAGCCGGGGTACAGCCGGTCCTGCTCCGCCATGTGGCGGTCCCTGGTCGTCTTGGCCAGGATCGACGCCGCCGCGATGCTCGCCGAGAGCGCGTCGCCGTGGATGATTCCCCGCTGGGGGGTGGCGCAGTGGGGGATCCTCCTCGCGTCCACGAGGCAGAATTGCGGCCGAAGCTGCAGCCCCTCCACCGCCCGCCGCATCGCCAGGAGCGCGGCGTGGTAGATGTTGAGCCGGTCTACCTCCTCGACCTCGGCCCAGCCGGTAGCCCAGGCCAACGCGTCGGCCTTGATCTGCGCGGCAAGCTCCTCGCGCCTTTCCGGATCGAGGATCTTCTTCGAGTCATCGAGCCCCTTGAGCCGGTAGCTCCTTGGAAGGATGACCGCCCCGGCGACGAGCGGGCCGGCCAGGGGCGCCACCCCCGCCTCGTCCACTCCGGCGATTAGCTCGATTCCCTGCTCCCACAGCTCACACTCGAACTTGAGCAGGCCGCGCAGCCTTTGGCCCTCGGCCCGGTTCCGGAGCCGGCGATGGCGAATGCGGAGGGCCAGCTCCCTCGCGCCCGAGCGGGGGTCTACCTCCAGCGCTTCCAGCAGACCCGCCGGGACGGGAGATTCGCGATCGAGGAAGCGCTCCCGAAGCTCGGCGATCGACTTTGCGAGGAGCTTGTCGAGGCGGTCCATTCAACGCTGCCGGCAGGCTAGCTGCTCAGAGTGATGATGATGGCGTCGGGCTCGGCGGTGCAATGGCATTCGCCGCACACCCAGGTCACCTGCTTCACCTCGCTCACCCGCGTGCCGAGCGAGGCGCGCAAAAGGACGGTGCCCGGGCTGATCTTCTCCTGGGTGATTCCGCTGGTGGTGCCGTCGCCGCGGGTCTGGGCGGTGGCCGCTTGCCCGCTGGTCTGGTTGGTGGCGGTGACGATGGCGCCTTCCACCGGATTTCCCTCGGCATCGACCACCTTGACGGCGATCGACACGGGTTCCGGCGCGCACTGGTTGAGCGCGCGGCCCCCATCGGGCTGTTGCCGGCTGATCGGTCCGCAGGCGCAGAGCGCGAGCGAGACGAGCGAAAAAAGGATGGCGTTCTTCATGGGCGGGCAGACTTACACCCCGATCTGCCGGCCAGCAACCGCCAGAGCACAGTACAGCGAGCCTGCTACGGCTACGCTGCCCGTTGCTCGCCAGCCTCGTCGAAGGGCGCGCCCAGCCACGCCTGATAGGCGGCCTTCTGCTCGTCGGTGGGTCGCTCTACCCGGGCGAGGTACACCGCGTCGGCTGGCTTCTGCCCGAGGCAAACGGGGAGCTCGATCAGCCGATCCCTCCGGAACGCCGTCACCCGCACCGTCTCGCCGGGCTTCCTCTCCTCGCAGCGAGACAAGAGCGCCGAGCCGTCCACCTTGTAGCCATCGAGCGCGACCACTTCGTCTTCGGCGTACAGCCCGGCTTCTTGCGCGGGGGAGCCGTCCAGCACCGTGGCGACGGTGGCGCTCCCGCGAGTGAGGATTCCCAGCCATCCGCGCGGGCGAATCTCGGCCGGCTTGAGCCTCGGCGGGCTACCGCCCTTGTCGTTGGCGGACTCGCGGACCCGGAGACGCGCCTCGAGTCCGACGTGAGCAAAGATGGAGCAGTCCAGCTCGGACGTGGAGCGCAGGGCTCGGTCGAAGAAAGGGGCCAGGTCCTCGCCGGTCACCTCCTCCGCCGCCGCCTCCACCCCATCCTCCGGCACCCCGCGACCGTCCCCGTAGCGCTGCCACAACAGCCGCATCAGATCGTCGAGGCTCTTTTGGTTGGAGGTTGCCTTCCGGATGGTGAGGTCGAGCAGGAGCGCCACCACTTCCCCCTTGAGGTAGTAGGAGATGGCGCTGTTGGGCGTGTTCTCGTCGGGCCGGTAGTGCTTGATCCAGGCCACCATCGACGCCTCGGACAAGGACTGCGCCTTCCGGCCGGGGGTGGCTTGAAGCGCGCTCATCGACTCGCCAAGCCGGGTGAGGTAGCGGCTCGGGCTCATCAGAGAAGCGCGGCGGACCAGGAGGTTGTCGTAGTACGAGGTGATTCCTTCGAAGGCCCACAGGAGGCTGGTGTAGCTCTCCGTGGAGTAGTCCAGCGGCACCAGCGCCTTGGGGCGGATCCGCTTCACGTTCCAAAGGTGGAAGTACTCGTGTGCGGCGAGGGCGAGGAAGTCCTCCCAGCCCTTGGGGCTGGCGATGGTGGAGCGCGGGAAGAGCAGCGAGGTGGAGCAGTGGTGCTCGAGCCCGCCCCGGCCCTTGTCGGTGAAGTAGACCAAAAAGAGGTAGCGCCGCATCGGCAGCCCGCCGAAGAGGGCGGCCTCGGCCTCGCACACCTTGGAGAGGTCCGACGCCAGCCGGTCGCGATCCAGGGGTGGCTCGCCCCAGAGCACAACCTCGTGGGGGATGCCGCCGGCGTTGAAGCGAAGCGGAGAGTGCGGGCCAACCTCGAAGGGCGAGTCCACCAACTCGTCGTAGTCCCCGGCGACGAGCTCCTGTCCCTGCCGCTCGAGCGCGCAGAAAGTCTGCCAGCCCTCCGGCGCATCGACGGTGACGCGGTGCTCGCGCCCGCGCAATGCCTCGGCGTACAGGAACAGGGTGGCGCCGTTGAAGTAGCCGTGGCTGCCGTCCAGGTGGCTGGTGCGGACGGTCAGCTCGTTGGCGTAGACCCTGTAGCGAAGCCGCACCGGCCGCTCTCCGGCGGCGACGCTGAAGCTGCGCTTGTCGGCGCGCGTGCAGGGCAGCGGCTCGCCGTCGGTGGTGGAGGCGGTCAATTCCTGAAGGTGCCGGGCATATTCCCTCACCAGGTAGCTCCCCGGCGTCCATACCGGCAGCGCGACGGTGAGGACGTCCGAGCAGGCCGGGAAAAGGGCCTCCACCTCGAAGAGGTGAGTGTGGGGCCGGCTCATCGAGACGCGATAGCGGACGGCGCTCATGGCTCCCATCTATCGCACCGGCTTCGGGGCAGGGAAGCGCCGGCTGCGTCTCGCTTGGCCGGGCCCAAAGCGGCTTGCTCTACCCTCAGAAAGGCCGGGCGGAGGCCAGCCGGCCGTCGGCGACGGCTCGGGTGACATCCGCGCACGTCGCCTGCTCGGTCAGCCGAGCCCGGTCGAACCAGCTCCGCAACCCCTCGGGGTTCTGCTTGCTGACCGTCTCGCCCTTGAGCCACCCCACCGTTGAGTCGACAGTGTTCGACTCGTTGCGGCTCATTCGTACCAGGCCCTGCACCCGATCTTTCGACAGCACCACCCCATCCAGCCGGAAGAGGGTGCGTTCGCAGACGTAGACCTGACCGGCCACCGAGCCGCGCAGGAGAACCGTCACTCCGGGTTTCCCATCTTCGTCCTCGTCCCACAGCCAGCCGCTCTGCGGCTCTTGCTGGAAGTCGTCCTTGGTGGGGAGCGGCGTCGCTGCCGGGTCCGGAAGGTCGCGCACGCCCCACAGCTCGATCACCTCGTGGGAGGTGTACAGCCCCTTCTGGGGATCCGCTTCCGAGAGGTGCGAGAGGAGGGCAAGCCTCTGCACCGTCTCGGGCTGAACGATGCTCCGCCAGCCCGCGATCTCGAAGCTGTCCCTGGCACACCGCCGCACCTCCTCGAGGTAGGCTTTTCGCCCGGCGTCCCAAGAGGCACGCACCAACTCCTGAATGCGGAAGCCCCCTTCGCGCTCCCCGAGCAAAGGGACCGGCACCAGCGTGGCGAACTCCGCGACCTGGGCCCAACTACCCGCCAGCGAGCCCTCGGCCACCTGGATTCCCTGAAGGCCGGTTTCACTGTGCACCGCCCCCGGCCGCGCACCGCAGCTGGCGGCCAGCAGCCAGCTTGCGGCTACCGCGCCCAGTCGTTGAGGAATGGCGGATTCCACGTGCACTTCTCCAGGGTTTCGCGTCGCCGATCGAGCCGGTCGACGCGCCTGGCCCAGTCGGCGCGGTCGCGCATGGTCTTCCTCTTCGGCATGGCCGGAGCGTAGCCACCGATCTGGGCGATCGCAATCGAACCCACTCGCCGGACCGCCCGCCATCTGGTCGCGAATTTGCTCGCTCTCGCTTACCTCCCGGGCTTCGTGGCAGGGAATGAGCCCCGGAAGAGTCGCCCCTTTCTCACCCGCACCGGCAGCGTCTCGCCTGGCCGGGCCTCGAGCGGCGGGCCGATGGCGCGGAGCAGCCGGTCCCCCAGAGGGAAGCGGTACTCGGCGCTGCTTCCGAGGAAGAGCCGGGCGGAGAGGGTGAGCGGGGTCCCTCCTTGCCCGACTCCGACCTCCAGATCCTCCGGCCGCACCACCAGGGTGCCCGGCCCCTCGGCGCCGGAGAGCTCCGGAGGCAGCTCGAACTTGGCGCCCGAAGCGAAGAAGCAGCCTGCGCCCGACTCGCCGCCTAAGAGGTTCGCCCCGCCCACGAAGCCGGCCACGAATGGAGTCGCCGGCTCGGAGTACAGCCGCTCCGGGGAGTCCACCTGCTCGAGGCGGCCGCTGTCCATCACCGCGATCCGGTCGGCCAGGGCCATCGCCTCGCCCTGATCGTGCGTCACGTACACCATGGTGGTGCCCAGTCGGGAGCGGAGAGCCGCGATCTCCGCACGCAGCTCCTCCTTGAGCGCGGCGTCCAGGTTGGAGAGGGGCTCGTCCAAGAGCAGCACCCTCGGCCGCCCGACCAAGGCCCGCGCCAGCGCCACCCTTTGGAGCTGCCCGCCCGAGAGCGCATGGGGCATCCTCTCGGCCAAGGCCTCCATCCGGACCCAGCCCAGGGCCTCGCGGACGCGCGCGGTCGCTTCGGCGCGCCTGAGGCCCATCAGCCTGAGGGGATACTCCACGTTCTTCGCGACGGTGCGGTGCGGCCACACCGCGTAGCTCTGGAACACCATCCCCAGCCCGCGCCGCTCGGGGGGCACGCGCGCGCCCGGCCCGTGCACCACTCTCCCGTCGATGGCGATGGTGCCGGAGTCGGGCACCTCGAGCCCGGCGATCATCCTGAGCGTGGTGGTCTTCCCGCACCCCGAGGGCCCGAGCAGGGCGAGGAACTCCCCCTGGCCGATGCTCAGGCTGAGCCCCTGGACCACCCGGGTCGGGCCGTAGGACTTGTGGATGTCGGTCAGCTCGATGCCGGCCAAGGCTCAGCCTCCCACCGCTCTTCGCCGCGCGCTCCGTCTCACCGCCTCCATCGCCCCCAGCGCGAGCACCACCAGCAAGACGAAACCGCAGGCCAGCACGGAGGCGGCGTTCGGATCCGCGTAGCTCTGCAGCTCGAACAGGAGCGTCCCCAGCACAGCCTTGCCGGTGGGCACGAGCAGCACCGACATCGTCAGCTCGGTGGCGCAGGCCAAAAAAGCGAGCACGAAGGCCGAGGCCAGCGCCGGACGCAAGGAGGGAAGCGTGGCGTCCAGGAAGGCCCGGGCCCGGCTCGCGCCGGAGACGCGGGCGGCTTCGGCGAGCGATGGATCCACCTGGGCCATCGACTCCGAGAGGTTGCTCCCGCCCAGGACCAGGTACTTGGCGGCGTAGGCCGCGAGCACCAGCCAGAGCGTATTCGCCATCGCCAGCACGAAGGCCACCCTCTCGAAGAGCACCAGACGAAGATCGCGCGAGAAGGCGACCAGCAAGGCCATCGCCATCACCGTCCCCGGCACCGCGAACGGCCAGCTCGCCAGCGCGTCGACCGCCCTCCCCGCCAGGGGAAAGTGCTTGCGCGAGAGGGCGACCAACAGGCCGAAGGCGCACACCAGCGTCCCGGCGGCGCCAGCGAGGAGCACGCTGCGGCCCGCGGCAGAGAGCGTGCGCGGGCTGGTGAGCACTCCCGCCCAGTGCGCGAAGGTGAGGTGCTCGAGCCCGAGCGGTGCTCCGTAGCTCTTCTGCACCGAGGTGAGGAAGACCGCGAACAGCGGGAGCAACACCAAGACGAACGCCGCCACCGCGGCCGCAACCGAGAGCGGGCTGCGGTACCTCCCCAGGGGCATCGGCCTGCGCGAAACGCCCTTGCCCGCCGCCAGGCGCACCCGGCCCGCGCGCCCAAGGAGCTGCCCGGCGACGAGAAGCACGCTGGCGAGCAGAAGCAGCACTGCCGACAGCGACAGAGCCCGGGCCAGCGCATCGGGCCCTCCCAAGAGCACCTGTCCGTAGATGCGCGTGGTGAGCACCACGGTCGGAGGCGAGGCGGTGACTCCGAGGATGTACGGCACTCCGAAGGCGGAGGCAGAGAAGAGGAAGACCATCACCGCCCCCGAGCCGAGGGCGGGGAGCGCGAGCGGCAGCGATACCGTAAGGAGCGCCCGGAGCGGTCCCGCGCCGGAGAGTCGCGCCGCTTCCTCCAGCGCGGGGTCTACCCGAGAGAGCGAAGCCGTGCCGGCGAGCAGCACCAGCGGCAAGCCGGCACCTCCGAGCACGAAGGCGATCCCCACGGGGCCGTAGATGTCCAGCGCGCCGGCTCCGAGCACGCGGTTGAGCAACCCGGCTTTCGGGTTGGCCAAGGCGAGCCAGCCCATGCCCCAGATGAAGGGCGGAATGGCCGAGGGCAGGGTGAAGAGCACTCGAAGCACGCCGCGATAGGCAAGGTCGGTCCTCTCGAGCAGCAGCGCGAGCGGCGCTCCGACCAGGAAGGCAACCCCAGCCGCGCCCGCCGAGATGGTGAGGGTGTTGTAGGTGGCCCGCCGGCCATCCGCCGACAGCAATTCCAGCAGCGCCTCTCCGCGCAAGCTGGCCACCGACCGCACGAGCAGCACCACCACCGGCCCGATGGCGAAGGCCAGAAGGGGAGCCAAGAGAGTCGCGGCCAGCACCAGCTCGAGCTTCTTCTCGGCGAGCCTCATTGGGAGAAAGCCCGCCGGAAGGCCTGCTTCACCTTCGGCCCCTCCAGGACGCCTCGCTCGAGCACGGCCTCGTCGAAGCTCTGGGCGCGACCGAGGAGCCCCTCCAGGCCCTCCTCGTTCCCTGGTCCACCCAGGCGCGGGTCCACCGAGTGCATGTCCCCTTGGCGCACGAACACCTCCTGCACTTCGCGGGAGAGCGCGAAGTCGTAGAAGGCCCTCGCGGCGACCGGATTCCGGGAGCTGGCGAAGACGGCGAGGTACCCCGGGACGATCACCGCGCCGTCCGAAGGGTACAGGTGCGAGATGGGGCTGCCCTTCCGCTCCGCCGCCAGCGCGTTCTCCAGCAGCACCACGCCTACCTTGGCCTCGCCGGACTCCACTTTCTGCAGCACCGCCGCGTTTCCGCCCGCCACCCGGGCGCCGTTCTCGCGCAGCGCGGTGAAGAAGCCCTCGCCGTACTTGCGCTCGAGCAACACTGCCCACGTGAAGGAGGTGCCCGAGGTGAGCGGATCTCCCAGCGCCACCTCCCCGCGCCAGCGGGAGGCGGCCAGCTCCTGGAAGCTCGCCGGCGGCTCGACGCCGGCCCGGTGCACCAGCACCATGGTGGAGATGCGACATCCGGCGTACGCCCCATCGAGGTCCATCAGCGCGCGCGGGATGCGCAGCCCATTCGGCGAGGCGTATCGGAGCAGGCGGCCCTCGCGCTTGAAACGCTCGTAGAGGAAGGGGTCCGAGGTCATCAGCACGTCCGCCTGGGTGCCGCCGGCGGCCAACTCCGCCTCGAGGCGGCTGGCCACCTTCTCGCTGCCGGCCTGGTACCAGCGCACGGTCACCTCGGGGAGGGCGCGGCGGAGCAGCGGCTCCAGCTCGTCGATCACCTGCCGGTAGGCGGAGGTGTAGACCCACAGCTCGCCGGAGGGTTTGCCCTCGGCCGCGGGCCCACCGCGCGAGCCGGAGCCTGGCGCGGCCGATTCGATCCGGCAACCGGCCAACGCCAGGGCGCAGAGCCACCCGAAGGTTTGGAGGCGGGGGGCCGGAGGTGCCGGGCCGGCGTAGTGGTTGGGCCTTGCTCGCACGTTGCCGTGGAATAAATCACCTGGCGGGCAGGGGCCCTAGAGCCGTCTCGCTCGCGCTCTTTGGACTCGGGGCGTGCGGCCAGGCCTCTCGTCCCGGATGTCGGGGGGTCTGCTACGATGGACTTCGAGCGATGACGAGGGAGGAGCGCTCTTGAGCACCGGAACCCGCTCGGCCATCGGTGGCGTGGCGCTGGCGCTGTGCCTGTCGAGCGCCGCCGGCTTCGCCTTCTCCACCGGAATCACCAGCGCCTCCTTCGGCCTCTCCGGGTGCAACGCCTGTCACAGCGGCGGGGTACAGCCCACCGTCACACTCACTCCCTCGAGCACCGCTCCCGACGCCGGCCTGCCCCAGAAGATCACCGTGGCGGTGACCACTCCCAACGGCCAGCACGCCGGGTTCAACCTCAGGGCGAGCAGCGGGACGCTCTCGGTGCTCTCCGGCACTGCGGGAATACAGATCCTCGGCGGCGAGGCCACCCACAACTATCCCCACTCGGAGGGCATCGACGGTCTGGTGAAGTTCGAAGTGGAGTGGACCGCCGCTTCCGGTGGGCCTGTCACCTTCACCGCCTGGGGCAACTCGGTCAATTACGACGGGGTGAACACCGGCGACCTGGCCAACGGCGCGCAGTCTGACATCTGCGTGAGCTCCACTTTCTTCCGGGACGCCGACGGGGATGACGCGGGGGTCGCCACCACCACCCAGGACGGCTGCACCGCCCCTGCGGGCTACTCGCCGAACGCCGGAGACTGCGACGACGGCAATCCCGCGGTTCGTCCCGGGGCGGCAGAGGTGTGCAACGGGGCCGACGACGATTGCGATGGGACCGCGGACGAGGGCCCGCCTCCGTGTCAGACGGGAGTGTGCGTCTCCGGCGCGTGCGTGGTGGATGCGGGAACGGACGGGGGCGAGGATTCCGGCAGTGGCTCGGGAGGTGACGGAGGCACCGACCCGACGGATGCCGGCTCGGCCGATGCGAGCGACGGCGGCGGGGATCCTCCGGTGTGCGGCTGCTCCGGAGCGCCTTCGGCAGCATTCTGGGTCCCGGCCCTCGTGCTGCTCGTCGCGTTGCGCCGGCGGACCGCGTACGATGCGCGACCCGGGAGGACCGGTGCCACTCACCTTCGTTCCCCTGGGCGTCGGTGACGCCTTCAGCGCGCTCCATTACAGCTCCTGCCTCGCGGTCGAGGCAGAGGGCTCGCTTTTGCTCGTCGATTGCCCCCACCCCATTCAGAAGATGATGCGGGAGGCGGCGGCGGCCTCGGGGCGCCCGCTCGAGCTGGAGCGGCTCGCCGGAGTTGCCATCACCCACCTCCACGCCGATCACTCCTCGGGCCTGGAGAGCCTGGCCTACTTCTTTCACTTCGCCCTCCAACAGAAGTTGGTCTTGCTCGCCCATCCCTCGGTGTCCGAGCGGCTGTGGGAGGGACACCTCGCCGCCGGGATGGAGCGGCTGGAACCGCCCGGTGCTCCCCCATCCCACATGCGGCTGGAGGATTACTTCCAGCTCGTGCCCGTGCGCGAGGATGCCCCGGCCCGCCTGGGGCCATTCCGGGTGGAGTGCCGGCGGACGGCGCACCACATTCCCACCACCGCCTTCCGGGTGCGCGCCGGCGGGAGAAGCCTCGGAGTGAGCGCCGATACTTCGTACGATCCTTCGCTCATCGCGTGGCTGTCGGAGGCGGACCTCTTCGTCCACGAGACGGGGCACGGGGTGCACACTCCGTACGAGGCATTGGCGGAGCTGCCCGACGCGGTACGGGCCAAGATGCGGCTTGGCCACTTCCCGGACTGGTTCCTGTCCGCGCCGAGCTCAATCGAGCGGCTCGAGGAAGGCAGAGCGTACGTGGTCTGACCGCGGCTCGATCCCGGCAGGCCATTTCCCTCGCCCCGGCTTGACTTGGGACCCCAAGGCCGCCGACCATGCGCGGCCCGAGGGGGGAGCGGGAGCAGCCCCATGCGGTCGATCACAGGCGAGTTGCAGGTTGCCCGCCCCGGAGCCCTGGACGTCCGGTCCATCTTGTCCCGCGCCGGGCGGGAGGTGTGGCTCCACTTCCCCGCTTGGCTCTTCTTCTTCTACGGCTGCCTGCTGCTCAACACCGAGTTGACCAACCTCGACCCCCCGCGCGGAGAGCTGGCCTACACCGCCATCTTCCCGCTCTCGGTGTTCGCGCTGTACTACGCGGTCAGGGCGGCGAGGGCGCCGGAGGTGGCCAGGCGATCCGCCCTCCTCACGGCGACGCTGGGCCTTTGCCTGGTGCTGCCGCTGCTCAACCTCGCCTACCACCGCCCCTCGCCGCTTTCCCTCGCCTCGCTGCGCCTGGTGTACGAGTTGTCGACTTTCGCCTGGGCGGCGCTCTTGGTAGCGCACGCCGCGCGCCGCCACCCAAGCCATATCGGGTTGTTCTTCGGCGTTGCGCTGGTGTACGGCGCGATGCTCGAGAACGGCGGAATTGTGCTCGGCTTCTTCTCCGAGCACCAGCTCGACGCGACGCGATTGCCGCTGCTCAAGGCACCGCTGGCGACGATGGTCGGCTGGTGCGTCGTCCTGTACATGGCGAGCTTCGTGGTGTGGGGGCTGCGGCGGCATCTGCCGTGGCTTCGGCGCTCGGCGCTGCTCTCCGCGCTCGCGGTAGGGGCGGCGGCCACCTTGCTGGACCTCCAGCTCGATCCTCTGGCCAGCGCGGCCGGCTGCTGGGTCTGGCACGACTCGCTGCCCCCGGCCTTCCACGGAGTGCCGATGGTCAACTTCGTGGCGTGGATGTGCGCGATCACGCCGTTCGCGTACGTGATGTTCCGCTACCAGCAGCGTGCCGGCATCCCTGACGGCGCTCAGTGGACCGGCCGCCAGCTCGCCTTTGCGCTGCTGCTGGTTCCCGCCACGCTCGGCCTGGCGGCGCTGGCGTTCATCGCTGCGATGGGGCTGGCGGAGGGCATCGACGGGCCCTCGTGGACGCTGCTCAACGCCTTCACGGACGGGGTGCTCGCCAAGCTCGGCTGAGGCGCCGCCTCGTCGCCTGCTTCGGCAGGAGTGGCATGTCGTCAGAGCGGGCCGAGGATCCAGTCCGGCAGCGCGGAATTCACGCCGTCGCAGCGCTGGAAATGCTCGGCCGCCCGCTCATCCTTCGCATGCCCGTCAGGATACCTCTTGCCACTCGCCTTTCGGCAGCCCGGTGCCTACGCTGTCGGAGCATGTCCACCGCAGTGTTCGAGCCGTTGTTGAGCGCTTTGGTGCGAAATGCCGAAGCCGAGCTGGGCGACCGGCTCCTCGCGGTGGCGGTGTACGGCTCGGTGGCGCGCGGCCAGGCCGGGCCGGCTTCGGACGTGGATCTCCTGGTGGTGGCCGACGGCTTGCCCAACAGTCCCGCCGAGCGGTTGCGCTCGTTCTCGTCGGTCGAAGCGGCCACTCGACCCGAGGTGGAGCAGCTGCGCGCCCGCGGCTACCGGGCGGAGCTCTCGCCGCTGTTGTGGTCGCCTGCCCAGCTCGCTGCTTTCTCCTTTCTGCAGCTCGATCTCGCCACCGACGCACGCATCCTCTTTGATCCCCGCGGGCTTCTCTCCAGACGCTTGGAGGGCGTGCGCCGCAAGATGGCCGAACTGGGGACCCGCCGCGTGCCGTATCGCGGGACCTACTACTGGCTGCTCAAGCCGGACCTCAAGCCGGGCGAGGTCATCGAGCTATGACCAGCCTGGAGCTGGGCAGAAGCTACCTGAGGTCCGCTCGCCGCCGACTGGCCATTCTGCCGGTGCTTCGAGATTCCGGCGGTTTCAACGACGTGGTGCGTGAAGCCCAGGAGATCGTCGAGCTCGCGCTGAAGGCCTTGCTCCGCACGGTGGGGATCGATCCACCGCACCTCCACGATGTGGGCGAGGTCCTGCTGCAGCATGCAGAGCTGCTGCCCGAGCCTTTGCGGCCCGAGCTGCCCGGCCTCGCAGAAGCCTCGCGCGAGCTCAGGCGCAACCGGGAGCTTGCCTTCTACGGCGCTGCCGATTTCCTGCCGGACCTGGAGTATTCGCGCCAGGACGCCGACCGCGCGATGCGCACGGCGGAGCAGGCGGTGAAGGCCGCCGAGTCGGTGTTCGGGAGCGCCTGAGCTAGCGGGCGGGCGCCAGCCGGCTCGCCGCCAGGATCGCGCCGAAGAAGCCGTCGGTGCCGTGGAGGTGCGGGTACAGCCGCAAGTAGCCTCCGCGGGAGACCTTGGGGCCCAGCGAAGCTCCCAGGACTTCCTCCACCGGGATGAGCCTCAGCTCCGGATGCCGCGAGAGGAAACGCTCCACCACCGCCTCGTTCTCCTCCCGGAGCACGCTGCACGTCCCGTACACCAGCCGCCCCCGAGGGCTCAGGAGCGGGAGGAACCTCTCCAAGAGCTCCTCCTGCCTGGCCACGTGCATCGAGAGGTCCTCGGGAGTCAGCCGGTAGCGCGCGTCGGGCTTGCGGCGCAACGTGCCGCTTCCGCTGCACGGCGCATCCACCAGCACCCGGTCCGCCTTGCCCTTCAGGTCCTCGAGCGCCGCCAGCGCGACCGTGCCCGCTTCGGGGATGACCCTCACCCGAACGTTGTGCACTCCGGCCCGCCGCGCCCGCTTGCGAAGCTCGTCCATCCTTCCCGATTCCACGTCCAGCGCGAACAGCTCTCCCCGGTTGCGCATCGCCGCGGCGAGCTGGAGCGATTTTCCCCCTGCGCCCGCGCACGCGTCCACCACCTTGGTGGGCGGCGGGTCCACCAGCACGCCCAACAGCTGGCTCCCCTCGTCCTGCAGCTCGAAGGCGCCCTCGCGGAAGGCCCTCAAGGAGAAGGCGTTGAGGCGAGTCTCCAGCACCACTCCCAGAGGGGACAGCTCGGTGGGGCGGCACTCCACCCCCTCGCCGCGGAGGCGCTTCATCAGCTCCTCGCGCGACAGCGCAAGCGTGTTCACCCTCGCGCAAAGCGGCGCCCGGCGGTTCATCGCCTCGGCCGCGCGGCTGGCCTCCTCCCCAAGCTCGGCCAGGAACCTCTCGGCCAAGAATGGCGGGAGCGAGGCCTCGATGGACAGCCGCTGCTTCGGTTCCAAAGCCTCGAGCTGCCTGCGAATCTCCGGCAGCCGGCGGAGCACACCCTCGTCCCCGCCGGAGAGCCGCATCGAGCGCGACACCTCCTCGGCCCGCTCGCCTGCAAGCGCCCTCGCCGCCGCGACTCGGAGCAGGTCCTTTTGGCTGGTGGGGAGCGCGTCGAAGCGGGGCCGCCCTCGCTCCAAGAGGTAATCCACCAGGACTTGCCGGCGGAGCAACTCGTAGACCCGCTCGGCCACCGCCCTCCGCTCCGCCGAGTACAGGTGGCGCTTGTGCCTCAAGGTGAAGTCCAGCGCCCGGTCGGCCAGCCGGCCCTCGTGCCGGATGGCCCCGTAGGCCTCGAGACACGCCTCCAAGACCAGGTCCTCGCGCAGCGGCCTCGCCCGGCCCACGCCCGACCGCCTGCTCTGCTTTCGCTCCGTCATTTTTCCGACAGACCCCTAACGCCGCGGCTTCCCAAGTGTCGGCTGGCGTCTAGCCCAGCGGCTTCGCCTTGATCCGCGCGCCGGCCGCAATTATCAGCACGCGCAATTCAACCCGCAGCATCGAACCACAGGAGGCAGAAAATGTTGATGGTTGGCCAGAAGGCGCCTGACTTCGCACTCGAGGGAGTGGTGGGCAAAGGGGACTTCAAGCGGGTCTCGCTGGGAGACTTCCGAGGAAAGTGGGTGGTGTTCTTCTTCTACCCTTTGGACTTCACCTATGTCTGCCCCACCGAGCTGATGGAGTTCTCCCGCCGCGAGGAGGACTTCCGCAAGTTGAACACCGCCATCATCGGCTGCTCGGTCGACTCGAAGTTCTCCCACAAGGCCTGGATCGGAGGGACGCTCGGCGAGCTGCGCTACCCGCTGCTTTCGGACATGACCCGCGAGGTTTCGCGGAGGTACGGAGCGCTGATCGAGGACACCGGCTTTTCAACCCGGGCGACTTTCATCGTCGATCCGGAGGGGAGCCTCCAGTACGCGCTGTACCACAACACCAATGTGGGCCGCTCGGTGAACGAGACGCTCAGGGTGCTCGAGGCGCTCCAGACCGGCGACCGCTGCCCGGTGGAGTGGAGGCGCGGCGAGAAGACGCTGGGCAAGTGATTCGCCCCCGCCTGCGGAGGAGCAGCCCCGATACGAGCAGCCCTGCGAGCGCAAACGCCAGGCCGGCTGGGTTCGACGAGGCGCAGCCGACGCCGGGCGCCAGCGCGTCCACCGGGGCCTCCTCCGCGGGAGGGAGCAGTTGCTCCTGGGGTGGCGTGCCGCCCGGATCGGTCGGGCTCGGATCTCCCACTGGCAACGGGCCGCGCTCTCCCTCCACCGCGACGGTGAGCGCCAGCGGCGGGGCGAGTGGAGGCAGTGGCTTGGTGATGCTGAAGCTGTCCACCGCCGAGCCGTCCGGCCGCAGCATCCGCCCGAGGAGCACCCCCTCGTTCACCGAGACGTCCAGGAAGCCCTTGGCAGTGTCGTTGCGGAAGGCGCTCCAGGAGGGCTGGGAGGAGGAGAAGGGCCTCAAGCTCGCCCCGCCGTTGCCCACCACCAGGTACACCACCGCGCCGCCGCTGCCCGCGGGCACCACCGAGCCGGCCCTGAGCGGGTAGCTGCGCTCGTAGTCGTGGTCATGCCCGGCCAGCACCAGGTCGACGCCGTGGGCCTCGAAGAGGGGGCCGAGCTCGCGGCGGATGGCGAGCTGCGAGCCGTGCGAGCCGCTGGTGTACGGCGCGTGGTGGAAGTAGACGACCTTCCAAAAAGCCTGGCTCTGCGCGAGGTCCTGCTGGAGCCAGGTCTTCTGCTCTGCCAGCCCGCACACCGCCTGCGGGCCGGCGCCGATGGCGCAGCTCGAGTCGATCGCCGCGAAGTGCACGTGGCCCCAGTCGAAGGAGTAGTACCGCTCGGAGCGGTGCCGGTTGTTGCTGGGAAGGTAGAGGTTGTCGATGTACGGCTGCGCCTGTGCGGTCTGGTAGTCATGGTTGCCGGCGGAAGGGAAGATCGGCACCTGCGAGAGCAGCCCCGCCATCGGCGCGAAGAAGCGCGAATGCCACTCCGACTCGGTCCCCGAGCTGTAGGCGTTGTCTCCCACGGTGAGCACCAGCTCGGGCCGGACCCTGAGCGTCCCGTTGGCCACGGCGATCTGGTCGGCGTTCCCCATTCCCATGTCCCCCATCGCCGTGAAGTGGACGCTGCGGGTGCCGGGCGCGGGCGCGGTGCGGAAGGAGCGGGCCTGGGTGAGCGCGGCGCCGCACGCCTCCACCACGTAGCTGTATTCGGTGGCCGGGGCGAGGCCGGTGAGCGTCACCAGGTGGCGAGTGCCCGGCACGCTCGAAGCGTTGGCCATCTGGGCGAGATCTCCCGCGCCGAAGCGGACCTGTGCCGGGCAGGAGGTGTCGGTGCGGAATGCCACCAGCCCGCTGGTGCGAGACACCGACTGCAGGTAGGGCTGCCGGGTGAGTGAGGCGGCGCCGGCCGAGAGGGCGGCCAGGCACAAGGACACGGCGAGGGCGCGCGAGGCGGCGCGCGGGGAGCGGGGGCGCATGCAGTCTCCGGGTTCGGGTCAGAGGACCGTCGAACCCGTGCCGCGGGAGGAATCCTCCCGTCGCGCCTTCCCGGCAGGCCTCTGGTGAGGCCGCCCCGCCCCCGCCTGCTCGGCCCCGGAGAGCCGGCGCCATGGCTCAGGCACCGCCTCAGGGCAACAGGCGCTGGCTCCCCTTGAGATCTCTCGTCTCGAGCGAGCTACCTCACGTCGTACTGGAGCAGCTCCTCCACGCGCTCGCCCTCCTCGCGCACCTTGCCCACGCCGGGGACCAGCCAGTAGGTGCGCAGGTAGTCGCTCTTGTCGGGCCGCTCGCGGCTCACCTTCATCGCCTTGAAGGTGCCCGCAGGGGTGCTCACCTCCACCTCGGCCTCCACCACCTTCCAGACGTACACCTTGTCCTTCTCGGCGTTCACCGTTCCGTCGGCCAGCCGCTCCACCTCGTGCGCGGAGACGGAGACGCTCCAGCCCTGCGCCTGGGCGGCGGAGAGCGCCTTCAGCGTCGAGGGGGCCCAGGTGGTGACCCTCGCCAGCGCGCCGTCCTTCCGGTCCTCCTCGCGCACGCGGGTGACGAGCCCGTTCATGTCCACCTGCCAGGAGATCTCCTCGAGGTGCGGCTGCGCGCTCCTCACCAGGATGGCGGTCATGTTGCTCTCCGGCACCGCGTTGGGCCCGATCACCGTGACGGCCTTCTCGAAGACGCCCCGGTTGGGGTCGGTGATCCGGTACGTCCAGCTGGTCCCGGCGGTGAGAGGCCAGTAGCTCTTCGGCGCAGCCGGCGGAGCGGGCGCCTTCTCCGGCGGGACCAGGACCACCGGAGGAACCTCGGCGGGCGGCTGCTCCACCGGGAGACTCTGCTCCGGGGTGCATCCGATCGCCGCCGTCAAACACAGCCCAGCCACTCCCCACACCCGAGCCCACGTCATACCAGGTCCTCCTTCTGTGACTTCGGTCCCAGCGAGGTCCAGCGGACCTCGCGCAGCATGGCGAGGCGCGAATTGGCCAGCGCGGATGCGACGCCGCCGGGCTCGCGCTCCTCGAGATCCAGCTCGAGCCGGCGGGCGGCCGAGTCGATCACCGCGCCGGTCACGAGCACGTTCTTCTCGCCCATCGACTTGCGCAGGGCCACCTCGGCCGCGGTCAAGTCGTCAGCGAGCGCCGAGAGCTTCATCCGCTGCGGCGGCCCCTCGCCCCGGGTGAACAGGTCCACCGCGAAGAGCAGGCAGGCCACGAAGAGGCTTCCCGCCAGCGCCAGACGCAGGTCCGCGTGGCCACAGGCCATTCCGAGGCCGATCACCAGGAAGAGGATGGCGGCGTCGCGCGGATCCTTCAGCCCCGAGCGGAACCGCACGAAACCGCCCAGGCCCACCAGCCCGAACGCCTTCGCCACGCTGTTGCCGATCACCGCGGTGATCACCGCAGCCGCGGCGCAGAGCAGGATCTGCGCCTGGATCATCTCGGTGCGAGGCAACGGCCGCTTCATCGCCAGTCGCCAGGGCCTTGCCGAGAGCACCAGGCCGATCCCCACCGCGGTCAACAGCTGCAACATCAGCGAGGAGAGGTGTACCGGCGCCAGGATCGGCTCCCGCCCGTCGAACAGCCCTGCTTGAAGGGCCTCCACCGTCGCCTCCTTACGGCGAGCCGCCCGCCGCAGCTTGCTCGACCATCGCCGCCTGAGGGAGATCCGTCCGGCGGGCTTCAGCCCAGAGGCCCTTGGCCATGACCGCGTAGGCGTTGCGGAGCACCGCCAGCCGGCCTGGGAATAGCTGCAGAACACCGTCGATCAACGCGCGTCCGCGCGGGGTCACCGACAGCGACTTGACCGAGGAGACCGCCGTCGATGGCCAGCTCCGGGCGTACTTCTCGCGGAGCGCCCAAGCCGCCTCGTCATCGAGCCCGTCGATCGAGTCCAGCGCTTCCTTGGTCAGCGGGGCTGCTCTCTCTCGGAGCTCGTAGGCGTAGGGCGCCGAGACCCCGCTCATCGACCGGAGCACCAGCTTCGGCGCGAGGGGGAACAGCCGCTCCCGCAGGCTCTGGATGTACGGAGAGTCGAGGCCCCCGGCGCTCTTGAGGGCCGCCAGCCGATCCTGACGGAAGAGTTGCTCGCGCAGAGCGTCGGCGCGCCCGGCCGAGAGCCCGGAGAGGCTCCTGGCCGTCTCGAAGGGCAGCTCCTCCTCGAAACCGCGCTGCCGCAGCTCCCAGGCCCGCTCACAGTCGAGGCCCCCGAGGCCGGGGAGCACCCATGCCAGCTCGCCCGCGCCGAGGGCCTGCTCCCGAAACTCCCAAGCCTCGGCGGTGTCCAGCCGCTTGAGGCTCGCCAGCACCTCGGCGGGGGCAGCGGAGAAAAGGGATCGTCTGAGCTCCATCGCCTCGGAGGAGCCGTCGCCGGTGAGGCCCTGGGCGACTTCCCTGGGCGCTCGATCGGCGAGCAGCTGCCGCAGGGCGAGGCTCTCCTCGTCCCTCGAGCCGGCCACTCCGCGGGCGACCAGCGCCGGAAACTGCTCCACGTAGGAGAGCCGCCGCCGGTGCGCCGTCAACCCCGGGATCCCGATGAGCAAGTAGGCGCAAAGCTGCGGCTCCCGGGCCTCCAGCTCGTCTAGAGCTTCGAAGAAGCGCTGCTCGACGTCCTCGCAGCTCACCCGCACTCCGGCTGCCGGCGAGCCGTGCGAGGCGCGAGCCGGATCCCTTCGTTGGGAGCCGGCCGTTAGCGAGCCGCCCTCCAGGCAGGCGAGCACCGCCTCCACCATCTGCTGCTCCACCACCCAGAGCGGCTGCGAGGTGTTGTCGAGCACCAGCCACCTCGCGGGTTCGCGCCGCGCGAGGTCGAGGTAGGTCTTTCGGGCCCGCACCGCCAGGCCCGCGCCGGCGAGCCCCTTGCGACTGTCCGGCTGACCCTCGCGGCCCGAGGAGAGCTTGGCCACCCGCTTGCGCAGGCGCGCCACCTCGGGTTCCACGTCCACCAGCACCACCAGGTCAGGCCACACCCCCTGCGACGCCAGCTCCAGTGCGGGCCTGAGCGCCCCCTCCGGCAGGCCTCTTCCCCCGGCGGTGAGGGCGAGCTGGGAGAAGAGGTAGCGGTCCGCGATGCAGATCTCCCCGCGCTCGAGGGCCGGGCGGATCACCTCGTCGAGCTGCTGGGAGTCGCGCGCCAGGTTGAGGAGGAACTCGGCCTGGGGGCACATCTCCAAGAGCCGCGGATCGCGGGTCAGCTCGCGGATCCTCCTGGCGGTCGCCGACTGCAGCTCTCCCCCCTCCCGGGCGTGGCAGACGCGGTGCCCAAGCCGAGAGAGCCTCCTCGCCAGGCGATTGGAGAGGGTTGTCTTCCCGCCGCCGTCGATGCCTTCGAAGACGATGAACACGGTGCGCTACCCCCAGAGCCCCTCCGCCTGCATCGGGTACAGGCGGCCCATGCCGAAGACGAACTTGCTGAAGTAGCGGGTGCGAGAGGCCTGCAGCTCGTAGAGCCAGGCCGGCAGCTCCGCGCCGGCGTGCTTCACCTCGATCACCACCCGCTCCTCGCGGTGAACGCATCGACCCAGGTCCTTCGGACCGACCCGGCGCGGAGAGAGCGCGAGCTGGGTCGCCACCGGGTAGAAGCGCACGTCGGTGTCCACCGTCACCCGCCACGCTTCGGTCTGCTGCCAGACGTGGCGCACGTAGGTCACCGCCAGCGCCGCCACCAGCCTCCCCCGCAAGATGAGCGGCGACAGCCAGGCCTGGCCAAAGAGGGCGCTCCTCAGACGCCGGCGCGAGATCCACACCCGGCGCTTCTTGGTGAGCCCGTACCGCTCTCGCTTGATCTCCAGCACCACCCGGTCCTCGCCGTCGGCGCCGAGGTCGGGGAAGTACTCCTTGGTCCTCACCTTGAGGCAGTCGTGAGGGGTGGCGACGGCCCGCGCCGCGAGCGGCAGCCCGGGTCGGTCGAAGTAGATGGAGGTGACCAGGGTGGGATGAGACTCGCCGCCCATCTCCAGGGAGAGCCGCTCGCAGATCGCCACCGCGCGCTCCGGCGCGAGCACGAGCTTGAACTCCCGCCTGAGTCTGGTGACGGCCCCCTCGGCAAACTCCAGCGACATCTTCGGCCGCCCTCCGTTCGCTAGAGCCTCGCCCCGAGTTGGAGCGCGAGCCTCATGGCCGGCCGTTCGTCGCCCGGGTCGAACGCACGCTCCGCCTGAAGCTGAACTCGCACTCTCTTGGCGTAGAGAAGGTTCGCTCCCGCGGTCGCGGAGAAGCCTCGCCCCCGGGAAGGGGAGAGAAGCTGCAAGAGCTCGCCGGCCAGCAGTGGCTCGAGCTGCCACTTGCCGGCGCTGTCGAGGGGGAGCCGATAGGCCGCGAGCAGCGCGCCGGCAGCGAAGGAGCCGACCGGGAGCCGCCCCAGACTCGCTTCGCCAAAGAGACTGAGTCCCCCCCGTTCCAGGTCGGCGTCCACCGCCGCGGCGAACTTCCGTCCACCGCCGCCGCCGAGCGGCCCGGAGAAGTAGCCCGAAGCTCCCAGCGCAAGGCCGCGGAGGAGTCCGAGCCGCGCCCTCGCCGCCAGATCCTCTCCCTGGCGAGAGCCAAGCTCATCTCGCGGGCCGTCCAGGACGGCCAGCTGCGCCGAGGCGGGCCCGGGCGGGTTCAGCTCGGCCATCAGCCCGAGGCGCCGGCCCCCCAGTTGGTGGCGGTCGACCAGGTAGTCCTCCAAAAGGCCGCGGGAGATGAGCGGCAAGTCCCAGGCGGAGATCCGCTGCCGCGACAGGAAGGGAGCCTTGAACTGGCCCCCGTAGAGCCGGAGCCGCTTCTTTCGGTCCTGAAGCCCCAGGAAGGCGTCCTTGACCATCGCCTTCGAGGCCAGGTCGACCGAGACCTCGGCCTCGGCGTAGCGAAGCTTGGCCTTTAGCCCCAGCCGCGCCGACGACACCGACAGCTCCCGCTCGAAGCTCCGGCGTTCATCGCCGAGCGCGCGCACGAAGAGCCGTCCGGAGGCCGACACTCGGGGTTCCCCCTCAGCCCCGTCGCCCTCCGCCCGAGCCGAGAAGCCCAGGAGGACCGCGGAGAGGAGAGACACACCCGACCAACCCGCCTCCCAACGTCCCATGCCACAGCCCCTCCGCGGTCCTCTGGCGCTGGCGTGCAACGGAGGTGCCCATTCGAAGCTGAGCGCCTATTTGGCCGCGGGGGACGGCCGCTCCTTTGGTGGCGTTGCGCAAGTGGGAAAACCGTTTCCCACCCTGGGAATGGGGCATGGCCCTCGACTGCCCGGGGACTCCTCTCAGTCTTTCGGCTTGAGCGCCTGGCGAACGCCGAGCCCGAGCAGCAAGGCAGCCAGCGCGCCCAAAAGGAGGAGCCAGGGCAGCCTGCCGAGCGGAGCCGGCCACACCTCCAGCGGGGCGTGGAGTTGCTTGAGGCGAGTGGACCGAAAGGACACGTCGAGCTGGTAGGCCCCGTGCTCCTCGGGAAGGAAGACCGCGGACCATGTCTTGCCGGAGCGCGAGACGGTGACGGCCTGGGCGGGGAGCTGCCCGTGCCGCAGCCCGATCGTCACTGGCCCCTCGTAGGGCTTGCCTTCGAAGGAGCCGACATCCACCGAGACGCGCAGCTCCTCGCGGGCGCGTGGCCTGGCGGGAAAGACGGCTCCCCGAAGGCGGTCCTCGGCGTCGGCCCAAGAAAGCTCCAGTGCCTGGTCGGTCCGGCGGACCTCGATCTGGTCGGTGGGAGCGGCGACGGCCTGGCACACGGTGGCGATCAGCAATGCGGGGCCGGGGAGCATGCGGTTCAGCCTTCGATGCCTAGGTGCTAGCATCGCATCTCCCGGAGGTTTCTCGCTGCCCCGGCGAGCCCCATGGGGACGAACCCTCAGCCCTTCGGCAAGTACCAGCTCCTCAAGAAGCTCGCCACCGGCGGAATGGCCGAGGTCTGGTACGCCCGCCAGGAGGGGATCGGCGGCTTCGTCAAGTACCTGGTGGTGAAGCGGATCCTCCCGCACCTGGCCGAGGATCCCGAGTTCGTCCGGATGTTCGAGAACGAGGCCAAGCTGGCGGCCCGGCTCACCCACCCCAGCATCGCCCAGGTGTTCGAGTACGGGGTGATCGACGGCTCGTACTTCATCGCGATGGAGTTCGTGCACGGAGAGGACCTCGGCCGGAGCATGCGCAAGGCCTGGAGCACCGGGCAGTGGATCGCCCAGCCGCTCTCCATCCGCATCGTGGCCGCCTGCAGCGAGGGGCTCTACTACGCGCACACCAAGACCGACGAGGCCGGCCGCGCGCTCAAGATCGTCCACCGAGACATCTCGCCGCAGAACATCCTCATCAGCTTCGACGGCACGGTGAAGCTGGTGGACTTCGGGATCGCCAAGGCCGCCGACCAGGCCTCGATGACCAAGTCCGGGGCGATCAAGGGGAAGTTCGCGTACATGTCGCCGGAGCAGGCCGGGGGCAAGGCGCTCGACCACCGCTCCGACATCTTCGCGATCGGGCTGGTCCTCTACGAGCTTTTGACCGGGGTCCGCCCGCTCAAGAGGGACAGCGAGCTGGCCACGCTCCAGGCCGCCCTGGCGTGCGAGATCGAAGCTCCCTCCGCGGTGGCCGAAGTCCCCGCCGAGCTGGACCAGGTGGTGATGAAGGCGCTCACCAAGGCGGCTGACGACCGCTACCCGAACGCCCGCGCCTTCCAGATGGCGCTGGAGGAGTTCCTGGTCGCTCAGCGCTGGGTGGCCAGCTCGGTGCAGCTCTCGGAGCTGATGAGCACGCTGTTCGCCGACCGGCTGAAGGAGGAGGCGCGGCTGGGCCACCCCGATCCGGTGGCGCACGACTCGGCGTCTTCGGGCACGCCGATGGCGCCGCTGCCTCCCTCCGAGTCGGAGCGGTCGGGCCACAGCCTCCCCACCGAGAAGGCGGCCGCGGCGGCGGAGATGGAGTGGGAGGCTCCCCCGGGCGAGACCTACGTCCGCAACAAGCCGAACCGGCTGGGCCGGCCGCCAGCCCGCGGCCTCGCCAAGTCCTACGGGAGAAAGCCCAGCGGCTCGCACCAGGTCACCTCGCCCGGCTCGGGCCCGCAGCCGTCGATGCCTGACGCGCCGGCATGGGAGGCGCCCTCCTCCGATGAGGTGCCAGGCCGAAAGCGCTCGGAGGAGGAGCTGCCGCGCCGCCCGAGCAGCCCGAATGCGCCCACCATCATCGCGCGGTCGCCTTCGCGGCCGGAGGTCGCGACCGGCCAGAGGCGGATCTCCTCCAAGCAGGTGCCGAAGGTCGAAGAGGACCGGGACGAGGACAGTCTTCCTCCGCTCTCCGAGACGCAGCTTCCGGTGGTGCCGCCCAAGGAAGAACCGCCGCTGCGCCCGTCTCGGCCCAGCCACCCGGAGCTCGCCACGCCGCCGCGGCGCAGCTCGAGGGAAGACCGCCTCGCAGAGCGCCGGCCGGAGCCGGAGCCGCCGGCAGTCTCGATCGACGGCTACATCGATCTCGAGGAGATCAAGGCGAGGTCCAGGCTCAGGCTCAAGCGGGTGGTGGCGGTGTGTGGGGCGGCGGCGCTGATCGCGCTTTTGGCCATCTTCCACGAGCCGATCCTCGACGCGCTGACCCACAAGGAGATCGACGGCCAGAGCATCTACCTCACCGTCAACTCCAACCCGAAGACGAAGGTGCTGGTGCGGCACGCGAAGGAGGAGAACGCCCGCGAGCCCATCACCGAGCTCGGCTACACCCCGCTCACTTCGGTGCGGGGCGCGCACATCCGGGACACGCTGGTGTTCTCCAACCCGGACGTGGGCATCGAGTACGAGGAGGAGATCAGGTTCGGCGAGCCGAACAAGGTGAAGAAGATCGAGAAGCAATTCACCCAGGGGAACCTCCGGCCGGTCGTCACGCCGAAGGAGCTGACCGGGCTGTCCTTCTGGAGGGGCAACCAGAAGGTGGGCGACTACCGGCCGGGCCTGCGGATCGAGCTCTACGAGGGAGTGCACCGCCTGGAGGTGCGCGGCGCCCAGCTTCGGGAGCCGGTTCCCTTCGAGGTGCAGATTCGGGCCAACGAGACGACCGAGAAGCCGCTGAACCTGGAATCCAGCCGCTAGGCCGCCGAGGAGCAGAACTGCTCGTAGTCGATGAACTCGATCTTCGCGCCGGCCTGGCACACCGGGCAGCTCGGATCGCGCCTCAGCTTGAGCTCGTGGAACCGCGTGCCGAGCGCGTCGAAGGTGAGGAGCCGGCCGATCAGCGGGCTGCCCTTGCCCAGGATGAGCTTCAGGGTCTCGCTCGCCTGGAGCAGCCCCACGATCCCCGGCAGGACGCCAAGGACGCCGGCCTCGGCGCAGGAGGGCGCCATGTCCGCCGGAGGAGGGTGGGGGTAGAGGCAGCGGTAGCAGGGGCCCGCCCCGGGCTTGAACACCGTCACCTGCCCCTCGAAGCGGTAGATGGAGCCGTGCACGTTCGGCTTCCCCAAGGACACGCAGGCGTCGTTGAGCAGGTAGCGGGTGGGGAAGTTGTCCCCGCCGTCGAGCACCACGTCGAACGGCGCGAGCACCCCGAGCACGTTCTGGGAGGTGAGCCGCTCCTGGAAGGGGATCACCTTCACGTCGGGGTTCAGCGCGGAGATGGCGATCTTCGCGCTCTCCGTCTTCGGCATCCCGGCGCGCTCCTGGGTGTGAAGGATCTGCCGCTGCAGGTTCGAGAGGTCCACCACGTCGCTGTCCACCACCCCCAGCGTCCCCACTCCGGCGGCGGCGAGGTAGAGGGCCGCCGGCGAGCCCAGCCCCCCCGCGCCCATCAGAAGCACCTTGGACTTGAGCAGCTTCCCCTGGCCCTCCTCGCCGACCTCGGGGATGACCAGGTGGCGCCGGTACCGCTCCTTCTGCTGGGGGCTGAGCACCAGCGGCTTCTCCACCGGGAACGAGGCGTCGTGCCAGCGGCTGTAGCCGCCCGCCATCGAGGCCACGTTGGAGTAGCCCATCTCCTTGAGCGTCTTCGCCGCCAGGGCCGACCGCGCGCCGCCCGCGCAGTAGAGCACCACCTCCTCGTCCCGGCGGACCTTCTCCTCGATCCTCATCTCCAAGAAACCGCGGGGAACCGAGATCGCCCCGGGGAGCCTGCCCGCGGAGAGCTCCTCGCCTTCGCGCACGTCGACCAGCTTCACCGGCCTCCTCTGGTCGATCATCCGCTTGACGTCGTCCACGGAGACCTCGCGGATCTCCTTCTTCAGGGTGGAGAAGATGTCTCTGAAGGTTGGCATGGCTTCCTCGCGAGCGGCCGTATCCGCTGGGGCCGAGCCCACCATATAACCCAGGGCGGCGGGAGTTTTCAGGGGAGGCCTCCCGATGGACCGTCCGCTGGAGGGAAAGGTGGTGCTGGTCACCGGGGCCGCGGTGCGGCTGGGGCGCGCGCTCGCCCTGGGCCTCGGCCGGGCAGGCGCCTCTGTGGCGGTGCACTACCACTCCTCGCACGAGGAGGCCGAGCGGGTGGCGGCGGAGATCCGCGCCGACGGCAACCGGGCTGCCGCCCTCGGCGCCGATCTCACCCGCAGCGAGGAGACCGTGACTCTGGTCGCACGGACAGAGGCCGAGCTGGGGCCGATCGCCGGCCTGGTCAACAGTGCGGCGGTGTTTCACCGGGCGGATCTCGCCGACACCGCCCCGGAGCTGCTCGATCGGCTGTGGGCAATCAACGCGCGCGGGCCATACCTGCTCACCAGGGAAGTGGCCGGCCGGATGCTCGCCCGCGAAGGGGGCGCGGTGGTGAACGTGCTGGACGTGGGAGGCGCCATCAGCGCTTGGCGGCACTACTCCGCCTACTGCATGACCAAGGCGGCGATGGCTGCTCTGACGCGTTGCCTCGCCCTCGAGCTGGCGCCGAAAGTCCGCGTCAACGCCGTGGCGCCCGGCACGGTGCTGCCCCCCCCGGGCCTGTCGGACGCCGAGCTCTCGGCGTTGCGCCGCCGCATTCCCTGGGGGCGATTCGCCGCGGAGGAAGAGGTCGCCCACGCGGTGTGCTTCCTCCTGGCGGGGCCTGCGTTCATCACCGGACAGATCCTGGCGGTGGACGGCGGGCGCTCTTTGGACAGCGGCCCACCCTGACGTTGGATGGCGCGGCGACCGAACCCCTGGCCGCCCCCCTGCGGCTGACCGAGCGCGCGACCTCCCAGGTGAAGGAGCTGATCCGCGAGCGGGGCATCGAGGGCTATGTGCTCGTGGTGCGGGTCGTGCCGGCTCCCGCCAAGACCTGCCTCCAGGCGTGCACCTGGTCGCGCCGCGACAGCCGCTCGTCGCGCCGCGCGTGGGCCTCCTGGAAGGCGCGCCGCTCGGCCTCCGACTCGAGCTTGAGCGGCGGCACCGGGACCTTGGCACCTTCCGCGGAGAGCGCGACGAAGGTGAGCAGCGCGCTGGTGGTGAGCTTCCGCTCGCCGGTGAGCGGGTTCTCGGCGGTGACGGTGACACCCACCTCCATCGAGGTGTGGAAGGCGGCGAGCACTCTCGCGCGGAGGATGACGATCCACCCCACGCGGATGGGCGCGTGGAAGTGCAGCTCGTCCATCGAGGCAGTCACCACCACCTGGCGGCAGTGCCGTTGGGCGGCGATCCCTCCGCAGATGTCGATCCACTCCATCACCTTGCCACCGAAGGCCGCGTTCAGGGGGTTGGCGTCGGGAGGGAGGATCATCTGCGTCATCATCACCTCGGACTCCGAGGGGGACTTGGGCTCGAGGGCAGGGTCGCTCATGAGCCGAGTGTAGAGCACCGTGGGGTGCCTGCTGCGAGCGGCGCGGTGCTCTGCCCCGGAGTTGTTGGCGCGCCGATTCGCGTGGTACTCAAAGGACATGCCGCTCTTCGAGTACCGATGCACTGGCTGCTCCCACCGCTTCGAGGTGCTGGTGCGCCAGGGCGAGTCGCCCACCTGTCCCCGCTGCCAGGGCTCGGAGCTGGAGAAGCTCCTCTCGGTGTTCGCGGTGGGAGGCGACCACCAGCCGGCGCGCGCGGCCACCCCGTGCGGCGGAGTTTGCTCCGATCCGCGCGGCCCCGGGGCTTGCCCTCTGGCCTAGCGGACCTCCCAGGTCTTCGGGTCGGCGGCGCTTCGCTCGTAGCGCTGTCCTCCCGGGAGAACGCCGTAGAAGAGCGCGTCGCGCACGCCGATCACGCTCTCGCCGTCGAACAGGCCCAACTCGCCCTTCTCTGCGAACGAGAGCGACAGCTCCCCCGCGGTGAAGCGGACCGACTCGCCCGGTGAGAGCGTGAGCGCCGGAAGGTTGGGCGTGAGCGAGCGGCGCAGGTTGGTGGTGAGCACCTTGCCGTTCAGCGAGACCGGCGCCTCCCCGAAGTTCCGCACCTCCACCCAGCCCTCCTGGGGATCGAACCGGGAGAAGGCCAAGCCCACCGGGCGGGAGCGGTACTTCGCCAGCTCCGCCTTCACGAAGTCGTTGCGAAGGGTGAAGTACTTTTTCAAGAACTCGCGGCCGTAGGTGAACTTCGCCTGGTCGATCCAGGGATCCTCTGCGGCGTGCGGCGCCAGCAGCGCGTGGATGGCGTCGATCCGCGGGTGCATGACCTCGGGCTTGAAGAGCTGCGCGATGGCGCGCTCGATGACTTGGCTCAGCCGCTCCCGGAGGGCCGGGTTCAGCGCGATGCGGGCGTCCATCGCCATCACCCTGAAATAGCGGTCCAGCTCGAAGTGCCGGCGGAGGGCGGCCTCGAAGTCGGGCTCGGGAGTGAAGTTGATCGCCCCAAGCAGCTCGTCGAGCGGCGCCAGCCCTTCCTGCTTGTTGGTCCTTTGCGTCCACCGCTCCTGGTAGGAGGCCCGCCAGGTCTTCATCTCGCAGTCCTTCGAGCCGCAGCGGTAGACGGTGGGGTTGGAGTCGAGGAAGCCGACGTCCTCGAAGAGGTGCTTGTCCACGTGGTCGAGATCGAGGAACACCCCTTCGTACCTGCCGTTGATCACCAGCCGCACGTACCTGGCCCGCGAGGCGGGCACGCCCATCGCCCGGAGCAAGTCGTAGCCCAGCTTCTCCACCATCATGGTGCAGTCCTGGTACTCGGCGATCAGCTCCAGGTCGTCGCGGCCGTCGAACCGCACGCCTTTGGGAAAGCTCACCCGCCAGCTCTTCTTGGGGAAGTAGCGGGCGCTCGAGCCGCGGATGCGCACGTTCACCGGTCGGCTCCGGCCGCGGAACAGGAAGGTCGCCGGCTGCTCGGGCGTGAAGGGGTCGGCGGCGAACTTGTCCATCGCCTCCTGGGGGATCTCGAGCTGGTACTCCTCCAGGCGTTGCTGCAACGGCGGGAGCGCGAACATGACGTCGGGCGCCGGCGGAGTTCCCCGGGTGGCGGGCTCCCGCTGCCCCACCCCCGGTGTCGCTACCACTTCCTCGAAGGCGCTGGGCGGATGCGCCGCCGGCTCGAGAATCGGCGGCTCCGCCCCGGTGCAGCCAATCACTCCCAACAACACACACGAGATCCCGGTCCGAGCCATCGGCCCCCTCCACGCACGCAGCCCGGACGAGCAAGGTCCGTGCTCGCCTGGCTTGCCTGGAGTTGGGGACCGCGATTCCTCCGGCGGGAACTTTCGTTCCCCCGCGGTGGCGGCCGTTTCGCCCTCGCCGGCGCGCCTGGTGCTCTGCACACCCCGGGCAGAGCACTAGCCCGCGAGGAAGGTAGTCACGCGGTCCATCAGCTCGTCGCGCCCGCGGCCGGAGCGGATGTCCAGGCTGGTGACATCGACGGTGAGGCAGTCGATGCCGTACTTGTTCTTCATCACCATCGGGAAGCTCGAGTAGTAGCCGTTCAGCCCGCGGAGAAAGGCGGCGCCGATGCCTCGCTCCTCCTCGCGGCCGCGGGCGCGGATCCGCTCCAGCAACACGTCGATGCCGGGCACGTCGAAGCAGATCACCTTGTCCGGCTGGGCCACCCCGCGGGTGAGCCGCTTGAAATAGTCGAAGTACAGGTCCAGCTCGGCGTCGGTCATGTTCCCGAGGCCGTGGAGGTACTTGGCGAAGATCTCCGGGTCCTCGTACAGCGTCCGGTCCTGGATGCAGGACTTCCGCACCGTGTGGATCAGCTCGTGGTGCTCGACCCGCTTGATCAGGAACTCGAGCTGCAGGGTGAACGACCACCGCCTCATCTCGGCGTAGTAGTCCTTGAGGAACCGGTTGTCGATCACCGGCTCGTCGAACAGCTCGAACCCCAGGGACTGGCTGATCAGCTTGGCGGCGGTGGTCTTGCCCGCGCCGATGTTCCCCGCCATCGCCACGAACAGCTTGCGCCGGGGCAGGCGCGCGCGCAGCGAGCTGGAGAGGCGGCTCATGCCCGGCAGGCTACCAAAGGAGCGGCCGGGCGATCGCGAGAGAGCCGTCACACCCAGTCGAGGACCACCTTGCCTGATTGGCCCGAGCGCATCGTCTCGAAGGCGCTCAGGTACTCGGAGGCCGGGTAGCGGTGGGTCAAGACCCCCCGCACGTCCAGGCCGCTGGTGAGCATCGCGCTCATCTTGTACCAGGTCTCGAACATCTCCCTGCCGTAGATGCCCTTGAGCACGAGGCCCTTGAAGATCACCTGGTTCCAGTCGATCGAGACTTCGGAGGGAGGGATGCCGAGGATGGCCACCCGGCCGCCGTGGTTCATCCACTTGAGCAGGGCCCTCAGCGCCTCGCCGCTCCCGGACATCTCCATTCCCACGTCGAAGCCCTCGGTCATCCCTAGCTCCTTCATCGAGTCGCCGATGGAGGTCTGGCGGATGTTGATGGCCCTCGTCGCCCCCAGCCTCCGCGCCAGGGCCAGGCGGTAGTCGTTGACGTCGGTGACGACGATGTGCCGGGCGCCCACGTGTCGGCAGATGGCCGCCGCCATCACGCCGATCGGGCCGGCGCCGGTGATGAGCACGTCCTCTCCGACGAGGTCGAAGGAGAGCGCGGTGTGCACCGCGTTCCCCAAGGGATCGAAGAAGGCGGCCACCTCGTCGGGGATCTGCGCCGGCACCCGGAACAGGTTCACCGAGGGGATCGCCACGTACTCGGCGAAGCAGCCCGGCCGGTGGATGCCGACGCCGATCGCGTTGCGGCACAGATGGCGCTTGCCGGCGCGGCAGTTCCGGCAGTGCCCACAAGTGAGGTGGCCCTCGGCGGAGACGCGCTCCCCCACCTCGAAGCCGGAGACCGCGCTGCCGAGCTTGGACACCTCTCCGGTGAACTCGTGGCCGATGGTCATCGGCACCGGGATGGTTTTCTGCGACCACTCGTCCCAGTTGAAGATGTGGATGTCGGTCCCGCAGATCGCCGCCTTGCGGACCTTGACCAAAACGTCGTTGGGCCCCAGCTCGGGCAGGGGCACCTCCTCGAGCCAGATTCCGCGCTCCCGCTTCGCCTTGACCAGCGCCTTCATCGGGCGATCACTCCCAGCTCGCGGCCCACCTTGGCGAAGGCCTCGAGGGCGCGGTCGAGGTGCGCTCGCTCGTGGGCGGCGGACATCTGGGTGCGGATCCGCGCTTGGCCCTGTGGCACCACCGGGTAGGAGAAGCCGATGACGTAGATTCCCTCTTCGAGGAGCCGCTCGGCCATCGCGGTCGCCAGCTTGGCGTCGCCCAGCATCACCGGGATGATCGGGTGCTCCCGGCCGGTGAGCTTGAAGCCCAGCCTCTCCATCCCCGCCCGGAAGTGAGCGCTGTTCTCGCGCAGCTTCTTTCGCAGGGCGTCGCTCTGCTCGAGCAGGTCCAGCGCTTTGAGGGAGGTGGCGGCGATGGCGGGCATCAAGGTGTTGGAGAAGAGGTAGGGCCGCGAGCGCTGCCGCAGCCACTCCACGATCTCCTTGCGGCCCGCGGTGTAGCCCCCCGAGGCGCCGCCGAGCGCCTTGCCCAAAGTCCCGGTGAGGATGTCCACTCGGCCCATCACCCCGCAGTGCTCGTGGGTGCCGCGGCCCATCTCGCCCACGAAGCCCACCGCGTGAGAGTCATCGACCATCACCAGCGCGCGATATCGATCGGCCAGGTCGCAGACGCCCTCGAGGTTGGCGAGGATGCCGTCCATCGAGAACACGCCGTCGGTGGCGATCAGGCGGAAGCGGCAGCCTTCGGCCTCCCTGAGCCTGGCCTCGAGGTCGGCCATGTCGTTGTTCGCGTAGCGGAGCCGCTTGGCCTTGCACAGCCGGATGCCGTCGATGATCGACGCGTGGTTGAGGGCGTCGGTGATCACCGCGTCCTCCTCGCCGAGCAGCGCTTCGAACAGGCCGCCGTTGGCGTCGAAGCAGGAGGAGTAGAGGATGGTGTCCTCGGTCCCGAGGAAGGCCGACAGCCGCGCTTCGAGGCGCTTGTGCACGTCCTGGGTCCCGCAGATGAAGCGCACCGAGGACATGCCGTAGCCGTGGCGGGCGAGGGCTTCCCTGGCGGCCTCCACCAGGGCCGGGTGGTCGGCCAGGCCGAGGTAGTTGTTGGCGCAGAAGTTGAGGACTTCGCGCCCACCCTCCACGCGGATCGCCGCGCGCTGCGGCGAGGTGATCACGCGCTCCTTCTTGTACAGCCCGCTCTGCCTGAGCGACTCGGCCTGGGCCTCGAGGTGATGGAGAAAGGTCGGGTCCACTCGAATCCCCCGTGTTGGGCGCGGAGCCCTTAACATGGGCGGTGCGGTTGTGCACGCGCGCGAGAAAGGCGAGCATCGACCGCCGGAGGCGATCATGCGGGTGGGCATCGACTGGGTCTCGGCGGGCATCTTCATCGGCGCTTTCGCCTTCGCGCAGGTTCGCGCGATCCCCATCGGGATCCGTTACGGGGTGCTCGCGGCGGCGTGCGGAGCGATCGCCATCTACCGGCTGCGCATCGGAGCCAGCGGCGTGAACATGATCTTCGTGGTGGTCGCCGGGGCGCTGGCGCTCTACTACGCGGTGCGGGCGCTCAGGTCGGGGAACCGCCGAGAGCCGGACTGACGGACGGCGGGCGAGCGGAACGATGAGCGCGTGCTCCGATGAGATACGAGCGCTACGGCAGGGAGTGACGGGCCGGACGCGCCCGGCGCTTCAACCACCAGTCAAGCCCTGGGGCGTGGGCAGCTCGTCGCAGGGGCCCTGTAATCGTAAACGTTACGATTGCGCTTGCCTCCGCCAATTGCTGGATATCGCCGCTGGATTCTTGCGGGTTCCGTAATCGTAACGTTTACGATTACGCCCCCCTTGCGAACCAATCCCCACCCCCGCCCCGTCTCGGAGAGCGCGCGCCATCCTGGAAGAGCTGCTGGGGAAGCGTCTGTGCCCACGCTGAAGGCCCACATCGATCCGGACCAGAGGCGAGCGCCGCATCAGTTGCGAGGAGATCTGGCCTGTTCGGCACAGCCGCCGGAACTGACGATCGGAAACGACCTGCGCCACCGGCTTGCCGCGCACGGTGATTCGCTGCGGACCTTCGGTGGCCCCCCCTCTCGATGACCTCCCTCAAGCAGGCCTTCGCTTCCCGCAACTGCCTGGTCATGCGTCCGGCCTCCTTGAGGTTTGACCAGCTGCCGTCCAGCGCCCGGCGGCAAGGTACCGCCTACCGGCGGATGCGGCGCCGCGGTGTGCGAAGCTCCAAATCCTGCCCGCCTGCCTTGCGCACGCCCAGGAGCACGGCGGTGCCTTCGACTCCGCGGATGCGGTTGATGGCGCCCTCGAAACCAAGCTCGGCTACCGCCACGCCGTCGACCCGGAGGATCTCGTCGCCTTGGGCGAGCCCGACCTCGGCCGCTCCGCCGCCGGCGAGCGCGCTCTCCACCCGCAAGGACTTGCCGCGAGGGGAGAGGACCGCGCCGATGCCGACCAGCTCGAGCCGCGGCTGCTCGCCGGGTTCGAGTGGAGTCAGCTCGATCTCCAGCGGGCCTATGCCCTCTCCCTCCCGCACCTCGAGCCCGGCCATGATCCGCCCGTGGTGGCCTTGGGCGAGCACGGTGATCGACCGGCGCCCCGCCGCGAGCCCGGAAAGCTCGAAGCGACCCCCCTGGTCGGCCTGCGCCGAGGAGAGCAGCGGGAGGGCGCCAGCGGCCTCGACCAGTCCGCCCTCCAGGGTGACCATCGCCTGCGGCACCGGCGCCTTCGAGCCAGCCTGCAGCACGCGCCCGAAGAGCTTGCCGCCGCGCAAGAGCCGAAAGTCGGCGATTACCTCGCCGGACTCGCCGAGATCCACCATCGCTTCCGCCGACGGCGCGTAGCCGTGCGAAGCCGCCACCACCGCGTACGGCCCGGCGGAGATGCCTTCCATCCTGTATTCGCCCGAGGCGTCGATGAACGACGTGGCGCGGTAGAAGTCGCGCTCCAGCGGCCCCCGCGCCGAGAAGAGCACTACCGTGAAGGAGGCGAGGGCTATGCCCGACGAGGCCTCGCGCACCGACCCTCTCAGCCTCGCGCCGGACCGGAGCGTAAGCACCAGCTCGCGCCTGGGCGTCCGGACGGCTTCCTCGGTCGCGGGAGCGAAGCCGGGAAGGCTGGCGGACACGTCGTACCTGCCGGGGTCCAGCCCGGCGATCTCGAACTCGCCCTCGGGCCCCGTCCGCGCCGATAGCTCCGGCACCAGCCGCGAAGTCCGCCCCTCCTCGGTGCGCAGTGGGCGGGCGGAGACGAGCGCTCCCGCCAGAGGTGAGCCGCGTGCGTCGACCACCGTCCCGGCGACCGACTGGGAAGCGGGCGCTTCGACGGCCTTCGTGCCCAGTCGGAGGTGCAGCGAGTGACTCACCTGGGAGGAGAAGTCCAGCCGAGCTCGCCCCGGGGCGAAGTCGGGGTGCCGCGCCTCTAGCAGCGAGTCATCCGGGGCGCGGAACCAGAAGCGGCCGGCCGAGTCGCTGACGAAGCGATCCGCCAGAGGCATCAGCTCCGCGCGCCCCGGCGCCTCGAGCATCCGCACCTCGGCGCCCGAGACGGCGCCTCCATCGGGAGCGAGGACCCGGCCCTCGTATTCCAACGCGGGCGAAAGCTGGAATACCAGGCCGCTCACGCGATGGCCGGTGGCGGCGTTCAGCGCGACCGGGCTTTCACCCCAGTCCGGCGCGAAGGGGAGGTAGCCCTCCGCGGTGATCGCCGCCAGCGTGTAGACGCCCTCTTGGGCCGGAGAGAATTGGAACTCCCCGCCTGCGCCGCAGCTCAGGCCGATCGCCGCGCCTCGGTGCTCGAAGGTCAGCTCTGCGCCCGCGATTCCCTCGCCCGTGGAGCTGGAGACGACTCGGCCTTTAAAGGTCGCCCGCTCTCCCGCCGGAGCATCGGAGGCCATTCCGGGCGCCAGGCGGAGGGGAGCTGTCGGCGGCGCCGAGAAGCGCCGCAGAGGCTTCTCGGACCTGCCGGCGTCGGCCCCGGCAGGGAGGGACGTGGTTTCGGGCTCGGGAGCATGGCGAGCGAAGAGCCACACGCCGACCGCCGCCAAAGAGAGCGCCACAACCAACGCGAGGCGCTTGGACCTGGACACCGCTACCTCCCGCGCCAGCGTAGCCGGGCCGCGCGGGCTCTGCCTCAGGCCTGCTATCAGTCCTCGCAGCGCACGTAGAGGTGGTCCACCGGCAGCCCGTTGATGCCGCGCGGAGGAGGCGCGATCCAATTCGCCAGCTCGCCCGCTCCGAGCAAAGGCCGCGCCTGGATGCTTCGGAGGTACTCCCTGTCCGCCCCGGAGGGCAGCCATTCGTCGCGGCGGCGCAGCCACTCGTCTTGGGGAATGGGCGCGCCGTCCGGGTCGAAGCACAGCCCGGCGAAGGCACCCTGGTGGCGGTGGAAGCGGCGCGAGGGCAGCCGCAGGCGGAAGGCGACTCCCGCTTCGGCGAGGACCTTGTTCCAGCGGTCCACCCCGCGCTGGCAGTCCTCCACGTAGCCGTCCCGCAGCACCTCGTTGAGCGCGTTGCGCAGCGGCACCTCTTGCAGCTCGAGCGCGCCGGTCGGCCCCGGCAGCTCGAGGTCGTAGGTGCCGGCGAGCGCCCGGTGGTCCTCGAACTTCTCCTCCTTCGCCCGCCCCTTGAGGCCGGCGGCGAAGAAGCTCGCCGCGTTGGTCGAAACCTCGCCGCCGAAGAGGTCCAGCGAGAGCGAGTACCAGAGGTTGAGGTACTTCTGGATGGTGGGCAGGTCCACCCCGCCGAGCTCTCGAGGGTCGCCGTTCTTCGACTGCCTCGACAGCTCCACCGACCGCTGCACCACCCTCAGAACGCCGGTCTCCCCCACGAACATGTGGTGAGCCTCCTCGGTGAGCATGAACCGGCAGGTGCGCGAGAGCGGATCGAACCCGCTCTCCGCTAGCGCCAGGAGCTGGTACTTGCCGTCGCGGTCCGTGAACATGGTGAACATGAAGAAGGACAGCCAGTCATCGACTGGCTCGTTGAACGCCCCGAGGATGCGCGGGTGGTCCGGGTGGCCGCTGCGCCGGCGGAGCAGCTCCTCGGCCTCCTCGCGCCCATCTCGCCCGAAGAAGCCGTGCAGCAGGTACGCCATCGCCCACATATGTCGGCCCTCCTCCACGTTCACCTGGAAGAGGTTGCGCAGGTCGTAGAGCGACGGGCAGCTCTGCCCGAGCCGACGCTGCTGCTCGACCGAAGCCGGCTCGGTGTCCGCCTGCGTGACGATCAGCTTCCGGAGCGCGTTGCGGTGCTCGCCCGGCACCTCCCGCCATGCCGGCTGGCCGCAGGTGTCGCCGAAGCCCACCGTGCGCTCCTTCACCTCGTCGGCGAGGAAGATGCCCCAGCGGTAGTCCGGCATCTTCACGTAGTCGAAGTGCGCCCACCCCTCGGCGCTCACCCCCACCGCGGTGCGGAGATACACGTCATGGCCCAAGAAGCCCTCAGGCCCCATCTCCTTCCACCAGGAGAGGAAGTCCGGCTGCCACTGCTCGAGCGCGCGTTGCAGCCTTATGTCCCCGGAGAGGTCGACGTTGTTCGGGATCCGCTCGGTGGAGAGTCGAGTCATGGCGCTCCTCGTTCAGGTCCTGCGAAGGTCGAAGCTGGGGCGCTGGCCCGCCTTGCCGTAGAGCGAGAGCGCGCCGCGCTCTCCGACCGCGTTCGGCCGCTGGAAGATCCAGTTCTGCCAGGCGGAGAGGCGGCCGAAGATCTTGGTCTCCATCGTCTCCGGACCGGCGAAGCGGAGGTTGGCCTCCATTCCGGTGAGCGCGTCGGGAGAGAGCGAGGCCCGCTCCTCGACCGCCAATCGCACCTCGTCGTCCCAGTCCAGCGCGTCCGGCGCGAACGTGACCAACCCGGCGGCCAAGGCCTCCCGGGGCGAGAGCGGCCCGCGGTGGGCGAGCACTTCTTCCACCCGGTCCCTCTCCCCCAGCAAGCGGGTCTCGAGCCGGGAGAGCCCGTTCCCCATCGGCAGCAGGCCGGCGTTGAGCGGCGAGAGCTGGATCGAGGTGGGCCGGTTCGGGTCCTCGAGCATGTACGCCCGGTCGGCGGCGAGGGCCAGCTCGGCGAGCACTCCGGAGAAGCACGAGCCCATCTCCACCAGCGCGAAGAACGTCTTCGAAGTCATGTCCAGCCGCTTGAGCACGCGTTTTTGGAGCAGCAGCGCCTCGCGGACCAGCCAGTGCCCCCGGTTCGAGGCGAGCATCTGGTCCAAGGCCAGCACCCAACGGGGGTCGCCGGAGGTCTTCAGGAGCACCACGCCGACCTCGAGGTGTTCGAGCCGGAGCCTCACCAGGGCGTCGTCCAGCTCCCGGAACGCGCGGATCGCCCAGGAAGAGGGGGAAAGCGCGCCCGGCTCGGGAGGCGCCCCCACCGGACCTCGCACCGTCAGCTCCGCCACCCGCCGCGCCTGGTCCCGCCGAAGGGAGACGTGGCGATAGTCGATGCCCGCAGCGGAGCGCTTCGGATCAAGCGGCTCCAGCTCGACACCCTCCGAGCGCTCGGGCCGGTCGCTCGAGGCGGCGAGGGCCTTGGCCCGCTCCGCCACGGCCCGGGAGAAGCCGCTCTTCGGCACCGACTGATCCACCAGCCTCCACTCCACCGCCCGCCGCCCCCGGACGCCCTCGGCGAGGGTGGCGAAGTAGTCGGCCAGGTCCCGCCGAACCTTGCGCTTGTCCACCAGCCGCGTGAGGCCCCCGGTGCCGGCAAGCACCCCGAGGAGCGGCACCTCGGGAAGAGAGACCGCGGAGCTGCCGTCGTCGACGAGGAGGATCTCGTCGCAGGCCATCGCCAGCTCGTACCCGCCTCCCGAGGCGGTGCCGTTGAGCGCCGCGAGGAACTTGATGCCGCTGTGGGCCGAGGCGTCCTCCATCGCGAGCCGCGTCTCGTTGGTGAGCTTGCAGAAGTTCACCTTGAACGGGTGGGACGCGGCGCCGAGCATGGGGATGTTGGCCCCGGCGCAGAACACCCGCTCCTTGAGCGAGGTGATGATCACCGCGCGGACCTCCGGGTGCTCGAAGCGGATCCGCTGCACCGCGTCCGAAAGCTCCAGGTCGACCGGCAGGTCGTAGCTGTTCAGCTTCAGCTCCTGGACGTCCATCTGCAGCAGGGCGATCGGCCCGTCGAACGACAGCTTCCAGTGCCGGTAGCGGCTCGGGTGTGACTCGATCTCGATCTCCATGGCCCCGACCGTAACCACGGCCCGCGCGGGCCATCAAGCAGCATAATGCCTTCTGTCTTGAAGATATCTGAACTATACTTCCTAGACCGTGGACGGACTCCTCGCGGGCATCGGCGGCCGGGTGCGGGCGCTCCGGCGACAGAGGCGCCTCACCCTGCGCGCGCTCGCCTCGGCGAGCGGGTTGTCCGAGCGGTTCGTCTCCGGGCTGGAGGCCGGCCGGACGAACGTCTCGGTGCTGAGCCTCTCGAGGATCGCGGACGCCCTCGGAGCGCCGATCGCCTCGCTCCTCTCCGGCGCCGGCGAGCGGCGAGTGATTGCCTTGCTCGGCCTTCGGGGCGCCGGGAAGAGCACCGTTGGTCGCGCGCTCGCCGCGAAGCTCGAGATCCCCTTCCACGAGCTGGACCGGCTCGTCGAGGTGGAGGCTGGGATGAGCCTCTCCGAGCTCTTCGCGCTGCACGGGGAGGAGTACTTCCGCAGCCTCGAGCGCACGGCGCTGGAGAGATTCCTCTCGCGCGAGGAGCCGGCGGTGCTCGCCACCGGAGGCGGGCTGGTGACCTCTCCTGAGAGCCACCGGCTGCTTATGGAGCGGGCCCGGACAGTGTGGCTGCGCGCCGAGCCCAAGGAGCACTGGGAGCGGGTGGTGCGCCAGGGAGACCTCCGCCCGATGCGCGGCCGTCCTCAGGCGATGGCCGAGTTGGAGCGGCGGCTCGACGAGCGCGCGCCGCTGTACGCCAAGGCCGAGCGCACCTGCTCCACCTCGGGGCGGAGCGTGGCCAAGGTGGTGGCGGAGCTTTGCGGGGCGTTCGCCGCTGGAGCGGCGGCGCCGCCGGCCCGGAGCCGGTGAGAGGACGATCCCGCTCCCGGCGCCGGAGCGGTATGGTCGCCGCGGAGGGCTGCATGGACCGGCGCGACGAGGAGAAGGGGCAGAAGCTGCTCACCGCGGTGGAGCGGATCGTCGCCAGCAACGAGAAGCTCCGTTCGCTGGCGCAGCGCTGCGCCGCCAGGGCGAAGAAGCCGGGACGGGAGGGCGCAGCCTTGGAGGTGGTCCGCCACTTCTCCAACCGGGCGATGCTGGTCGGCGGCGCCGCAGCGGTGCCCTCCTTGGTCCCGGGGCCGCACAGCCTTTTGGTCGGGGTGGGCGGAGTCCTCGCCGAGCTGACCATGCTGCTCAAGTACGAAGTCGAGCTGGCGCTGACCCTCAGCCACCTGTACGGCTTCGACATCGAGGATCCGGTCGAGCGGCAGATCGCATTCCTCCTCGCTTCGGTGGGCACCTACGACGCGAGGAGCGGGAAGAACTTCCTCCTCGACGTGGCGAAGGTGGAGGGCCAAGCGGTGTGGAACTATGCGCCCCGGAAGGTGGGGAAGGTGCTGGTGCAGGCGATGGCCTCGCTGGCGCTGCTCTACCTCTGGCGGGGCTTCGCCCGGTTCCTGCCGGTGGTCGGGATCATCGTGGGGACCTCGATGAACAAGGTCCTGACCCAGAAGGTCGGCCGGCGCTGCGTGAAAGACCTCGAGGGGCGCCGCTCGCTCCTCGAGCGGCAAGCCGCCAAGAAGCCGCGCGTCGCCGCCGCCCGACGGCCCCGGAGGGCCACCCGCCGCGCCGCCCAGTAGGCCACTGCGATGCCCGCCCCAGGGGAGCCGCCAGCGACACCTGTGCTCTCGGAGGACCAAGGTGGACTCGTCATCCTGGTTCGGGTGCCGAGGCGGGCCTCGTCGATCCTGGGCTGGGGCTTCGCCCTTGCCGGCTGGGTGACAATCTTCGCCAAGGTCCTCCGGATGGTGCTCGCTCAATTCCCGCCCGCGGCGCCCGAGACGCTGCTCGTCCTTCTCGTCGGGCTGGCCGGCGGCGCGGCCATTCTGCTCACCCTGGCCTCTCGGCTCGCAGGGCGGGAGCGGATCCGGCTTTGCAAGCACTCGCTCGAAATCCGCCGCGAGGTGTTCTCCCTGGGGCTGCCCCGCCGCTTCGAGCTCGAAAGGATCCGCGCGCTCCGCTTCTATCCCCACGAGGCGGCGGCCGGGGCCTTCGGTCTCGACTCGGGTGGCCTCTCCTTCGAGTACGGTCGCCGCGTGCACTGGTTCGGGGCCGGCATCCGCCGCGAGGACGCGCAGAGGCTGATCAGCGCAATCCAGCGCCGCTTCAGGCGGCCGGAGCTGAGTCAGCCCGGAGAGCTGGACGCCACGGCGGCCGAAGTCCGACCGTCAGACTCCGGTTCCTCGAGCGCCCAAGCCGAGCCGGCGGAGGCCGCGCGGAACCGCTGAGGCGCGCCGCGCGCGTAGGGCGGTCCCCAGCACGGTCCGTGCGGCGAGGTAACCGCACATCCCATGCACGCCTGGGCCGGGAGGCGTGGACGACGAGCAGAGGAAGATCCGCGGGTCAGGCGTCGCGTGAGGGCGCGGCCTGAGGCCCGGCCGAAGGAAGAGCTGTAGCCCCAAGAGAGAGCCCCCCGAGATGTCGCCTCCGACCAGGTTGGGGTTGTACGCCTCGAGCCGCGCCGGCCCCGCCGATCTTCGGCCGAGGACGAGCTCTCGGAAGCCCGGGGCGAAGCGCTCGATCTGCGCCTCGATGCGGTCCGTCATCTCGACCGGCGAGCCGTGCGGCACGTGGCAGTAGGCCCAGGCGGTGTGCCGGCCCCGCGGCGCTCGCGTCGCGTCGAAGAGACTGTGCTGCGCCAAGACCACGAAGGGCCGCTCGGGAGGCCGCCCCTGCGCCACCGCCCGGCCGGAGGCGGCCACCTCCTCCAAGGTTCCTCCGAGGTGGACGGTGCCCGCCCGAGCGCACTGCGCCGCGCGCCAGGGAATCGGGCCAGAGAGCGCGAAGTCGACCTTGAACACCCCGGGCCCGTAGCGGTAGCGGGCCAGCATCGCTCGGTAGCGAGAGGAGAAACGGTGGCCGGCGAGCCTGAGCAGCTGCGCAGGCGTCACGTCGAAGAGCACCGCCTGCGCCCACGGCAGCTCGTCCACCGAGGCGACTTCGTGCCCGGGGACGATCTCCCCGCCCAGCGACTCGAGCACCGAGGCCAGCGCGTCCACCAGGCGCTGCGAGCCGCCGCGGGGAAACGGCCAGCCCACCGCGTGCCCGGCTGCGCACAGGAGCAGGCCGAAGGCGGAGGTGAAGGGCTCTTCCAGTGGAGCCAGGCCGTGGGCGGCGACCCCGGCGAAGAGGGCTCGTGCCCTCTTGCCCTCGAAACGGGCTTCCGCAACGCGGCGTGCCGGCTTCCAGGCCAGCGAGCCGAATCGCCCGAACGCAAGCGGGTGACGCGGCATCCGAAACACGCCCGACAGCAGGTCTGCCGCAAGCTCCGCGAACGCCTCGGCGAGCGGACCAACCGTCGCCGCGTACCTCCGGGCGTCCTCGCCCAGCGTCTCGCCGGTGTCGCGGATCGAGCGCTCCAGCACCGCGGCCGAGCCGTCGTCGAAAGGGTGGGCGAGCGGCGCCGGAGGGTTCACCCACTGTAGGCCGTGCGCCACGAGCGGCAGCTCGCCGAGGAAGGGCGAGGCCGCGGCGAGTGGGTGGATCGCCGCGCAGACATCGTGAACGAAGCCAGGCAGGGTCAGCTCCGCGGAGCGGCAGGCGCCGCCTGCGGTCGGGGCTCGCTCGAGAAGCCGCACCCGCTTCCCCGCACGCGCCAGCGCGACCGCCGCCGCCAGCCCGTTGGGGCCCGCGCCTACCACCGCCACTTCCGCCATCCCCGCACAGTGGCGACGCCGGCTCCAACCAGCCAGTGCGACATCGCCCCACCCGATGGAGCGTCACTTGCGCTCCAGGTGTTCAGCATTCGGTGCACCGATGCCGCATGGTCGAGCTGAAAGCGCCGAGAACCATTGAGGCCCCCGCGGGTGCAGGCCTTGCACCCTTTGCCACGTCCTTCGGGGAGTCGGTAAGCGGAATGTCCAGAGCGGCGCAGGGCGTACGGCGTCTCGGCGAATACCTGCTCGGGCCGGTGATCGGCTCCGGCGGGATGGCGGAGATTCACTACGCGGTGCGTCGGGGGCTGGGGGAGTTCACCCGCCCGCTGGCGCTCAAGGTGCTCAGGCCGCAGTTCGCCGGGGACCCGAAGGTGCTGCAGATGTTCCTCAACGAGGCGCGGATCGTCGCCCGGCTCGACCACCCTAACCTTGTCCAGGTATTCGACGTCGGCTGCGCCCATGGGCGGTACTACATTGCCATGGAGTTGGTCCGCGGAATCACGCTGGCCGAGCTGATCGACGCGCTCCGCCTGCGGCGGAAGGGCTGTCCGGCGAGGCTCATCTCGTACATCGGCCGGAGCGTCCTCGAGGCGCTCCAGCACGCCCACGAGGCCTGCGACGCCGCGGGCCGGCCGCTGGGGCTCATCCACCGCGACGTGACGCCGCACAACGTGCTCTTGTCGACCGACGGCCGAGTCAAGCTCACCGACTTCGGCATCGCCAAGGCGCGCGACCTCCAGGGGCTCACCTGCAAAGGCACTCTCAAGGGCACGCTGGAGTACGTCTCGCCCGAGCAGCTCACCGCCCGCCCGCTGGATCACCGGGTGGACATCTACTCCACCTCGATCACCCTCCTCACCCTCGCTACCGCCGACGCGGTGTTCTGGCGGGGGACGGTGGACGGCACCATCCGCGCGATCCGCAGCGATCCGCTCCCGGACCTCTCGTCCGTTCGCCCGGACGTGCCGGTGGCGCTCGCCGCGGCGCTGGTCCGCGCCGCGCAGCGGGACCGCGAGCGACGCTTCCCGACCGCCGCCTCCTTCGGCCAGGCGTTGCCTCCGGTCGACCATTCCTGCATGTCGGATCTCGCAAGGCTGGTTCGGGCGCTCTACCGCCCGCCGGCTCTCCCTGCGCGAGGGGGGGAAAGTCCGTCCGCCGAGCCGAGCGCGCCCTCGGGTCGGGAGTTGCCCGAGGACGTCCAAGAAGTCCCCACGGTGCCCTTCTGCGGCGAGGAGAATCTGGCGAGGCGCCGGCCGCGCCATTCTGCGGTGAGGGAGAGCAGGCCGGGGCAGTCTCGGAGAAGGAAGGAGCGGCCCCTGTGGAGCGCGCTCCTCATGGCGGTGCTCCTCTTCATGCCCGCGGTGGAGGGGGAGAGCGCCGAGGAGACTCTGGCGGAGCCGGCGCGCGTCGAAGCGGCGCAGCCGGCCGAAACGGCCTCCGATGGTCGGGCGCTCGCCTTCGCCCCGGGCAGCCCGCCTCCCCGCACCCGCCCTGGCTTTTCGACTCGGTCGACTCGCGGAGACCGGAAAGGCCAGCGGAGGATCGCCGCCTCGGCTATCCCCGCCGGAGCCGCCGGAGTGTCCGTTCGCTGACCTTCTTCTTGCCGCTGTGGGCCGCGGCGAGGGCCAAGACCTTCATCAGATTCGCCCCGTAGACGCCGTTGTCCGGCTCCAGCTCGAGGGCGCGGTGGAGCAGCTCCTCGGCCTCGGCGTAGTCCCGCCGCTGGTGCAGCACGACGATCGCCAGCCGGTTGTACAGCGGCGCCGGCTGCTTCGCCCGCGCGATTCCCTGCTTGAGCAGCGCCACGGCGCTCTCCGGCTTTCCCTTCCGCTCCAGGGCGATTGCCTGCTGGAGCAGGTTGGCCACCTCGGCCGGGCTGCCGTCCGAGGGGAGTGGGTCCAACGGGCCGGCGGGCGGCCTGGAGGGTCGGGGGCGCAGGCGGACGAAGCCCCTCTCCGCCAGCGAGGCGAACACCGAGTAGACCTCCACCTCCGCCACTCCCGAAGCGCCCGCGAGCTGCCCGAGCCCGGACTCGCCGTCGGAGAAGGCCACCAGGAAAGCCTCGAAGGGCGAGAGGCGACTCTCGAATTCTTCCAGCCCGGCGACCAGCACCGGCACCGAGTCTGCGTCCACCTGGACCGGCAGCTTGGGGTCGGTCTTTTCCGCGAGCCGGTTCCGGAAGCGGCCGGTGTCCCCGCCCGGCTCGGCCATCAGCGCGCGCACCACGGAGATCTCGCTCACCTCCCGGCGCCCGCTGCACGCGTCCGGGTTCAGGAGGAGCCCGCAGGAGGCGCACTCCAGCTGGTCCTCCCCGACCGGGGACCCGCAGCTCGGGCAGGCCGTCTCTACTGCGGGCTCCGCGGGCGCGAAGGCGGCGGAGTCGCGGTAGTAGTGCTTGCGGATGGCGGCGCGAATCGCCCTGGGCAGGCCGACGTAGGCATTGAGCTGCTGCATCCGCGCCACGCTGGGCAGCTCGTCAAGCGCGTGCGCCTTTTGGGGGTCGGCCATCACCACCGAGAGGACCCGGCGGTCGGCTTGGAGGGCGATCGGCAAGGCGCAGCAGGCCTCCGCCTTGGCGACCGGGACCACCGCGAGGACCAAGGCGGGGACGATCGCCGCGGCCAGCTTGTCGGAGCTGACGAAGCGGGTGTTCAGCTCGCGGGCGAGGAACCGTAGGAGGTCCGCCTCCTGGATCGCGCCGTGCGCCACCAGTGCGTCCGAGACTTCCTCCTTGGGTCCGACCTTGGCTCGGACCTGGTCCAGCGCGAAGCGCGTGATCAGCCCTTCCTCGAGAAGTCTCTGTCCGAGGTTCCTCGTCACCTCCGGCCAGTATAGGCGGCGGGACAATTGACCGGTTTGGGGCGATGCTCCGCCCCGGCGTTGACTCGCAGGGCCGGCGTGCGCACCCTTGCCGCCGGCGTGGAGCCCCAATGGCCAAGCGCAAGCTCAGGAGGACCGGCCGCTACTTCGAGGAGTTCGAGGTGGGCGCCACCTACCATCACCACTGGGGAAGGACGCTCGCCGAGGGCGAGTGCCGGCTCTTCACCACCTGGACGATGAACGCGAACCCGCTCTACTTCAACGAGGCCTACGCGCGCTCGCCCGGGCACTCCCGCTGCCCGGTTCCGCCGCTGCTCCTGATGAACGTGGTGTTTGGGCTCTCGGTGGAGGACCTCTCGGAACAGGCGCTCGCGCACCTCGGCTACTGGAACATGAGGTTCCTCCGGCCGGTGTACCCCGGGCAGACCCTGCTCGCGGAGTCCACGGTGCTGGACAAGCGCCCCTCGGAGTCGAAGGACGACCGGGGAATCGTCCACGTGCGCACCACCGGCCGCACCGAAGACGGCGAGGTGGTGCTCACCTACGAGCGGAAGATCCTCGTCAAGCGGCGGTCGGCCTACGCGCGCGAGGCCGAGGAGCTCCGTCCGCCGGGGCTCAAGGCGACTCCCGAGGGGGCCCGATGACTCCCGAGGGTGTGCTCTCGCCCGAGCACCTGGCCATCCGCGAGTCGGTGCGAGACTTCGTCTCCCGCGAGGTGGAGCCGATCGCCTCCCGGCTGGACAACGAGGGGGCGGAGATCCCCGCGCCGGTGGTCAGCAAGATGGCCGAGCTCGGCTACTTCGGGTTGACCGTCGGCCCCGAGCACGGCGGCGGAGGGCTGGACACGCTCTCGATGGCCATCGTCACCGAGGAATTGTCCCGGGCCTGGCTGTCGGTCGGCAGCGTGATGACGAGGATGATCATCGCCGGCAAGCTGATCGAGGCCCACGGCACCGCCGAGCAGAAAACGCGCTTCCTCCCGGGGATCTGCTCCGGGGAGCTTCTGGCCGCCGCCGCGTTCACCGAGCCGGACGCCGGCAGCGACGCCGCCGCGATCAAGACGCGGGCAGTCCGTGAAGGAGACGCCTACCGGGTGACCGGCGAGAAGGCCTGGTGCACCTTCGCCAACCGCGCCAGGCTCCTCACCACCACCGTCCGCACCAACCCCGCCGTCCCCAAGCACGAGGGGATCAGCGTCCTCCTTTTGGAGAAGGGGCCCGGCTTCTCGCCGCCCTCTCTCTGCGGAGACGCCATTCCCACCATCGGCTACAAAGGGATGATCTCGTACAACGTGGCCTTCGACGGCTACCAGGTCAATAGCGACAACCTCCTGGGCGGAGTCGAGGGCCAGGGCTTCAAGCAGCTGATGGCCACCTACGAGCTGGCTCGCATCCAGACCGCCGCGAGGGCGGTGGGGGTGGCGCAGGCGGCGCTGGAGGCGGCCCTCCACTACGCGAAGGAGCGCACCCAGTTCGACCGGCCGATCTGCGAGTTCCAGGTCATTCGCCACAAGCTCGCCCACGCCGCGACCGAGATCGAGGCCGCCCGCCAGCTCACCTACTTCGCCTGCCGGATGAAGGAGACCGCCCGGCGCTGCGATCTCGAGGCGGGCATGGCCAAGGCCTTCGCCGCCGAGATGGCCGAGCGAGTCACCAGCGAGTGCCTGCAGATCTTCGGCGGGTACGGCTACTCGCGGGAGTTCCCCGCCCAGCGCTACTGGCGCGACGCGCGCGTCTTCCGCATCTTCGAGGGCACCTCGGAGATCCAGTACGAGGTGATCGCCAAGAGGCTCCTGTCATGAGGCCAAAGAGCGCGACCGGGGTGCCTGAGCTGGAGGGGCGGCGGCTGACCCGCGACGACAACTGGTTCGAGGACTTCGAGGTGGGCGACGTGATCGTCTCGCCCAGGGGACGGACGGTGTCCGAGGCCGAGCACATGGCCTGGACGAACATCGTGATGAACACCGCCCAGCTCCACTTCAACCAGGCGATGTGCGACGAGTCGCCGAAGACGTACTTCGCCGGCCGGAGGGTGGTGTACGGCGGCATCGTGCTGGCGCTGGTGGCGGGCCTCGCCTCGGAGGACACCACCGAGAACGCGCTCGAGGAGCTGTCCTACGACAACGGCCGCCACGCCTATCCGGTGTTCGCGGGCGACACCTTGTTCGCCGAGTCGACGGTCACCGGCAAGCGCGACTGTGACCGGCCCGACGCGGGGGTGGTCTGCTTCCGGCTGGTGGGGAAGAACCAGGACGGCAAGGCGGTGCTGGAGATCGACCGCGAGGTGCTGGTGCGGCGGAGGTTCCCCAAGACATGACGCACGCCTACGAACAGCTGGTGATCGCCCGGGAGTTCTCGGTGCGCCGCAGCGAGCTGACCTGCCCGGCGCACTCGATGAAGATGATGGCCAAGGCGGCCGATTCCGCGGCGGACGAGGTGATCCTCGACCTGGAGGACTCCTGCGCGGTCTCGCAGAAGCTCGAGGCCCGGAGGACGCTGGTGGCGGCGCTTACCACCCTGGACTTCAAGGGGAAGATCCGCGCCTTCCGCCCCAACAACATCCGCACCAAGTACTTCTACCGCGACGTGATCGACGTGGTGGAGCAGGCGGGCGCGCAGCTCGAGGTGTTGGTGGTGCCGAAGGTCTACACCGCCTTTGACGTGCTCTTCGTGGACCGGCTGCTCACCCAGGTGGAGGAGAACGCCGGCCTCCAGGTGGGGCGGATCAAGCTCGAGGTGCTGATCGAGAGCGCCAAGGCGCTCCTGCGCGCGGAGGAGATCGCCGGCTGCTCGCCGCGAATGGCCTCGCTCATCTTCGGCATCGCCGACTACGCGGGAGACGTCGGAGCCAAGGAGATGGGCCCGGAGCAGTTCCAGACCTTCCACTACCCGAAGGCGCACACCATCGCCGCCGCGCGCGCCGCCGGCATCGACGTGATCGACAACGTCACCTTGCAGTTCCGAGACCTCGAGCAGGTGCGGAAGGACGCCGTCGCCGGGGCCAAGCTCGGCTTCGACGGGAAGTGGGCGATCCACCCCTCGCACATCGAGCTCATCAACCAGGTGTACACGCCCTCGGTCGATGAGCTTCGGCGCGCGCTCGCGGTGATGGAGGCCTACGCCAAGGCGGACCGGGAGCAGGGCGCCGGCGCGATCGTCTTCGGGGACGAGATGGTCGACGCGGCGACCCTGCGAGTGGAATGGAAGAAGATCTGCGTCGCCCGCAAGGCCGGCCTCATCGATTCCAAGAACCAGCTCGTCGAGCCGATTCGAGCCGCCGCCCGCTGATGCCATCTGACCGCGACAGCACCTCCGGCCCGATCGCTCCCACGACGCGGTCCGGGCTTCCCATCCGCTCGGTATACGGGCCGGCCGACTTGCGCGAGCGGCTCCCGCCTCCCGGAGAGTTTCCCTTCACGCGAGGCATCCACTCCGAGATGTACCGGAGAAAGCCGTGGACCATGCGGCAGTACGCGGGCTTCGGGACGCCGGAGGAGACCAACGAGCGCTTCCGGTACCTCCTCGCGCAGGGCCAGACGGGCCTTTCGCTCGCCCTGGACTTGCCCACCCAGCTCGGCCTGGACGCCGACTGCGAGCAGGCCCAGGGAGAGGTCGGCCGAGTGGGCGTGTCCGTCTCTTCCGTCCAGGACCTCGAAGCGGTGCTGGCGGGCATTCCTCTCGCCCAGGTCTCCACCTCGATGACCATCAACGCCACCGCCGGCATCCTGCTCGCGATGTACGAGGCAGCGGCGCGGGCGCAGGGCGTCTCCCCCGGGCTGCTCAAGGGAACGGTGCAGAACGATCCGCTCAAGGAGTTCGGCGCGAGGGGCGCGTGGATCTACCCGATCGCGCCCTCGATGCGTCTGGCCGCCGATCTCATCGAAGACTGCGTCCTGAGGCTGCCGCGCTTCAATCCGATCTCCATCGCCTCACATTACCGGGACGCCGGCGCCACGCCCGCGGAGGAGATGGCGTTCACGCTCTCGGCGGGCATCTCCTACGTGGAGGAGTGCCTTCGCCGGGGCCTGGAGGTCGACCGCTTCGCCCCGCGGCTGTCGTTCTTCTTCTACACGTACACCAACTTCTTCGAAGAGGTGGCCAAGGTCCGCGCTGGCCGAAGGCTGTGGGCGAAGCTGATGAAGGAGCGCTTCGGCGCGACCGCGCCCGCTTCCCAGATGATGAGGGCCGCCTGCGTGTGCGGGGGCAATTCGCTCACTCGGGCCGAGCCCTTGAACAACATCGCCCGCACCACCCTGGAGGCGTTTGCCGTCGCCTGCGCCGGGGTGCAGTCGGTGTTCACGGCCGCCTTCGACGAGGCCTATGCCATCCCCAGCGAGCTTTCCGCGCGCACCGCCCTTCGGGTGCAGCAGATCGTGGCCCTGGAGACCGAGGTGGCGAAGACCGCCGACCCGCTCGGGGGCTCCTACTTCGTGGAGGCGCTCACCGACGAGCTGGAGGCGGCGATCTGCCGCGTCATCGAGGAGATCGACGACCAGGGCGGAATGGTGCAGGCCCTGGAGTCGGGCTGGGTCCAGCGTCGGCTCGCGCTGCGCGCCTACGAGCACCAGCGCGCCGTGGACAGGGGCGAGTTGCCGGTGGTGGGAGTGAACGTGCACCGATCCTCCGAAGAGCCGGAGCCACCCTTCGAGCCGCAGAAGGCCTCACCGCAGGCCACCGCCGAACGATCAGCGGCGCTGGCGGGGCTCCGGCGTTCGCGCTCCTCCGCCACCGTCGCGCGGGCCCTCTCCGCGCTCAGGCGCGCCGCCGAGGGCAGGGAGAACCTGATGCCCTTCATCCGCGAGGCGGTGACGGCGCTGGCGACCACCGGGGAGATCTCCGGGGCACTCCTCGAGGTCTTTGGAGAGTACCGGCCACCCACAGGGGTGTGAGATGGGGCAGGGCGGCGAGCGGCCGATCAGGGTATTGGTGGCGAAGGCCGGGCTCGACGGCCACGACCGGGGCGCGAAGGTGATCGCCGCGGCGCTGCGCGACGCCGGCATGGAGGTGGTCTACACCGGCCTCCGCGCCTCCGTCCCGGCGATCGCAGCTGCCGCCGAGCAGGAGGCGGTCGATGTGATCGGCCTCTCCGTCCTCTCGGGGGCGCACCTCTCGTTGTGCGAGAAGCTCCTCGCGGAGCTGGGTCGGCGCGGGCTCGACGTTCCAGTGGTGGTGGGCGGAGTGGTGCCGCCGGAGGACGTCGCCAGGCTGCGCGAGTTGGGGGTGCGGGCGGTGTTCGGCCCCGAGCTGCCGCTGGATGAAGTGGTGGTGAGGGTGCGGGGAATCGCGGGTGCGGCCGGCGGCGAGATCGGGCAGGCGGCTTTGGGGGAAGAGGGGAGAGGGAGGCGTGGGATGACGTCGTTCGAGCTGGGCGAGCTGCCCGAGCTGGGAGTCGTGCCGAAGCGGATGAAGGCGGTGGTGATCCGGCCGGAGAGGCTGGGAGACCCGATCACCGCGATGCAGGTCGAGGAGGTCCCGCCTCCTCCTCTGGGGCCCAACGAGGTCCTCGTCCTGGTGATGGCCGCCGGAGTGAACTTCAACGGGGTCTGGGCTGCGCGCGGGCGCCCCATCTCGGTGTTCAAGATGCACGGCGACGACTTCCACATCCCGGGGAGCGACGCGGCGGGGATCGTCTGGAAGGTCGGCCAAAACGTCCGGCGCTGGAGGGTCGGCGACGAGGTGGTGGTCCACTGCAACCAGAGCTGCGGCGAGTGTCCCGAGTGCAACGGCCTCGATCCGCTGGCGTGCGGCGAGCAGAAGATCTGGGGCTACGAGACCAATTGGGGCTCCTTCGCGCAGCTCACACGCGTCCAGAGCCAGCAGCTTCTGCGCCGTCCTCCCCGCATGAGCTGGCAGCAGGCGGCCAGCTACGGCCTCACCTACTTCACCGCCTACCGGATGCTGGTGGAGAAAGCCGGAGTGACCGCCGGAGACTGGGTACTGGTGTGGGGCGCCGCGGGTGGCCTGGGCATCTTCGCGGTGCAGCTTTGCCGGGTGCTGGGTGCCAACGCCGTCGGGATGGTGTCGAGCCCCAAGAAGGGCGAGCTGGTGATGCGGCTTGGCGCGCGCGGCTACCTCGACCGAACCGAGTTCGACATCGCGCCCGCGCCGAACGAGACGGCCGAGCAGGAGCGGCGCCGCCTGGCGGAGGTGAAGCGGCTGGGCACGGAGATTCGCCGGATCACCGGCGGCCGGGACGTGGACGTCGTCTTCGAGCACGTCGGGCGAGACACCTTCGCCGCTTCCGTCTTCCTCGCCAAGCGCTTCGGCAAGGTGGTCATCTGCGGGGCGACCAGCGGCTACCAGCTCGGCTTCGACGTTCGCCACCTCTGGATGCGCCAGAAGTCGATCCTCGGCTCCCACTTCAGCAACGCCTACCAGGCGGAGCGCGCCAACGAATTGGTCCACGACGGCCGCATCGCCACGGTGGTGGACCAGGTCTTCCCCTTCGAGGCCACCGCCCAGGCGCACGCGGTGATGGCCGCCAACCGCCATGCCGGGAAGCTGGTGGTGAACGTGCAGGCTCCGATGGAGGCGCTGGCGGGCGTCAGTCAGAGACCCGACGATGGGCCCGGCTGCTCGACGGGTGCGTCGGCGGGCTGATTTGACAGTACCGGTACCTCCTTCCACGGCCGGTGCTCGTAGCGCATCGCCGCCCCGCGCGAGAGCGCCCAGGGAATGCCGCCGCCGATCAGGAAGCCAAGTCCGATGGCGCCGTAGGTGCCGGCCATGAAAGTGCCCGCCTGGCGCTCGCTCGGATCGGAGGCAGCGATGATCACCCCAAGCGTGGCTGCTCCGAGCGCGGCGCCCCCGATCACCATCAGCACGTTTCCGGGGTGGTCGATGTCGTCGACCTGCTCCCCTGGGATGAAGAACCGCTGTGATCCAGTGCGGACGTAGATGCCCTCTTCGTCGCTGTCCTCGATCACGGCTTCGACTGGCATCGCATTTCGCCGTGCGATGGTGGCCGAGCAGGCGCTGAGCGCGAGCAGGCAGGCCCAGCATGGTCCGATGCGCTCCATCGACGAGGACTATTCCAGCATCGGCGCGACCGTGCCACCGATGCTGTCCCGAGCCCTGGGACCCGTCGGAGCGGTTGATGTGAGTCAGCGGCCCTCGCAGCTCACCATCCGCACCGCGCGGTCGAAGGTGCCGCGTGTGCCCTTCGTGACGGAGAGGCTGTCGGGGCTCCCCTCGAACCAGCGGTCGACGTGCTTGTCGATGGTCCAGAAGGTGCTGGAGGTGTCGAGCAGCTCGGACCCTCCGCCGCCGCTCCAGGTCCCGTAGCCGGCGGTCTCCAGGGCGAAGCACACCTCCGGGTGCCGCGCAGGCGCGAAGAGGAAGCCCTTCGCTCCTCGCTCCACGGTGACGCTCGCCGCGTCGACCAACCGTCCGTCGGCGCCCTTGGCCTCGAGCTTGTGCGAGCCGGTCGAAAGGCGCGCGGTCCTGGCCTTGGCCTTGTCCTCGAGCTGGGTGGAGGGCACCGCGTCGATCTCTTCCTCTCCGTCCACCCAGATGGAGAGGCGGTCGATGCCGGTGGTGTTCACCACCCACAGCTCGGGGCTGCCCTCGGCGAACCAGCTGTAGCCGGCGGCCACGGCGCAGATCACCGCGATCACCGCCGCCGGGTAGAGGATCTTCTCCTTGAGCCGGGAGGATTCCGCCGGCGCGCTGGCGGGCTCCACCAACACCAGCCGGCGGGGCGCTCCCGCCTCGGTGGGTGCCGCGGTGGGTGGGGGCACCACGGATGGCGCCGGCTTCGGGCTGGCCGGCGCCGGGGCAGCCGTCTCGCCGGTGGGAGCTTTGGCAAGATTCGGCGCCCCGCAGTGCGGGCAGGCCTTGAGCAGGTCCGAGAAGGGCTTGTGGCAGCTCTGGCACTTGATCGGAGTCCGCGCGCCGATCCGCGGCCCCGCGGCGGGTTGAGCGACGCCGGCTTGGACCGGCTTGCGGCAAAATGGACAGACCGCCACCTTGGGGGACACCAGCCTGGTGCAGTGCGGACACCGAATCGGCTCGTTCTTCTCCATGAGGCCCCCGGCGCCAGGCCAACTGTAGACGACGGCGGGGCTACCGCGCTTCCCTTCCGCATCGACGCGTATAGAGTTCGGCCCCTTCGAGGAGGAGTGCGTGTCCGTTCTCAAGCCATTTCGAGGGTGGCGTCCACCTCGGGAGCTCGCCCACCGAGTGGGGGCGCCGCCGTACGACGTGGTCGGCACCGAGGAGGCCCGAGCCCACGCCAAGGGCAAGGAGCTGAGCTTCTTCCATGTCTCCCGGCCGGAGATCGACCTGCCCGCGGGAACCGACGAGCATTCCGCCGAGGTCTACCAAAAGGGCCTCGAGAACCTGCGCGCCTTCGTCTCGCGAGGAGTCCTCCGGCAGGATCCCCAGCCTGCCTTCTACGCCTACCGCCAGAAGATGGGCGCCCACACTCAGCTCGGGCTGGTGGCGTGCGCGAGCGTCGACGAGTACGACCGGGGGCTCATCAAGAAGCACGAGCTGACTCGCGCCGACAAGGAAGACGACCGCACCCATCACATCGAAACCCTGGGGGGCAACGACGAGCCGGTCTTCCTCACCTATCGCGCCGACCGCGGCATCGACGGTCTGATGGCTCGAGCGATCCAGTGCGAGCTCGACTACGACTTCGTGGCGGAGGACGGGGTCGTTCACACCTTCTGGGTGATCCCCGCGGAGCTCGCCGCGCGCCTGGCCGAGGCGTTCACCAGGATCCCGTGCCTCTACGTCGCCGACGGGCACCACCGCTCGGCGGCGGCGAGCCGGGCGCAGAAGGCCCTGCGGGCGCGTGGGGCGGGCGCCGGCGAGCACGATTGGTTCTTGGCGGTGGTCTTCCCCCACGACCAGATGCAGATCCTCGACTACAACCGGGTGGTCAAGGATCTCGCCGGTGCGTCGCCTGACGGCTTCCTGAGCGCCATCGGGGAGAAGTTCTCCGTCGAGCCCGCGGCCGAGCCGCGGCCCCGGCGGCCGCACCAGTTCGGCATGTACCTCGGGGGCCAGTGGTACTTGCTCACCGCACGCCCCGGCAGCTTCCCAAAGAGCCCCATCGGGGCGCTGGACGTGTCGATCCTCCAGGACAATCTGCTGGAGCCCATCCTCAAGATCGGCGAGCCCCGTACCGACAAGCGGATCGGCTTCGTGGGAGGGATCCGCGGGACGGACGAGTTGGTCCGGCTCGTCGACTCCGGGCAGTACCAGGTGGCCTTCTCGCTCTATCCCACCAGCCTCGAGCAGCTCATGTCGGTGGCGGATGCCGGGCTGATCATGCCCCCCAAGTCGACCTGGTTCGAGCCCAAGCTGCGCAGCGGGCTGGTGCTGCATTTGTTTGATTGAGAGGGAGCGGGGGCGCGGGCTCAGAACCGGAAGGACGCTCCGGGCGCGAGGAAGAAATAGAAGCGCTCGGTGTCCTCGGGCGCGGTGGCGAGGTAGTAGACGGGAACCTCGAGCCGGACCGAGAGCCGATCGAGCGCGGCGTACTCCACGCCC
>JACPVI010000085.1 GCA_016191815.1 Myxococcales bacterium
CAAGCTCGCCGCGGCGATGGCGGAGCTGAGGCGGCTGCTCCCTCGAGTGACGCAGATGACCGCCGGGACCGCGTTCGGCCGCGAGGCGGTGGACGCGGCGGAGCGGGCGCTGCAGGCGGCCGGGCCGGTGCTGGAAGCGGGTCGCGGCATCAGAGGCTCGAGCGGAGGGTCGACAAGCGCGCCCGGATCCTGGCCGCTGCTCGTCCGCCTTGGGGGCCGCCGCGGGAAGCAACTCGGCCCGCCCTCTGGCGTGAGCGGCGAACCGGCCGTGGAAGTTGGTGAGGTGGAGCTTCTCCACCAGGCTCAGCGCTGCTTCGCCTCCATCGGCAGGAGCATGCTCGGCCCCCCGCTCGCCCCCACCACGGCCGGTGACTTGCCGTCCCACTTCTCGACGATGCGCAGCTCGATGAACGCCGGGTTCAGCTTGAGCGCGTCGCCGCGAATGCGAATCGCCTCGGCCTCGCCCTTGGCCTGGATGATCGCCGTCTCTGCCTCGACCTGCGCCTTCTGCTGAATGAACTTGGCCTTGGCGGCCTCTTGCTCCTGAATCATCTTCTGCTCGATGGCCTTGGTCAGTTCGTGCGAGAGCTCGATGTTCTCGACGATCAGGTCTTCGATGATGAGCAACCCGCCGATCTTGGTGCGGGTACTGTCGAGGCTCTTCACCTTCACCTGCTCGCGCTGCTTGACGATGTGATCCGCGGTCATCACCGCGGTGACTTCTTTGATCGCCTCCTGCACGCGCGGAGCGACCAGGGTGTCGAACGGCTCGCCGGCCATCTCCTGGTACATCTTCACCGTCGACGCCTCGGGGATCCGGTAGAGGACGCGGATCATGAACTTCATCTCCTGCAGGTCCGAAGAGAAGCACTCGGCGGTGAGGTCGCGCGTGCTCTGGCGCACGGTGACCTCCTTCACGCTCGCCAGTGGGTTCACCCAGTGAAAGCCTTCGCTCAACGGCTTCGGGTCGACCTGGCCGAGCACCACCACCACCCCGCGGTGGCCAGGTTCGACGGTGGTGCAGAAACAACCGGTCAGGGTCAGCGCCGCCCAGCAGAGTGCGAGTCGGTTCACGTCATCCTCCCAGAGGCCGGCACCGTACTCGAATCGCGGCCAGAGTCGACGCCTTCCGTCACCTCCCCGCCGACTGAACGGTTGCCTCGGGGGAGCCTTCCGAAGGCTCCGCCGAGCGAACGGTTGCCTCGGGGAAGCCTGCCGAAGGCTCTGCCGAGCGAACGGTTGCCTCGGGGAAGCCTTCCGAAGGCTCTGCCGAGCGAACGGTTGCCTCGAGGAAGCCTTCCGAAGGCTCCGCCGAGCGAACGGTTGCCTCGGGGAAGCCTTCCGAAGGCTCCGCGAGCGCCCCGGTTTCGGTGGCGGAGGACTTCATGGGACTCTGTCGGGAATCCTGCTCTCTCCGTCAGGCCCTTCGGCGTGCTGCCGGGCAGCGCGAAACTCCTGGCCGAGCCCTGGGAGCTTGCTCTGGCCCGTCTGCGCCAACCGCCAGGGCTGCAATCTCTCAGTCGTCCGCTGGCTTTTCCTCCGCAGAGGACTTCTCGGCGCTGCTCTTCTTCTCCGAGGTGGGCCGGCCTTCGAGCAACGACGGGACCAGAAGCGCCGCGTTGCGGTAACCCTCCACCGCCGCCGCGGTGGCCCGCAGCCGATCGTGCCACCTCCAGACCAGTGTGCCATACCGGTCGCGAAGGTCGGCGGCCTCCCTTCCTTCCTTGGTTTCGCCCCTGGAAACCCCGAGAACCTGCAGCGCTCGCATCCCGGCCGCCTTCGCCTGGTCGAGCGCCTCCTTGCCGTGTAGCCGGTTCGCCATTGGGCGGAAGGGTCCGAGGAGAAGGACAAGGTCCACCACGTCTTGCGCCATGTCGGACGGGCCCCGGCCGGCGAAGATTCGAGTCACCTCGCGAGAGGAGACGGCGCCCGCTTCGGCGAGGGCCTGGGCGAGCGGCAGGAGCTTGCGCCGCCAATCTGCCGCCGTGCTCAGAGCCTCGGTCGCGCTGCCGCCGCTCGCCTCCGCCTTCTGGACCGCGCGCCGGGCGATGAGGACCCGATCGCACAGCTCGGGCAGCGATTTCAACTCTTCGAGATTGAAGGCAGGGTGGCCCTGCAAGAGCTGCCCGAAGTGGGGAGAAACCGCGTCCAGCCCCTCCCGGCACGCCGCCTTCGCGACCAGCGGGTCGAACCTGAGCTGTTGCACTTCGGCCTTGCGCAACGAGAGCGCCGCCGCGTGCAGCGCATCGGTGGCCTTCAGCTTCTTTGCCTTCTTCTTTTGCTTTTCCATGCAAGCCCCCTCGAGTGCGCGCACTCTGCCCAGCCTCCAGGCAAGAAGCAAGCGAGGCGCTGAGCGGCGCCCAAGCCCCCGCGGGGCTCAGGCGCCACCTTGCGAAGAGGGGCGCGGGCTTACATCCCCGGGGCGGTCTTGATGATCCCGAAGGTGGCTCCCTGCGGGTCCTGGACCATCGCGAAGCGGCCGACCTTCTCGATGTCCTGCGGAGGCACCAGCACCTTGCCCTTGAGCGACTTGAGCTTCTCGGCCGAGCGGTCGCAGTCGGCCACCGAGAAGTACACCGTCCAGTGGGAAGGCGCCTCGCCGGCCTCCTTCGGCATCGCCATCATGCCCCCCACCGGCGTCTCGCCGCGGAGGAAGGTGGTGTACTTCATCTTCCCGAAGTCATCGACGCGGGCCTTCCAGCCGAAGAGCTTGGAATAGAAGCCTCCCGCCCTGTCCACGTCGCGGGTCATCAGCTCGTTCCAGCAGAACGCGCCCACCTCGCCCACCAGCAGCGCTCCGTGGTGCTTGCGCGCCTGCCAGAGCGAGAAGTTGGCGCCGGTGGGATCCTCGAGCATCGCCATCCGGCCCACGTCCATCACGTCGAACGCCGGCATCAGCACCTTCGCGCCCAAGGACTGCGCTTTCTTCGCCGTCTCGTCCGCGTTGGTCACCGCCACGTAGGAGCTCCAGTGCGGCGGGACTCCCTTGGCCCTCAGCTCGGGCTGCATCTCCGCCAGGCCGGCCACGTCCTTTCCCTGCACTCGCGCCATCGTGTACGGGACGTTCCCCGGCACGGGGAGATCCTCGGTGGTCCAGCCGAAGAGGTCGGAATAGAAGCGCTTGGCTCCCTTCGGATCGGTGGTGGCGAGGTCGATCCAGCAGAAAGTCCCAGGCTCGTGACTCTTGATCTCGGGCATGCGCATCCCCAGGTAGTGACCGCTCGATTGCGGCGGGGCGCTTCATACCTCCCGCGCAGAGGAACGGAGCGGATCTCCACTCCGAGGCGGCCGAATGGTCCACGGGCCAACGCCGCCGGCCAAGGAGCATCGAGCTTCCGACAGTCGGGCCCTCGAGCGCGTCTTCAGCTCGCGGTGCATGGGGATGATGGCAGTGCGGAAGGCCGCATCGGCACCGTCGGCCTCCTCGCGATCGGGTTCGAGCGGACGACCGCGGGCTGGTTCACGGTGACGATGCTGTTCGCTCCGTGAGAGTCAACCCGACTGCGCATACATCTCCACGTGCTTCAACGCGCTGCGGACGACCGGCTGCGCGTTGACGACGTAGATCGGAGTGCGCGTGGCCCAGGAAATTCGCAGCGCCTCGTACAACAGCGCGTGCGCGAAGCTCTGGGTGCACAGCCTGACGTTCACGAAGTCGAGCGCAACGCTCTCTTTGCGGGCGAGCCGAGGAATGAGCTCTGCCTGGGCCAATCGCTGGGCCTCGGCGTTGTTCTCCAGGAAGAGGCTGACGATGAACTTTTGGACCGGCGGAGGTGGGTCTTCGAAGCGGAGATTCTCCTGAACCAGCCTTCGTGGAGTTCGTTCCTTGGCACGGCGAGCAACGTCGTCGAACAAATCGACGAAGTCTCTGGCGGTTTCCACCGGAATCTCGAAAGCCACCAACGTGCCGGGAAAGCCGACCGACAGAAAGCGCTGTCGTTGGGGCAGCGCGGTGTCGATGACCAGCGAGGCACTCCCCGAGGCGAGCAACAGCCGCCCCTCGAGGTCCTTGACCAACTCCGAAATGTAGAAGAGCCCGAGGCCCGCGTTCACAGCTCCACCGGTGCGCCCGTACGGGAAAGCGCGGGAGTAGTGAGGCCACAACGCGCGCTCGAGGGCGACTTCGTCGCTCTCGATGTCCCAATGTTGCTCCATCAGGCTTTTGCGAACTCCACGACCGGTATCCGCCACCGCTACCTGGTACGTCGGCCGCGCCTGATGCAGGCCGCGGTCGTTGCGTTGCGCCCCAGTGACCGCCCCGAGCTCGTCTTGGCTGTGCTGGAAAGCGTTGCGCAACAATTCGGCCACCACGTACTGGAGCGCGTCCCGCGACGAGCGCCGCTGGGGATCTTCACCCGCCAGAAGCTTCGCCGTCGCCGACGCGACCGGTTCCACGTCCTCTTCGCCCCAGACTTCGGTGAGGCGCACGGTGCGACCTTCCTCGCCTTGCACCGCGGCGCGCCTGGCGTCGACCAGCTCGTCGAAACCGACGGCTTTGGCAAAGGCGCGCACGTTCGCCTCTACCCCGACGACGGTGAGCGGATTCTTGCGTTCCTTTCTCGCCAGCGCCGCAATCGCGGCCAGGGACCAGATTTCGGTCAGGGTGACGCCGGACAGATCGATCGTGTCGCCGCCGGCAGCAAGGTGCCGCAGGAACCCCTCGGGTTGTTGAAGCGTGAAGCTCCGGGTCGATGCTTGCGCGGCGGTCATCAGTTCGGCTGTACACCGCCGCCGCCAGAGCGGCAATGCCCAGCAGGTGAGAATCTGGTCAGCGCTTCCCGCCGTCGGCCTTGGCCCGCAGCTCCTCCTCGCGCTCCTTTTTGCCCAGAAGCTCCTCCACGGCAACGCCGCCCAAGACGTGCTCCGCCACCACCCGCGCCACCTTCTCGGCGTCCATCGCCCAGTAGTACGCCTCTCCGGGCCAGCCCATGAGCTGAAAGTCCTCGCGGGAGAACAGCTCCCTCCCCCACCTCGTCTCCTCCCGGATCACCACGTTCGGCCCCAGGTGGCAAAGCCCGTAGCAGCCGCCGCGGTACACCTCGCAGCGCGCGGCCGCTCCAGCCCGTGCCACCGCCGCCCTCGCCGCCTGGAACACCCTGTCCGCTCCGAGGCGACGGCAGTCCTGGCCCTCGCAGACCGCCAGCCGATAGGCCTTCACGCCCCAAGACGCTACGCCGCCCGCGGACCTGGAGGAAGCCGCCCCTCCTCCGACTGTGCACCTCTGGCCGCAAGGTAGGCCGCCGTCCCGAACGCCACCACCAGCCCGAAGGCGCAGGCTCCGAGAAGCTCCAGCGCCTCCGACGGCTGCGAGGGCCGCAGCGATGCCAAAAGCGGCGAGACCAGCTCGAACGGCCGCCCCTCCTTGAGCCCCTTGAGGGAGGAGAGCGCCGCGCTTCCCAAAAGCCCCGCCACCGCCCCGAGGATCCCGGATGCCATTCCCCACGCCGCCAGCGCGCCCCGCGAGAGCGGAGCCCCCGCCGGCTCCGCCCGCGCCGCCGACAGCTCCGCCACCTCCCTCGAGCCCCACGGCGCGAAGCGCTGCAGGAGCACCATCCCCGGCACCGCGCAGGGGACGGTGAGGAGGAAGAAGTCCCTCCACCCGATCGCGTCGGCGAACGCGCCCGCCACCGGCCCCGCGAGCGTCCTTCCCAACCCGAAGATGCTCGAGAAGAGCGCGTACTGCGTGGCGCTGAAGCGCTTATGGGTGAGCCGCAAGAGGAGCACCCCGAAGGCGCCGGTCCCCAGCCCGGTGCACGCCGCCTCCACCGCGATCGCCGCGTACATCAGCGGCCTGTGCACACCCACCTGCGCCAAGAGCGCGTAGCCCAGGTTGGAGACCGCCTGGAGAAAGCCGAACAGCCACAGCGCCCGCGCCACCCCTATGCGCTCGGTGAGGAAGCCGCCGGCGAACGTCCCCGCCACCGTGGCGATGAGGCCCACCGTTCCGCTCGCCACCCCCACGTCGAACGGATCGAACCCCACCTGCACCAGGAAGGGCCGCACCAGCGCCGCGGCGAGGTTGTCCGCCAGCTTGTAGAGGAGCAGGAAGGCGGCGATCTCCAGCGCCCGCGCCTGGGAGAAGAAACCCACGAACGGGTCCCACACCGCCGCGCGAATGGAGGAAGGCGGCTGGAAGTGCCCCTCCGGCTCGGGAGCGAACGCCGTCACCGGGAGCAGCGCCACGAAGATCGCCGCCTGGGCGCCGATGGTAACCGCCCATCCGTACAGCGGCCCCACCGAGATGGCGATGTTCCCCGCCACCCACATCCCCAGCCGGTACATCGCGGTGCGCGCGCCCACCGCGAGGCCCTGCTCTCCTTCTCGGAGCACCTCCACCGTGTAGCCGTCGATGGCGATGTCCTGGGTCGCCGAGGCGAAGGCGATGAGCAGGGTGAGCCCCGCCACTGCGCCGATCCTGGGGTTCACCGCCACCGCGGCCAGAGCTCCGTGGAGCGCCGCGAGGAGGAGCTGGGCGAGGAGGATCCACCCGCGCTTCCTCCCCAGCCAGGGAGTGCGGAAACGATCCAAAAGCGGAGACCAGAGGAACTTGAGCGCGTAGGGAGCCTGGGCGAGCGTCAAGAGGCCGATCGTCTTGATGTCCACCCCGGCGATCGCCATCCAGGCGGGCACCGCGGTCCACACCAGCCCCAGCGGCATCCCCGAGGGGAGGGAGAGCAGCGTCACCGAGCCCAGCCGCCAGCTCGTCAGCGCCGCCCGGAGGCTCTGCGCGGTGGAGGGCGTCACTCCCTCACTTGTAGAAGCGGGTGACCGGCACCGGGCGCCGGGTGTCCACCTCGTACCGGCGCTGATTTGGCGCGGGGGCGGCGGGTTCCTCCGGCGGCGGCGCCCTCAGCGCCACCGCCCCTCCGTGGATCCGCGCGTGCGCTTCCTTGGGCAGATGGGGAGGCGGCCCCGAGCCCTGCCGCTTGTTCCAGGGATCCGAAGGGTGCCCCACAGGCGGGCCGCCGAGGAGGCTGGAGATGTCGAAGACGAAGTCCTTGCGCGCGTAGCCGGAGGGCGCGTGGCCAAAGGTCGGGTTGTACTCGGGTCCTCCGGGGCCGGCGGCCGCCCTTGGCTCCTCGAACATGTAAGCGGAGCGGTCCATCCGGATGGCGTCCTTGGGGCAGGCCTCCACGCAGAAGCCGCAGACGATGCACCTCAGCTCGTCGATCACGAAGGCGGTGGGGTACTTCTCGATCACCCGCGACTCGGCCGAGGGGTTTGACGGGGCGTACTCGCCCGCCTCGATGTAGATGCACTGCGCCGGGCAGACGGTGGCGCACATGTAGCAGGCCACGCAGCGCGGCTGGCCGTCGGTGCGCGGGACCAGGCGGTGCAGGCCGCGGTAGCCGGGCGGGTAGGGGACCTTCTCCTCCGGGTACTGGATGGTGGTGACCTGGTTCTTCCCTGCCCGGTCGAGCACCCTCGGGTTTGGATCACGCTGTCCCCAGAGGTTGCGGAGGAAGTGCCGCGTGGTCACCACCATCCCGCGGATCAGCTCGGGGAGGAACGCGCTCGACCGGATGTCCTCTCGGGGGTTCTCTGTCGCCTGGTAGGGCATGGCTCGTTCAGTGCGGGCTCGCGGCGAGGGCGGCGCGGCGGCCGGAGAAGGTGAGCGCCAACAGGACGGCGATCTGTAGCGCCCCGAGGACGAAGAGCGACTTGAGGCTCGGATCCCAGAGGACCAGCGCCCCGGTGGCGAACACGTTCAACAGGCCCATCGGCAAGAGCACCTTCCACCCCAGGGCCTGCACCTGGTCGTAACGGAAGCGGGGGAAGGTCCAGCGGACCGCGAGCTGGAGCCAGCAGAGGAAGAGCACCTTCACCCAGAAGACCGTCCCGAGCACGGCCCCGAAGAGCCAGGGGTTCTCCCTAAAGAGAGGCTGGGCCGAAAGCCACTGCTCCCCGAAGGGCAGGTGGTGGCCGCCGAGGAAGATCGCCGCGATCAGCCCGGAGAGGACCACGATCTCCACGAACTCGGAGATCATGAACATCCCGAACTTGAGCCCGGAGTACTCGACGAAGTAGCCGATGATCTCCGACTCGCCCTCCGGAAGATCGAAGGGCGTCCGCTTGGTTTCCGCGAAGGCGGCGGCGAAGAAGAGCACCAACCCGAGCGGCTGGAGGAAGAGGCCCCAGCGCGGGATGCCGAGGTCCTTGTCCGGCATCGACCAGAGGTATTGGGCCTGGGCCTCCACCATCCCCGAGGGCCCGGAGAGCTGCACGGTGGAGAAGACGAGCATCATCCCCACCAGGGAGAGCCCGAGGCCCACCTCGTAGCTGATCATCTGGGAGGAGGCGCGGACTCCTCCGAGGAGCGCGAGCTTGTTGTTGGAGGACCAGCCGGCGAGGGCGGTGCCGTAGACCGCCAGCGAGGCGATGGCGAAGACGAAGAGGAGGCCGAAGTCCGGCGAGGCCACCACCATCTGCACCTGGTGGCCGAGCACGCGCGCGTCCGGCCCGGCGGGGACGATGGCGAACAGCGCCAGCACCGGAGCGAAGGAGAGGATCGGGGCCAGGTTGAAGAAGAAGCGGTGGGCCCGCTTGGGGATGAAGTCCTCCTTGAACACCATCTTCAAGGAGTCCGCCACAAGGTGCGGCAGCCCTCCCAACGAGCGGTCGCGGATGAGCGGCAGCGCCAGCCGGGCGCGGTTGGGGCCGATGCGGTCCTGCATCATCGCGCTCCACTTGCGCTCGGCGATGGTGAGCACCGAGGCGGTCACCATCACGAACACCAGCACCAGCACGAGGAGGTTGGTGAAGCGGGAGGCGCCCGTGAAGAGCCCTTCCACCACCCCGCCCAGGCCGTAAGCGGCCGCCATGCCGCCGAACATCGCCGCCACGATGAAGCCCAGCGCGAAGGTGATGATCAGCGCCCGCCTCATATCCCCCTCACCCTCGGCACTCCCACCTCGCGGTAGCCCCCGGGCCGGCCGTCAGCCGCGGCGGCCAGCGGCAAGAGCCCGCGCCCGAGCTGGGCGATCGGCGCGCGGCCGTCCCAGTCGAACGAGGCCAGCTCCGGCACCCGGGAAGAGAGCGCCTGCCACACCTCGCGAGAGCTGTGGAAGATTGCGGCCCCTGCCAACTCTCGCCACAGCTCGCTCGCCCACCTCCAGTGGGGCCAGGCGTCGCCCCTTGGAGGGAAGGCGCGGCGGAAGCGCTGGATGGCGCCGTCCTTCTGCACGAACGAGCCCTCGTCCTCGGCGTGGGAGGCGGCGGCGAGCGAGACGTGCGCCTGGGCGCGAAGCGGCCCATCGTTGATCGCCTGCACCACCAAAAGCTCGAGCCGGGAGAGGAGCGGCGCGAAGGCGGCCTCGTCGGACGGAAGCTCGGTGCCCACCGCGTAGAGAGCCTTCACTTCGCCCGACTCGATCGCCCTGGGAAGCTCTTCGAAGGGGCGCAGGGCGAGGCCCAATCCGGCGGCGATCCACTGCAGGCCCTTGCGGTTGGGGTTTCGGTCGGCGGTGAGGAGGAAGTGGTCGGCCTTGTCCTCCGCACGGCCGCCGGCGAACACCGCCTTGGCGCCGAAGACCTCCTTGGCCAGCGAGAGGGCCGCGAGCAGGTCCTCGTTGGAGCAGAGCGGGGAGGCGAGGACGCCCAACTTCTCGCCAAAGAGCGGCTTTAGCTTCATCGCCGCGTACTTCACCGCCTCGCTGCGGGTGGCCTCGGGCGCGCTGGAGCCCCGGCCCACCCTGGACATCAAGAGCCTCCCCCGGTTGAGGACCTTGTAGGAGAGCCGGCCCACGTCGCACATCCAGCTCTGGTTGACCTCCGGGTTCTCCCTGGGTCGGTAGCGGTAGACGTCCTGGCCGAAGAAGTCGAGGTAGGTGTTGCAGCCGCGCGAGCAGCCGGTGCAGACCGAGGGCGCCGAGGAGAGGAACCAGGCCCGCGCCCGGAAGCGGAAGTCGCGGCTGAGCAGCGCGCCCACCGGGCAGATGTCCACCGTGTTGCCGGCGTAGTTCGAGTCGAGCTGCCCCCCGGGGAAGACGTCGATGGTCTCGTGCGAGCCCCGGCCGAACATGCCGAGCTGGGGCTCCTTCGCCACCTCCTCCATGAAGCGCACGCACCGCGTGCACATGATGCAGCGCTCCTGATCGAGCACCACCAGGGGGCCGAGCACCTTGCGCTTTTCCTTGAGCACCTTCCCGCCCTCGAGCCTGGAGGGCCGGTAGTCGTAGCGCATGTAGTAGTCCTGCAACTTGCACTCGCCGGCCTGGTCGCAGATCGCGCAGTCCACCGGGTGGTTCAAGAGGAGGAACTCCATCACCGCCCGCTGGCTCTCCTTTACCTTGGAGCTCTGCGTCTTCACCGCCATGCCCTCGGCCAGCGGCGTCTGGCAGGCCGGCACCAGCTTGGGGGCGGTGGAGACCTCCACCAGGCACATCCGGCAGTTGGCGGCGATGGAGAGCCTCTGGTGGTAGCAGTAGTAGGGGATCTCCGAGCCGGCCTGCCGGGCGGCGTCGATCATGTTGGTGCCCGGCTTCACCACCACTTCCCTGCCGTCGATGGTGCAGGTGACGAAGCCCGGATTCTTGGGAGGGGGAGGGCCGGGTGGCTTGGGGGGCGCTGGCTTGTCGTCGCTCACTGCTCGGTCTCTCCGCCGATCATGTTGATGGTCTCGAAGGTGGGGATGAGGTCGGCCAACAGGCCTCCCTCCACCATCCTCGGGATGGCGGAGAGGATGGGGAAGCTGGGGGCGCGCAGGTGGACCTTGTAGGGGCGCCCGCTCCCGTCGCTCAAGAGGTAGAAGCCCAGCTCGCCGTTGGCCGACTCGGTGGAGTCGTAGGTCTCTCCGGGGGGAACCTGCACGCCCTCCATGCAAAGCTTGAAGTGCGCCATCAGGCCCTCGATCGTCCCGTAGACCTCCGGCTTGGGCGGAAGGGCAATGCGCCAGTCGTCGATGATCACCGGCCCCTCGGGCAGCTTGTCGAAGGCCTGGCGGATGATCCGGATGGACTGCTTGATCTCCTCCATCCGCACCAGGTAGCGGTCGAAGTTGTCGCCGGACTTGCCGAGGGGGATGTCGAAGTCGAGCTTGTCGTAGACCCAGTAGGGCCTCGCCTTGCGGACGTCGTAGGCGACGCCGCAGGCCCTCAGGCACGGCCCGGTGAAGCCGAAGTCCAGCGCGTCCTCCGCACAGATGGCCCCGGTCCCCTGCATGCGGTCGACGAAGATGCGGTTTCTGGTGAGGAGGGCGTCGAGCTCCGATGCCAGAAGGGAGATCTTCTCCAGCGAGCGGAGCACGTTCTGCCTCCACCCCTCGGGGATGTCGCGGTTGAGCCCGCCGATGCGGCCGAAGGTGGTGGTGAGCCGCGCGCCGGACAGCTCGGTCACCCGGTCGACGATCAGCTCCCTGGCCTCGATGCCGTAGAGGAAGGCCGAGAAGGCGCCCAGCTCCATCGCGGTGGCGCCCACGCTGGTGAGGTGGTCGGCCAGCCTATGCAGCTCGGCGCCGATCACCCGGATGTACTTCGCCCGCTCGGGGATCTCGAGGCCGATCAGCTTCTCCACCGCGTTGAGGAAGCCGAAGTTGTTCATCAGCGAGGAGACGTAGTTCAGCCGGTCGGTGTACGGCAAAACCTGCGTCCAGGTGACGCTCTCGCAGCTCTTCTGGAAGCCGCGGTGGAGAAAGCCGATCTCCGGATCCGCGCGGACGATGGTCTCGCCCTCCAGCTCCACCTTCATCCGGACGATCCCGTGCATGGCGGGGTGGGAAGGGCCGAGATTCACCACCAGGTGCTTGGAGGGCAGGTGCGCCTCCAGCTCGTCGCCGGGCGGAGGTGGAAGCTCAAAGGTGGGTCGGCTGTCCGCCATCGTTGGCCTCGCTACGCCGTCCCGCTCGTGCCGGGCCCGCGGTAGATGTCCCGGATCGGCCTCTCCGGCAAGAGCGGCTGCCGCTCGCGAAGGCCGTAGTCCTTCCGCAAGGGGTGGCCCTTGAATTCCTCGTACAACAAAAGCCGCCGCAGGTCCGGGTGCCCCTCGAAGCGGATGCCGTAGAAGTCCCACACCAGCCGCTCCCACCAGTTGGCGCCCTGGAAGATGGAGGTGAGGCTCGGCACCTCGGGAGAGTCCTCGCCCACCCGCACCTTGAGGCGGGCGTGCTCGTTCCGGCTCGGCGAGTACAAGAGGTAGATCACCTCGAAGCGGGGCTCGCTTGTCTGGAGCTGCAGCCGGTCCACGCAGTCCGCACAGACGAAGAGCCTAAAGCCCAGCGAGGGATCGTTCTTGAGCTGGCTCGCCACGTCGCGCAAGGCGTCGGGCTTGACCACGCCCCATTCGCCGCCGGTGCGGTCGGTGATGCGCTCCAACAGCGCGTCCGGAAGCGCCTGCTGAACCCTGTCCAGCGCGAACTTGCTCATTCGCCCTCGCCGCCTCGGGAAGACGCGGGGTTATAGGGACGGGATCCAGGCCCGTCAACGGCGTTCGAGCCCGCGCGTCCTCGGCGCTTGACCGAGGCGGGCGGCTGAACTATCGGCCGGAGGCCGCTGCGGCATCATCGGAGGTTCCATGCGTCCCCAGACCAACAGCACCCCCCGCCCCGGCGGAGACCGCTTCGGCCGCCATCGCGTGCTCGCTCCAGTGGGGGCGCTGCCGCAAGGGGCCACCAAGCTCGACAACTCTCTGCCCATCTGGGACAGCGAGATCCTGATCGAGGTCGAGACCCTGAACATCGACTCCGCTTCCTTCCGGCAGATGAAGTCCGCGGCCGGCGGAGATCCCAAGGGCGTCGCCGAGCAGGTGCTCGAGAACGTGGCCGCGATGGGCAAGCAGCAGAACCCGGTCACCGGCTCGGGGGGCATGCTCCTCGGAAAGGTGGCCGAGCTGGGGCCGAAGTACTCCAACCGCTTCCGGCTACGGGTGGGGGACCCGGTGTGCACCCTGGTGTCCCTGACGCTGACTCCGCTCGCCATCGAGCGAGTCAAGCAGGTCCACGACTCGGAGCAGATCGACATCGCCGGCAAGGCGGTGCTCTTCGACTCGGGGGTGCTGGCGAAGATCCCCTCCGACCTCGACCGGAAGGTGTGTCTGGCCTTGCTCGACGTGGCCGGCGCTCCGCCCCAGGCGCAAAGGCTCGCGCAGAAGGGGCAGACGGTGCTGATCATCGGCACCGGCAAGTCGGGCCTCCTCTGCGCGGCGACCATCCGGCAGAAGCTCGGGGCGGACTGCCGGATCCTGGCCTCGGCCACGCGGCAGTCCAGCGTGGACTCCTTCCGCGAGCTGGGGCTGGCCGACGAGGTGTTCCAAGCCGACGCGTTGCGGCCGGCGGAGACGATGGACAAGGTCGCCGGCCTGACCGGCGGGAAGATGGTGGACCTGGTGATCAACACCGCCAACGTGGAGGGCACCGAGCTGGCCTCGGTCCTCTCCTGCCGGCAGGGCGGGAAGGTCTACTTCTTCAACATGGCCACCAACTTCCAGAAGGCCGCGCTGAGCGCCGAGGGGGTGGGGATGGACGTGGAGATGATCATCGGCAACGGCTACGCGCCCGATCACGCCGAGTTCACCCTGGAGGTCTACCGGCGCGTCCCGGTGGTGAAGCGGTGGTTCGACGGGAAGTTCGGAGGGTGACCTGCGCTTGAGCTAGCGCTTCGGTTTCTTGAGGAGCTTGGCCGCCCGAAGCGCGGCCTCGAAGCGGTCCCTCACCTCGGTGCTTCCGATGCTGCGGTCGACCTGCTCCGCCCAGTGAAGTATCACCCGGGTATCTGGCCTCGATGAGCGGAGGATGGCGACTAGATCATCGCGGTCCTTGGCGCGATCGGCGATCGCCTTGAGGACTGCGAGCTCCTCCGCTCGCACGAGCCACACGCTCCGGTCGAAGAGTCTGGCCCTCACCCGGTGGGCAAGAATCGCCTCCCCGAGGGGGTTGCCGGCGTCAAATACGTCCAGGAAGATCCGCTGCGGCCGAAAGAGAGAACGGAAGACTCCGAACTGCTGAAGCTCCCCTTCCATGTCCGGAACCTCGAAGCCTCTTGCGATCAGCGCGCCGCGAAGCTTCGGCCGCAGGCGGTCCGGAAGCTCGGCCCACAAGTCGACGTCGCCCGTGGCTCTGGGCACGCCCCACACTCCGACGGCCAGCCCTCCCACCAAGGCATAGCGGAGCCGGCACTCACCCAACGCGTCGAGGGCCGAGAGCAGCGGCCGCTCAAGATGGACGTTCATCTTCGCGGCTTCCAGCTCCTTCGTGGCAGGGCGTGAAGGAACCGGAGCATGGCCTTCTCTTCGAGCTTGGTCGGGGCGGGAGGGGATTTCGGGCGCACCGACCGCCTGAGTGCCAGCGCGAGGTTCGAGAGGGCAATTTCGCGTTGCAGGCGTTCGGAGACCGACCGCTTCGCCTGCTCCGCCAGATGCGCCTCCTCGTCGAGGCGATTGCGCTCGCGCATCCGCTCTCGCCACACCGCCCAGTCCATGCGCTCAGTATATCAATGCCCGATGGCACCCAAGGCGCGCACACCGCCCGCGGGCCGAGGCGCAGGGGACCGCTCTAGGCCGGCATGCTGACCGCGTAGGCGCCCATGTCCGCGTGGCCTTTGGCGGCGAGCGGCCGGCCCATGAGGTCCAAAAGGCCAGGTGGGGTCGCCGCCGGGTCGGCCTTGCCCGCGCCGGCCGACTCCGCCGACAGCGCGCAGCGATGCTTGCCCACCGGAAGGAACCAAGGCGTCCCGAACAGCACCCCCTCGCCCGAAAAGGCGCCCTCGGCGCTCTTCGGCAAGAGCGAATGGCGCAGCGCCACCTTCCCGGAGAACTTCCCCGCCGAGGTGATCGCCGGGGCGTCTCCCTTTGGCACCAGGATGCAGTTGACCACCTCCAGCTCCGGGGTACGGGTCATCGTCCCGTCGACGGCGATCTCCCCGCCCGGACCTTTCTTGGAGCCGGCGTCCTCCGCCAGGGTGCAGTGCAACAGCCGCACTCGGGCAGCCTCTTTCACCCTGAGCCCCGCGCCCCAGCTCGCGGCGTTCGCGAACAGAGCGCAGGCCCAAAGCTCGGCCTCGCACTCCTCGTCGACCAGAATCCCTCCGCCCTGCTGGCCGCGGCAGCGGGTGACTCGGACCCTGCAAAGCCGGGCCTTCTTTCCCGCGAGCAAGGCGCCCCCTCCGCCGTAGGCCAGGGCCGAGCCGCCCTCGAGCAGGCAGTCCTCGAGCTCCAAAAGCTCGCCCAGGCGGAAGGCGATGCACCCGCCCACGTCCGAGCCGCCGTTGACCAGGGACAGCCCGCAAAGCCGAACCTTCGCCTTGGCGCCGCCCACCAGCACGCACGAGCCGCGCTTCTTGCCGTCGATCACCGACTTGCCCGGGCCGGCTCCCCGCAAGGTGATCGACTTGTCGATCACCAGGCTCGCCTCGGTGGTGCCGGGAGGAACCTCCACCGTGGCCCCTTCCCCAGCGCGATCGATGGTCTCCTGCAGGTCCATGGTCACCGTCCTTGCACGGTATGGAACATACCGCGAGCGCCCTGTTACAGTAGGCGGCAATGGGGGAGCCCAATCGAGTTCATCTGCAATTCCAGTCTGCCGAGGAACTTTCCTCCTGGTACGCATCCAGTGTGGTGAATGGGAGCGTGCAGGTGAATAGCGGGGCGGGTTTCTCTGTGGGCGATGAGCTGCGGCTGCAGCTCGGGTTGCCCGATGGCAGCAGCTACGAGGCCCGCGGCCGGGTGTTGGAGGTATCGGGCGAGCTCGCCCGGTTGGCGGTGGAGGCGCGGGCGCCGCTGCTCGAGTTCTTGGCGTCCTCCGCGCTCAAGAGGCGGTCCGGCCGCCTCCACTCGCCCAAGGGCGGGCGGCGGCAGCACGACCGCTTCGACACCTTCCTCAAGGCCCGTTTCCGCAGCTACCAGCAGCTGGTCGACGAGTACGTCACCAACATCAGCCGCGGAGGGATGTTCGTCCGCACGCAGAACCCGCCCCCGATGGACGCGCGGGTGGCGGTGCAGGTCCGCTTCCCGGACGGCCGGCTGCGGGAAGTGCTGGGGAAGGTGGTGCGGGTCGTTTCTCCGGCGGCGGCGGCGGAGTCGAAGACCAGCTCCGGAGCCGGGATCGCCTTCGAGGAGGACCCAGCCTTCGGCGCCGCGATCGAGGTCCTTTTGGAGCAATACCTCGCGCGCAATCCGCGGCTCTTGGTAGTGGACGACAGCCCGTTCTTCCTCCGGGTGCTCTCCGAGGCGCTGATGGAGAATGGCTTCGAGCTGATGTCGGCGGAGAACGGCTACGAGGCTTCACGGCTGTTGATGCACCACCTCTACGATCTGGACGGGGTGGTGCTGGACCTCCAGATGCCCGGGCTGGATGGCCGCACCCTCATCCAGCGCATCGCTCGGCTGGGGCACGAGATGGAGCTGAGGGTGGTGGTGGTGTCGGGAGAGGACGAGGCCAAGCTGAATACCCTGGTCGCCAAGGGCGATGCGGACGAGGCGATCCCCAAGCGGATTCCGCTGAGCGAGATGGTGGAGCGAATCCGCAAGGCGGTGGCGCTGCGGCAGGAGGACCCGCCGCAGAAGTGAGGCGCTTGGCGCCGGCGCGCGAAGTTGGTAACCAGCCGGTCGCCTTGGATTCAAACCCTCGCCCGCTCGTGCAGCTCGCCCGAGCCTGCGGGCTTGGCGGCCTCGCCGGCCTGGCCACCTTCGCGTTGGAGAGCGCGCTGGTCTTCCGATCCGGGGCCATCGGAGTCGGGCTCGAAACCGAAGGCCCCTTCGCCGCGCTCGTCTCCGCCGTGCGGCCAGAGCTGCCGGCACTGCTCGCGCGGGTGGCGGCGGCCTACGCCTCGGGCGGCGCGATCGTCGGGCTGTCGGCCGGCCTCTTCGCCTGGTCGCTGGGCATCCGCTCGCGCTGGGGCGCGCGAATCGCCTTCGCCCTCGAGCTGACAATTCTGGCTGGGGTGCTGAGCTGGCAGCGGGCGGTCGAACGGCCCGCTCTGTTCGACGACGTCCCAGCGCTGCGCGGCGTGCTCGTGCGCGCGGTGAACGCGGGGGAGCCGTGGCACCCCCGCCTTGCACTGGCGACGCTCCTCGCGGCGCATCTGGGCCTTGCTTGGTCGCGCTTCGGGGGGCGAACGCTCCTGCCCCTCGCCGCGCTCGCTGGGATCGGAGTGGCGGCGATTCTCTCGCGTTCTTCGCCGCCCGGCGAAGGAGCGATCTTCGCGGGTGCCGGCGGCGGAGCGGCCAGGGGGACGGATTTCGTCCCGGGCAGCCGGGATGGCTCAGTCACCCCGCGCGGACCGGCGTCGCCCGGCGAGCGAGCCACGGCCCGCGGCGCCGCGCCGCGCCTGGTGCTCATCGTGGGCATCGACGCGTTCCGCCCGGATCGCCTCATGGCCTATGGCGGCAGCGGCAAGGTGGCGCCAAACCTCGAGGTCTTCCTCGAGGATGCCACCCGCTTCGACCGCGCCTACACCCCGATCGCCCAGACCGAGCCGGCCTGGAGGAGCCTCCTCACCGCGCGCTGGCCCATCGCCACCGGGGTCCGCTACCCTCTGACCGCCGCCTCGCGGTGGGAGCCGCTCCCGACCTTCCCGGCTGCCCTCGCCGCCCGCGGCTGGCGGACCACTTTCGCCACCGACTGCTCGCGCTTCAATTTCCAGGACGAGCGGTCGGGCTTCGCCGAGAGGTTCCAGCCCCCGCATGGCGCGATGAACTTCGCCCTGGAGAAGTTGCGGTACCGCGGGCTTGGAGTGCTCGCAGACAACTCGGTGGGAGCGCGCCTGTTGCCCGAGTTCATCGACAACCGGGCGCTGGCAGGCGTCTACGATCCCATCGGCTACGCGCGGAGGATTGCGGCGGCCATCGCCGAGCGCGCCGAGGTGGGGCCGGCGCTGTTCGCGTTCCACTCGACCGCGGCGCACTTCCCGGGGGACCCGGTCTATCCACATTACCGGCGCTTCGTCGGGCGAGAGGAGAAGCTGGAGCGGCGGCTGCGGATGTTCTTCGCGCCGATCGGCAGCGGCACCGCGCCGCAGGACGGTTGGGGAAGGCCCCAGTCGGAGGCGCTCTACGACGAGCTGCTCTCGCAGGCCGATGCCCAGCTGGGCATCGTTCTCGAGGAGCTGCGCGCGAGGGGGCTCTACGAGGACGCCCTGGTAATCGTCTTCTCGGACCACGGCGAGAGCTTCCACGCCGATCTTCCGAAGCTGGCCGGCGCGACGCCAGTGCACGGGGCCAGGTTGTCGGACGAGGAGAGCCGAGTGCTCCTGGCCATCAAGCCCCCTGGCGGGCGGCGGGTAGAGAGCGTCCCGGACCTGGTGCGCCTGGTGGACCTGGGCCCCACCGTGCTCGAGCTTGCGGGGGCGCCGCCTTTGCCGGAGGCCGACGGGGTGAGCCTCTTGCCGCTTTTGCGCGGAGAGCGCCGGGAGCCGCTGAAGCTCTACGCCGAGACGGGCTTCACCCACGCGAGCCCTGACTCCTTCGATCCCGCCCATGCGGCGAAGGCTCCCCGGACCTTCGATGCCTACCGCGTTCGACCGGACGGAGTGGTGGAGCTTTCTGAGGAAGCGCACCAGGCGGTCCTGGCGGAGAAGGACGTCGGGTCGTTCGATGGGCAAGGTTGGCTCATCCGGGAGCCGCAGAAGGACGGGAGCGTCCTCGAGCGTTGTGTTGGAACCTGCGCGCCGTCGCTGCGCGCTTGGCTGGACGACATCGCACGGCCCAAGAAGCCGGTCCGCAGCGGGCCGGCGCAGGCCGAAGGGGGCGAACGTGGCTGAGCTGAGCCTGCAGGAGCGCTATGCGCCGAGCAACGCCTGCTTCGGCTGTGGGCCGGCGAACCCCAAGGGGCTGCGCATCCGGAGCTTCGCGCTGGGCGACGAGGTGGTGGCCGACTGGCGGCCGGAGCCTCAATACGAGGCGTTCCCCGGCGTGTTGAACGGCGGGATCATCGGCGCGCTCCTGGACTGCCATTGCAACTGGACGGCGGCCTACCGTCTGATGGGGCAGCGCGGAGCCGACCACCCTCCATGCACGGTGACCGCGGAGTACGCCATCCAGCTCAAGCGACCCTGTCCGACCGACCGAGTGCTTCACCTTCGGGCGAAGGCGGTGGAGACGACAGGCGACCGCTGCGTGGTGGAGGGCTCGCTCGAGGCGGACGGAAAGGTGCGCGCCACCTGCCGCGGCACCTTCGTCGCCGTCGAGCCTGGGCATCCGGCGTTTCACCGGTGGTAGCTGGGCGCGAGTGGTAGGGACCCCGAAACCGACGCGATTCCGAGAGCGTCACTCCCGCTCCACCTCGAGGGGATCGCCGCGCTTCGCGCCGAGCAACTGCTGTGCGCTGGCCTCGCGGGCGCTCACCTCGAGCAGGCCGCTTGAGCCAATCACCGCCAACAGCTCGCCGGGCGCGACTGAGGCGAAGGTCGGCTTGGGCCCACCGCCGATTCGTCGGCCGCACACCCTGACCGCGAACCGCTCGGGCAAGGCCTGCGCTGGGATGCTCGTCACCAGGTTGCCGAAGGCGTCGGCGTGGACGATTTCGCCGGTGATGCCCACGGCGGTGGTGCGGTGCCCCGGGAGCGACGCGCTCCGGTCGACATCGGCGATCGGCGTCCCGATGTCCTCCAGGGGAGCGCCAAGCGCGAGGTGCGCCGCGACTGGCCCGAACACGTCGCGTCCATGGAAGGTGGTGGACCGGAACAGGCCCCAGTACAGCTCGCGGGTCAGCTCGACCGCAGCCTCGATTCCTCCCAGGCGCTCGGCGGCGGGCACCAGGAGGCCCGAGTCTGGGCCGACGAAAAGGTCTCCGCGCTTGGCTCGGAGCGCGATCGCCCTGCGGCCGGAGCCGACGCCCGGATCCACCACCGCCACGTGCACCGTGCCGGCCGGGAAGACTTCCACCGCCGACCACAGGAGAAAGGCGCCGGCCTTCACATCCTGGGCCGGCACCTGGTGGGTGATGTCGACGATCGAGGCTTCATGGGCGATGCGAAGAATCGCGCCCTTGAGCTGACCTACGTAGGTATCCGCAAGCCCGTAGTCAGTGAGGAGCGTAATCGCGCGCACGGGTGCCTACATACCCCGCCAGCCGCCGCGGGGCAGATCCTTTCCCGCCGCCGTGCGTTGGACCGTGCCCAATCCCACGGAGGAACGACGATGGTGCGAAGGAAGCTGTTGGGCGCGGCGCTGGTGTGCGCCGCGGCGGTGATGATGGCGGGCGCGGCGAGGGCAGACGAGCGGTCCGAGCGGGCGGCGGCGGAGCTGCTGCGCAAGAAGCTCGAGAAGGAGAACCCGGCGGACAAGGCGCTGCTCGACGCGGTGAAGGGGAAGGACGTGGTGGTGGTGGCCGGGAGCATGGACCACATCGAGCAGGTGCTGGCGGCGGCGCGGATCCGCCACACGGTGATCCAGCCGGAGCAGGTGGCAGAGTACCCGCTCAAGTCGAGCATGATCTTGATGGTCAACTGCCCGGGGCACATCCCCGACCCGGGCGTCCGGCGCATCGAGCGCTTCGTGCGCGCCGGCGGGCTGCTCTACACCACGGACTGGTCGCTGTTGAACCTGGTGCAGAAGGCCTTCCCGAAGACCATCGTCCACAACGGCAAGAGCACCGGCAACGAGGTCGTCCCGGTGAAGGTGAGCAAGAAGGACGACAACCTCATGTCCCAGATGCTGCTTCGCAAGTCGAGCGAGCCTCAGTGGTGGCTCGAGGGCGGCAGCTACCCGATCCAGATCGTGGACGACCGGAGAGTGGAAGTGCTGGCGACTTCCGACGAGCTGGGCGCGCGCTACGGCGCCTCGCCGGTCGTGGTGCGCTTCCGCTGGGAGGACGGAGAGGTCATCCACGTGGTGAGCCACTTCGTGCGGCAGATGGCCACCTCCGGTCCGGCGGTGGCGGCGGCGGACGGCAAGTTCGAGGGCCTCTCCGACGACGACCTCAAGGAGTTCAAGAAGTCGGAGGAGGCGCAGGCGAAGCTGGGCGACGTGGAGAGCAGCTACGCCTTCCAGCGGATGACCGCCAACATCGTCACCGGCAAGCAGAAGCGGAACGTGGAGCTGGAGAAGCTCTACAACCAGACGGTCGGCGGGACGGCACAGATCCGCTCGGCGCCCTCGGCGTCCGCTGCGCCGGTGACGGAGGCGAGCAATGGCACGAGGATGCGCGTCATCGGGCGGAAGGGCGACCAGGTGCAGGTCCGTGACGAGATGGGCAACGAGGGCTGGGTGAGCCAGTCCGAGCTGGTGGCGCACTGAGCTCGGCCGCTCCGCCTCGGGCGGCGCCGCGGCGTCCCTGGCGCGGGGAATTGAGCGTCACGGCTTCGGCGCTCCGAGTGGGCCGCTCCCTCTTCCTGGGCGGGGGCGGCCCGCTCGTCCGTCCTGGAGCCGCGTTGACCCAGGCGATCGACCTTCCTAGATTTCCCTCGTGCGTGTCGTGATGCTCGAAGCCCCGGAGAGCCTGCTGCGCGACCGGCGCCTGATGGGCCTCGATCTGTTCGACGAGGTCTGGGAGGGAGTGCTGCACATGGTCCCACCGCCGAGCGCGTGGCATCAGCGGTTCGGAACGGAGCTTTTGGTGGCGTTGGTCCCGCTCGCCAAGGCGAAGGGGCTAGTGGCGCTGTACGAAACCGGCCTGTACCGCCCCGAGGCGGGGGAGCGCGACTACCGCACGCCGGACCTGATCTTCGCCCGCCAAGAGCACCTCTCGAAGCGCGGCGTCGAGGGAAAGGCGGAGTTGGTGATTGAGATCCTCTCCCCGGGCGACGAGTCGCGGGAGAAGCTCCCCTTCTACGAATCGGCGGGGGTGGGGGAGGTGGTGCTGGTCGACCCCGAGAGCCGCGAGTTGGAGCTGTACGCGCTGCGGGGAGGAAGGTTGTACCTCGTCCTTCCCGATGCCTCGGGGGCGGTGCGTTCGCAGGCGTTGGGGGTGGTTTTCCGGCGCACCGACGAGCCGCGGCTGCGCCTGGAGTGGGAAGGCGGCAGCGCGACCGTTTGAGGGGCCACACGTCCGGCAAGTCACTTCATCGCCGCGAGCAGGTCCCGCTCTCCGGGCCGCAGCTCCGGCGCCCGCTCGATCGCCCGGTGTCGCTGAGAGGCGATCTTGTCCTGCAAGAGCTTGAGCCCGTCCAGCACCTGCTCGGGCCTCGGCGGACACCCCGGGATGTACACGTCCACCGGGATGATCCGATCGATGCCCTGCGAGACCGCGTAGTTGTCGTAGAAGCCGCCCGATGAGGCGCACACTCCGAAGGCGATCACCCACTTCGGCTCGCACATCTGCTCGTACACCCGCTTGAGGATCGGCGCCTGCTTCATGTTGATGGTCCCGATCACCATCAACAGGTCCGCCTGGCGCGGCGAGAAGCGCGGGAACTCCGCTCCGAAACGCGCGATGTCGTAGCGGCTGGCCGCCACCGACATGTACTCCATCCCGCAGCACGCCGTGGCGAACGGGTAGGTGAAGAGCGAATACTTCCTCGCCCACCCCAGCCCCCTGGAGATCACCCGCTCGAAGAAGCCGATCGCCTCGTCCCTTCGAGTGGCGATGGCCGGTGCCACGTCCAGCTCTGCCATCACGTCTCCCAGCTCAGCGCGCCCTTCTTCCAGATGTACGCCAGCCCGACCACCAACGTCGCCGCGAACACCGCCATCTCCGCGTAGCCGAACCAGCCCAGCGCCCTGAAGTTCACCGCCCACGGATAGAGGAACACCGCCTCCACGTCGAAGACGATGAACAGCAGCGCCACCACGTAGAACTTCACCGCGAACCGCTGGTGCGCCGGGCCCACCGACTCCGAGCCGCACTCGAAGATCTCCTGCTTGATCGCGGTCGGCCGCTTGGGCCCCAAGACCGAGGCCAACACCGCCATCGCCATCGCCACCCCGGCGGCGACCAAAAGCGCCACCGCGAGCGGCAGATAGGGGGCCAGCGGGGAAGGGCTCATCGGCGCGGCAACATAGGGAGGCAGACCTCGGCCGTCAAAGGGAAAGCCAGGGAGCCCTGGCCCCGCAAGTGCTTGACAAGACGGGGCAGTCTTGGGAAGGACCCCGGGAAGTCCGGCCAAATTTGGCCGGCCCGAGGTGAGAGGTGCAGTTCGACTTCGCGATGGTGCTGGCGTTCGCGGTGGCGGCGGTCGGCTTCGTGCTGGCCAACCTTCTTCTAGGCGCGCTGGTCCGGCCGAAGTTCCCCGACCCCGAAAAAGACGTCATCTACGAGTGCGGCGAGCGGCCGATCGGGCGCGCCTGGTTCAACTTCAACCCGCGCTTCTACATCGTCGCCCTGGTGTTCGTGATCTTCGAGGTCGAGGTGGCGCTGACCATCCCGGTGGCGCTGGTGTTCCGCGAGTGGGTGTTCAAGGACATGGGCTGGGTGGCGCTGGCGGAGATCCTGGTCTTCATCGGCATCCTCTTCGTGGGGCTGGTGTGGCTCTGGGTCCGGCGAGATCTGGAATGGATCCGTCGGCTCGATCTCCGGCCCGGCCGGCAGGCGGCCGACCAATCGCGCTGAGGGGAGAGGCACGAAATGGCTGTCGATTCGAAAGGCTACCTGCACGACCCCGGCTCCTCCGGCGCGGTGCTCACCACCAGCACCAACCTGCTCGAGGACCTGATCAACTGGTCGCGCCGCTCCTCGCTGTTCTACCTGTTGTTCGGGCTGGCCTGCTGCGGCATCGAGCTGATGCAGACCGGCGGGCCCCGGGCGGACATCGACCGCTTCGGCTCGGTGCCGAGGGCGACTCCGAGGCAGAGCGACTTGATGATCGTGGCCGGTACGCTCACCTACAAGATGGCGCTGCGCTGCAAGCTCCTCTACGACCAGATGGCGGAGCCGAAGTACGTCATCTCGATGGGCTCCTGCGCCAACTGCGGAGGCCTCTTCCAGCTCGCCTACTCGGTCTGCAAGGGGGTGGACAAGATCATCCCGGTGGACGTGTACGTTCCCGGCTGCCCGCCCAGGCCGGAGGCGCTCACCGAGGGTTTCCTCCGCATCCAGGAGCTGGTGAAGCGAGAGAAGTTGAAGCAGAAGTTCCGGCCGTCGCGCGGCCCCGCCGACACCGGCGCCGGCTACGAGGTCCCCGAGCTGGTCTAGGACAGAGAAGATGCCCGCGCTCTCCCCCGAGCAGATCCACCAGAAGCTGACCCAGCAGTTCGGCGAGGCCATAGGGCCGCTCTGTGCGCCGCAGAAGGACCCCTTCTGCACCTTCGCACCCTCCCGGCTCTTGGAGATCTGCCGCACCCTCAAGACCGATCCGGAGCTGGCCTTCGACTTCCTGCAGGACCTCACCGCGACGGATCACCCCAAGGAAAACCAGATCCGGATCGTCTACCACTTCTACAGCTACACCCACCGGCACATGCTGGTGGCAAAGTGCGAGCTGGACCGGGCGAGCCCCGAGGTCGACTCGGTGGAAGTGGTGTGGAAGGCGGCCAACTGGCTCGAGCGCGAGGTGTTCGACCTGTTCGGTGTCTCCTTCACGGGGCACGGCGATCTCCGGCGCATCCTCTTGCCGGACGACTGGGTGGGCCACCCGCTCCGGAAGGACTACCAGGAGGCGGGCGGCTACCAGGGCATCTCCAACGTGCGGGACAACACCTTGAACCTCTACCTGGACGCGGATCGGCTGATGGCGGAGGAGAAGTCCAAGCAGGCGCCTCCCGTGCCGGAGAAGGCCCCCGAGGCGAAGGCCGAAAGCTAGCCATGGCGCTGGAACAGATCGTCATCACCCGGAAGTTCGGCCCCGGCGCCGAGGAGGAGATGATCCTCAACATGGGGCCGCAGCACCCCTCGACGCACGGGGTGATCAACTTCATTGTCCACGCCGACGGCGAGGTGATGAAGAAGGCGGTCCCGGAGGTGGGCTACCTCCACCGCTCGATCGAGAAGATCGGCGAGCTGGTCACCTTCTCCGGCTTCATGCCCTACACCGACCGGGTGGACTACGTGGCGGCGATGTTCGCCAACGAGGGCTACGCCGTCGCGGTCGAGAAGCTGCTCGGGGTGGCGCCACCGGCGAGGGCGCAGTACCTGCGGGCCATCTCCTGCGAGCTGAACCGCATCGCCTCGCACCTGGTCGCGGTGGGGACGATGGCGATGGACATCGGCGCGGTGACGCCGTTCCCCTACGCGCTGCGCGAGCGGGAGTACGTCAACGATCTCATCGAGGCGCTGTGCGGCGCGCGGCTCACCTACAACTACCACCGCATCGGCGGGGTGGCCTTCGACCTTCCGCCTGACTGGGCGCCCAACTGCCACCGCTTCCTGGACCACTTCGACCGGATCCTCGACGAGTGGGACCGGCTCATCTCGCTCAACGAGATCTTCGTACGCCGCCTGGCGGGGCTGGCGGTCATCCCCGGCCCGATGGCGATCGACTACGGGTTGGTGGGACCCAACCTGCGCGCCTCGGGAGTGGACTACGACCTCCGGAAGGTCCACCCCTACGGCGCCTACCCGGACTTCGAGTTCAAGGTCCCGGTGGGAAAGGGCTTCGCCGGCAAAAACCGGGGCGGCCAGGTGGGCGACTGCTACGACCGCTTCTACTGCCGCGTGTTGGAGATGCGGGAGTCGGTGTCGATCGTCCGGCAGGCGCTCCACAAGATTCCCGAGGGCGAGTGGATGGCCAAGGTGCCCAGGAAGGTGAAGCCGCCTGGGGGCGAGGCGCAGTCCCGGGTGGAGTCGGCGCGCGGGGAGATGGCCTACTACGTGGTCTCCGACGGCGGCGAGAAGGCCGCCCGGGTGCGCGTGCGCACCGGCTCGTTCATGGCGATGGGGATCATCGAGGATCTCTCGCCGGGCCTGATGATCGCCGACCTGGTGGCCCTGATCGCCTCGCTGGACGTGGTGGCACCGGAGATCGACCGCTAGGAGGCCCAAGCACCGATGCGCGAGTTCCTCGACGAGATCATTCGCGACCGGCTGGGGCAGGACCCCGCAAGCTGGGCCCTCACCCAGGGGGTGTACCTGGTCGCGATGATGGCGGCGGGCATCGCGCTCACCACCTTCGGGGCGCTGTTCGCGGGGCTCACCTCCTGGTGGGAGCGCCGCATCGCCGCGCGCATGCAGTCGCGGGTGGGGCCCAACCGGGTGGGGCCGCAGGGAATACTCCAGTTCCTCGCCGACGCGCTCAAGCTCCTGGTCAAGGAGGACCTGATCTCCTCGGCCTCGGACCGGTGGCTGTTCCGGGCGGCGCCGTACTTCGTGGTGGCCGGCTTCGCGCTCACCTTCGTGGTGCTGCCGTTCGGCTACCACCTCTCGGCCACTCGGATGAACGTGGGCCTCTTCTACGTCCTCTCGGTCACCGCGCTGGTGGTGGTGGGCATCCTCATCTCGGGGTGGGCGTCCAACTCCAAGTGGGCGCTCTTCGGGGGCATCCGCGCCGCGGCGCAGGTGGTGAGCTACGAGATCCCCGCCGGGCTGGTCATCCTGGTGCCGGTGCTGATGGCCGGCTCGCTCAACCTGCACGACATCATCCGGGCGCAGGGCGGCTGGCCGTGGGACTGGTACCTCTTCCAGACCCCGATGGGCTACGCGGGATTCTTCATCCTCTTCGTGGCGCTCCTCGCGGAGGGGAACCGCACTCCCTTCGACCTGCCCGAGGCGGAGAGCGAGCTGGTGTCCGGGTACAACACCGAATACTCGGGGATGCGGTTCGCGTACTTCTTCCTCACCGAGTTCGGAAACCTCTGGGTGATGAGCGCGGTGATGACGACCTGCTTCCTCGGCGGCTGGCAGGTGCCGGGGGTGTCGGCCGAAAATCTGGCCCGCTGGGAGGCGCTCCACCAGGTGCCGGGGTGGTTCTACCTGGTCTCGGCGGCGGTCTTCTGCGCCAAGACCCTCCTGCTCGCCAACGTGGTGATCTGGATCCGCTGGACCTTCCCCCGCGTCCGGGTGGACCAGATGATGTCCCTTTGCTGGAAGTACCTGGTGCCGGCGGCGATGGCCCTGGTGGTGCTCGCGGCGGTGACAGAGCTTATGTCCTTCGAGCTGTTCGGTGAGGCGGCGAGGGTCCAGGCGCCGCTGTTCAGCCTCCGCGGGCTCATCCACTTCGCCTTCTTCGCCGCGGGCGGGCTGGTGCCGGCGGTGCTGTTCTTCCGGAAGACGTTCCGCAACATCTCCTTCGTGGGCGACAGGGTGCGCCCCTTGAGCAACTGGTAGCCAGCGATGCCGGTCAGCGAGTACGTCGGGCACATCAAGGACACGGTGAAGAGCGCCTGGGAGGGCATGAGCGTCACCCTCTCGTACATGTTCCGCCGGCCGATCACCGTGCAGTACGCCGGTCCGGAGCTGGCCGAACAAAGCGGAGACCTCATCCAGCACCGGTTGCCCTCGCGCTACCGCGGCTTCCTCGAGGTGGATACCGAGATCTGCACTGCTTGCCAGGCCTGCGAGCGCGCCTGCCCGATCGCCTGTATCGCGATTCAGATCGAGAAGGACCCGGCAAGCCCCAAGCAACGGGTGATGACCCGGTTCGACATCGACGAGGCCAAGTGTATGTACTGCGGCCTGTGCGTCGAGCCGTGCCCGACCGGGGCCATCCAGCACACCCGCGAGTTCGAGGGCGCCCAGCGCTTCCTGCCCAACATGGTGCTGCGCTTCGTGGATCCGGCGAAGCCGGTCCCTCCGTACAAGCCTCCCAAGGGAGCCACCGCCTACCCGCGGGTGATGCTGGGGGAGATCACCCGCGCGCTGGTGAAGAAGTGGGACAGCCCTCCTCCGGAGCTCCCTTTGGCGGGGGTGGGGAAGGCGCCGGCGAAGAGGAAGCCCGAGGGCGACCCCAGAGCCGCGGCGATGGAGCTGGCCAAGAAGGCCATCGGCGCCGACGCGAAGAAGCTCACCGGCGTCCTGGAGGAGGCGCAGGCCGGCACCGACTGCGGCGCGTGCACCTACCCGACCTGCCGGGAGTACGCGGAGGCGATGGCCTCGGGCCAGGAGAAGCGGCTGCACATGTGCGAGCCGGGGGGAGCGGACAGTGCCCGGGCCACGCACATCATCATGGACAGCCACAAGGCCGGGCAGGTGGTGGTCAGTCCCGAGGCGGAGAAGGCCACCTACGAAGGGCCGAGCTGAGCTCAGTTCCCGAGTCGCGGAGGGGTGTGGTTCTCATGCTGATCACCCTCGCTCGTCGGGCGAATGCGCCAGTGGGGTGCGGCCCGGGGCTGCTCCGTGCACCCGCGGCGCACCCCGTGATGCGGCGCTCTACGCGGCGCCCTTGAAGTGGATTTCGAGCTGGTGCCGCGAGTTACAGCGCCTCCCGCCGGCACCGACAAAGGCGCATCGGCCAGCGTCCCGCTGCCACACCTGCCGCCGCACCTCCACCGGCACGTACCGGCTCGGCTCGCGCCCCTCCCTCTCCGCCCCACCGTCCCTCACCGGAGGCTGTAACTTTTTCAGTTCCGGGCCGGAACTGCCTAAAGCCGGCGGCGCTACTTTCGCACCGCGGCGGCGCCGCGAGCAGACGTCGAGGGCGATGCGCATGCACTCCATCATCACCTTCTCGAAGTTGCCGTCCGGCACGAGGTGGCTCAACGCGGACTTCACCTCCTCCAGCCTCTGCTTGAATTCGGGGCCGACGCTCATCCGCAGCGCATACCGCTCTG
>JACPVI010000083.1 GCA_016191815.1 Myxococcales bacterium
CCCCACGAGGGCACCAGCCGCGCCCGACGTGCCCATTAGCAGGGCGCGTGCCGGCGGCCATCGTTCAACCCGACGTTTGCGCGGCGCTCACCAGCCCGAGGCCCTGCTTGTCTCGACCGTCGCCGCGCAAACGCCTATTGTCCTGCAGTTGGCGGTCGGTGACAGCCCACCTCCCGTCGGGTTTCCACTATTGATGGCGACATCCGACCGCTCCGGCTGCGGTTTGGACCAGCACGACTCGGTGCTTTGAGCACTTGCCGTTGAGGTCGCTTCCTGTGCTTCACGAACAGCCTCCTTGACGTCGCCAAGGCAGAAGGTGCCCGAGGGATTCTTCACCTCGCAGGCGCAACGGTTTGCTCGGATAGCGGCGACGACTCGCGATGGCGCGCTGGACGAGCCAATCTCCTCAACCTCGTGCCGAATGTCCGAGCGCGTGATGCCGAGGCAGTAGCAGAGGAGCGCCAGGTCCTCGGTCTCCTTGATGCCGACCGGCACCGTCGAGTCCTGCTTCTCGACCACCCGCCCATCGGGCGCCGTAGTAGAGGACGTCGCAATCTCTCGAGCGACAGAACCTCGGCTTGAATGCCAGGAGCCGCAGCGTTGCCTCGGGCTTCAGGACGGACTGGAGCGTCTCCCGCCCGACCGAACGGCCTGCGCTCCCACATCGGGGGCACGCCGTGAGGGCCCCCCGTGCTGTATGTGCGCGGCGGTGGGCCATGGCTTCCTCGTCAGGAGCCCTTCTGTTCTGGGACGACCGTGGCCTTGTACCCAGCCTTGGTCACCGCGTCGGCCATCTGCTGCGGCGTCAGCTTCGCCGGGTCGTACTGGACGATGGCGCGCCTCTCATCGAGCTTGACGGTCGCCTCCTTCACGCCGTCGAGCTTCTTCAGCGACATCCGAACGGTGACCGTGCAGGAGGCGCAGGTCATGCCTTCGACGCTCAGCGTCGCCGTCTTGATTCCTGCCGCAGCCTCTTTCGCCGGCGCGGCTTCGGCCCGCGCCGGGCAACAGGCCTCGCTGGGTTGGGGGAGGAGGAGTCCCGCTCCCGAAAGAGCGAGTGCTCCGATGATTCCGAGAAAGCTCCAAGTTTTCATGTTCAGCTCCTTTTCAATCTCCGCCTTACGCCGCGCAGCGCGAGAGCTTGGCGACGTCTTTCTTGAAGGTCTGGCAGGCGAGCTTCAGCCCCTCCGCGTGGGTCAGGTAGGGGTGGAGCATCGCGGCGATCTCGTCGACGCGAATGCTGAAGCGAATCGCCATCGCCGCGGCCTGCACCATCTCGCCCGCCTCGGGCGCGAGGATGTGGGCGCCCACCAGGAGGTTCGTCTTCTCGTCGGCGACCAGCTTGATGAGGCCCCGCGTGTCCCGCGCCGCGATGGCTCGCGGCACGTAGGACAAGGGCAGCTTCGACACGGCCACCTGGATGCCGCGCTCGCGCGCCTGCGCCTCCGTATGCCCGACAGAGGCGACGCCGGGGTCGGTGAATGTCACGCGCGGGACGACGGCTAGGTCGTACTTGCGAGCGTTGCCGCTCAGGGCGTTCTCGGCCGCGAGGCTTCCGGCAAAGGCCGCCACGTAGACGAACATCGGGTCGCCGGCCACGTCGCCGGCCGCGTAGATGCCCTTTCGCCTGGTCTCGAGGTGCTCGTCGACGACGACCTCGCCTTTCTTGCCGAGACGAATGCCCGCCTCTTCAAGGCCGAGGCCGGCGGTGTTCGCCCGGCGGCCGGTGGCGACGAGGAGCTGCTCGCCCTCGAAGGTGCGCGTCTTCCCTGCTTCCTCGACCTCGACCTTGTAGGCGCCTGGTCTGCCGGAGACACGACGGACCGCCACACCCGGGTGAAGGTCCATGCCCTCTTCACGCAAGTAGGCGGCGATCGCCTCGCCAATGTCAGCGTCTTCGGCGGGGACGATGCGCGGCAGCGCCTCGAGGACGGTGACCTTGACGCCGAGGCGCGCGAGCAACTGGGCAATCTCGAGCCCCACCGCGCTGCCGCCGATGGCGATGAGCGTCTTGGGGAGCTCCGGCAGCGAGAGCGCCTCGGTGCTGGTCAAGTAGGGCGTCAAATCCAGCCCCGGGATGGGTGGCGCCCAGGGGCGCGAGCCCATCGCCAGCACGACCTTCCGAGCGCGAAGCGGCTTGCCGTCCACCAGGAGCGAGCCGTCCTCGCGGAACGTGGCCTTGCCCTTGACCAGCATCACCGAGGGATAGGCCGCGAGGACGTCCCAGTACTTCGCCTGCTGCAGCTCGGCGACGAGCTCGTCCTTCTGTTTGACGATGGCCTTGAGGTCCGGCCGATCGAGCTTGGCGCGGACGCCCGCGAACGCATGGTGCCCAGCCCGATGGAAGACTTCCGCCGCGCGAATCAGCGTCTTCGACGGCACGCAGCCGACGTTGACGCACGTGCCTCCGAGCGCCCCACCTTCGATGATGGCGGCGCTGGCCCCGAGGTCCGCCGCGCGGATGGCAGCGGCAAACCCCGCGGACCCGCCGCCGACGACCGCCAGGTCCAGTTCCTCATCGCCGGGAGAGCGCTCGACGCGGAGCTTGCGCGACGAGTGCCCGCTGACCCGGTACCCCTTTCCCGTTCCCGCGATTTCGCCCGCGAGCTTCGCTCCCTCGACGGAGGCCTCGGTGACAACGCGGGCCCGCCTGTCTGGGTAGCTCGTGGCGGTGTCGACGACGCCCGGCACTCGCCTGAGCGTCTCGTCAATCGTCTTCGCGCAGTGGTCGCACGTCATCCCTTCGATCTGAAGAGTCCACTCCGTTCGCTCAGCCATCGTTCGACCCCTTCTTCGAGGCCGCGCCCACTGCGCAGCGCCAGGAGATGGCCCCCACAGCAGAGAGCCACCAAGAGGACTGCCAGGAGAATGCCCAGGCCGCTCATCGCCTCATCCCCACAGCCATGCCGCCACGTAGGGGAACGCCAGGAATCCGACGACCAGCACCGTGGCCACCCAGAGCATGATTTTCCCGGCCCGATTGGTCCTCGGCGCCGGGCAATCACACGCCGGGCCGCTCGGGACCGCGTGCTTCGGCTTGCGGTACGTGAAGTAGAAGCCTGTGCCCAGGAGCGCGAACGTCACGACCATGAAATAAGGCCGGTACGGCTCGAACTTCACGAGCAGGCCCGCGCCACCGATGCCGAGTAGCGCGAAGACCAGCGGACCGACGCAGCAGAGCGAGGCGATGAACGCGGAGATGATGGAGCTCGCGCTCGCGGCGATCGACCACCTCTGCGTCTTGTCTCCGGCCACCGGCTGCACATCCTGAATCGCTCCGTTCATGGGCTTCCTCCAATCACCGTGTTGCGGCGAGCCGCAGGAGCGAGCGCCTCCTTGACCGCCTTCCGAACTTCTCCCAGGCAGCAGGTGCCCGAGGGGTTCTTCGTCTCGCAAGCGCAGTTGCCAGCCTGGACCTCGGCCGTGATGCGGTCGGGAATTGTGCACTTGCCGGTCGCTTGAACCTCGGCGCGCACGTCGGCGCGCGTGAAGCCGAAGCAGTAGCAAACCGGCAGCGGATCCGAGCTCTCCTTGAGGCCGACTCGAACACGGGCGTCGCTCTTGCGGGCGACCCACTCGCCGTCGAAGTACAGGTGGTCGCACGCCGGGTTGGGGCAGAAGCGGTAGGTTTCGCCGCCGCAGCGAGGAGCGAGCTCAGACTTTACGATGGCCTGCACGGTGGCGAGGCCCACGGGCCGTCCCTTCCGACCGCAGCCAGGGCAGTTCTCCGCTGCGACTGAATCCGGCTTGGCGATGGCGCAACAATCTGGCATACGGACCTCCAAAAGAGGGAAAGCATTGCGTTCCCTCAGGTAGTAATTTCAACCGCTGTGCCACGGTGTCCACGGTCGGCGCGAGCACACGTAAATAGTTGGCATCATTTATGATTCATGTGATCTGAACCCAGGCAAGACGTGGCTTCTCCTGGCCAACTCCGCCGAAATGGAGTAGCTTGCAACATCAAGATGGAGGAACGCATGGACCGAGCCGTCGTCCGCCTTCCCGTAGCGGGCGCGGCCGAGCTCGTCGCGAAGAGCTCGGCGATGCGTCGAGTGCTCGACCTGGCGGTGCGCGTCGCTCCCTCGGACGCCATCGTGCTGATCACCGGCGAGAGCGGTACGGGCAAGGAGCGGTTGGCCCGGTTCATCCACGACCGGTCGAAGCGCGGCAAGGGACCGTTCCTCGCCATCAACTGCGGAGCCCTCCCCGAGTCGCTGCTCGAGTCCGAGCTCTTCGGTCACGTCAAGGGCGCCTTCACGGGTGCCTCGGCGGACCAGAAGGGCCTCTTCGAGGCGGCCACGAACGGGACCTTGTTCCTCGATGAGATCGGCGAGACGTCACTACAGGTTCAGGTCAAGCTCCTGCGAGCGCTTCAAGAGCACAGCGTGCGTCCGGTGGGGGCCACCAAGGACGTCCACGTCAACGCGCGCATCCTCGCGGCTACCAACCGCGACCTCGAATCCATGGTGAGCGAACGAAGCTTCAGGAAGGACCTCTTCTACCGGCTGAAGGTGGTCCCGCTCGAGGTGCCGCCGCTCCGAGAGCGACGCGAGGACATCCTCCCGCTTGCTCGACAGTTCATCGGCCGGGCGTGCAAGGAGCACTCGTGCGGCCCGTGCTCGTTGAGCCCTGGGGTGCTGGACCTGTTCATGGCCTACGACTGGCCCGGCAACGTGCGCGAGCTCGAGAACGCCATCGAACGCGCGGTGCTGCTCGCCGAAGGCAAGCCGAAGATCGAGCCGGGCGATCTACCTCCCGAAGCTCGTGGTCAGCCCAACGGCTCCCACGCCCCGGTTCAGGACCACATCCTGACGCTCGAAGAGGTCGAGCGCCGGCACATTCTCGCGACACTCGACCGGCTCGGAGGCAATCGCACCGAGACGGCCAAGGCGCTCGGGGTCGGGGAGAACACCTTGTGGAGGAAGCTGAAGAGCTACGGCATGGTCAAGGCGCGGAAACGGAAGCCTGGCACCGCAGCTTCCGAGGGCTGACGGGCGCGTCCGGCTGGGAAAGGCGTCTTTCCCAGCGCGACTGGCTGGTAAACGCTCCGTTCCCAAGACTGGCCGGGGTGAAATCGCGTTATGGGGTAGCATTCTTCTGGGTCGGCGAGGGCGTCCGCGCAAACCTGTGGATTGCCCGTGGAAAACGCCTGAGAACGAGTTGAATCTCGGCGCCCCGACCAGAGAACACGGTTGGTGTAGCCGACCGAATGGGGAGCCACGTCAAGCTCGACATCGCCGCCCTCGAGAAGGCCTACCGTTCCTGAGCGCCAGGAGCGTGTGGCGAGCGCCGAGCGGCCGCCAGGCGCCACGGGCCGGCGAGCCTCGCTTGGCGCCAGGTGCCGTGCGATACACGCGGTCATGACCGCGACGAAGCCACCAGCCGATGTGCGGAAGCGGTGCGGATGGTGCGGCACCGACCCCCTCTACATCCGCTACCACGACGAGGAATGGGGCGTCCCTCTGCATGACGAGCGGAAGCTCTTCGAGTTCCTCGTGCTGGAGGGCGCACAGGCCGGGCTGAGCTGGCTGACCATCCTGCGCAAGCGCGAGAACTACCGCCATGCGTTCGCCGGCTTCGACCCCGAGCGGGTTGCCCGCTTCGATCGGCGCAAGGTCGAGGCGTTGCTGCGCGACAGGGGCATCGTGCGCAACCGCGCGAAGGTGGAGGCCGCGATTGGCAACGCGCGTGCGTTCCTCGAGGTGCAGGAGCAGTTCGGCAGCTTCGATGCCTTTCAGTGGCGCTTCGTCGGCGGGAAGCCGGTCGTCAACCGCAGGAGAACCTTGCGCCAGCTGCCGGCGCGGACCCCGATCTCCGACGCGTTCAGCCACGAGCTCCGCGAGCGGGGTTTTCGCTTCGTGGGATCCACGATCGTCTATGCCCACATGCAGGCCGTCGGCATGATCAACGACCATCTGGTGAGCTGTTTCAGGCACGCCGAGCTCAGCAGACCTTGAGCGCGCGTCCCAGGTCGGTGCCCCCTCGATGAGGAAGCGGAAGCCAGCGACAGGCAAGGCGGACCTCTGGCACTGCCCGAGGTGCGGCCGTCCATTCGCCAACCGGAACCAAGAACACTCCTGCGGGGTGTGGACGCTGGAGCACCACTTCCACGCACGGCCCAAGGCGCGGCGGCTCTACGACGCCTTCCTCGCGGCGGTGCGCGAGTGCGGGCCGGTGCAGACCATCCCGGCGAAGACCCGCATCGGCCTCCAGACCCGGATGATCTTTGCCGCGGTGATGCCCCGGAGGGACTACCTCCGCGGGCACCTGGTGCTTGCCCGGCGCGTGGAGGATCCGCGCTTCCTCGGCATTGACACCTTCTCCCCTCGCAACCATGTCCACGCATTCGAGCTGCGCGAAGAGTCGGACCTCGACGCGCGCCTCCGTCGATTCATCCGGGAGGCCTACGCAGTCGGCGAGCAGGAACACCTCGGCCGTCGCCCGGACGATTCGGCCAGGTAGCCATTGCGGCGGACGAATCTGCCCGCGCTGGGCGCCTTCGCGGAGCCCTCCAACGCGTCACTGCTCTACTTGGACGCCGAGGGAGGAATCTTCCCCGAAGACTTTTCCGGAGCACCGGGCCGGATGACGCGCTGCGCCGGAGCCGAGGGGCGGGACACCGGCTTGGCCACCTCGCTCTCCAGGTCGAGGTCGCGGAAGGACTCGGCGGGCGCCGCCGGCGCGGCACTCTCCGCAGGCACCGCGACCTCCAGCCGCGCTGCGACCGGGTGAGTGCGCCGGTTGCTGGGACGCTTGCGGACCTGCGCCGCCTTGATCCCCTTCCACTTGTGCCGCCACGGCTGAGGCGCCTGGATTCGCAGCGGCGGCTCCGGCTCCTCCGCCGCCACGGAAAGCTCGGTCGATTCCGCCGGCTCGACCGCCGCCAGCGCCCAGGCCACCGTCGGCGACACCATCGACCCCTGGGCAGGCAATTCCAGCGCGAGCCACGCCGGGAAGAACGCCGCCGCGCCCACCGCCAGCATCGCCCCGAAGCGAGCCACCATCGGCCGCCAGAATGGGGTCGGCGGGAGCCGGATCGGCTCCGGCGGAGGGATGAACCGCGGCGCCGGCGGGCGCACGAACCGCCGCGGCAAGGGCGCGAGCCGCACCGGGACCTCGGCCCCGAGGCCGCCCGGCTCGGGCCGAACCGGAACCGCCGGCTCCGTCACCGGCTCGCTTCCCGGCGACCACTCGAAGCGGAAAATCGGGATCGCCGGCTCGGTCACCGCCCTCGCCAGCCGATCCGCGGCGCACAGGCGCAGCTCGAGGCTGACCAGGTCCGCGAGCGCCGGCAGGGAATCTCCGCCAGCCAGGGGCGCCACTTCGCCCTTCCCCTCCCGGGGCCGCTCGGGACCACCGGACTGGACGGAAGCCGCGATGGGCGGCGGTTGATTCGTCCCCTCCAGCGGGACGGCGCTGTCCCACGAGAAGGCGAGCAGCGACTCCAATACCCCCGGCGCCGCCGAAGGCGAGGCTCCCCGCTCCAGGCCCAGGAACTCGTCCAGCTTCGGCGCGGCCCCGCCCGCACTCGCAACCGCTGCAGGCTCCGATTCCATGCCCATGCAGCACCGCTTCGCAATCGGAGTGCCACCCCCCGCCCCTGACATTCCGCCCGGTTGCGAAGCCGAAGCTGTCCGCCAGGCGCAAGTCGGAGTGCGCATGCTCCACTCTCCAAGGCCAAGAACGATGACAGGCGCCAAGGAGATTAGTTTGAGCTACAACGAACTAACTCCCTCCGGACGGAACGGGCGCCGCACCTTGTCCGCTGCTCGGGGACGGCGATCGGGCCAGTGCGCCGATCAAGCTCGCGCCGAGGTGCGTTCCGGTGAGGGCGAGGCCGAGGCCCAGCGCGCGCCACAGCCAGGCCTCGCCGGAGCCGATCGCCAGACCGCCGGCGAGCAGCGTCCCCAGGTGGAGCCAGAATCCGCGCGCGACTGCGCGGTCGGGAAGCAGCTCGCGAGTCGACGGCACCTCCACCCTTCCCACCAGCGGGGCGCAGCGGTGAAACCAGACCAGGAAAGGCACGATGCGGGTGAGCATGCCGTGCACCACCGCGGCCGCCCAGCCCCACAGCGCCAGAAAGCCGTAAGCCACCGGCAGCTGCGGCGCGTCGGAGAGGGAGGCGGCTACGCCCGCCAAGAGGCAAAGGGGAGCGCAGCCCATCGAGAGCCACCAAAAACGCAGGCTGGGATCCGCCCGGCGCCGCCGCCGGCCGCGGAGCATGCGCACCACCGCCAGCGGGTGGATTCCCCAGACCGACACCGCTCCGGGGAGCGCTGCCAAGGGCACGGTCCACGCCGGCGAATCCGAGAAGTAGACCGCCAGCAGCCCCGCCACGCTCACGCCCACCCCGAGCTGGACCGCCCGCGGCATCCAGCGAGGCGGCTGGGCCGCAAGGTAGAACATCGGCAACACCTGCCAGGAGATGGCGCCGATGAGGCAGCCCACCCAGGCGATGAGCCCCAGGTGAGCGTGGGCGTGCCTCCAGGAGAGCCAAGAGGGGTGGTAGCCCGCGCCGGAGCGGACAAAGGCGAGCTTGAGGCCGATCACAGCCACCGCGGCGAGCCCGACGAACGCGAGCCGCATCCCCCAGACAGTGGCCGAGCGCGTCTGGCTCCTGGCCAGGGCGAGGGCGGCCGGCCCCCAGAAGAGCCCCAGCGCGATGGCGAGCAGCGCGGTGGCGGCCGCGAACGCGAAGGCACTCGACATCGCCTGCGCGAACACCAGGCAGCCCGCCCCGGCCACCAGGAGCGCGTGCACCGCGTGGGCGAGCCGCACCGCCGGGACCACCGCGCCGGCCACCACCGGCAGCATCTGGTAGAGCGCGCCCAGCATCACGGCGAGCAACAGCCCCACGGTGCCGAGATGCACCAGGGCGACGGTCGAACCCGACCAGATGGAGTCCAGGCCCTCTCCGGCCAGGAACATCACCGAGGCGCCGGCGATCGTCAGCGCCACCGGCGCGGTGAGGAAGAAGGACATCGGGATCGACAGGGGTGGTCCCTGGTCCGGCCTGAGCCCTGCCATGGAGAAGCCGCTCATCGGTTGGTCCGAAGCCACAGAACTGCCGTGGTGTCCGGGCGGATTCCTATCACCCACTCCAGGCCGCGGTTCTCCAAGTGGGGGGCGAGGAACCGTGGGTACCTGGGCAGCAGCGCGAGGTAGACCGCTCCCGGCTCCAGCGCGGCTGCCGCCTCGAGCACGCGCTTGGCCGGAAGGGGCGGTTCGAGCGAGCTCAGGTCCTCCAGCGGGGGAGGAGGGGCCCGCCCGACCCGAAGCACCCAGGCGTGCTCCGTGCGCGCCTGCTCGAGCTGGAAGCCCTGGGCGCGCAGCAGCTGCGCGAGCTGCTCCATCGGCGCATCCGAGTGGACCTCGAGCACCCCCAACTCGTGGAGCGAGCGGGCCGCCGAGAGGACCTCTCCGAAAAAGTCGACCGCCCGCCCGGACATCTTTCGGGCATCGAGGATGCTCAACCGGACGCCGACCTGGCCGCCCCTGTCCGGAGCGTCGACCATGGGCGCGGTCCATGCTATCAGCGCCGCCAACCGGGAGCAGACGACATGAACGAGTTCTCCAGCTTCTTCACCGCCGAGCACCGGCTCTGCGACGCCATCTGGGCGGACCTCGAAGGGCTCGACCAGAAAGACCAGGGCCGAGCCCGGGAGCTGTGGGAGTCCTTCGCGGCGAGGATGCGCCGGCATTTCGCGATGGAGGAAGAGGTGCTCTTCCCCGCCTTCGAGGACGCCACCGGCATGCACGAGATGGGGCCCACCGCGGTGATGCGCGCGGAGCACTCCCAGATGCGGGCGCTCCTGGACCGGATGGCCAGGGACGCTGCCGCGGGGAACGTGAAGGCGGTGCTGGACCAGGGCGACACGCTGCTCATGGTCATCCAGCAGCACAACACCAAAGAGGAAGGCATCCTCTACCCGATGGCGGACCGCGCCCTCAAAGAGCGCTGGACGGAGCTGCAGGAGCGGCTGCGCAGCTACTCCTGAGCAGGCTTTGGCCCGCCCAGCGGCAGCTCGACGGTGAAGGTCGCTCCCTCGCCCACACGGCTGCTCACACGCACCTCGCCCCCCAGCACCTCGGCGGCCTTCCGGACTATCCACAGCCCCAGGCCCAGCCCCAGGTGGGACCGGGTGGGGACAGCCCGCTCGAAGCGCTCGAAGATCCGCTGCTGATCCTCGGGGGCAATGCCAATGCCGTGATCGCGAACCGTGAGGCGCGCCAGGCTTGCGGCTGCCTCGACCGCGATCTCCACCGGGCGGCCGGCGCCGTACTTGGTGGCGTTGGAGAGCAGATTGGCGATGATCTGCTCGAGCCGCGTCCGGTCCCACCTGCCCACCACCGGACCCGGCGCGGGGAAGCGGACCTCGCATCCGGCGCGCAGGCAGGTATCGGAATGGCCGGCGAGCTGCTCGCTGACCACTTCGACCAGGTCCAGCTCCTCCAGCTCCACCTGGAGCCGATTCGCCGCCAGCCGCGAGACATCCAGCAACTGGTCCACCAGGCGCGTGAGCCGGCGCGTCTGCCTCCGGACAGCCTCCAGCCGGCCTTTGAGCCCGTCGGCCCCGTCCCCGGCCCGCACCTGACGCATCAGCAGCTCGAGCTGAAGGTGCAAGGTGGTGATTGGCGTGCGCAGCTCATGGGAGGCCACCGAGAGGAAGTTGTCCCGCGACTGGATCGCCTCCTCCCGCTGCGCAAGCAGGTGCTCCCGCTCGGCTGCCGCCGCCGCCGCCCGTCGCCTCGCGGTGGTGTCCTTGGCGTGCTCGAGCACCCCCACCAGCCGGCCCGCCTCGTCGAGGACCGGGGTGGTGTGGAGCTCGAGATAGGTGTCGGTGACATCCGAGCGCTTCTCCAAGACGCAGGGCTTGCCAGTGCGAACCGTCGCCGCCACCGGGCAGTCCTCGCAGGGCGTGGTGCGCTGCTGGAAGCGGGTGAAGCACTTCTGCCCGACCAGGTCCTCCTTTTTCGCGTTGAAGTAGCGCGCGGTGGTCTCGTTGGCCATGAGGATGGTGTAGTCGGGCGCGATGAGGGCGAGGTTGTCGACCACGGCGTCGAGCAACTGTTCGAAGCGAGCCTTCATCGAGGCCGGCGGGGGCGGCGGCGGAACCTGCGCGGTGCCCTCGCGATCGTCGCCGCTCGACATGCCCGCAACTTCCTCTTGTCCCGGAGCGCGCGGTTTGACGGCGATCAACGCCGCGGCACGTCCCGCGACTGTTCAGCGGCAGACGGTGAGAAGCGCGCGCGCCACTGGGGCTCCGAAATTCGGAAGAAGAGGTGAGGGAGGCCAGCGAACTCCCCTTCTCGTTCGAAGGACAGGCCGCATTTCTCCATCACCCTGCGGGAGGCGCCGTTTTGGGGCTGGGTCCAGGACATGATCGAGCGGAGGCCGAGCACCTCGAAGCCGACGCGGAGGCAGGCCTCTGCGATCTTTGAGGCGAGGCCGCGGCCCCACTCCGCGGCGGCCAGGTGATAGAGGAGCCCCACCTCTTCCTCGCCTTCGAGTAGGTAGCGATGCAGCCCGCCTCGTCCGACGAATCGGCCGTCCTCGCGGGCGAAGAAGACGTAGGTGCCGAAGCCGTGCCGCTCCCAGTGCTCCAGGCCGCGCGCCAGCATCGCCCCGGTCTCCACTTCGGAGAGCACCCTCCCGCCGAGGGTGGCCATCACCCTGGGGTCCTCGTACAGCTTGGCGCGGAGGGCGGCGAGGTGGTGAGCCGCCAAGGGCTCGGCGCAAAGCCGCTTGGTCTCGAACGAGCTGACCGACTGGTGGACGGGGCGCATGGCCTGGCGATTCGGCGCATCCTATTCCTGGAGGCGGCGCACGGGCGAGCCCGTCGCGCCCGCCTTGCACCAAAAAAAAAGGCGCCCTCCCCCAACTGGATGGGGAAGAGCGCCTTGCGCGCTGCTGCTCGAGGGACCGCTCGCTACGGCCTGATTGCGACGCCGTGGATCGCGTTTGCGGAGGGCGGCGCCACATCCACGTAGGCGGCGCGGCCGCCGTTGGTGCGGAGGATCGCCAGCACTCCCGCCGCGCGGAGCGCCACGAAGACGTTGTTGCCCTTCTTCGCGACCATGTCCGGCTTGTCGGCCACGCCTGGCCGGTAGTCCAGCGAGATGCTGTCGACCGCGGTGCCGGCGAGATCGAGCACGCTCACCGAGTCGGTCCCGCGGGAGGAGACGAAGGCGTTCTTCTCCTCGGGGTCAACCGCGAAGCTGTGCACGTCCACCCCAAAGCCGCCGTAGGGCGCCTCGGTGATGGTGTCGGTGGCGGTGTCCACCCGGTAGAAGTGCCCGCTGCCGCCGGCGGAGAGCACGTAGAGCGTCTGCGCGTCCTTGGACCACACCATGCCGCACATCGAGCCGCCGTTGGTGGGGATGGTCTTGAGCAGCGTCATCGACGCCACGTCCACCACCGCGATGTTCACCGGCAGGGAGACGTAGGCCTTCTTGCTGTCGGAGGTGAAGACGGTGCACTGCGGCCCGCCCGCCATGCTCAGCGAGCCGGCGACCGTCCAGCTCTCGTTGGCCTCGTCGGCCGCGATCTTGATCACCCGCTTGGTGGGAATCTGCGCCGCGAAGACCACCTTGCCGTCCGGGGAGGGCTTGGTCTGGTGGGTGCCGGCGAGCCCCAGGTCCAGGTTGGCGACGATCTGCCGGTCGCTCGCCCGCACCACGATCATGTCCCCGTTGCCGACGTTGGCCGCGTAGGCGTAGGCCCCGTTGGGAGAGAACTCCACCAGGTGCGGCTTGGCCGGCGCTGGCAGGGCCACGTACTCCTTGGAGCCGCGGCCGTGGATGATCACCAGCTGGCTGCTGTCCTGAGCGCTTGCCCAAATCTCCCCTTCGCCCAAGGCATCCTCCAGCGCGCTCGAAAGCGAACCGGTGTCGTCACCTCCGGTGATCAGCACGCCCTCCCCACAGCCTACGAGAATCATCGGCAGGCCAAGCAGCGCGATCAGCTTCCGAGTCATGACGCCTCCGTGAGCCGTGTCCAGCGGAGGGCGCGGTTGCACCCGACGTGCCTCGGCCCGGACTGGCGGGCAGATCAGCCGATTCCACAAGTGGTGCGCCGACTTGCCGGTTCTTCCCCCACCGGAATCGCCGGCTGGAGCGGCGTGATGTTTTTCACGGCTCATCACTCGGAAGAAAGCGGGAGACAGCCGCCCTTTCGGAGATTCGCGGACTTGGCTTGCGTGAAGAACGTCACGGCGTGAAACTCTTCACGCTTGCCTGCGCCTGATCGCCTTGGAGCCGCCTCCATCACCCGCGCGGAGAGACCTCCGCCGGGAGGGGCCTCGGCCCCGTCCGGCGGACGAGGAGCAACCTCGATCGGCTCCGGCGGCCGCCACGTGCGCCTTCCCTGCTGGCTCGGGACGCGGAGCGGCGAGCTGCGCGGGCACACCGTGCTGTTGGGAATCGAGGGCATGCAGGTTCGACTGCCCTCCGGCTCGCAGCTGCAGCCGGAAGAGCGGGTGGAGTTTCGGGTGTGGCTCCGCGACGCGCCGCTGAGCCTCTCCGGAGAGGCGGTGGTGAGGTCCCTGGGCGGCGACGAGCGCGACAGGCCCACCGGAGAGGTGGATCTCTCGTTCGGCGGCTCGCCCTCTTTCGTGGAGGCGCTGCGGTGCTTCCTCGCCGAGCTTCGCCACACGGTGCTGGCGGTGGACCCCGACAAGGGCCATCTCGACTTCGTGCTCCGGGCGCTCGGGCAGGACTACCGGGTGCTGAGCTGCCGGCTGGGGAGCGAGGCCTTGGGGTTGCTCCGGGGCGACGACGTGGCGGTGGTGATCGCCAGCGAGTCGATCGAGGACATGAGCTGCGCGGAGCTGCTCCGCCGGTGTGACGAGGTGGCCCCGGCGCTCAGAGTGGCGAGGGTGATCGCCTCGCGGTCGGACCGCGCCGACCTGCTCCAGCAGATGGTGACCAGCGGCGAGGCCTTTCAGTCGCTCTCACTGCCCTGCCGCGAGTCGGAGCTCCGCCAGGTGGTCCGGCGGGCGGTGGACGCGCGATCGCTGGCGCTGGACAACGACCGGCTCACCCTGGAGCTGGAGCGCGTGCACCGGCGGCTCTTGCGCGAGAACCTCTACTTGCGGCGCCGGCTGGAGGTCTCGGCCGGCTTCGCGCACATCATCGGCCGGAGTCCGGCGCTCCTCTCGGCCTTCGCCGAGCTGGAGGCGGTGGGCCGAACGGACACCACCGTGCACATCTGCGGCGAGACCGGCACTGGCAAGGAGCTGGTGGCGCGGGCGCTCCACTTCGGCGGCCCGCGGGCGGACGGGCCCTTCGTCGCCCACAACTGTGCCGGGATGAGCGAGACCTTGCTGCAGTCGACGCTCTTCGGGCACCGCAGGGGCGCCTTCACCGGCGGCGACCGGGACTACCCCGGGGTCTTCGAGCAGGCCGACCGGGGCACGCTCTTCCTCGACGAGGTGGCCGAGCTGCCCGGCTCGGTGCAGGTGGCGCTGCTCCGGGCGCTGCAGGATCGCGAAGTGGTGCCGCTCGGCGCCTCCGCGCCGGTGAAGGTGGACGTGCGCATCGTCTCCGCCACCCACAAGGACTTGCGGGAGGAGGTCCGCGCCGGCAGCTTCCGGGAGGACCTCTACTTCCGCCTGGTGGTCATCTCGGTGAAGCTGCCCGCCTTGCGCGAGCGCGCGGGCGACGTGCCGATCCTGGCCCGGCACTTCCTCAACCTGCACTGCCAGCACCACGGCAAGGAAGTGCCCGACTTCATCGACGAGGCGATGCGGGCGCTCCAGCGGTACGGCTGGCCCGGCAACGTGCGGGAGCTGGAGAACGAGGTGGAGAGAGAAGTGGTGCTGGCGCAGGACGGCCGGATGATAGACCTGGGGCTGCTCTCGCCGCACATCCGGGAGGCGGAGCCGGCGCCGCCGGCCCAGAAGGGCTCGTACCTCCTGATTCCCAGAGGCCGCACGTACGACCAAGCCGTGGAGGAGCTGAGCCGGGCGCTGGTGAAGCGCGCCCTCTCGATGTCCGGAGGAGTGGTGAGCGCCGCGGCGCAGCTTTTGAGCATGGAGCGAAGCCGGCTGGCAAAGCTCAAGTCCCGGCTGGAGGAGCGTGGGTGAGCGGCGCCGGGCACACCGACCGCGCGGAGCGCCGGCACGTGCGGCTCAGGCTGGTCCTCCGCTCGGGGCGCCAGGAGGTATCGGGCTACACCGCCAACCTCTCCGCGAGCGGCCTCTACGCGCAGGTGGCGGAGGGTGCGACCGACGCCTTCGAGCTGGGCGCGAGGCTCGGCCTTCGGCTGCCGCTGCCCGGGGCGGCTCCGGTGGAGGCCACGGTGGAGGTGGTGTGGGCCCGGCGAGATGACCGCGACAGCGCCGGGAGGCCGATGCTCGGGCTCGGGCTTCGGCTCATCGAGGTCACGCCGGCGGACCGAGAGCGGCTGGATGCCTTCGTGGGCAGCTTCCGCTACTGCGTGGTGTGCGCGGATCAGGATCCGGATCACGAGGAGGCCTACCGAGCCCTGGAGCCCGAGCTGCGGCTCATCCGGGTGCGGACCGAGGCCCAGGCGCTCTCCGCGCTGGAGTCGAACGAGGTGAGCGTGCTCATCCTGGGCGAGCAGCTGGGTGAGAGAGACTCGATCGCCTTCCTGGACCTTCTCTCTTCCAAGCTGCCGCGCTGCCGGGCCAGCCGCCTGATGGCCTCGGAGTACACCGTGGCCGGCCAGCTCCAACTGCTGGTCAACGAGGGGCAGCTGTTCGCCTACCTGCGCAAGCCCTTCTCGGCGGCCCACCTCTCGCAGGTGGTGCGGCGCGCGGTGGACGCCTACGCGCTTTTGGTGGAGAACGAACGGCTCCACGCCGAGCTGGAGCGGGCCAACGCCAAGCTTGCCCGAGACAACGATCACCTCCGCCGCCGGCTGGTGGGGGCGGAGGGCTCCGAGCGGATCATCGGCAGCAGCGCCGAGCTCAAGCAGGTGATCGACGCCCTGATGCGGGTGCGGAGGACCGACGCCAACGTGCACCTGATGGGCGAGACCGGGACCGGGAAGGAGCTGGTGGCCCGGGCGATTCACCAAGGCGGGCCGCGCTCGAATGGGCACTTCGTGGCGCAGAACTGCGGAGGGATGAGCCCGAGCCTGCTCCAGTCCACTCTCTTCGGCCACCGGAGGGGGGCCTTCACCGGCGCCGACAAGGACCACGACGGCGTGTTCCGGCGCGCGCACGAGGGCACCCTCTTGCTCGACGAGGTGTCCGAGCTGGGAATGGTGGAGCAGTCAGCCTTCTTGCGGGTCCTGCAGGAGGGCGAGGTGGTGCCGCTGGGCGCCACCAAGCCGGTGAAGGTGGACGTGCGAATCATCTCCGCCACCCACAAGGATCTGCGCGAGGAGGTGCGGGCCGGCCGCTTCCGGGAGGACCTCTACTTCCGCCTGGTGGTGGTGGCGATCCGCCTGCCGGCTCTGCGCGAGCGGAAGGGGGACATCCCGCTGTTGGCGGTGCACTTTTTGGACTTGCACTGCGAGCTGAAGGGCAAGGAGGTCCGCGGTTTCAGCGACGAAGCGATGCGGGCGCTGGAGCGATACGCCTGGCCCGGCAACGTGCGGGAGCTGGAGAACGAGGTTGAGCGGCTGGTGGTGCTCTGCGAGGAGGGCCGGCGGATCCCTCCCGAGCTGCTCTCTCCCCACATCCGCGGGGCCTCGGAGCAGGCGCAGGAGCCCTGCGAGGACTGCTACCGGGTCGACGGCTCGCTCGGCTACGACCAGGCGATCGAGAGCCTGGAACGCTCCATGGTGCGCGATGCGATGGAGCGCGGCGGGGGAGTGGTGGCCCGCGCCGCCGAGCTGATCGGAATGGAGCGCTCCCGGCTCACCAAGCTCAGGCAGAGGCTCGGCCTGGCGTAATGAGGAACGCATCTCAACAACCGGGTTCGGGACCGGGTGCGTTCGCGGAGACGGGGTCGGGAGTCGGGTGGGGCCGGCATGAGGGCCACAATCATGATTGTTCCCCGCCTCGCCGGACTCTTCGCCCTGGCCACCGTGGTCGCCCTTGGCCTGTTCTCGCCGTCGGGTGTTTCCCGATTGCGAGCCCGGCGTGCCGTTGCCGGGCGACGGGGGAACGACTTCCAACGACGGAGGCGAAAACTCCGGGCTTGACTCCGGCAGCGACGGCGGCGAAGTCGACGCGGGAGACAGCGGCGCCGGCACTGACGCGGGAGCGGTAGAGGCAGGGCAAGCCGACGGCAGGGAGGCCGACGCCGGCGAGTGGGATGGCGGGGGCGTGAGCGACGCGGGATGCGAGATCACGGGCGGCCCTACGGCCTGCGCCGATGGCTTCGACAACGACGGTGATGGGCTCGAGGACTGCCGAGATCCCGACTGCACCGGCCAGCCTTGCCGCGTCTCCTTGGGCCCCTGCTACGATGCCCCATCTTGCCGGAGCGGCGTGTGCCCCTCCGCCTCGCTTCGGCCGGCGGGCTTCCTCTGCCGGCCGACCGCCGACATCTGCGACGTGGCGGAGAGTTGCACCGGCTCTTCGGTCAACTGCCCAGTCGACTCGTTCCAGGGCTCTGGGGTCACCTGCCGCTCCGCGGCCGGAGGGTGCGATGTCGCCGAGAGCTGCACCGGCACCGCTGCGGGGTGTCCGCCCGATGGCTTCCGGGGCGCGGGCTACCTGTGCCGGCCAGTAGCGCGCCTTGCCTGCGGAGCAGGTCCGCGAGGGTGACTCCGTCGAGGTACTCCATCACGAAGTAGAAGCGGCCCTCGTCGGTGCGCCCGAAGTCGTAGATGTCGATGATGTTCTGCTGGCCGATGCGGTTGGAAGCGATCGCCTCGCGCTTGAACCGTTCGACGAACTCCTGGTCGTCACTCAGCTCCGGCCGCATCACCTTGAGGGCGAAGGTCTTGCCCAGCTCGACGTGGTTGACCTTGTAGACCTCTCCCATGCCTCCGGCGGCGAGACGAGAGCACGCGGCCCGGCGGTCGCGCGGACCGTTAGGGGCGCCAGCTCACGGCACCACGCGGATGGCGCCGCTCATGCCCAGGGTGTGGTGCACCTCACATAGGTAGCCATAGTCGCCGGTGGTGTTGAGCGTGAAGCTCGCCGTGGTCCCGGAGGTGGTGTGGGCGATGGCCTCCACCGGTCCGCATGTCTGGAGCAGCGGGTGGACGGAGAAGTCTCCCCCGGTGAAGGTCACCGATTGGCCCTGCTTGACGCTGATGCACTTCGGGCTGAAGACGAAGCTGCCACCGATGAAGCCGAAGGTGATGGTGCGATCGGCCGCGGGCGCGGAGAGATCCGTGAAAGTGGTGCACCCGTTCACCCCCGCTCCGCAGGCCTGCAGCACGCAGGCCCCGGCTTGACAGGTGCGGCCCTGGAGACATTCCGCGCTGAAGCAGCAGCTCGCCGACGAGATGCAGCCTCCGTCACAGGCCTTCAGGCCCGGGTTGCAGGCGCCCGCATCGACCCCGCCATCGACTCCGGCGTCGGCCCCGGCGTCGAGTCCCGCATCCACGCCAGCGTCGGCTCCGGCGTCGGCTCCAGCGTCGGCGATTGGGCCCGCATCGGCGCCGGCATCCACCGGCCCCGCGTCCACTCCGGCGTCAGGCCGAGGCGGCTCGGTGGAACAGGCCGGAATGAGCACTGCCGCGGAAGCGGCGACGGCCGCCGCGGCGAAGACAAGACGTCGGAGCTCTTTCATCGGGTTGCCTCCCCAAGGGGGCGCAATCCAACAGACTCGGATTGGCCGAGAGCCAAAACGTGGTCGGCGACGTGAACGTGGTCGTGGTCGTGGTCGGCGACGTGAACGCGGTCGGCAGCCACGTCGCCGTCGCCGTCGCCGTCGCCGTCAACGTTCACGTCAACGCGCACGTCAACGTTCACGTCGTTGAAATTACCCTCGATCAAGGCGAGATTGCTTAGCGCTCGCTGCACCAAGCCGCCACAGCCTCGGGTACCGACTCTCAGCTTCCGGACAGACCGCGGTAGCGCTTCAACTTCCGGTACAGCGTGGCCGTGCCGATGCCGAGCTGACTGGCCGCCCGGTGCCGATTCCCCCCGTTCTGCTCGAGCACCGCGATGATGTGGCTGCGTTCGACCTCCTCGAGGTGCCTCGGCTCCATCCAGAGCGTGGCAGCGGGCGGAGCGGAGCGGACCTCCTCCGGCAAGTCGTCGAGCTGCACCCGGTCGCCAGCGCATAGCGCCACCGCCCGCTCGATCGCGTTCTCCAACTCCCGCACGTTCCCCGGCCATCGGTGTCGCAAGAGCTGGTCGGCGACCTCGGGAGTGAAGCCAGCCACCGAGCGCCCCATCCTCCCCGCCGCCTCGGCCAGGAAGGTGCGCGCGAGCGGCAGGATGTCCTCCTTCCGATCTCGCAGCGGGGGAACCCGCAGCTCGATCACCCGCAAGCGATAGAAGAGGTCCTGCCGGAACCGTCCGGCGCCCACCTCGGCGGAGAGGTCCTTGTTGGTCGCCGCGAGCAGGCGGACGTCGATCCTGCGGCTCCCGTTCTCGCCCACTCGCCGCACCTCCCGCTCCTGCAGCGCCCTGAGGAGCTTGGCCTGCATCGAGGCAGGCACCTCGCCCACCTCGTCGAGGAACAGCGTCCCTCCACCCGCCGCCTCGAACAGCCCCGGCCGATCGTGGGTCGCCCCGGTGAAGGCGCCGCGGGCGTGCCCGAACAGCTCGCTCTCCAGAAGGCTCTCCGCCACCGCGGCGCAGTTCACCGCCACGAACGGACCACCCGCCCGTGCCGACTCCTCGTGGATGAGCCGGGCCACGCGCTCCTTCCCCGCCCCGCTGGGCCCCGAGAGCAAGACCGTGGTGTCCACCCGCGCCGAGCGGCGGGCCAAGTCCAACACCTGCCGCATCGCCTCGCTCCTCGCCACGATGCCCGACGGGTCGTCCTGCGTGCCCGCCGCGCGCGCCAGCTCCTTCTTGCGGCTGCGCAATCGGCTCTCCGCCCGCTTGAGCTGCTCGGTCACCCCCCGGAGCACCGCGTTCAGGCACTCGCCCTTGAAGAAAGGAAGGTGCGGGACAATCGCCTCGCCCCACTCTTCCTTCGGCCGACCCACCATCTGGCAGTAGGCGTCGCCCTTCCCCACGCACTTCTCCTCGATGCAGTAGATCTCCTTCCCGTTCACCGTTGTGAGGTACCCGCTCGCGAAGCCGCACAGGCTCCAGCACACCGGCTCTTCCGAGAGGCCCTGGTAGAGCAAGTGCTGCTCCGCCTCGTACGAGTCCTTCCAGATCGACTCCGCGAACGGCGGCGGGCCGTCTCCCGGCAGGCGCTCCAGGGGCTCGACCTCCACCAGCCCCTGCAGCGTGTGCACCCTCCCACCGGCCGTCTTCCAGTCGCGCTCGCTGTCCCAGGGAAAAGCCGAGCGCAAGGTGTCCGCCGAGCGCACCCCGTGGGCGTAGCCGAACTGGGTGAGCACCGCCCGCGCCCCGGAGGCCCCCAGGGTCTGAATCAGCCGCTGCCGGAGCAGCCCCAGCGCCACCGCGTCCAAAAGCAGCGCCCGCTCGCCCGCAAAGCGGATCGCCCCTCCCTTGGGGTCGAAGTCCAACAGCTCCCTCAGATCCAGGTCCGATGGCCTCACCGTCTTGCCTCCAATCATTTTGATATCGAGAGCTATCATATTGGGACAAGTCGGTCGTTGCCGAGGACGGCAAATCATGTAGATTCGGCCCGTTGGACTAGCGAGCCGGTGGCGCCCTCGTTGCTAGCTGGGTGCAACTGTCGCACACACCTCAACGCACAGGAGCAAGCACATGATGTCTGGCATTCGTGCAGGGCTGGTTTCGGCGGCGCTGATGGCACCGGGAGCGGCACTTGCGACCGGCTGGGAGATTGACTCCTCCCACACGCAGTCTTCGTTCGTGGTGAAGCACCTGATGGTGGCCAACGTGCGGGGCGAGTTTGGCCAAACCACCGGCGCGATCGAGATCGACGACAAGGACATTACCAAATCCACCGTGGAGGCGACCATCGACGCCACCACCGTGAACACCCGGGAGCCGAAGCGCGACGCGCACCTCAAGAGCGCCGACTTCTTCGAGGTCGACAAGCACCCGAGGATCACCTTCAAGTCGAAGAAGGTGACCAAGGGCGGGAAGGACAAGCTCAAGGTGGTGGGGGAGTTGACCATCCGAGGGGTCACCAAGGACGTGACCCTCGATGTCTCCACCTCGGGAGAGGTGAAGGACCCCTGGGGAAACGTCAAGCGGGCCTTCACCGCCACCGGGAAGATCAACCGCAAGGACTTCGGCCTGGTGTGGAACAAGCCGCTCGAGACCGGCGGGCTCCTGGTCGGCGAGGAAGTCGACATCCAGATCGACGTCGAGGCCGGCAAGAAGGCGACCAAGACATAGTGCGGCAGGTGCCGCTCACCCTTGCCCTCTCCCCGCGCCGCGGGGAGCGGCTGCTCCTTCGCGGCGATGCGGCCGGCGAGCGTCGCGCCCACCGCCCGGTCCGTGATGCCAACCTCGAGCTCGGCCGGCGACCCCGAGGTGGCGGCCTGGCAGATGCGCGCGTTCAGCTCGGAGGTGGGAACGCCTCTTCGGGCCACCCGCCAGGGCACGCCCGCGCCCGCGGTGGGATCGGTGAGCACCTCGGAGAGGTCGAGCTTCGCCGCCCGGCGCAGCGTCCACTCTCGTCCGGGTTCCAGCCAGCTCGCGCGCTCCAGCGGACGGCGGTCCAAGAGGTCCATCCGCCCCACCAGCTCGGAGGGATGGCGAAGCCCCAGCGCCCCCAGCCGCTCGCGGAAGTCGTGGGCCAGCGCCTGGAGGTAACGGATCACCGCCGCCTTGGCGTCCTCGAAGCGCGCCGGCTCCTCGTCCGGCAGCAGCGCGTCTTTGGCGCGGCCCTTCTTGTCGGTCATCAGCCTCCGAGCCACCAGGTCCGACTGAGTGGCGATGCCGGCGGGGCAGGTGCCGCTCGCGCACCCGTGTCGAAGGCTCCGTCCTCGCGGATGGGGTCGATCGGAGGGTTGGTCACCACCGCGACGATCTGCTTGAAGTACTTGGCGAGCGGCGGCCGGTGCGCGCACAAGAGGGGCAGCGGCCGGTCGTGCCCCATCGAGGTGATCGGCTCCTTCCCCGTCTCGGCGATGTGGTGCACGCAGCGCACCCTGGCGAGCGACCAGCCGGAGAGGTTGAGCGCGGCGGCATCCGGCTCCTGCCGAGGAATGCCCAGCTCCGGAGGCGAGGAGAGCGGAAAGAGCCGCTGCTCGCTGAGATCTCCGAAGCTGATCGGCGCGAGACCACCGAGCTGATCAGCTCCACCGGCCGGAGGATGCGCCGCTCGCGCAGGTCAACCGCGATCGCCTCCCCGGGGTCGAGCTGCCCGGTCTCTTGGACCTCGTCGAACCCAGCGGGAATTGCCCCCAGCTCGGAGGCCACCAAGAGCCGGCCGGGGCGCGCGAGCATCCAGCGGAGCGGCCTGAGGCCCATCCGGTCGACTTTGCAGACCAGGTGGGCTCCGTCGGTGGCTACGATCGCCGCGGGCCCCTCCCGGGCACCAAGGCTGCCGAGCGCCCGCTGGACGCCCTGGAAGTAGCGCCTGGCCTCCGGCGGCAGGGAGGCGAGGTCTCGCCAGGCCATCGGCATCATGCGGCAGAGCGTTTCCGGCAGCGTGACGCCGTGCGAGACGAGCAGCTCCACCACCCGGTCCATGTCCGCCGAGTCGGAACCCTGCTGCATGAGGAGGGTCGAGAGCTTCAGCTCTGACTCGAGGTTCAGCGCCGCGTTCCGGTTGGCCTTGATGGTGTTGATCTCTCCGTTGTGGCCGAGGGCGCGGAAGGTCTGCGCGAGGGGCCAATTGGAGAAGGTGCTGGTGGAGAAGCGCCGGTGGAACACCAGTGCCCCAGTGCGCAGCGCTCGTGGGACGGCCCGCCCGAAAGCTCGACGATCGCCCCGACTCCGCAGCCACCCCGCCCGGGATGCCGCGCGTAAGACTCCGCGAGCCGGCGGGACGCGGGCGGCATGGACATACGGCGAGGTTGCAGGAGGCCGGCGCAGGCGCCAAACGTTTTCCGGCGGCCACGATACGCGGGAGGCCCGCCCCTGCCGCCTCGCCTGCTCATTGGGCGGGGGCCGGGGGGCAGTCCGGACAGAGCCACTCGAGCAACGCTTCAGTTCGTGAACGTTGACGTTGACGGCCGACCACCTCCACGTCAACGGCGCTGGGATTCTCTGCCCTGAAGATCTAGGCCGCCGCCGCCGGCGGGGCGCGTCGCACGAACAGGGTGCGGAGCAGCTCGTCGCTCGGGCCATCTCCCATCGCGCGGGAGATCTGCGCCGCCACCACCGGGCAGCCGCAGATCTCGCAGCTCGCATAGCCGCCGTAGGTGCAGGGCGACTTCGGGCGGAGCAACGGGTCGAACGCGATGGCGCGGTCCCGGTAGATGCAGCCCTGGGCCCAGTCCTTCGCCCGCGAGGGACGGAACAGCTCGAGCGAGGCCCTGGTGTTCAACACCACGCCGGGGTGCCGCCGGCTGACTTCGAGGAGCCGGTCGACGGCGCGGTCGCGCTCGGAGCCGTCCACGCGGTGCTCCGCATCGGGCTGGCCGACGTAGAAGCCGACCATCGCGCCGAGCGCGCGAGTGCGCTCCACCACCTCCGGCAGCCGCTCGATGGCCGCCAGGGTGGAGCGGGTCAGGGTCACCATCAGCCCGAAGGCGCGGGCGGGAAGGGCGGAGAGCTGCTGCTCCACTCGCCCGAATGCCCCGCGGCCCCGAAGCCGGTCGTGCAAGTCCTCGGGCCCCTCGACCGAGACCAGCACGCCAGCCTCGAGGTCCGGAGGGATCGGCACCATCCCCGAAGTGACGACCGCGTTCCGGGGGAAGAGCTCGATCGCGCGGCGGAGCACGCCGGCCCTGAGCAATGGCTCTCCCCCCACCCAGAGCGCCGACCGGAGACCGTAGCCATCGCGGACCTCCGCGAGCCGCCGCAACAGCTCCTCGTCGCCAAGCTGCGCAGCGGAGAGATCGGAAGTGAAGAAGTAGCAGTGCGCGCAGCGGAGCACGCAGTCTGGGGAGAGATCGAAGGTGGCGATGGAGCGAGGAGCGTCCCACCCTCCTCCGACCGCGACGTCGTGGGTCAGCATGGGGCAAGATTCCCCGCCGCCTCGCAGGCGGTCAAGCACTGCGCGCCGAGAGGAGCATCGATGCCTATCCAGCTTTCGCGCCTGGACTCCCCCCTGGGGCCGCTGCAGCTGGCGGTGGGAGAGCGTGGCCTGTGCGCCCTCCTGTTTGCCGCCTCGGAGCGGCCGATCAGGGCCTTCATCCAGAAGGTTTTTCCGGGCGCCACCGTGTCCCGCGGCGGAGGGGGGACGATCTCGGCGCGAGTCCGCTGCTACTTTGACGGAGAGCTGTCCGCCATCGACAGGCTGGAAGTGGATCCCGCGGGCACGCCCTTCCAACTCGAGGTCTGGCGGGCGCTCCGGCGGATTCCCGCGGGGAGGACCGCGAGCTACCGGGAGCTGGCGGCCTCCATCGGCCGGCCGGGAGCGACCCGCGCGGTGGGCGCGGCGAACGGGGCAAACCCGATCGCCCTGGTGGTGCCCTGCCACCGCGTGATCGCGTCCGGCGGAGAGCTCGGAGGCTACTCCGCAGGGCTGGAGCGCAAGGCCTGGCTCCTGCGGCACGAAGGGGCATGGCTCCTGTAGCCTCACGGCTGGCGCTGCTCTTCGCCCTCTACTTCGCGCAAGGGCTGCCGTTCGGCTTCCAGTCCACCGCGCTTCCCATCTACCTGCGCGCGAACGGCCTCTCGCTCACCGGCATCTCGTTTCTGGGAGCGCTCTCCGCGCCCTGGATGCTGAAGGCGCTCTGGGCCCCGCTGGTGGACCGCTACGGCTCTCCCAGCTTCGGTCGCCGCCGTTCGTGGATCATCCCCATGCAGCTTCTGCTCTCGGCGAGCATGGCCGCCGCGGCGCTGGCCTCGCCCGCCGAGCACCTGGGCCTGCTGTTGGCGCTGGTGTTCGCGATGAACCTGTTCGCCGCCACCCAGGACATCGCGGTGGACGGGCTGGCGGTGGATCTGCTCGGCGAGGCCGAGCTGGGGCCGGGGAACGCGGCGCAGGTGGTGGGCTACAAGCTCGGGATGCTCTCCGCCGGCGGGCTGCTCGTGGCCGCCAGCGCGCTCATCGGGTGGAGCGGCGCCTTCGGCGCGATGTCATTGCTGGTGCTCGCGGCGGCAGTCCTCACCCTCGCCTCGCCAGAGCCCCCGTCCGGCCCCCGCAAGGCCCGAGTGAGCCTGCGAGAGGTGGTGGGCGCCCTGCTGGCGGCGCTGAGGCTTCCCGGAGCCCGCTGGCTCCTCCTCTTCGTCGCCACCTACAAGCTCGGGGAGTCGATGCTCGACACCATGTTCAAGCCTTTCCTGGTGGACGCCGGTTTCCCCGACTGGCGGATCGGCCTGTGGCTGGGCACCTTCGGCACCGCCGCCTCGCTCGCCGGCTCGGTCGCGGGAGGCGCCCTGGCGGTGGGCACCGCCGCCTTTCGCCCGGGGAAACGCGCCGACGCGCTCTGGGCGGCGGTCGCCATCACCGCCGTGCTCAGGATGCTCCCGCTCGTCGGCGAGTGGCTGCTCGCCGTCTCCGGACGCCCCTCGGAGGGCGCAGTGGTGGCCGTCACGCTCGCCGAGAATTTCTTCGGCGGCGCGCTCACCACCGCGATGTTCGCCTTCATGATGTCCCGGGTGGATCGATCGATCGGCGCCACCCACTTCACCCTCCTCGCCTCCGTGGAGGTGATTGGCAAGTCCCCCGGCTCCTGGCTGTCCGGGCCGCTCGCGGAGGCGTACGGCTACGCGCCGGTGTTCGCGCTCGGAGTCCTGCTCTCCGCCGCCTTCCTCGCTCTCCTGTGGCCGGTGCGGACTGCGGCGCGACCGGCCTGACCGAGGAGGAGCAAGCCCAACCAGGCGATCGCCCCTGAAGCCGAGCCGCAGGCGCATCCGAGCTTGACCCGCCGGGGATCGTCGCAGCCCACGTCGATCTCCAGGCGCTGCTGATCCGAGCCCGCGGGTGTCTCGACGTGCAGCACCGCCGACTGGGGGCCAGTGTCGACTTCCGACCTTGGAACCCAGGACACCTCCCCGGTTTCGGGGTCGATCTCCATGGCGTCAGGAGCCTGCTCGAGGCGGAAGCGCATCGGACCGCTGCCTGCGGCGGCGGGACGGTAGATGTAGGGCTCACCACAGCTGGCGCTCCGAGGCGGCAATGAGAGGATGCGCGGGGGGACTGCTCCGCCTTCGGCGAGCGCGACCACCTCGGCCCAATCGGTGCAGGCGAGGCCACGGTCATCGGCGACCCTGAGCGCGACCGGGTAGCGGCCGGGCCTTGGGTAGTCGCGTGTCAGGCTCAGCTCGACCGAGGTGGTTCCATCCCAGAACGTCAGCTCGTGGCCTAGGACGGTGCCGTCCACGTCATGGAACGACGCTCCGTGCGTCACCGCGAGCGGCGCGTCGCCGGCGGGCGGATCGAGCGAGAGTCGGCAACTGGGCGGGAGATTCCCGGCTGCCGAGACGGCTACCGCGATGGTATCGGTGGCGGTGAGGCCAGCGGCATCCACGACGGTCAGGCGCACCCGCCGCCGGCCGGGCCCGAAGGTGTGGGAGGCCGTCTCTCCGCTCGTGCGCGCGTCACCGAAGTCCCAATGCCAGGCAGCGATGGGGGAAGCGCCGGGTTCGCACTGGCACCGGAAATCGACGGTCAGCGTTTCGGAGCCCGACACCGCGCTGGCGACGATGCGGGCGCTGGGGGGGCGCAGCCCGTTGCCGTCGAGGATGGCCAGGGAGTGCTTGGCCGAGCCCTCTCGCCCGACGCCGTCGATCACCGTCAGCTCCGGCTGGTAGCCGCCGGGGAGAATCCACCAGTGCGAAGTGACCTGCCCTGTGGCCATCGGCGAATAGTCGCCGAAGTCCCAGCGGTGGGCGACGAGCGTGGTCGACGGATCCACGCTGGAGGAGGTCCCATCGAGGGAGACCGCCGCGCGTGTGGCCGCGGGATTGGGCACGATGGCGAAGCGCGCGATGGGTGCCGAGCCTGCGGGCTCACGCACGTCGACGCTGAAGGTGTAGCGGTCGTTCCCGAACGCGTTGGTCGCCCAGACGCACAAGGTTGCCAAGCCGGTGGCCGTGGGCGTCCAGGAAACGACGCCGGTGTTCGGCTGCACGGTGAAGGAGGGCTGCCCGCCGCAGGTGCCGAACGTCATTGGCCTGGCGCCCTGCGCGCGCACTTTGCCCTCGGCGTTGTAAGCGTAGCTCTGACCCACGCCTGCAGTGGCCAGCGCATCGCGGAGGATGATGGGCGGTGCATCCATCACCACCACGCATGACTTCTGCGACTCCGAGCAGGTGAGCACGTCCTCGGAGGACGGGTCGGCACACTGCACTGGGGTGCCTGCGGAGCAGGAGCCCGCTTGACACGTTTCGGCGCCGTCGCAGTAGCTGGCGTTTGGACACGGCGTCCCGTTGGGCCAAGCGCTGTCCGGCGGACAGGCGATCGACGTGCCGGGGCAGCTCTCCGGGGCGTCGCACGCGCCGGCCGAGGAGCGGCAGACGGTCGTGCTGGGCGCGAAGCCATCGGCTGGGCACGCGGCGGAGACACCGGTGCAGGACTCGGCGACGTCGCACACGTCCGCCGAGGGGCGGCAAGCGGTGCTGGCGGAGGCAAAGCCGTCGGCCGGACATGCGGCGGAGGAGCCGGTGCAGGACTCCGCTACATCGCAAACGTCGGCGGCAACGCGGCATACGGTCGTGCTGGAGGCGAGGCCATCGGCTGGGCAGCCGGCGGAGGCACCGGTGCATGACTCCGCCACGTCGCACACGTCGGCCGAAGGGCGGCAAGCGGTGCTGGCGGAGGCAAAGCCGTCGGCCGGACATGCGGCGGAGGAGCCGGTGCAGGACTCCGCTACATCGCAAACGTCGGCGGCAACGCGGCATACGGTCGTGCTGGGGGCGAG
>JACPVI010000086.1 GCA_016191815.1 Myxococcales bacterium
CGCTCGCCTGGCGGTCGCGCGCGCCACGGCGACTTGGCTCCCGCGTTGCCCGTTCTGCCACCGCCACGACCGGCCCAAGCGGCGGCGGCATCCACCATCAGCATCGGCCGCCCGCCCTCAAACCTGACGCAGTAGTGTTAGGCCGCGTGAGTGGATCTCGAAATCGCCGCGGGGTGGATCTCAGTTAGACCGCCGCCAAAGGGTAGACCAGCAGGCGGCGCTCCAGCCCGCCGAGCGGCGCGAGGAACCCCTCGAACAGGCGCGGCAGTTGTTGCCTGATGACCATCCCGGTGATTTGCGTCGAATTCTACCGGCGATGTCTACAGCTTCCGGCGGGGAGCCCTGGATGAAGGAGCTCGTGCTCGACCTGCCTGGGTGAGGCTCACGAAGTGAGGTCACACGACCTGCGGAACCGCCGCGGCGGCGGCCCCCGAAAGCTCGGCCGATGTGGCGGCGGCTCAGCGCAGCCAGTTCTCGAATCGCAGACCAGGAACTCGCGCGAAGTGGCGTGCGTTTGCCGAAACCAGGATGTGGTCGTTCGCGCGGCAGATGGCGGCAATGCGCAGGTCGGCGTCGTCCAGCCGCCTGCCCCGCGCCTCCAGGAAAGCGCGCAGCTCGCCATATTGCCGCGCGGCCGCCTCATCGAAGGGTAGTGCCGTCAAGAGCGCCCTGAGCTGATCGACCGCCGCCAGCCACCGCGCGGTGGCCGACGAGCGCAACGCGCCGTAGTAAAGCTCGCCTAGAGTGACGGTGGTGGTTCGCGCACGCTCCCTGGGCACCCCCGTGAGCCGCGTTCTCGCCGGGCCAGGTAGTTTCCCTTTCATCAGCAGGCTGAGGACGTCGGTATCGAAGACGTACACTGTCAGCGTCCCTCTTCAAGGTCGATCGCCCTCGGCTTCGCCGAACGCCTGGAACGAACCGTCTCCTTCATGATCAGCTCGAAATCGCCCAATCCGGAGGCGATACCGTCGAGCGCCTCCGCCCAGTGAGCGGTCGCCGATACCTCGGCTGCCTCGTCGTAGGGGGCGATCACCGCGACCGGGCGACCACGTCGCTGGATCACGACCCGCTGCCCCTCTTCCGCCACGCCGCGCACCACCTCAGGCAAGCGCGCCTTCACTTCGGCCACCCCCATCTTCTTGGTCATCTGTCCATCTCCACAGGGTCATATAGACGTTCCGCGCGCCTGTGGCAACCCTGCGCAGGCGCCGGCACGGCTGCCCGACCGCTCTTGTCGCGCTGAGTGGCCGCCCTTAGCGCCCCCGCCAGAGAGCGAATCCGGCGACGGTGAAGTCGTGGTCGAAGCTCAGCGCCGCCTCGCAAAGGCTGGCCTTCATCAGCGCGAAGCTCACCGCGTCGGTGTAGGTGATCACCTGATCGTCTAGCCTGTCGATCCATCCCATGGCTTCGCGGTGGATGGAGAGGTCGGGGAACAACACCGTGAGGAGGCGGCTGGCTTCGATCCTTTCGAGCGCGGCGCGGGCGGCCGGAATCCCCGCCCGATGCAACAGCAGCCGGTGGACCTCGGCGAGCACCAGGGCGCTGGTGAGGAGCTTGACCTTCGCCCCGGCCGCTTCGTGAAAAAGCCGATCCGCCTCCGCGTGATGTCCGTCGCGGGCGCTGAAGAATGCCAGGAAGGCGCCGCTATCGATGAACAGCCTTGCCGGAACGGGGCTTTCGACGTCTCTTCGGGCCATACGGGGTGATGGGCTCCGCGACGAACGTGGAGGCCAGGTAGTCGTCGAACCGCGCACTCAGGTCGTAAGGCAGGCCTTCGATCATGCCGCTGCCGGCCAGCAGGGGATCCTCTCCCCGGGGCGACCGCGTGAGCGCCTTGAGCGCGGTGCGCACGGCTTGAGAGAGGGTCCAGCCTCGTTCGGCCGCCCAGCTCTGGAGTGCGCGGAAGTCCGCGTCCTCCAGGTAGACCTGTAGAGCGTGCGTCATGACCCACAAGATAGTGCGCTCATGAGCACATCGTCAAGTGATTCATGAACTCCTCCCGGTCAGCGGGTGCTGATCCGCGCCACCGGCTGGATGTTCAGGTCGGGCGACAGCTCCTGGTAGCTCACCACCGAGAAGGGCGGGTTGAACTCGTACTCCAGCAGCTTCCGCACGTAGCGGCGGATGTCCATCGCGGTGAGGATCACCGGCCTCTGCGCGGTGGGCGGCAGGTGCCCGCACTCGTTCTTCACCGCCTGGACGATCTCCTGGGCGATGTCCGGCTCCAGCGCCAGGTGGGTTCCCGAGGAGGTGCGCTTGATCGAGCTTCTGATCGCCTCCTCGATCTGCGGGTCCAACAGGTACACCACCAGGGTGTTGGTCCCCCGGGCGTACTTGTGCGAGACGTAGCGCTTGAGCGAGGCGCGCACGTGCTCGGTGAGCATCACGTTGTCCGCCTCCACCTGGCCGTACTCCGCCAGGGCCTGGAGGATCCCGCGCAGGTCCCGGATGGAGATCTCCTCCTCCACCAGCCGCCCCAGGATGTCGGTGAGCTTGAGCACGTTCACCACCTTGGGGATGACCTCCTTCACGATCGCCGGGAAGGCCTTGTCGAGCTGGTCGAGCATCGTCTGGGACTCCTGGATGCCGACGAACTCGCGCGCGTGGCGCCGCAACACCGCCGCCAGGTGCAAGATGGCGTACCCCGGCACGTCCCAGGTGGTCAGCCCGGCTGCCTCCAGCATCTCCTTGTGCCCCTCGGGCACCCAGGCCGCCGGCTGCCGGGTCGCCGGGTTGATGGCCTCGAAGCCCTGCACGTTCATGAGCTTGAGCCGGTCCACCGTGTCGTTCACCAGGATGTGCCCCAGCGTGGCCTGCCCGGTCACCACCGGCACCTCGTTGATCTGGATCTGATAGGCCCCCGGCGGCAGCGAGGGGTTGCCGCGAGCGCGCACCCCGGGGAAGCGTACCCCCAGCTCCACGAACAGCCCGTCTCGCATGAAGGGGATCAGCTCGTAGAGGAAGCGGCCCCCGTCCTGCCGGGAGTCCACGTAGGGCACCAGCGCGTCGGACACCTCGAGGACGATCGGGGTGACCACCGGGATGAACAGCTCCGAGTCCGGGTTGATCGGCTCCTTGGGCCCGGGCTCCACCGCCTGGGGCGCGCCCTCGCCGTTCTCTGGCGCCTCGCCGTTCTCGTCCAGCTCCCCGCTCTCCAGCTTCTTTTGCCTCTTGAGCAACAGGTACCCGCCGGCGCCCGCGCCCGCCCCCAAGAGCCAGAAGGGAATGGTGGGCAGCCCGGGGATGATGCCCAGGACCACCAGCATCGCGGCGGAGATGGCGATCGCCTTGGGGTAGGCGGTGAGCTGGGTGCTGACGTCCTTGCCGAGGTGAGAGCCCTGCTCCTCGCCGCTCACCCGGGTGACGATGATGCCCGCCGCGGTGGAGATGAGCAGCGCGGGGATCATCCCCACCAGCCCGTCGCCGATGGTGAGCAGGGTGTACTTCTTCGCCGCCTCGCCGATCGGCATCCCCTTCTGCATCACCCCGATCACCAACCCGCCCACGATGTTCACCACGGTGATGATGATGCCGGCGATGGCGTCGCCCTTGACGAACTTCATCGCGCCGTCCATCGCGCCGAACAGGGAGCTCTCCCGCTCGAGGTCGCGGCGCTTGCGCTTGCCCTCCTCCATGTCGATCGCACCCGCCCGCAGGTCGGCGTCGATGGACATCTGCTTGCCGGGCATCGCGTCCAGGGTGAAGCGCGCCGCCACCTCCGCCACGCGCTCGGAGCCCTTGGAGATGACGATGAAGTTGACGATCACCAGGATGATGAAGATGACCGCCCCGACCACGAAGTTGCCCTGCACCACGAACTGGCCGAAGGCCTGCACCACCTCGCCGGGGTCGCCGGTGAGCAGGATGAGCCGGGTGGTGGAGATGGTCAGCGACAACCGGTACATGGTGGTGATGAGGAGCAAGGTCGGGAACACCGACAGCCGCAGCGCCTCGGGCACGTAGAGCGAGATGAGGACGATCATCACCGACAGGCTGATGTTGAAGGTCAGCAGGATGTCGAGGAGGAACGTCGGGAGCGGGACGATCATCATCCCGACGATCGACACCACCAGCACCGCGAGGACGATGTCCGAGTACTTGTTGATGAATCGGTTGGCCGCCATCTGGCGCGGCCGATCCTAGCACCGGCAGCGAGCTATCGCCCCAAAGCGGCCACCCTGACCCACCCTCACCCTGACTCTCTCCCGCGAGCGGGAGGGGATGATCTTCAGCGGCGCTGCCGGGCCGCCATCTCCTGCGCCAGCCTCAAGAGCCGCTTGGCCCGGTCGACGAACGGGTCGTCCCCCAGCCCGATCTCCACCGCCCGGTGCAGATCCTCGAGCGCCATCTTGAGCTTGCCGCGGTTGAGACGGATCTCCGCCCGGTAGACCCTGGCCGCCAGGTCTCGCTCGTCGATCTGTAGCCCCGCCTCGAAGAGCGCCAGCGCCCGGTCCTGGTCACCCAAAGCCAGGTATATGGTGCCCAGCATGGTGTAGGGGAAGGCGTCGGCCACGTCCATGCCCACCAGGCCCTCGAAGACCACCCGCGCCTCCTCCAGCCGGCCGGACTCGAAGAGGTGGTGGCCGAAGAGGGACATCTCCGCCACCTGCTGGGGCGCGACCGGCTGGCCCTCCTCCGGTCGGGCGTCGGAGAGCATCTTCTCCACCTTCTCGTTGTGGTAGCGGAGCGCCGGATCGGTGTCCATCTCCAGAACGCCCCCGCGGAACGGTTGAGGGGGCGTCTTGCGGCGCGAGGCGGGAGGCGCCTTCCGCCGGTCCTTCGCCTTCGGGGGCGCGCCCATCCGCGGGTCCGTCCTGGGCCAGGGAGGGGTGCTCCGCTGGGAAGGCGCCTGCCGCGAACCTGGCCCCCGACCGGCGTCCTCAGCGGGGTCGTCCGCCACGACTGCCGGCTCGGTGACCAGCTCCTCGTCGGGCCGAAACTCGGGGATGGTCTGGGTACGGCTCGGCTTCGGCGCAGGGGCCTGCGCCAGCACAGGCTTCCCCTTCTTGGGGAAGTGGATGACTTCAACTCGGGCCGGCTTCTTTCTGCCGGCTCCCCGGTCTTCGGCCGGCATCGACCGCCCTGGGCGTTACCGCCGTCGCTACTTCTTCCTACCGTGCGCGGAACCCTTGCCCTTGGACGCCACCTTCGCCTTCGCCGAGGCCGGCTTGGCGGCCGGCTTGGACGGGCTCTTCGCCGCCGCCTTGCCGCTCGCCTGCTGGTTCAAAGCCTCGGCCCGAGCCGCCTCGAGCGTCTCCAGTGCGGCCGCCGCAAGGATGCGCGCGCGCTGCGAGAGGGGGTCCTTGTTCTCGGGATCGAGGTCGACCGCCCTCTTGAAGTCCTGCGCCGCCTCCAAGATCTTGCCCTGACGGAGGTACACCTCGCCCCGGTTGACGTAGGAGGCGATCTCGCTGGCGTTGAGCTTGATGGCCTGGTTGAAGCAGTCCTCGGCGGCCTCCAGGTTCTCCTGGGCCAAGAAGACCGCGCCCAAGGCGGTGCGGTAGTAGCCCTCCTTGGGGTCGAGCGTGGACAAGCCCTGGAACACCACGCGGGCGTCGTCGTACTTGCCCTGCTCGTACATCGAGAAGCCGATCACCGCCATCTCGAGCATCTCCGGGCCGGAGATGGCCGAGAGCTCCTGCAGGGTCATCTCGCCCTTGATCCACTTCTCGACGCGCTCGGGCGCGTAGAGGATCTGCTCCCAATTGGGAGTGATCTCCTCCTTGGGCTTCTCGGGTGGCTTGTCCTTCATCGGAATGACCGAGTTCGTGTCCTTGGTCGTCATGTGGGTGACGCTCCCTGGGAAAAAATAAAAAAACCGGGTGCCCCTCGCGGGTGGCACCCGGCTTTTAGCCTGCTTGCTGGATGAAGTCTACGACTAGGCCTGGATGTTGCGGATGATCTGCATCTGGCTGTCGTGGAGCAGCTTCATGAGGTTGGAGACGAACGCGGTCAACTCGGACTGGTTCTGCAGCTTCATCTGGATCGCCATGCGGGCCCGCTGCTTCGGGTCCTCGATGCTGTTCAGCATGTCCGTCTGGTCCTTGGAGAGGCCAGAGGAGAAGGGGTTGTCCGCCCCGCCGCCGCGGCCGAGGCCGGAGAGAGCAGGGTTGAGCGCCGCGTCGTAGGAGCCGCCGGCCACCTGGCCAGAGAGCGCGGAGGAGTACGAGGAAACCGCGCCCGCCCGGTCGCCGAGCCGGGGAACGGTCACGTCCTGGCCGCCGACGTTCCTTCGCCCGCTGAGGAAGTCGCCGATGCGGTTCAGGAAGTCGCCGACGTTGTTGAACCCGCCGCCGATCCCGCTGAGAAGCCCGTTGAGCCGGGAGAGCGGGTTGGGAAGCGAGACCGGAATGTTGGACGAGAACAGACCGCTTCCGTCACCAGTCTTGTTCAGCAGTCCGCCAGCCACCTGCTTGAAGATGTCCAGCGCCATCGAGCCGACGGGACCAGCAAGCACGCCGATCGCAACCGGGAGAATCTTCGGAAGTACCTTCTGGAAAACCTTGCCAATAGAACCAAGCAGACCCATTTGTTGCCTCCGTGTGAGTTTCGGGGAACGAATCCCCAATGACCAAGTGGATTATCGATGCTCCGGTTGGATGGTTGCTTCCTTTCTCTCATCTCCTGGTAAGTGCCGCCAACATGGCGGAAACCTTTGGTTTTATGGGGTCTTCCTCGGCGGCGACCTGGCCGGCTCTGCGGAGATCATCGAGCGCCTGAGCTCTTTGCCCCAAGGAGAGTTTCACCTCCGCGCGCCCCACGTAGGCGGCCGGATCATCCGGTGAGAGCTTGACGGCGACGTCATATGCGGCGAGGGCGCCTTGCCCGTTGCCAGCGGCCAACTCTACCACTCCGAGGGCCTTGGCGAAATAGGAGTCAAGCGGGTTTACGGCGTAGAGGCCCTGAAAGAGGGTGCGCGCCTCGCTGATCCGGCCCTGGTAGAAGAAGAAGTAGGCGGTGCGGGCAACGGAGTAGAGCTCTTCGTCCGAGTAGCCGCGGACGTCCTTGAGGGTGGCCTTGCCGTCGGCCCAGCGTTGCAGGAGGGCGACGAGCTTTTCGCCGTCGGGGGCGCCGGAGGGGTCGGCCATGGGCTAGTAGCCCTCGTCCTTTTGCTCCTCGCGGATGCGGCGTTGGATTTCCTCGACCTCGTCGTTGAGGCGGGCGACGAGGCCGAGCATCTGGCCTTCGCGTCCCAAGAGGGCGCGCAGCCGTTCGAGGCGTTCCGGGGAGGCCTGGACGCGGACGAGGCCGCGGTCGATGGCCTTTCGGGAGTCGGGGTCGGCGCGATCGGCGACGCTCTGGAAGTGGGGGCGGTCCTGGAAGGCCTCGACGTCGGCGTCGTGGCCTTCGGGGTGAGGCGGCATGGGGAGCCTCAGCTCCTCGGAGGAATGGGAGGGCCCGATGAAGTCCAGAAGCTCGGCGGAGGCGAGGGCGGGATTCTTGGGGTCGCCCTTTTTCCCTGCGCGCTTCTTGCGGTCGAACTGGGTGGGTTCGACGAGCCGTTCGCGGACGGTGCGTGGGCCGCCCCAGGGCCAGAGGGGGACGCGAGGCGGCAGCTGGTTGATCTTGGCCATGCGGCGCGGAATCCTCCTCCGAGATTATCGCCTCTTGGGGCCTGTGGGTCCTCGCCTCACTTCTTCTTGCCGGCGGCGGCGGCCTGCTCTTGCTGGAGGGCGTACACGAAGTTCAGCACCTCGGCCACGGCGTCATACAGCTCCTCTGGAATCTCCTGTCCGACGTCCACGCGGTAGAGGGCGTTGGCGAGCGGAACGTTCTTCATGATGGGGACGCCGTACTCCTTGGCGAGCTCGCGAATCTTCTCCGCCTTGAAGCGAAGACCCTTCGCCACGACGCGGGGGGCCTGGTCCTTCTCCTTGTCGTACTTGATCGCGACCGCGATCTCGGCGTCGTCGGGCATGCGGACATCCTAGTCCAGGGTCGAGCGTCGAGTGTCGAGCGCGACCCTCGACTCTCGAGCTTCCACCACCGACCACACGAACCCGACCACCTCCGCGACCGCGTCGTATAGCTCCTCGGGCACCCCCTGGCCCACCTCGAGGCCGTGCAGCGCCCGCGCCAGCGGTACGTTCCGGAGGATCGGCACTCCCGCCCCACACGCCAGCCGCTTGATCGCCTCCGCTTGGCCGTCCAGCCCCTTGGCCACCAACACCGGCGCCGCATCGCCGCGGGCGTAACGCAGCGCCACCGCCACGTGGTCGGGGTTGGTCACCACCACGTCCGCCCCCTTCACCGCCTCCATCTGCGCGCCCTCGAGGATCTCCATGTGCAGCTCCTTGCGCTTCGCCTTGTGGTGAGGGTCGCCCTCCGATTCCTTGTATTCCCGCTTCACCTCGTCCTTCGTCATCATCAGGTCCTTGTAGTAGACGCGCCGCTGCCACCAGACGTCGAAGATGCCGAAGACGATGAACAACAGCCCCACCCTCACCGAAACCCGGAACGTCAGCTCACCCAAAACCTCCAGCGTCATCGGCAGGTCCGCCATCACCGTTCCCACCACCATCCCGATCGCGTCCTTCACCACCGCCCAGACCACGTAGCCCGCGACGCCGATCTTCAGCATCGACTTGATCGCCTCGACGATCTGCTTCTTCGAGAACAGGTTCTTGAAGCCCTCGATCGGGTTCAGCTTCTCCAGCTTCGGCTTCAAGGAATCGAAGGCGAACAGCGGCCCCACCTGAAGGAAATCCACCAGCCCGCCCAGGATCGCCGCCGCCACCGCCACCGGCAGCGTGAGCACCACCGCCGATTTCACCCCCATCAGCAGCATCGCGAACGTCCCCTGCATGATGTCCTCGGGGTGCGCTACCCGGTCGAAGGTGAACCGGAACAGCGACGCCACCTCCGCCTCCACCATCGACCAGGTCGCCTTGATCGCCCCGAGCCCCACCAGGAAGACCAGCGCCCCGGTGAGGTCGCGGCTCTTCCAGACCTGACCCTTCTTGCGAGAGTCGTCGATCTTCTTCTGGGTCGGCTCTTCGGTCTTTTCGCCGCTGGAGTCCGCCATCGCCGCGCCTAGCTCAACAGCCGGATCGCGTCCTTCACCAACAGCAGCATGTTCCGGTACTCGCCCACCAGCCGGCTCAACACCAGGTGCATCGCCACCATCACCATCAGCACCGTCGCCATCGGCTTGATCTGCATCGACACGAAGAAGACCTGCACCTGCGGCGCCACCCGGTTGATCATCCCCAGCGCCAGGTCGGTCAGGAACACCGCCACGAACGCCGGGGCCGAGAGCGTCAGCGCGACCCGCAAGAGGTCGTGGAAGACCCGCAACACCAGGTCGAAGAACGGCCAGGCCCCGGCATGCATCGGCGGGAACTGGTCCAGCGGAATCGCCGACAGGCTGTCCGCGAACGCTCCGATCACCAGGTGATGGCCGTTCAAGGTCAGGAACAGCGTCACCGATAGCTGGATCTTCAGCGAGCTGAACAGCGACACCTGCTGCTGGATCTGCGGCACCATCACCTGCGCCATGTTCGTGCCCGACATGGTGTCGATCACCGTGCCCGCCACCAGCGCCGCCTGGAACACCATGCCCACGATGAAGGACAGCGATAGCCCGATGAACAGCTCCTTCATCAAGAGGGCGATGTAGGGCAGCGCCGTCACCGGCACGTACTGCATCCGGTCCGACAACCCGGGGAAGAGAACCAGCCCAAGCGTGAGCCCCACCCCGAGCTTCACCTCGGTGGGCACCACCTCGCCGCCCAAGAAAGGCGAGAGGATGATCACCGGCAGGATCCGCGCCATCAACAGCGCCATCGTCAGGATCAACACCGTGACGCTGGTGCGGATCCCCAGCTCCTCTCCGAGCTGCCGGATGACCTCCTGCAGATTCATCGCAACATGTACGGGAAGCGGTCGAAGATCTGGAAGGTGAACCGCATGAGCTGGCTGCCGATCCACCCCCCCGCCAGCGCCAACACCCCGAACACCACCACCACCTTCGGCGCGAACGACAGCGTCTGCTCCTGGATCTGCGTCGTCGCCTGGAACACCGAGATGATGAAGCCCACCACCAGGCTCAGGACCACCGGAGGCCCCGACGCCACCAGCACCAGCACCAGCGCCTCCTGGGTGATGAAGGTCAGATGATGCATCGAGGACCTCCTACAGGTAGCCGACCACCAGCCCCTTGGCGATGAGGTACCAACCGTCGACCAAGACGAACAACAACAGCTTGAACGGCATCGAGATGGTCGTCGGCGACAGCATGTGCATCCCCAGCGCGAGCAGGATGTTCGCCACCACCATGTCGATGACGATGAACGGCACGAACAAGAGGAAGCCGATCTGGAAGGCCTCCTTCAGCTCGGAGACCACGAACGCCGGGACGATCACCAGGAAGTCCCGATCGGTCACCCCCACCCGGTCCTCTTCCTTCCGCATCTTCAGCGCCAGGCTGTAAAAGAGCGACCGGTCCTTGATGGTCACCTTCTTGAGCAGGAAGTTCCGCAAGGGCTCCTTGGCCCGGTGGGAGGCCTCGAAGAGCTGCTGCACCGTTTGCGGGGAGAGCATCCCCTCCGTCGACTGCAGCCTTTCCACCTGCGCCACCCGGTACATCTCCTGGCCCACCGGCGCCATGATGTAGACGGTGAGGATGATCGCCAGCCCGGTGATCACCTGCGTCGGCGGTATCTGCTGAGTCCCCATCGCCGACCGCACGATGGAGAGCACCACCGAGATCTTCACGAAGCTCGTCACCATCAGCAGCACGAACGGCACCAGCCCCAGCGCCGCCAAGGCGAGGATCAGCACCAGCGGGCGCGAGGCGAAGGAGTCGCTGTCGAAGGCGTCCTTCCCAACGTCGATCGCTCCGGCGCCGGCTCCGCCCTTCTTTCCGGCGAGGGCGTTTGGAGAGGCGAGCAGCGCGGCGGTGAACAGCCACAGCCTTGCGCGCTCGAGCTGACCTAGACGTTTGGAGGCGTTCACGGGTCGGATCCTAGGCTCGCGGAGGAGGAGTTCCGCCTCGCCTGGTGAGGAGCTTCTGGAGGAAGGGGCTCAACGAAGCTCCCGGAGACGGCTTCTCGCGTTGCAGTCGTTCCACCTCCGCCGCGTCCAGCTTGGCGATGAAGTTGAGCGGCCCCTCCCCCGCCCCGACCAGCAGATACTCGCCGGCGGCCCTCACCACGAACAGCGAGCGCTTGTGATCCAAGGGCACCCGCTCCAGCACCGAGACCACCGAGGCCCGGCCCGGCAGCCCCCGGACGCCCAAAAGGCGCCTCAGCCCCAGGTGCATGGTGAGGTAGATCAGCACCACCACGATGCCCAGGACCAGCATCGTCCGGAAGAGCTGCCAGCCCAGGCTCTCCTGCGGCAACGGCTCCGCCGGCGGTTCGAGATCCGGCAGGTCTCCCTGCCCGCGCATCAGCGGCGGCTCGAGCTTTGGGGCCAAAGGCGCAGCGAGGGACGCAGCGGCGCCGTTGTCTGGTGGCGCGGGCGCGCCGGGTGGCGCGGCGGCCAGCAGGACCGCGGCGGTCGCGAGCCAGGCGGCGGGGCGGAGCTTCACATGGTGAACGGTAGTGTATCGGCCGGAGGACCGCCATTCCTCGCCCCGAGCGAGCAAGCGGGCGGGCAAGGCTGCGCCCTCACCCGACCCTCTCCCCATCGGGCAGGGGGTTTTTCCTCACGCCAAAGAGAGGATCCTCACCCCGAGGTGTCCATCGACCTCCACCAGCTCGCCGCGGGCGACGATCTTCCCGTTCACCGACAGCTCCACCGGCTCGCCGGGGACGCGGTTCAGGTCCAGCACCTGACCCACCTTGAGCGAGACAACCCCCTCCGCGGTGACCGGCACGCGCGCCAGCTCGATGGCGATCTGCAGCGGGATGTCGTTCAACAGCTCCCCGCCTTCGTTCTTGAGAGTGCTCTCGTCCACTTTCGGCCTCCCGACCTCCAGGTTGGGGTTGGTCGACTCGCCGGGGCTCGCGCCCCCCTCGCCGCCGGGCGCGGCCTCCGCGGCCGGCTCCGCGACCTCGGCGTCCTGCCGCGGCCCCTCGCCGAGGTGGAAGGCGGTGAGCTTCGCCTTGTACCTTCCCTCCTCGAGCACCACCTCCGCGTCCGCCCAGCCGACCCGCCCCGCCCCCACCCGCAGCCGCGCGCTTCCCCCCTCGCCCCTGTCCGGCCGGGCGGTGAGCTGCTCCAAGAGCACCACGTCCCGGTCCCGTAGCTCCAGCAGATCCTGGCTGGAGATCTCCGCCGTGCCGATCTCCGCCCGAAGCCAGGTCTTCACTCCAGCGAGCCGATGGGAGTTCGCCGCCACCGCCGCCGCCCGGCGCGTACGCACCACCTGCGAGTCGGAGGGCGGATTCACCATCCCGAGCACGGTCGCGGGGATGAACAGGCGGACGTAGCCGGTCTGGGCGCCCAAAACCGCCTTGAGCTGCACCACCGCCATCAGCGGCTCGTCCCCCCCTACGAGTTGGATGACCTCCTCCAGCCCGTGCACCAGCCCCTCCAGCCGCAGCTTCGGAAGGCCGGGATCGAGGTCCGGCGAGAGCGCCTTCAACATCTCGAGGATGACGTAGCTCATCACGCCTTCCTCGATGTCGCTCAGCGGCCTGAGCGCCACTGTCTCGCCCGCGCCGCCCAGGAGCATGTCGATGGCGGCGTGCGCCAGAGCGAGGTCCACCTCCATGAAACCCCGCGTCTTGTGCGGCTGCGGCGCCAGGGCCGCCATGAAGGTCGGCTCCCCCACGTACTTCCTGAGCGCCCGCGGCGGGATGACGTGGACGTAGTCCACGAACATCCGCACTTCCTCCTCGAAGAGCGACTTGAGCCGGTTTCGAACCCCCTCGGTCACCTGGCCGGTGGGCGCCACTCCGGGGAGCAGCCACTCCAGCTTCTGGCTGACCACCATCTGGTTGCGCGACACCTTCTCCAGATTGGCGAAGACGAACGGGCGCCACGGCCGGGCGGGCTGGGGCGGAGCGCTGCCACCGGGGGGCGGCAGCTTCTTCGCCGGGCGGAAGGTGGGCGTCGACATCATCACGGTGCGGTCCCCTCCGGCTGGTCGCTTCTCCGGAGGAGGGCTCACCCCTGCTCCTCGATCCGCAGGTCCTCCAGGGTGAGACCGCGGCCGGTCAAGGCCGACCTCAGCGACTCGGACTGGTCAGCCAAAAGCTTCAACACCTCGCGGTCGCGCCCGCTGAACACCGCCTTGATCCGCCCTCCCGAGCCCGACACCTTGATCGACAACCCCGCCAGGACGTCGCTCCGCAGGTCGATCTGGAACTCGGTCTTCCCCGCCGCGTTGGTGCCCACGCGCACCCGCTCGACGATCTTCTGGGCGATCTCCGCCGCCAGCGCCCTCAGCCGCTCCGAGCCGGCCAGGTCGCGCGATTTGGCCACCGGCACCGGCGCCATCAGCGCCGGGTTGAACCGGAAGCCCGCGGCCAGCTCCGAGGAGGGCTTGTTGTCCTTCTGGCCTCCCTTTTGCCCTCCGCCTCCTCCCCGGTCCGCGTCGGCCTTCAGCTCGCCCTTGCCGAACCTCGCCCCGCCCTTGGAGGCGGCGGCCTGCTGCGAGCCCTCCTTTCGCTCTTCCAGGCTCTCGCGCTGCGACTTGGCGTCGGCCTTCCTCCCGGCCGCCCCGGCCTCGGCCCCTCCCCGGTCGGCGGCGCGACCCTCGGAGGCGACAGCCGCCTGCGACTGGTCGGAGGCTCGTCCGGCGAAGGCCCGCTCTCCCTCCGAGGCGCGCGCCTCCTTGAGCTTCCCCTCGAAGGCCCCAAGCCCGGTACGCGACCTGGAGCGGGACTCGCCCCCGCGCAGGTGCTCCCGCTCGGCCGTCCTCGCGGTCTCGTCATGGGCGGCTTCCAGGGCCTCCTCGTGGCCCTCCTTCTCGAGGAGGTGGGCGATCGCCGATCGCGCCGACGAGTCTTTCTGCACCTGTTGTTTTTCGGCCTGCTGCTTGCCGACCAGCCGCGCGAAGGCGGAGTCGGCCTGCGAGCGCTCCTTGGCCTTCTGCTCCTGCTCCCGCTTCTGGAGCATGAGCTTCAAGGCTACCCGTTGAGCCTCACGATCGTCTTCGATGCGGCCCATCGCTCACTCCGCGCCCTTGCGCTGCCGCGCGAGGTAGAGCGCGTTGCCGATCTCCTCCTGCGCCATCTCCTCGCGCGCGTCGCGCTCGTGCTTGACCTGCTTCTTCCAGTTCTCCTTGTGCTTCTCGATGGCCTTCTTCTCCTTCGCCGCCTCGGCCATCTCCAGCCGCCGCTGCTCCAAAAGCTTCTCCGCGGTCTTCACCACTTCCTTCTGCCGCTCGATCTCCAGGGCGACCTGCTCCTCCTCGTTCTTCAGCCGCTCCTCGTAGCGGTTCATCAGGGTGAGCCCGCCGGCGCCGGCGCCCTTGGCCATCACCTCCTGGAAGTAGGCGGCGACCAGCTCCTTCCGCTCCCGCTTGCGCGTCTCCAGATCTTCCTCCAGGCGCTTCTGCTCGGCCTTCTCCTTCGCCAGGGCCTGCATCGCCTCGGAGAAGGCCTGCTTGGACGCTTCTTCCGCTCGCTCGCGCATCTCGAGCAGCGTCTGGAGCCGGTACGGAGGCATCGGAGAGCAGCATAACCCTTGGCCGGTGCCCGGTGCACATCGCTCGGACATCCGACCACCGGGTGGGAGGAGGTGGGGGAGGCTACTCCTCGAAGAGCGCGACGATCTGCTGGACGGTGTCCTCGTAAGAGCAAGCCTCGTCGGTGCCCTGCTTGAGGAAGGTGATGATCGCCTCGTACTTGTCGATGGCGTAGTCGGTCTTGGGGTCGGTGCCGTACTGGTAGGCGCCGAGCAGGATGAGGTCCCGCTGCTTCTCGTAGGTGGCGAGCGTCTCGCGGAGCTTCCCGGCGGCCTTCTTGTGCTCGGCAGAGGCGATTCCGGTCATCACGCGGGAGAGCGAGGCGAGCACGTCCATCGCCGGCCACTGGTTCCGCTCGGCCAGCGCGCGGTTGAGGATGAAGTGCCCGTCCAGGATGCCGCGGACCTCGTCTGCGATGGGCTCCTCCATGTCGCCGCCGGCCACCAGCACGGTGTAGATGGCGGTGCAGCCGCCCTTGTCCGAGTTGCCGGTGCGCTCGAGGATGCGCGGCAGCATCGAGAAGACGCTGGGAGGGTAGCCCTGCCTCGCCGGCGGCTCGCCGATGGCCAGACCGATCTCGCGCTGGGCGCGCGCCATGCGCGTCACCGTGTCGAGCATGAAGAGCACGTTGCCGCCTCGGTCGCGGAAGTACTCGGCGATCGAGGTGGCCACGAACGCCGCCCTCAGGCGCACCAGCGAAGGCTGATCGCTGGTGGCGCACACCACCACCGAGCGCTTGAGGCCCTCCTCCCCGAGCGAGTCCTGGATGAACTCCAAGACCTCGCGGCCGCGCTCGCCGATGAGCGCGATCACCGCCAGCTCCGCCGCGGCCTGCCGGGCGATCTGCCCCATCAGGGTGGACTTGCCCACGCCGGAGCCGGCGAACAGGCCGATGCGCTGCCCCTCGCCCACGGTCAAGAGCCCGTCGATACAGCGGAGCCCCAGGGGCAGCGGCCGCTCGATGCGCCGGCGGGTGAAGGGGTCGGGGCAGTCGCGGTCCACCGACCAGTCGATCAGCCCCTCCGGAAGCGGCTTGCCGTCGATCGGCTGGCCGAGGCCTCCCAGGACCCTGCCCAACAGCCCGTCGCCCACCTTGATCATCAAGGGCATCCCGGTGGGCACCACCTCGCTGTCCGGCCCAATGCCGACCAGCTCGCCCAGCGGCATCAGCATCACCTGCTCGCCCTGGAAACCGACCACCTCGGCCTTCACCGTGGAGCGGTTCCGGCCGCGGACCTCCACCACCTCGCCCACCCGCACCCCGGGGACGGAGGCCTTGATCACCAGTCCAGTCAGCTCGGTGACCCGCCCGCGCACCCGGACGCACTGGGTCTCCTTGACGAGCTGATGGTAGCGGGAGAGGTCGATCGCCATGGGCCTGACCGCTACTTCACTTCCTTCTTCCCGGTGTCCGGCACGAGCACGCTCCTCAGCATCTCGATCTGCGTCTTCAGCTCGGCGTCGATGGTGCCGAACTCGGTCTGGATGATGCAGCCGCCCGGCTTGATGTCCGGGTCGTCCTTCACCGAGACGTCGACGGTCCGGCCGATCAGCTCCATCAGGGCCGGCCGCTTCTCGCGCAAGAGCTGACCGTCCCGCGGGTTCACCCGGAGCACCATCGCCTTGGCGGTGCGCACGTTCTCCACTGCGGTGGCCACGATGTCCACCACCAGCTCCGGCTGCCGCTGGAGGTCCCGCCCGATGATCTTCTCGGCGATCTTCAAGGCCAGCTCCAGGGCCTGCCGCTCGGCGCCGGCGATGACCTGCCCGGCCTGCATCTTCGCCCGGGCCAGCTCGGTGGTGACCTGCGCCTGGACCTCGGCTTTGGCCTCGTCGCGGGCCTTCTTGAAGACCTCCTCGCGCTGGCGCTCCGCGTCGTCTTTGATCTCCTGCGCCTTGCGGTTCGCCTCCTCGATGATCCGCTTGGCGTCGGTCATCGCCTCGAACTGCTCGGAGCCGAGCACGCCTTTGGTGGGCGGCCTCAAAGCCGGCCGCTCGCCACCGGGGTCCGAAGACACGTCTCCCTTGATGACCTTTCCGATTACCCGTGGTGGAGAGCCACGGCGGTCTTCTTCCATCCCGCGCTCCTCGCCTTGCCGATCCTAGCCCGATCCGCTGCCGGGTCCACGGTTCGGCCCCTTGATGATGCTGGGCGGCCGGCCGCTGTTCGATTGCCGGGAGGGCCTTCCCACCTGGGTGCCGCCCGGTGCCGGGCCCCTCCGGGTGGGCAGCTTCTGCAGCGCCGGGGACGCCACCGGGCGCGCGCGCTCGGCTGGCGGGGGTCGGTTGTATTCCATCGGCTTGCCGTCGCGGAGGATGCGGGGGTTGGTCATCTCGCGCGCCGGATCCCGCCTGTGCGGGAGTGACTGCAAAGGACCCGCGCGCGGATCCCTGGGCGCGTACCGCTGCCGCTCCTGCTCCTCCTCGCGAGGCGCCGCGGGCGCCCCGGGCGCGGCTCCGGCTCTCCTCCGTTCCCGCTCGGCCATCGGGTCGGAGCGGGGAAACTGCCGCGAGCTGACCGCGCCCGCCATCCTCGCGTGCCGTTCGGCGATCGGGTCCCTCACCGGGAGCTGTGGCACCGCCGGGCGGCGGTCGGAGGAGGCGCCCCGCTCCGGCACCCGCACAGGCGAAGAAACCACCGGCTGCCGCGGGTCGTGCGCCGGCGACAGCTTCGGCCTGGGCGGCAAGAGCTGCCCGCCAGGGAGCTGCGCGGCGGCGGGCCCCAGCGGCCTCCGGTCGGGCGGAGGGAGCCTCATCGGACGGTCGATCACGCCCTTGTGCGCGAGCCGCTCGAGCTGCTCGACGATGTCGCCCCGGCCTCCGTCGCCGCGGACGGTGGTCCGCTTGGCCTCTTCCTTGACCCACCTCGCCAGGAGCTTGCCGAACTCGCCGGAGTGTCGCTCCAAAACGCGCATGGCGAACTCGGGCGACTGGGCCAGGCAGGCGCGAGCGAACCTTTGCGTCCCGGCGCTGCGCATGCCCAAGGAAGGGTGCTTGATCGCCCCGTGCATCTCGAGCACCGCCTTGGCATCGCTTACGGCGAGCGCGCGGCTCCTCCCCGCTTCCGAGGCCCTCTGCGCCAGCACCCGCTGGTCGGGCGGCAGCGCGCCGAAGAAGGCCTCGCGCTCCTTTTCCGGCAGCCCGGCGATGGCGGTGGCCAGAGCCCTTGCTCCCATCCGGTCGCACACCGTGAGCAGCTCGCGGGATTGGAGGATGAGCACGTCGGAGAACTTGAACACGCCCTTCTTGGGCACGCCGCGGAGCATGTTCTCCTCGAGCTTCCAGCGGACGATGTCCAGGATCGCGGGCTTCACCTCCCGGAGCAGGGTCAGCTCCCGGCGAGGGAGCCTCCCCCGCACCTGCTCCTCGATGTTGGACGGCAAGGCCCGCATCACCACCTCCACCAGCGAGGCGCGCTCGCGGAAGAGGATGTGGGCCAGCCGCTCGGGGTCGGCGGCCTGGAGGTGCTTGCGCCGCGTCGAGAACGCCCGCTTGATCTCCTGCACCAGGAGCGGGATCCGTTTCTCGCGGGGAATCTCCATCATCTGCGCGGCGCGGTGCTTCAGGAGCTCCGATTCGTCCTGGGGGAGGTGCTCGAGGGCGGCGGGGGCCTCCGAGCCGCCGTAGGTGACGGCGGTGAGGAGGAGCATCGTCTGCCGCTTCGAGAGAGATGCGAAGTAGCGTTCCAAGGGGCCTCGGCGCTACGCCTCCGGGGGAGGCCTGGACCTCGGGCGCGCGTGCGAGGGCCCGCCGCTGCCGCGCATGAAGTTCCACACGGTGAGGCCGGCCATCGCGAGGATGAGCAGCCCGGCCACCGCCACCATGATCTTGAACTGCTCGGCGGAGGGCTTGGTCATCCTCAGGCCCAGGACGGTCTGCATGTGCATGTCCGGGTTGACCTCGGCCTCGGGGGGCATGGCCTGGGTCATCAGCACGGTGACGTTGTCCCGCTTCATCTCCGGCACCGCGGTGGCGACGAAGGACTTCACCTGGTCATCGGTGAGCGGGAGCTTCCCGTCGGTGAGCGGCCGGTACTTGACGAACACCGAGGCCGAGGGGAGCGGCTTCTTGTCCGGCTGGGTGAGGTCGTTCACCTCGGGGATCACCACGATGGCGCGCGCCTCGAGGACGCCCGGCACTCGGTTGAAGGCGTTGGAGACCTCTCCGCCCAAAGCCTCGATGTACATCCCCTTCTCTTCGGTCTGGGTGGGGATCATCCCCTTCATCTTCTTGAACACCGCGAGCCCGTCGGCCTTGGGCCGTGGCAGCGAGTACTCGCGGAGCAGCTGGGCCGCCGAGGCGACGTCCGGCTTGTTCACCGAGATGATGAAGCGCGGCTCGTTGCCGCCCTCGTCCTTGGTCTTGGTGGCGGTGATGCCGTTCTTCTGCAGGAGGGCGTAGATGTCGTTGGCGTCGTCTTCCGGCAGATCGTGGACCAGGTTCACGCTGCAGCCGGTCAGCAGCGCGGCGGAGAGCAGGAGCAGGCGGGCGCGAGGGATCATCGGCCCGCCCACGATACTACGCCCGGCGGTGAGGTCGAAGTTCGGCCCGCCGAGTCGTCCGGGGCCTGCGGAATCCGAGACCGCGAGAGTAGTTCCCTTAGGGCCCGTTGCCTTCCGGCTGGTCGGTCGAGTCGGAGCCCTCCTCTTCGACGGTGACCGGGAAGATGAGATCCTGAGTGGCCCGGTCGCCGGGGAAGGCCGCGCGTGCCAGGCCGGCGATCTTGTCAACGTGGAGCATGTGCTGGGTGCGGAGGCTCAGCTCCTCGGCGAAAGTGGTGCTGTAGGCCCGCTCGGCGTTGGTGTGATCGGTGGCTGCCTTCCTGAGGTCCGCGAGGGCCTGTTTGAGGCGTGGAGCCCACTCCGATTGGATGGGGGCGAGGGCGGACTGCTTGCTGCTCTCCAGCCGGAGAATGAGCTTCTCGGCTGGCTCGATCTGCTGTTTGCCCCAGGGGGCGACCTCGGCCACGAGGCCGTTGGGGAAGACCTCCTTGTAGCAGGCTCCCCGGCGGTTGGCGTCGGCGATCTCGGAGGCGCCAGCGGCGCCGTCTCGGCGAAATTCTTCAGCACCGATTTTCGCGCAGCCTTAACCGACAGGTTTCGTAAGGCCCGACCACCCGTTCGCCGTCGCTACTGCCACTCCAGCCGGAGCTTGCGGTTGCCGAGCCAGCTGACCCGGTCCGGTAGTTTGTTCCAAGGAAC
>JACPVI010000087.1 GCA_016191815.1 Myxococcales bacterium
CTGCTCAAGGAAGTGGTGGCCCGCTGTGCTCCGGCCGCCGCGGGCGAGGTGGACGACGTGGGAGAATTCCTGCGTTCGCTGGCCCAGCTCAAAACCCCGGAGCGGCAGGTGGCGCTGCGGCTTTTGCACGTGGCGACCATCGTCGACGGCCGGCTCACCGCCAAGGAGCGGCAGTTGCTCGGGGAGGCCCTTCGCGCTGCCGGGCAGGTGGTGGACCTCGCGCCCGCGGAGCGGCTCCGCCGCGCTTTCGTGCACGGCGATGCGGTGGACGTCGAGTTGCTGAGGCGGATCGGCTGAGCCCCGCCGTTCGCCATGCGCAGGTTCAGCTCGAGGGCTCCCTCTTGGACCTTCTGGCCGCCCCGAGGTATTTCTGGCAGAAGGCCTTTAACTGCTCGATCATCTGCAGTCGCTGTTCCGGCGTCAGCTTGAGCCAGGCGCGCCGCTGCTCATCCCTGTGCCGCTCCCACGCTGCCCTGTCCGGCTCAGCCATCGGTTTTCTCCAACCTGGCGATGGCCTCCAGCTCTGCGATGTCTTCGAGGTCCTTGGCGCGCCCGACTTTCCTCTTCATCTCGATGAGATCGTCAATGCTCGCCACCCGGACGAGGGCTCCGGCGATGTTGATGGTTCGGGCCCGGGCCTCCATTTCCTCGAACGGCAGCGGCTCGCGCACGAAGATATCCACCTCGGTGGCAGGCATCTGGGAGCTCCAGAGGGTGAACACCGCCAGCCCCTTCTCGGCCACCCATTGCTCGCGCTTGGCCTGGTCCGCGAATTCCTGATAGAGCACGACGGCTACTCCGCCGACCACGAGGTAACGCACCTTCGCCTGGCTGAGGCCGTGAAGGATTCGCTCCAGGTCGCCTTCCGGCATCCAGGCAAAGCTACCTCATCGCACCAGCACCTCGCCGGGAAGTTAGGCGAAGTCGCTCCGGCTCGCTCAGGCGCAATTCCCCCGCTGCCTCGGGCTTAGGGTAGGCTGGCTGGGCACCGCCTCGGGAGGGTCCGCATGCCCACGCCCCGCGTCCGAAGCCAGCCCACCTCCCGGACGACTCGCTCCGGCAGCGCGCCCGCGAAAGCGGCCGGGACTCGGTCCGAGCAGCCGAACAATACTGGCTGGACGCCCAGGGCGCGGACGACCAGAACCGCTGAAACCGCCGCTCGCACCGCTCCGCCAGCCCAGGCCGCTCCGGCCCAGACGCCGGCCGCGAGGAGACAGATGGAGGCCAACGTCTCCTCCGTGCTCGAGCTCAACCGGCTCGGGCCCGGGAACATCCCCGAGCACCTGCTGCCCACCCAGCACCCGGTGGTGCGCGCCAACCGCGCCGAGCTTCTGGTGGACGGCGGTCAGGTCTTCCCCAAGCTGCTCGCCGACCTGCGGGGGGCGAAGGACTCCATCCACATCAGCCACTTCGCCATCGGCGACGACACCCTCGGAAGGGAAGTGGAGCGGATCCTCGTCTCCAAGGCCCGCGCCGGAGTGGAAGTTCGGGTGATGGTGGACCCCGCCGGCTCGGGGATGCTCCTCGGCGTGGGCAAGACCGCACAGATGCTCAAGCGGTGGGAGCGCGCCGGCGTGCAGGTGATCAAGAACTTCCACGTCGACCCGTTCCGCAGCGCCGAGCCCTTGAACCACGTGGAGCACCGCAAGTTCTACGTGGTGGACGGGAAGGTGGCCTACACCGGCGGGATGGGGATGCAGGAGAAGTACCGCAGCGAGTGGCACGACGTGATGATCCGCGTGGAGGGCGAGGGCGCGCGGCAGATGCAGGTCGACTTCCTCAAGTCGTGGATGCACCTCGGCGGGCGCATCGACCAGAAGGGCGGCGGGCCAGTGGCGCTCGAGGAGCGCTTCTTCCCCGACGGCGGCGCACCGGGCGGCACCGAGCTGCAGGCGCTCTCCCAGGTGCCCGGCGAATCGCCGCAGATCCGTGAGGCCTACCTCCGGGAAATCCGCGCCGCCAAGAAGAGCTTCTACCTCGAGAACCCCTACTTCACCGACGCGCGCGTGATCGGCGCCCTGGAGCAGGCGGCCCGCCGCGGGGTGGACGTGCGCGTGGTGCTCCCGGGAAAGACCGACTTCCCCGTCACCCTCTGGGCCTCCCGCGGCGAGTACGAGCGGCTGCTCGCGGCGGGGGTGAAGATCTACGAATACCCGGGCATGACCCACGCCAAGGTGGCGGTGCGCGACGGAGCGTGGGCCACGGTCGGCTCGGCGAACCTGGACAGCCTCTCGCTCAACCACCTCTACGAGTTCAACTACCAGTCCAGCTCCAGGGACCTGGTGGGGAGCGTGGGCGCGATGCTGGAGGCCGACCTTGCCCGCTCGAAGCAGATCCAGCCGGGCGACGTCGGCCCCTGGTCCAAGGCGGTGGGCAAGCTCCTCAACGCGCCCTTCATCAGCTACTTCCTGTAGGCTCCGGCGGGAATGGGCGACCCTTCGAGCAACACGGTGGTGATGAAGCCTTTGGCGCCCTCCGCCAAGCAGGAGGAGCAGCAGGCCATCCTGCTCCACATCCACCCGCCCGGGCCGGACCTGGGCCGGCGCTACCCGCTGCTCCAGGCGGAGTACGTGATCGGCCGCACCCCGGAGCTGGACATCTACATCGACTCCGACTCCGTCTCCCGCCGCCACGCCCGGGTGTACGTCACCCACGACGGCTGGCACGTGGAGGACCTGGACTCCACCAACGGAAGTTTCGTCAACGACGTCAAGGTGAAGAACGAGCTGTTGCGCCCCGGCGACTACCTGCGGCTGGGCGATGTCATCTACAAGTTCCTCTTCGGCTCGGACGTCGAGGCGGCCTACCACGAGGAAATCTACCGGATGACCATCCTGGACGGCCTCACCGGCGTCCACAACAAGCGCTACTTCCTCGAGTTCCTGGATCGGGAGCTGGCGCGGGCGATGAGGTACGGCACCGCGCTCTCCCTGGTGCTCTTCGACATCGACTACTTCAAGCGAGTCAACGACACCCACGGGCACCTCGCGGGCGATGCGGTGCTCAAGGAGCTGTGCCGCAGGCTCAAGCCGCGCATCCGGCGGGAGGACCTCTTGGCGCGCTACGGCGGGGAGGAGTTCGCCTGCGTGCTCTCCAACACCGACAAGCGCGGGGCGCTCAACTTCGCCGAGTCGGTCCGGAGGATGATGGAGCAGCAACCCTTCGCCCACGAGGAGTTGTCGATGAAGGTGACGGTGAGCCTGGGGGTGGCCTGCCGGCTCGGCGAGGACAAGGCCGAGGCGACCGAGTTCATCCGGCAGGCGGACGAGTGCCTCTACCAGGCCAAGCGTTCCGGCCGGAACCGAGTGGTGGGGTAGCAGCGCCGTCCCATCGCGGACGGCCAGGGAGGGAGCAATGCCGAAGCGAGGGGAGTTGGAGCCGGCGCGAAAGCCGAAGGCGCCCCCGCCTCCGCCGTTCGAGTACGACAGCTACGGTGGCCCGGAGCATCGACGCTTCCCTCGGGCCAAGCTCGCGGTGCGCTTTCACCTGTCGATCGGCGAGGGCCCCGAGCAGCGGTTCTCGGCGGGGCTGGTCTCCGCCAATGTCTCGGTGAGCGGCGCCTTCCTCGAGAGCACCTTCTTCCTGCCACCGGAGACCGAGCTTCGGACCAGCTTCCAGGTCGACGGCGCCAACCTGGTGGAGGCCCGCGCCGTCATCGTGCGCGAAGAGCGCCCCGACCGCCGCGGCGAGGGCCGCTCGGGGTTCGCGATTCGCTTCCTGGAGTTCTTCGGGCAGACCGAAGTCACTCTGGCCAAGCTCTTCCTCGGCACCCAGCTCTTGGAATTCGCGCAGGGCTACCTCCAGTCCAAGCGCGCCCGCGCCTTCGGCAACGAGCTGGAGCGCTTCGTGGACGCCCTGGCCGCCTGGGAGCTGATGCGGGCCACCGCCCCCGGGAACGTCTGGGGCCTTAGGACCGAGTGAGCTTTCCGCCGGTCAGCCGAACGCGGCGCGGTAGTCGACCTCCCGCTCGGCGTCGGGTGAGGGCTCGCCGGCTGCCTGGGCAAAGAAGCGCCTGGCCGCCGCCTCCACCTCGGCGGCGCGCTCGAGGCGGTTGGCCTCGCTCCTAAAGGAAGCCGCACCGCGGAGCCCGTGCGAGTACCAGCCGAGGTGCTTTCTGAAGGACCTCACCGCCAGACGCTCCACCGCTCCGTGCTCGAGGTGGCGGCGGAAATGCTCGAGCACCAGCTCGCAGCGCTCCTTGGGAGTGGGCGGCGCGCCGCCCAACAGCTCGCGGAAGATCCACGGGTTTCCCAGCGCGGCGCGGCCGATCATCACCGCGTCGCAGCCGGTGGCCTCGAGCATTCGCCGCGCGTCGAGCGGACTCCTCACGTCGCCGTTGCCGATCACCGGCATTCTCAAGCGACGCTTGAGCTCGGTAATCACCGACCAGTCCGCCGAGCCCGAGTAGCCCTGGGCCCTGGTCCTCGGGTGCACCGCCAGGGCGGCGAGGCCCGCCTCCTCCAGCGCGAGCGCCACCTCGAGGTAGCTCTTCTGGGCGCTGTCCCAGCCGGAGCGGATCTTCGCCGTCACCGGGAGCCCAGTGGCCGAGCGCACCTCGGTCACGATGCGGGCGGCCCGCAAAGGGTCGCACAAGAGGGCCGAGCCGGCGCCGCTCTTGGTCACCTTCCTCACCGGGCACCCCATGTTGATGTCGATTACTTGCGCGCCGTGCTGCTTCGCCACCGCCGCTGCCCTGGCCATCGCCTCCGGCTCGCCGCCGAAGAGCTGCAGCGAGTAGGGCCGCTCCACTTCGGGGTCGTAGCGGAGGTAGCGGAGCGTCCTCGGGCTCGACCGCATGAGCCCCTGCGCGCTGATCAGCTCGGTGGGGCACAGCCCGGCGCCCATCCGGAAGGCGAGGACGCGGAAGGGCATCTGGCTCACTCCCGCCATCGGCGCGAGGAGGAAGGGGCTTTGGAGAGCGTGGGGACCGATTCGCACTCCCTTCCTTTAGCGCAGCCGGCCTGCGCGAGAACAGCGGTCGCGTTAAGGTGCGGCCCGATGCTCCGCTTCCGGATCGGCCGCATCCCGGTGGAGGTCCACGCCAGCCACCTCTTGCTCTCTGGGCTGCTCGCCTACCTGGCGACCGATGGGGTGAAGGGAAACGCCTGGCCGGGGAGCGCGCTCGCGGATCCGGCGGCTGCCGGCTACCACACTGCCTTCGCCGCCTGCGTGGCGATCTGGATGGGAATCATCTCCCTCTCGGTGCTGATCCACGAGCTGGGGCACGCCCTGGTGGCGGCGGCCTTCGGGTACCGCCCTCAAATCCACCTGGTCGGGCTCGGCGGGCTCACCCAGCCCAACGCGGAGGGGCCAATCCCTTGGCACAAGGACGTGCTGCTGACCCTGGCCGGGCCAGGTTTCGGCCTCCTTCTCGCAACGGCGGCGCTGGGGTTGCGCCTGGGCGCGACCGGGCGCTCCGAGGTGGCGTTCTTCGTGGCCGACGGGCTTTTCAAGGCCAATCTGGTCTGGGCGGTGGTCAACCTGCTGCCGGTGACTCCGCTCGATGGCGGCCGCATCGCGAGCGCGGTGTTGATCCGGCTCTTCGGGAAGATCGGCTTTCTTTTGAGCCAACTGATCGCGCTGGGAATCGGCGGGCTGGTGGTGGCCCTGGGGCTGTGGACCGGGCAGCTCTTCCTCACGCTGCTCTTCGCGATGTTCCTGGTGCGGGCGGTGACCGGGATCGGCGCCTACCTGAGGGGGCAGGCGCCCGGCCAGGCCCCGAGCCCGGCCGAGCTGGCCTTCTCGCGGGCAGCGGCGCTCTACGCCGAGGGGAAGCACGAGGAGGCGGAGCATGCCGCGGCCCCGGCGCTCGAGTCGGAGGTGGGGGCCCTGCGGGGAAGGGCCCACCATTTCATGGGCTGGGTCCGTCTCAAGCAGGGGCGGGGCCGGGACGCGCTGGATCATTTCGCCCAGGCGCAGGGGCAGCGGGTGGAGAGCCATGCGCTCGCGGCGGCCTTCTCGCTGATCGGCGACGAGGCCCGGGCGCTGCCCTTGTGGGAGCTGGCCTTTCGCGAGACGAAGGACTCCACGGTGCTCCACGAGTGGGCGGGGAGCCTCATCCGGGCGGGGCGGGCGGAGGAGGCCAAGCAGCTCTCGGGAGTCCACGCGCCCTCCGCTTACCGCTGCGCGGAGCGGGTGCTGTTCCTCCGCGGCGAGTTCGCCGCGGCCGCCCGCGCGGGCGAGGCCTCGCTGGAGCTGGAGCCCAACGCCGAGGTGGCCTACGACGCGGCCTGTGCCCACGCGCGGGCGGGGGATGAGGGCTCGGCGCTCAGGCTCCTGGAGCGCGCCACTCAGCTCGGCTTCACCAGCGCGGAGCACGCCGAGGCCGACCCGGACCTCGAGGGGCTCCGCGGCACCACGAGCTTTCACGCCTGGCTGGGCCGGCTCCGGCGGGCGTCGCGGGCCTGATGGCGAAGGAGCGGCGCGAGGCGGAGGCGAGTCTGCGTAGCGGGTGACAAGGCCTGAGGGGTCTGCTCTCATCCGGCCATGGTCGCCTCCGCGTGCTGGGTGCTGGCGCTCCTCACGGCGGGGCCACCTCCGGCGAGGGCCAAGGTGGTGGTGCTCCAACCGCGGTCCTTCGACGCCTCGACCGACAAGCGGGGCGAGGAGCTGGCCGAGCTGGTGCTGACCGAGCTTGCCGCCACCGGCCGGGTCGAGGCGCTGGGGGCGAGCGACATCTCGGCGATTCTCGGGGCGGAGCGGCAGCGCGCGCTTCTCGGCTGCGACGAGTCGAGCAGCAGCTGTCTGGCGGAGATCGGCGGTGCCCTGGGGGCGCCCTATCTGGTGATGGGCTCGGTGGGGCGTGCAGGCGCGCGGCTGCGGGTCGATCTCAAGCTGTTGCAAGTCGACGGCGCCAAGGTGCTCGCCCGGCAGGGACGAGTGCTCGACTCCGAGGGCGACTGGTACGCGGCGGTGGCGAGGATGACCAGGGCCCTCGCCGCGGCGTTGCCCGAGGCGGGCGCGCGGTCAGCCGCTCCGGAAGGGCCACTGGCCGCGCCATCGGCCGTCCCGCCAATGGTGCTGGGAGGAGCAGGGGCCGCCGCGGCGATCGCCGGAGGGCTGGCGGTGGCGCTCTCCCGCGGTGAGGCGCAGGCGGCCCTCGACAGCCGGTTCTCCCCGGGGGTCACCGTCCAGCAAGTGTCTTCGCGCTACGACGCCGCGGCGCGCTCCCATGGCGTCGGCGTCGGGCTCCTCATCGGCGGCGCCGCCGGACTTGGGGCAGGCGCGCTTTGGTACCTGCTCACGCCCCATCGGCCATCCGCGTCCGCGGTGGTGTCCCCGTCGCCGGGTGGCGTGGCTGTTTCATTCCTGGGGGACTTCTAGGTGAGGCGGACGTTGGGGTTGGCCGCCCTGGTGGCGTGCGGCTGCCTGCCGGCAAAGGACCTGAGCGGGGCGCGCTGCCAACCAGAAACCGGATGCGGGGCCGGCTACGCCTGCGAGTCCGACGGGGCAGGCGGCTTCTGGTGCCAGGTGGAAGGGGGCGCACCTGACGCGTCGGCTCAGGATGCCGGCTGGGACGGTGGCCGCCCTGATGCCGGCGAGCCCGACGGTGGAGCAGCGGACGCCGGAGACGGAGGCCCCGGGACCGACGGGGGTGGCGCGGGGGACGGAGGATCCGGGCTGGACGCGGGCGCCGCGGCGGCGTTGGTCGGTGAGCGCCTGGTCGCCGCCGACTTCGATGGAGATGGGCGCCTGGACCTGATCTTCACGGATGGCTTCGCGGGCGCGGTGTCCAGGTGGAGGGGGACGGACGGGGGCTTCGCCCCGCTCGGCGCAGTCGACGCCGGAAGCAGCGGCATCCGCCAGTTGGTGGCGGCCGACTTCGTGGGCTCGCCGCTGGCAGACCTGCTGCCGATTCCCTCCGCGGCCCCTTCCAGCCCTCAGGTGCTCGAGAACGTGGGCGCCCTCGCGTTCGTCGGCAGGCCCTTCCCGGTGGACCTGGCCGGCAGGGCGCTCCGGGGCGCGGCGAGCCTCGACTACGATGGGGATGGACTTCGGGACCTCGCGGTGGCGAGCGAGTCGGCCATCTACGGCTACCTGGACCTGCACCGGGGGGCGGGCGACGGTGGCTATCTTGGGCCGGTGAGGCTGATGTGGACCAGCCTCGCCGACGGCGGCCAGATGTTCCATTCGGTGGTTTCGACCGCCGGGGACGGCGGCACGCTGGTGGCGGCGGTGACCAACATCGGCTTCCGCTACTTTTTGGTCGCGGCCGACGGGGGCGTCACCGGGGCGTCCTGGTCGGGCTCCTTCCGCGGAGCGCGGGCGGTCGACTTCGACATGAATGGAAGCACCGATTTCGTCGCAATCGACGAATCGGGCGCGCTGGAAGCTTTCCGAAACAATGGGACGGGCTTCGAGATGGACTCCCTGCTTCGAGGCACGGGGAGCACCACGGCGCCGGTCCTGGCCGGACCCGTGGCCGACTTCTGCCTGGGCGGTTTCCAGGTCACCTCCAATGCCGCCGGGGTGAGCCTGGTGGCGGTTTCCGATTCGGGCGTCTCCATCTACCCGGCGAACGGGCCCACTTTTTACGGGTACGGCTTCCAGGATCCAATCCGCCTGCTCGACGGCGGGTCGGCGGCTGTGCAGTTCGACGTCACCGGCGACGGCACGCCCGATCTGGTGGTCATCTCGGCCGGGGACCCGCCGCCCGCCGTGGCAGTACTGTCCGGCAAGAAATAGGACGCGCCGGCCCCCGCCCTGAAGCTCACTTCTCGCGGAACCAGAACCGGTGGGCAAAGCTCGCGCTCGAGGAGGCCTGGGCGCCATTGCAGATGTAGAGGTAGCTGTCGCAGTTGGTGTCGCCCATGTAGAAGTAATGCCAGCTCAAGCTGGTCTGCGTGCCGAGGGGGACCAAGCAGCCCGCCCCTCCCTGGGGGTTGTTGCCGCGCAGGAGATCGTAGCAGTTGATGCCGTAGCCGCCGGTCCCGCACTTCAACTCTCCGGTCCAGATGAGCCCGTCATCGAGGATGCGGTAGGACTGCATCGTGGTCATGGTGGCCGAAACGGCGACCGGGGCGTCCCACCTCCAGTAGCCGGTGTAGCTCCGGAGGATGACGTACTCGTAGTTCCCGGTGGAGGTTCCGCCGTAGTAGCCGGTCTGATCGACCAGGACGTCGAACTGCTGGGACGGTCCGATGATCGTTCGGATGGCAATGTCGGAGAGCTTGTACGGGTTCCACTGGGTGGTCATCCCGTCCCCCACCAGCCCCACGTTTCCGGTGACGCCGCAGAAACCCTGGTTGCGAGCGTAGTAGAAAGTCTTGAGCCCGAGCGTCCATCCCCCGCCGTCGCGGATCATGTCACAGTTCACCTGGATGGGAGCTGCGCCGCCCGCGCCGTCCGGATCGATCGTATAGACCCCGTTCGGCAGAGACGCGTACGCGGCCTTGAGCGCCTTGCAGGAAGTCGGAGGGCTGCAGGCTGAGCTCAGGCACACCAGCGCGGTGGCGCAGTCGGCGTTGGCGGTGCAGGGCTTGCCGGCGCACTGCGGGCAGATGCCGCCGCCGCAGTCCACGTCGGTCTCGGCGCCGTTCTTGACTCCGTCGGTGCAGGTGGGGCTGGCGCAGAGCCCACTGGTGCAAATCTTGTTGACGCAGTCGGCGCCGGTGACGCACTGCCTGCCGTTCGCGCAGAGGCTGCTGCACGTCCCGCCGCAGTCCACGTCCGTCTCGCCGCCGTTCTTCACGCCGTCCGAGCAGGTGGGGGCGGCGCAGGCGCCCGAGACGCACACCCCCGAGGCGCAGTCGGCGCCGGAGGTGCAACTCGCGCAGCCCTTGCAAATGCCTCCCCCGCAGTCCACGTCGATCTCCGCGCCATTCTTGACCCCGTCGGTGCAACTGGGCGCGGCGCACAGGCCGGACACGCAGACCCCCGAGGTGCAGTCCTTGCCCGCCGCGCACCCCTTCCCGACGCCGCACACGGTGCAGCCGCCGCCGCAGTCCACGTCCGTCTCGGTGCCGTTCTTCACTCCGTCGGTGCAGGTCGAGGCGGCGCAGCTCCCCGCGGTGCACACCTTCGAGGCGCAGTCCGAGCCGCCGCCGCAGGCCTTGCCGGCGCCGCACCCGGTGCAGGGGCCACCGCAGTCGGCGTCGCTCTCGCTCCCGTTCTTGAGGCCGTCGGTGCAGGAGGGCGTCGCGCACAGCCCCGAGGTGCACACCCCCGAGCCGCAATCGCTCGAGGCGACGCAGCGCTTGCCGCTGGCGCAGGTCGAGCAAGTCGCCCCGCAGTCCACATCGGTTTCGCTTCCGTTCTTCACCCCGTCGCTGCAGGTGGGCAGCGCGCACAGGCCGCCGGAGCAGACCCCGCTGACGCAGTCGCTGGCCACCCCGCAAGAGCGAGCCACGGCGCAGCCGGCGCAGCTTCCCCCGCAGTCTACGTCGCTCTCGTTCCCGTTCCTCACCCCGTCGGTGCACGAGGGAGCCGAGCAGGTCTTGGAGCTGCAAACCTTCGAGGCGCAGTCGGTGGCGACGCCGCATCCTTTCCCGGTGGCGCAGCCGGAGCAGGTTCCTCCGCAGTCCAGGTCGCTCTCGGCCCCGTTGCGGACGCCATCGGAGCAGCTTGGCAGGCCACAGGCTCCAGAGGTGCAGACCGCAAAGGCGCAGTCCACTCCCGTGCCGCACGCCTTGCCGGTGCCGCAGCCGGCGCAGCCTCCTCCGCAGTCCAGGTCGCTCTCGGCCCCGTTCTTCACTCCGTCGGTGCAGGTGGCCGCCGCGCAGGCCCCGGCGGCGCACACCCGCGAGGTGCAGTCTGACGAGACGCCGCACCCCTGGCCTGTCCCGCAGGATGCGCAGGCCCCGCCGCAGTCGAGGTCCGTCTCGCCGCCGTTCTTCACCCCGTCGTTGCACGCCGGAGCCGCACAGAGTCCGGCCGCGCACACCTTCGCGACGCAGTCCGCCGGCCCGCCGCAGGTCCGGCCGGTGGCGCAGGGCGAGCAGGGCCCTCCGCAGTCCACGTCCGATTCGGAGCCGTTCTTGATCCCATCGGTGCAGCTCCCCGGCGCACAGGCGCCCGCCGAGCACACCCTGGAAACACAGTCGGTGGGCCTGCCGCAGCCCTTGCCCGCCACGCAGGGGGCGCAGTCCCCGCCGCAATCCACGTCCGACTCGGACTCGTTCTTGATGCCGTCGGTGCATGACCCCGCGGCGCAGGCGCTGGCGGTACAGACCTTCGAGGCGCAATCGCCGGCGGCCCCGCAGCCCTTGCCGTTGGCGCAGGGGGGACAGCTTCCCCCGCAGTCGGTGTCGGTCTCGGGGCCGTTTTTCACCGCGTCGGAGCAGCTCGGAGCGCCGCAGAGGCCGGCCGAGCAGACTTTGGAGGCGCAGTCCGCGGGAGCCACGCAGCTTCGGCCGACCGCGCACGGCGCGCAGCTTCCGCCGCAGTCCACGTCCGTCTCGTTGCCGTTCCTGAGGTCGTCCAGGCAGGTGCCTGGCACGCACAGGCTGCCCGCGCAGACCCTCGAGGCGCAGTCGCTGGAAGCGCCGCAGGCCTGGCCGAGGCTGCACGGGGGACAGCTTCCCCCGCAATCGACATCTGACTCCGTGCCGTTCTTGACCCCGTCGGAGCAGGTGGGCTGGGCGCAGGCGCCGCTGATGCACGCCTTGGTGACGCAGTCGGTCAGGGTGCCACAGGCTTTGCCCGGACCGCAGGGCGCGCAGGCGCCGCCGCAGTCGATGTCCGATTCGGTGGCGTTCTTGATGCCGTCGGTACAGCTGCCCACCGCGCAGGTCCCCGCCTCGCAGACCTTCGATGCGCAATCGGTCGAAACCCCGCATGCTCTTCCCGCCGCGCAGGGAGCACAGCCGCCGCCGCAGTCGACGTCAGGCTCCGACCCGTTCCTGAGCCCGTCGGTGCAGCTTCCGGGGCCGCAAGCTGCGGCCGTGCAGATCCGTGAGGCGCAGTCATCCGCGCTGGCGCAGGCCCGCCCGCTGCCGCAGGGTGAGCAGCTTCCTCCGCAGTCGGCGTCGGTCTCGTTCCCGTTTTTCTTTCCGTCGGCGCAGGAGCCGGCCGGCTCGGAGATGGCGCAGCCGGAGACAGAGGCCGCGAAAGCTGCAATCAGAAGGCAACACACTCCCAAGCGGTGGTGGGTCACGCCTCCCCCTTGTCCTGGTCGCCAGCAGGCGGCCTCGATGGCGCTCCGGAATAGAGAACGACCACGGCGAACCGTCAAGGCTCGCGCGGGTGTTGACGCGCTCGCCGCCGACGTTTCGCTGGAGCCGGGGCTCCCGCCGGGAAGCCGCAATGCCTACTCCTCCTCGGAAACGGGGGAAAAGTATGGGGAGGGCTCGTTGCCTGCTTCCGCTGCTCTGCGGCGCGCTCGCCTGCGGAGGGCCCTCGGCCGTCCCCGAGGAAGAGTTGCCGCCCGGCTCGGAGCAGGCGTTTCCCGCCGGCCAGCCGAGGCGGCCGGTGGAGCCGAGCCTACCGCCCCTGCTGCCGGGGAGCGGCCTGTGCCAGCCCACCGGAGGAGGCGCGCTCTGGCTGATCGAGTTGGAGCCCCTGTCGGTGAAGCTCTCCTGCGCCACCGGGTATCAGGCGCCGGGGCTGGCCTTCACTGCCTCGCCGCTCCCCAAGGGCGCGCGTCTGGACGCGGCGACCTTCACCCTGGAGTGGACGCCGGGGCTGGATCAGGCAGGCGTGTACGAGCTGGAGATAGTCGAGTCCACCACCGGCGAGAAGGGCCGCCTCAAGCTGGGGGTGGCCGACCGGTGGCAGAGCCAGGGCAACCTGCCCATCGCGGACCCATCCGGCTACTCCGAGGAGATGGGACTGCCGGTGTTGCACCTGTTCCACTCCGCGCCCCTCTCGCGAGACCGCTACGGCCCGGCCACGGTGGTGTACCGCGGCCACACCTACCAGGCGGAGGCGAAGGTCCGCGGGGCGACCTCGCTCTCCTTCCCGAAGAAGAGCTACACGCTCAAGTTCCCCGACACCGACGAGTTCGAGGACCTCTCGGTGGGCTTCTCCAGGCGCGACAAGCTGGTGCTGATCACTCCCTTCAACGACAACTCCTACCTCCGCCACCGGCTCGCCTTCGAGCTGTGGAGCCGGATGGACCCCACCCACATCCGGCTGCGCACCTTCAGCGTGGTGGTGTTCGTCAACGGCCAGTACTGGGGGCTGTACACCGCCGCGGATCACGTCGACTCGGACCTGATGAAGCGGCACGGGCTGTGGAAGGAGGGAAACCTCTTCAAGTCGATCAACTCCGACGCGAACTTCTCGCTCCTCGCCCGCGACGGCACGCCCAAGGACCCGCTCCACCAGGGATTCGAGAAGAAATCAGGCCTGCCCGAGGACGGAAGTGAGGGCGCCTACGACGACCTGGACGGGCTGACTCGCTTCGTCGCTTCGTCCAGCCCCGAGGGTTTTCGATCGGGGCTGCCCACCAGGGTGCGCCAGAGTGAGTACGAGGACTGGTGGATTCTCATCACCCTGCTGGTGGCGACCGACTCCGGCGGGAAGAACGCCTACCACTTCCATGACCCGCGCGGAGGGCTGTTCCGCTACCTCCCCTGGGACCTGGACGCCGCCTTGGGCCAGAGCTGGAACACCACCCGGACTTCGCCCACCGCCCGGCTGACCTTCTACGGCTACAACGAGATGTTCAAGCGGATGATGGCCGACCCGCTGATGGCCGGGCCGATCCGTGCGCGCTACCGCCAGCTCATGCAGGGGCCGCTCTCCGCGCAGGAGGTGCTCTCGCTGCTCGACCGCTACGCCCAGGAGGTGCGCGCCGCGGCGCTCCGCGACGAGGAGAAATGGTCCGCCCGCTACCGGACCTACTCGCTCTGGTCCGGCCGCACCGACTTCACCAGCTTCGAGGAGGAGCTGGAGTACATGCGGAACTGGGTGCGCGCACGCTGGAACTCGCTCGAGGCGAGGCCGCTGTGAAGCCGAGCTGAGGAGTTCCTATTCTCTGGTGACCTCAGCGAGGGCCTGCGCCAAGAAGGAATCGAAGACCGCGAGCTGGCGCCTCACCTCGGGGGCCAGCCTGAGCAACCGCTGGGTGTGTTCCGCCACGCGGGAGGGGTCGAGCTGCACGCGGTAGGCATGACGGAAGAAGTGACGGAACTTCAGTAACTCCTCCAGCTCGCGCACGGACTCGTCGGCGACGACAGCCGGTCTCACCCCCGGCACGTCGGTCGCCATGCGGAGGAGCAGCTCGCGGTGCGAGCGCTCTCCCGCGGGGAGGCTCTGATCGATGACGCGAGCCACACGCTCCAGCGCCGCCTCCAGCCCGCCGTACCAGGCGTGGAGGTCCACCGCCGCCACCACCACCCAGGGCCGCTCTTCCCGCGCCTGCTCCCACCGCCCGGCGATGGAAGAAAGCTCTCGCTCCGGCTCCTCCAGCGCGGCGAGATCTTCGGCCATCTCCTTGCGGAGCAGGGCGATCTCCGCGGCAGCGGCGCGCGCCTCCGGGCTCACGGCAGCGGCACTCCCTCGGCCTGCGCTCGTCGAGCGAAGGACTCGGGAAGCTCCTCGATCCTGAGAAGGTCCACCGAGCCCTGGACCAGGTCGCACAGCTCGACCCAGGTTTGCGTCTCGCGCTCAACCCCCAGTCCTTCCACGACCAAGTCGACGTCCGAGCCCTCGCCGTGGCTACCCCACGCCAGCGAGCCGATGAGCCACGCCCGCCGGATGATGCCCGCTCGCACGGCGCTCGCCGCCCAATCGGCCAACCGCGCCCTCAGCTCGGCCGCTCTGTGCGCATGTGCCTCGCGCTTGCGTCGCTGGCGCTCCACGAGCGCCCGCGCCATTTCCGCGGCCGTCACAGCCATGTCGTCACGGTACGGTGGCCCTCGGGCGGACGCAACTCGCGCCGCGGCTCACTTCTGCTCGGCCATCCGCGCCCACAGGGAGGCGGCCGCTTCGCGGGCGTGCTGGGAGAGGGCCTCCCCGTCCACCGAGAGCGGCCGGCGGGCCCACATCCTCCAGATGCCGTCGATCATCACCGCCTCCACGTGGCGGGAGGAGAGCCCGTAGAGGAAGTGGCCGGCGAGGTTCTCCGCCGTGAGCGGGGTGGACGGCCGGTAGTCGAGCACCAGCAGATCCGCCAAGGCCCCTTCGCGCAAGGGCCCGATCGGCGCGCCGAAGACTTCGGTGGCCATCCTCTGGGCGTTGCGGAGGTAGTGCAAGACGCCGATGGGCTGGCCGGCGTCTCGCGAGCGGAAGTAGGCGAGCTGCGCCTCGGCGAACATGTCCGAGCCGATGCCGTCGGTCCCCAAGGTCGCCCTCGAGCCGAACTTCCCCGCCGGCGCGTAGCCGACCTGGTTGTTCATGTTCGAGCGCGGGTTGTGGACCAGCCAGGCCCCGGTGCTGATCACCTGCGACAGCTCCGGCCAAGAGAGGTGCACCGCGTGGGCGATCACCGAGGAGGGACCGAGCAGGCCCAACCCCATCAAGCGGGCCACCGGCACCTCTCCGTAGCGCTCGAAGGAGAGCCGCTGGTCCACTCCGTCCTCGGCCAGGTGGATGTGCAGCCCCGCGCCGGTGGATTCCACCGCCGCCTTCAACCCCTCCAGCGCCTCGCGGGAGAGAGTGAAGCAGGCGTGGGCGCCGATCATTCCCCGGAAGCGGCCGCGGGCCTTCTTGAGGAAGTCGGTGGTCTCGGCCAGTCCCTCCTCGCGTCCCACCGCTCCGTGGCGGTCGCTCACCTCGTAGCAGAGCACCGCCCGGAGCCCCACCTCGTTCACCCCCCGCGCCACCTGGGTGAGGGAGCCCGCGATGGCGCTCGGCGAGGCGTGGTGATCAAAAACGGTGGTGGTGCCGCAGGAGAGCGCCTCCAGCGCCCCCACCATGGACGAAACCTGGACCGCGTCCAGGTCCAGCGCCCGGTCCAGCCGCCACCAGACGCGCTCGAGCACCTGGAGGAAATTCTCCGGCGCCTCGGCTGGAGGGGGCATGCCCCGGGCCAGCGAGGAATAGAGGTGGTGGTGCGCGCACACCAGCCCGGGCATCACCAGCTTCCCGCCCAGCTCGATCACCTCGTCGCCGGCCTCGGCGGCGGCGGGCCCGCGGGAGACGATGTGGCCGTCGTCGATGCGAAGGTCGGCGACCTCGACCGAGGCCGGCTCCAGCTCGACCAGCGTTCCTCCCTTTAGGACAGTGCCCAACTGGCGCGGCTCCTCCGGGATGCGGATGGCTGCCGGAGGTTAGCAGCGCCAGTAGCCTCATTCGATGGCGAAGTGGGCGGAGGACTCCTGGGCCGGAGCGGCCTGCACCGGGGCTTCGCGGTCGGCGAAGCCGTCCTTCTTGACTCGCACCCGGTAGTTGCCCTTGTCCACGTTCTTGAAGCGGTACTGGCCGGCCTGGGTGGCGCGGGTGGCCTGCACCAGGTTGCCCTTCTCGTCCAATAGCTCCACCAGTGCGTTGGCCGCCACCTGCTCTCCGGAGCCGGCCTTGAGCGAGAGGGAGCCCTCCACCTCGCCGAACTGGGCGCGCTGGGCCTCCTCGGTGTCCTGGAAGAAGAGGGCGTCTTCGTGCTGGACCGTCTTGCCGCTCTCGTCGCGGAAGGAGACCTGGGCGAAGTAGCGGCCCTTTTTCTGGAGCTTCCCGTCCTTCCCCTTGCCATCCCAGCGGAAGGCCATCGGGCCCTGGGCGCTCTTCTGGCCGGTGGAGAAGAGCTCCTTGCCCATCTTGGGCTGGCCCTCTCCCTCGGCGGCGAAGACCTTGAGCTCCACGGTGCCCTTGTGGCCCTCGGGGGCGATGTTCCTCAGCGACACCTCGGTGGCCAGGCCGCGCTCGTCGAAGCGGGTGCCGAGCTGGGTGAAAAAGACGTTGCCGGCGTACACCTCGAAGCGGCGCCGGCTGGACTCGCCCTTGGCGTTGGTGGCGACCACGTCGAGCACGTGCTTGCCCTCGGAGAGGGAGCGGGTGTTCCACGGGTAGCTCAGCTTGCCGCCGCAAGCCGCGTGCAGGGGCAGGTCGTCGACGAACAGCTCCACCCGCTCCACGCCGCTGCCCTTGTTGTCCTTGGCTTCGACCTCGAGAGCCATCACCTCGGAGGCGCGCTGGCCGTCGGAGACGCCCCTCACCGCCACGGTGAGGACGTCCACCGAGACGAGGCCCAGGACGGCCCACATCGCCTCGGCCTTGCCGCTGCCGGCCGCGCCCCAGCCGCCGCCCTTGTTCTGGTGCTCCACGAGGAAGCCGGTGCCGCGGGAGACGGCCGAATGGGCGTCGGTGAGCCCGGCCATCCGGAGGGCGTAGAGAGTCTGCCCGGTGGCGTAGGCCTCGGAGGCGCCGCCAAAGCCCCAGCCTCCGTCGCGACTCTGCAAGGAGAGGAGGTGGCGGACGAGCCGCGCTGGGGTGGCCTCGGAGGTGCCCACTCCGGCGGCGGTGAGTCCCATGAGGGCGTAGTTGACGTCCTGGAGGTAGACGCCCTTGGGGTTCTCGCCCCAGGCCCCGGCGATCTTTTGGATGTAGGCCTCGGCGCGCTGGATGGGGGTGAGCCAGGCGGCGTCGGCGGTGCGCGCGTAGGCCTGCCGCCAGGTCTGGGCCGCCTGGTAGGTGGACTGCATGGTGCCGGCGGTAACCGGGTAGGACTGGTGGTCGCCCACCACCGCGCCGCTGGTCTGCTGCTGCTCGAGCAGTTGCCGCGCGACCTTCACCAGGTCGTCGCGGAGCTTGGCGTCGACCCACTGGTCGTAACGGGCGAAGGCGGCGCCGCCGAAGGTGCGGGCGGTCTTCGGGTAGCCGGAGTGGTAGAGGCCCCGCGGGCTTTGGCGTGCGCCTCCGCTGTGGTTGAGGATGCTGTCGACGATGGCGCGGAACTCCTTGGTGGGCACGTCGTACTGGTGGTGGGTGCCGACGGAGAGCCCCTCGATGGTGACTGCCTGGACGTGGCAGCCGTAGCAGCGGTTGGTGTTGGCCCACTCGGCGGTGGAGCGGGCGAGGAACTCGAGGCCCCGCTGGGCGGCCTCGCGCACCTTGGGATCGCCCTTGCTCGGAGCGGCGGCGGTGGCGGCCGGTATCCGGCAGCGGAGCTTCTCGGCGGCCAGGGTGGGCGAAGCGGCAAGAAGGCAAAGTGCGGCGAAGAGGCGGCGAGGCGAGGGCATGCAGTTTCTCCAGCGAGCTTGAGGGTGGGCGCCTCAAACGCGCGAGAAGCCGCGGCGGTCTGTCGCCTATCGTCCGGGGAGAGCACAGTGTCCACGCCAGGTTGGCAGGGTCCCTGTGAAATGGCACTTTCGCGCTGAGGTATGGCAGGTCCGGACGCGGAAGTGCCGCCTCTCATCTCGGGTCTGGCCCTCCCGATTTCGGGGGAGGGATTGTTGCAAGCGAAAGCGGCGTTGCTGAGCTCGAGAGCGGCGCAGCTCAGGTCGATCACGCCTTCCGTCAGCCCGCGGCCGAGGCGGATCCGCAGGCGCGCGTCTATACTGCCCCGGTGCCGCCTACGATCGATATACCCCCGCGGGTACGCCGGGCGCTCGATGACCTGGCCGGACGCCTCCGGGCCGAGTTCGGCGCGCGCCTGCGGGCGGTCACCCTGTTCGGGTCCGCCGCCCGCGGCACTTATGGCCCGGAATCGGACGTCGACGTCCTGGCGGTGATCGCCGGGCTCACCGACGAGGACTTCGCCCGCGCCACGCGGATAGCCAGCGAGGCCGGCCTGGAATGGACCCTCCCGGTGAGCCTGTTGCCCATGAGCCCCGAACACTTCGAACACCTCCGCCGAACCGAGCAGCGCCTGGCGCGCGACATCGAGATGGAGGGCGTTCCGTTGTGACGGCCGACAACCGGCGCCGCAACATCGCCGTCGAGCTCGCTGAATCCGACCGCTGCCTGCGCGCGGCGGAGGCACTCTTCTCTCTATCGCTCTACAAGGACGCGCTCAATCGCCTCTACTACGCGGCGTTTCATCTCTGCCTGGCCGTCCTTCTGTCCGACGGCATCGAGCCGAAAACGCACCGGGGGGCGCTCTCGTTGCTCGGTTCCGAGCTCATCAGGCCGGGCCGCTTGCCGGCCGACGTGCAGCACGAGGTGGCCCGCCTCGAGACCTATCGCGAATTCGCCGACTACGATCGCGACTTCGTGGCCACGCGTGAATTGGTCGAGAAGGAACTGGCTGCGGCGAAGGCGGTACGCACGACATTGCTCGAGTTCCTGGCCCGCGCCGGATACGGCCCGCCGGGCGCCTGAACCCGCTTTGGAACCGACCCGCCTTGCTCAGCGCCCACTGCCGCGGACTGTCCTGGCTTCGGCCACCTCACGGCGTCCCTGTCGCGGCCTGACGCGTCACGAGACACCTGCCCAGCGAGCAAGGGGCGCCAATCTCTCGCTCTCCCACCTTGGCATACCCATTGCTCAAGTGGCGCGGCCATATTTTCCGCTCGATGCGCAGGCGGCCACGAGGAAAGCGCATGCACCGTTCGATATTTGTCCTCCTCCTCTTCTGCGCGACGGCCTGCGGCCCCTCGGCAGAGTTGTCCGAGCGCCGCGAGCCCACCGCCGATTACCTCGCCCATCGCTCCGCCATCGTCGGCGGCACCACTGCCAACGGCGATCCCGCGGTGGTGGCGATCTCGGTCGGCAGCAGCGACGTGTTCTGCACCGGCACCTTGATCGCCCCCAAGACCGTGCTCACCGCGGCGCACTGCGTCTATTCCTTCGGCACCGGCTACCCCTACTACGTGTTGTTCGGCACCTACTCCTACTCGCCCACCGCCACCATCCAGGTGGTCGAGCAGAAGGAACATCCCAGCTACAACGGGAACGCCCACGACGTCGGAGTGCTCCGCCTCGCCCAAGCAGTCACCACTGTCACCCCCATCGAGGTGAACCCCACCCCGCTCAGCTACTCGGACGTGGGCAAGACGATTCGCCACGTCGGCTTCGGGGTCACCAACGCCGCCGGCAGCGGCGGAGGCATCAAGCGTGAAGTCAGCTACGCGCTCCGCCAGGTGGGCCAGCTCACCATCGAATCCGGCGCCACCGGCAAGCAGACCTGCGGCGGCGACTCCGGCGGCCCCGGGCTGATGATCACCAGCGGCTCCGCCCTGGAGCGGGTGGCCGGCGTGGTCAGCTACGGCGATCAGGACTGCGACCAGTACGGAGTCGACAGCCGGGTGGACGTCGACGTCCAGTGGATCAAATCCACCTACGCCGCCTGGGAGGCGCCCACCTGCGCCACCGACGGCAAATGCCTCCCGGGGTGCGCGCCGATCGATCAGGACTGCGCCTGCGCCGCCGACGGCCAGTGCACCGCCTCCTGCGCCGACCTGGCCAAGGATCCCGACTGCCCCAAGGACTGCGGCACCAACGGCATCTGCTCCATCGACGCCTGCCCCTCGCCCGACGCCGACTGCGTCGCCGAGGGAGGCCTCTGCCTCACCGAGTCGGTCTGCAAGTCCAGAAAGTGCGTCACCGACCCGCAGCACTCCAGCTTCTATTGCTCCCGCTCCTGTACCCAGAGCTCCGAGTGCCCTCCCGGGATGGAGTGCGGCACCGCCAAGGTGTGCATCCTCGCCCAGAAGCCCGAGGTGAGCCTCGGCGAGGCCTGCTCCAAGGAGGACTACTGCCGCGGAGGCGTCTGCACCGGCCCCGCGGGCGGCACGCTTCGCTGCGCCCTCGCCTGCGGCAGCAACCTCGATTGCCCCGCCGACCACACCTGCCAGGGCGGCTACGACGGCGTGCGCTACTGCTACTCCGCCTCCGTGGTGCAGCCCACACCGAGCAACAGAATCGTGTACCTCCCTCGCGTGCCCACCGAGGGCCCGGCCGCCGGCTGCTCCGCCGCCGCGGGGGGAATGCCGGCCGCGGCGCTGGCGCTGGCGCTGCTCGGGCTGATCCGGCGCAGGCGCTAGGCCTCCGCGATGGGCGAGAACGTGACGCACGAGTCGCGGCGGTGCGCAACTCATCGCGGGATGCGACTGGCGCTCGCCCTCCTCCTTTCCGGCTGCGCCGGGCTCGAGCCCGAGGGCGAGGTGGGCACCTCCCGGAGCGCCATCGTCGGGGGGACCGTCGACTACGCCGACCCCGAGGTGTTCATGCTGTTGCAGCTCTACGACAACGGCACCCAGTCGGGCTGCACCGGCACGCTGATCGGCGGCCGCTCCATCGTCACCGCCGCCCACTGCGTGGATCCCCGCATCGGCAACGCCTCGTCGATGACCATCTACGCGATGAACAAGACCGACGTGAACCAGGCCTCCAGCTATGACCTCATCAAGCTGGTGGAGACCCGCATGCACCCGAGCTGGAACCCCTCGGTGGGGCTCGCCAACGACGTGGCGATGGGCCTGCTCGAGCGCTCGCCGGGAATCGCTCCCAAGCCGTGGAACACCTCGAGCGTGAGCGGCTTCGGAGGCCGGCCCTTGCGCGCGGTGGGGTATGGGAGCACCGGCTCGAGCGGCAGCGGCGCGGGCACCAAGCGCACCGTGGACCTCACCTTCCGGCAGCTCTCCTCCACTCACATCTACCTGGGCGACTTCCAGGGGAAGGGCGTGTGCCACGGAGACTCGGGCGGGCCGTCCTTTCACACCTTCGCCGACGGGGTGGAGCGCATCGTCGGGGTCCACTCCTTCACCACCAGCCAGTCCTGCACCGACGGCGCCGACGTGAGACTGGACTATTACTCCTACGCGAGCTTCGTGAGCGGGTGGCTCCAGGAGAAGGAGGCCCCCACCTGCGCCGAAGACGGGCGCTGCAAGACGGGGTGCACCCCCATCGACCAGGACTGCGCCTGCGCCGCCGACGGGGTGTGCAGCGGGCTTTGCGCCAACGTCGCCAAGGACCCCGATTGCCCCAGGGACTGCGCCAAGAACGGCGTGTGCGCCCTCGAGACCTGCCCCTCCCCCGACGAGGACTGCGTGCCCACCGGCGGCACCTGCACCTCCGAGCTTCAGTGCCGCACTCGCAAGTGCATCAGCGACCCGCAGCACCCCACCTACTACTGCTCGGGTACCTGCCAGAGCAACGCCGACTGCCCGAGCGGCATGGAGTGCCCCGGCGCCGGCTCGCTGTGCCGATTCCCGCAGCAGCCGGCCGCACAGCCAGGGCAAAGCTGTGTGATCGGGCAGACCTACTGCGCCTCGGGGACGGTGTGCGCCGGCCCCCAGGGAGCCACCACCTGCCAGAGGCCGTGCACGGTCAGCTCCGACTGCACCGGCGGCTCCACCTGCGAAGGTGGGGCGAGCGGAGTGAAGTACTGCCGCCCAGTGGCGAGGCCGATCGTCTTCCTCCCTCGCGCCCGCTCCGAGGGAAACCTGGCCCCCTCATGCGCGGCCACCGGCGGGCTCCCCCTGGCCGGCGCCCTCCTGCTGCTGTTGCCGGCGCTCCCCCGCAGAGGGCGCGGAGCTCTTCCTTCGCGGTCGAGAGCTCGTCCCGCGACGAGGCGGAATCGAGCGACCGCAGCGAGCTGAATTGGGAGAGCTGCGGTCAGCTCGGCGCAACACCGGGGAGCAGCTCCGCCACGTCCACGGTGATCTCCGGAAAAGCCACCGGGCTGACCTTCTCGCCCCGCCCAAGCCTGCTGCTCGAAGTGTATTCGTCGCCGACAGGCTCTCGGTAAACTTCGAGCACTTCTTCTTTGAGATTCACGATCCAGTATTCGGGTGCTCCCATCGCCGCGTAGAGCATGCCCTTCACTCGGTCCCGCCGCAGGGTCGAGTCCGAGACCTCCACCACCAGGAGAGCCTCGGTCGGGTGATCATCGAGGTACTCCCGCGCCGGCACGATGGCGACATCCGGCTCGGGCTCGGACTCCTCCGAGGCGCCGAGGGGCAATTGCCCTCGAACGCTCGCCCGCCCGAGGAGCCGGGGCATGAACAGCTCCATCAGTCTCTGCACCACCGCGGCGTGCAGGGCTTTCTGGGGGCTCATGAGGACCAGGCGGCCGAACAGAAGCTCGATCCGCTCGTCCTGAAACGCACCCGAACGAACCAGGCGGTCATACTCCTCCCTCCGCAGCGGGCGCACGGGCGCGTCGGCGAATCTCTCTTCCCGCATGACGCAGCCACTATAGCAACGCGGATAGGCCACCGCCGCCGCAGGCTACGTTGCTTCCAGCCCGCGCTCGGCTGCCTTCAACAGCTCCTCGAAGCCGCCGCGCACCTCCGGGTAGCTCGCCGAGGCGCCGCGCACCGAAACCAAGAGCTTGCTCCCGGCCGGGCCGGAGCGCTGCAGGGCCTCGAGGTTGGCCTTGAGCAGCCGGGAGGCGGTCTCCCGATCGGCATCGTGGAGCAACACCGCGATGCGCCCCTCCCCCACCCGTGCCACCACGTCGCTCGAGCGGAAGGATTGGCGCAGCCGCGCCCAGAGCGAGGAGAGCACCTCATCCGCCTCCAGGCTCTGCGGATCCTCCCGAAGCCCGGAGAGGTCCACCCCAAACACGAGCAGCGCCAGCGCCCTTCCCCGCCGGGCCAGGGACAGCGCCCGGTCAGTCGCGTCCTTGAGGTAGGCCATCCCGGAGGTGCCGCTGGAGAGCTCGAGGCCGGCATCATATGCGGGCCGCGAGCGCGCCGCCGCGCGGCTGGCGAGCAGCGAGAGCTCCTCAGCGTCGAAGGGCAGGTGGATCCAGTCGTCCGCCCCGGCGCGGAGTGCCTGGAGCCTCCCCACCGAATCGCCCGACAGCACCAACACCGGCAGCGAGCGCCACCTGGAATCCGCCTTGAGGGCCCGGACCAGCTCGAGCCCGCTTTCTCCCTCCAGCTCGGCGCGGATGATCGCCAGGGCCGGCCGGCGTGCCGCGAGCGCGCGGAACAGCTCCTCCGGGCGGGTGTGCGGCTCGACCGATAGCTGCTGCGGCCCCAGCGCCTGGGCGAGCTGGGCGAGCACCGCGGGGTCGGAGTCCAGCGCGGCCGCGATGGCGCCCTCCCTGGGCGAGACAAGCCGCGCGGAGGCACGCAAGAGCGAGTCCGCGTCCGGAAGCCGGTGGATCAACCCAGCCGCGCCGCGCCTCAGCGCCTCCAGCCGGTCGTGCAGCGCCACCTTCCTCGTCATCAGCACCACCGGCGAGACCCCCAGCGCGCGGAGCTGCTCGGCGGCGGCCAGCCCGTCCAGCTCGGCCCGGTCGGCGGCGACCAGCGCCAGGTCCGGCCGCTCCTCTTGCGCCGCCTCCGCCGCGGAGGCCACGTCGGAGAACACCTTCACCTTGGCGCCGCGCGAGCCCGCCTCCTGGCAGGACAGCGCCAAATCCCCCGGCCCGTCCAACAGCCATACCTCGAGGGCCCTGGCCTCCGAGGAGATTTCGATGGCGGTCGCCCCCTGGCGGCCAATCTTCTCGCCCAAGGCCTCCACCAGTCCGGTCACCTCGGCGCGAAGGGGTGGGGTCAGGCCCTCATTGGGAAGCGCGTCGATCAGGTCCTCCAGCTTCTCGCCGAGCCGGGACACCTCCGGGAGGCCAAAGGACGCGCCGGAGCCGCGAAAGCGATGCGCCTCCAGCCGGAGGGATTGGATGGCGGCCCGCTCCTCTCGGCCGCCGAGCGCACCCAGGGCCGAGCGCATCATCTCGAGCCGCTCCCGGGCGCGGACCAGGTAGCCGGAGAGCAGCTCCAGCTCGGTTTCGCCGTCGAGCTGGAACTGGAGGCCCTTCTCCTCTCGTTGCCCCGCCAAGGTGAAGAAGGGGAGCCGCTCCAGCGCGGACCTCAGCTCGTCCCCGGTGATGGGCTTGTGGAGCACCAGGTCCACTCCGCACGGGCCAGTGAGATGCGCCCGGCTGCGGAGATCTCGGAAGAACGCGGAGATGAAGACGATGGGGAGCTCCTCCCGGGAATAGCGGCCGCGCACCGAGCGGGCCAGCTCATCGCCCCGCATGCCCGGGAGCAGGCCGTCCACTATCAGCGCGCGGGGAGGTCCATGCTCGAGCAGCGGCAGGGCCTCCTCGGCGGAGCGCACGCACACCGCGCCCAGGCCCATCATCCACAACGTGCCTTCGACGAGCCGGAGGAAGACCGGGTCGTCGTCCACCACCAGGACCTTGTTCGGAAAGGCTTCCTCTCGCTCCACGGAGGAGGTGTACCACGCGCCGCCAGCTCGGAGGTCCTCAAGGACAGTTGCCGGCCGGCGCCGGAGTGATGAGGCCCGCGTCCACCACGCAGCTCCCGAGGGCAGGCACGTTGAGCTGGATCCGGCCGACCGAGCCGCCGCCTCCTCCGCCGCCCGGCTCATTGCCGCCCGCGGGTCCGCTGGAGCCAGCAGTGGGAGCGAAGAGCAAGGTCCCCCCGTCTCCGCCGTCGCCTCCGAGGCCCCCTCCCCTGCCTCCCGGCGCGGCCTGGGCGTCGTCCACTCGGCCGGGGTTGCCGGAGTTGCCCGACGTGCCGCCGCCGGGATCCGGATCTCCCTCGCCGCCGCTTCCTCCGTTGGCCGACACCACTGCGCCGGAGACGATGAACAGCCGCGAAGCCTCGAGGAGGACGCCGCCGCCGCTGCCGCCTCCACCTGCTCCTCCTCCGGTGTCGTTGCCGATGGTGCCGCCCTCCCCGCCCTCGCCGGGAGCGGCCACCCGGCCGGTGACGAGCAAGGTGCCCGCCACCGAGACCTGGAGCGCGCCGCCTCCGAATCCGCCCTTGTCGGCGCGTTCCGCCGGGCCGCCGTTGCCTCCGGCGCATCCGCCTCGCAGGGGCACCAGGAGCAGATTCCCGTTTTGCTGGCCTGCGACTCCGTAGCTCAAAGGGCCCGCCCCGAGGGCGGCACCGCCAGGCGCACCGTCGGAGCCGAAGGCGCCGCCCCCGCCTCCTCCGGAGGTGGTGTTTCCGTACGAGCCGTTGCCTCCGGTGCCGAGGGCGCAGTGGGGCTTGGGGCCGAGCCCCCTGGGCGCCGAACCGCCCGCGGGAGGCCGCCCGCTCACTGATTTCGCCGCGAGCTGGCCGGCGATCTCCGCGTTCCCGTAGACCGCGAGCAGCACCGGCCGGTCCCCGGTGAGAGCGAGGGTGCCCGCATCAGTCACGGTGAGAGAGGACATCACTGCCAAGAGCGCCTCCTCGCCGCCGTCCTGCTGCAAGAGGTAGAAGTCGGGCGAGTCCGAGCTCGCGCACCACCCCCTCAGGTACCCTCCCGCGTCCGGGCTGGAGTTAAGCTCCGCCTTGCAACGAATCACCACGCTGGCGTCGGGCAGGGCGTAGCGGGTGGGGTCGAAGTTGCTCGGCGGGTAGCTGAAGGTGCCCCCATCGTCGCAGGGCATGCCGCAGCCGGGATCGGCGCAGTCGGTCAGCCCGTCGCCATCGTCGTCGAGGCCGTTCCAGCACAGCGCTCCCGACTCGGACCACCCGCCATCGCCTCCGTCCACTCCGCCCCCGCCACCACCGCCTCCGCTTCCACCACCTCCTCCACCTCCGTCTTCGCCGCCGCCTCCGCCGCCCCCGTCCTCTTCGCCGCTCGCGTCAGGCAAATCGGACAGCTCGTAGAGGTACTGAGGGCAGGACGAGAAACCTACCGCCAGCAGCAAGAGAGCAAGTCGCCGCGCCATCAGAAGCGGATCGCCAGCGGCGCCGCCCGGTCCCCCTCGAGCGGCCGCGAGATGACTGCCTCCACCACGCCGCCGGCCATCAGGGAGACGCCGAGCCAGAAGGAGGAGAGGTAGACGGCGTGAAGCGTTCGGGCGGTGCCCATCTCGCCGGGCGCGAAGCCGCCGGAGACGAAGAACCGGCCCTCCCGCTTCATCGACTCCAGCGCCGCCAGGGAGGCGCCCGCGGTCGCCAGGCAGAGCGCCTCGAGCGCCAAAAAGAGGGTGCCCTTGCCGTGGTGGCCGTTCTCGAACTGTCCCACTCCGAAGGGGATGAACAGCCCCGCGGACAGCGGCACCGGGCGCGACGCGTCCAGTCGAAGCGGCTCACTGAGCAGCGGAGGCGACGTCGGCGCGTCTTCGGCCAACTCGGGCTGACTGGGCGATCTCGGGGCCTTGGCGGCGGCCGCTGCCCGTGCTTTCTCGGCGAGGGAGAGGAGCTCCGGTGGAAACTTCGCCGGATCGAGCCAGGCGAGCGGGCTCACGGCGAACAGCTCCACCAGCTGGGCCTCCGCGCTTTCCAGCTCTGCCAGCGCGTAGTGGCTGGCGGCCAGGTGCATCCGGGCCAGCCCTCGCGTTGGCGCGGCCAGCAAAGGCTCGGCGAGCGCGTGGGCCAAAACGTCGCGCGCGGCGCGGAAATCCCCCTCGTCGTACAGGCGCACTCCCTCGTCCACCGCCGCCTCGGCCGAGGAAGGGGGCGCCGCGAGGACGGCCGACAAGAGAAGGAGGCTGGTTCCCATCGCCGCGGCCACCAGCCTACTCGATGGCCGGGCGGCGACCTACTGCTCGCGTGCCCCGGCAAACGCGCCTTGCTCCTTTTCGACCGTACCGGGAGGTGCTGCCAGCGGGACGAGCGCCAGGGGGCCTGAGCGGGCTTGTGGCGCGGCCCTCTCGCTCAGGGTGACCGAGGCCATGGCTGTGCCGCGGTCGAAATACTAGATTCGAGATGTCATGGCCGGGCCCTCGGACATCGCTCACCTTGAGGAGTTTCGCCCTCCGAGGCGGCGTTGGACTCGGGAGGAGTTCGAGCGCGCCGCGGAACTCGGGCTGTTCAAACCGGAGGAGCGGCTGGAACTGATCGCGGGGGAGATGGTCCACAAGATGACTCCACAGACGAGCTACCACGCTTCGGCTGTGCGCCTGGTCGAGCACGAGCTTCGCCGCGTTTTCCCCGGCCACGTCATCAGCGTGCAGCTTCCACTGGCACTGGGGCCTTCGTCCGAGCCGGAGCCGGACGTCAGCGTTGCCGCCGGGTCGCTCCGCGAGTTCACCCAGGCCCACCCCACCTCCGCCTTGCTCCTGGTGGAGGTGGCCGACACCACGCTCACCTTCGACCGCACCGTGAAGGCCGGGCTCTACGCCGAGGGCGGAATCGCGGATTACTGGATCCTCAATCTGCGTGACCGCGTGCTCGAGGTGCACCGCGAACCCTCCGCCATGGCCGAGCAGCCACTCGGGCATCACTACCGCAGCATCACCCGGCACACCGAGTCGGAGTCGGTGTCGCCACTCGCCGCCCCCACGGCCCGCGTCGCGGTGGCGGACCTGCTGCCCTGAGGCCGACTTCGGCAGCTCTCGCGCCCCGCTATTGCTCTGATCTCCTCAGGCGGACCTTCTGCCGCACCGTCTCGCCCGAGCGGAGAGTCACCCTCGCCGAGTAGGGCTCCAGGTGCGGGTTGCCCACCATCTCGAGGAGATGGACGCCGGGCTTCAGCTCGACCGTGCAAACCGGCGGCGTCCTGCAGCGGACCACTCCGTCCACCTTCACATCGGCCCAGCCGAAGGCGGGCGTCACCTCGAGCCAGCCGGGCGGGACAGGAGGAGTAGGCGCCGCTCTCTCCACCCTCGGCCTCCGCTTGCGCGGAGGGGTCCATTTCGGCATGTCGCCTGGCTCCGAGGAAACCGCCACCTCCGCTTGCGGCTTGTCTCGGAGGTCGCCAGCAGCCGAGGCGGCCTGCTTGGGCTCCTCCGGTGAGTTGCCCTCCTCTGCGGAGTCCTCTTCCGGGGCGCCCGACTCTCCATCCTCGCCGGGAACGGAGGACTCCGCTTCTCTCGCCTCCGGCGGCTCCCCACCACCCGGCGCCGATTCGCCTTCGCCCGCCTCCTCGGAGGGAGGAGCCGATCGGCCCGGCGCCTCCGGTGCGCCTTTGGCGGAGACACTCACCGCAGCGGCCTCCGGTGGGACGGGCGGAGCTGGACTCGGAGATTCCACCGGCTCGGGCTTGGTCAGCGCCACGGCCAGAGTGATGCCGGCGGCGACCGCCGCTCCCACGATCGCGGCTCTCAGGAGGACCCGCCGCGGGCGCGCCTCCTCGGCATCGGGGGGGGGCCAGCTGGCCGGGCGCAGAACTTCAGTCCGGGAGGTGGGGAGGGGAACCGGCGCCAGCACCGGTGGAGCGGGTTGAGGCGCGGGCGCGGCCAGCGCTGCCACCTCTGGCGAAGCCAGCCCCGGCTTGGAGGAGCCGGGTTGGCGGTTCACCTCCGTCACCGCGTCGTCGCTCGACTCCTCGAAGGCGTCCTTCGCGCCGGGCGCGACGGTGGCCGCACCCGGGGGGACCTCGGCGCGGGGCGCCGGCGCCTCCCCCACCTGCGTGCTGGCGCGGGCGAGGTCCCGGCCGATCCGCAACAGATCCCGCCGCGCGGAATCCGCCGAGAAGGGCCGCTTGGCGGGGTCCTTGGAGAGCAGCCCCAGCACCCAGTCCCCCAACGCGTCCGGCACGGGCGCGAACTGCGAGAGCTTCGGCGGCGCGGTGTTGATCTGCTGGAGGACGATCTGAGCTGCGGTGGTCCCGTCGAAGGGGACCTTCCCGGTCAGCATCTCGAAGGCCACCACTCCCAGCGAGTAGAGGTCGCTCTGCGCCGTGGCGGGCTGGCCCCGGGCCATCTCCGGGGGCAGGTAGTGCAGGGAGCCGGCAATGCCAACAGGACGGTCGGCCTCATCGGGCACTCTCCTCTGGGCGAGGCCGAAATCGAGCAGCTTGACGCAGCGCGACCCACTCGACTCCCGGGCCAGGAAGATGTTGCTCGGCTTGAGGTCCCGGTGGATGACCTTCTCGGCGTGGGCGGCGGTGAGCGCTGCCAGCGCGGCGTCGAGGATCTCGATCACCTCGTGCGACGCCATCGGGCTTCGCTCGGCGATGAGCTGATTGAGCCCGGTGCCATCGAGGAACTCCATCACCATGTACTGGCCGATGCCGGGCAGGTCGCCGAAGCTGAACACGTCGACGATGCCCCGGTGCCGGACCGCGCTGGTGTTCTTGGCCTCGGCGAGCAGGTCCGCGTGGCTCAGCTCGGGGCGGATGAACTTGATCGCCACCTTGCGGTCCAACAGCCGCTGCCGGCCCTCGTAGACGATGCCCATTCCGCCGGCGCCGATGCGCTTCTCTACCACGTACTCGCCAAGCTCGCGGCCAACGTGGACGTCCTTGCGGACGGTCTTCTCCCAGTCCGACTTGGGCTCGTCTTCGTCGATGCCGAGCGGCTGACCCATGTGCTCCAATAGAGGTTACCAAACGACTCCCCCGGATCCGGTAGACTCCTGCCTTTCTCTCGGCCGGAGCATCTTTGAGGTCCGACATGAGGCGACTTGCGCTTTTGGCTTGCACCCTCACCGCGCTAGGGTGCCAGTGCGACCGACCTCCCTCTGTCGACGGCGACGGGGGCGACGGAGACGGCGGCGATGGGGACGGAGGCCGGTTGGAGGACGGCGGGGTTTCGGGCTGCGTGCAGGGAGCCACCGCGCTGTCCATCACTCCCGCCAACCAGACGGTGAGCATCGGGAGCGGCGCTTCGCAGACCATCCAGTTCACCGCCACCGCCACCATGGCCGACGGCTCGAGCCTGGACGTCACCTCCCGCGTCAACTGGTCCGTGAAGCGGAGCGACGACACCCCGCCGGGGAGCATCACCCCGCAGGGCCTCTATTCCCCCCCGAGCGCAGGCGGCATGGTGACGGTGACGGCCTCGGACGGCTGCCTCTCCGCGCAGGCGACGCTCACCTTGGTGCTCCAGGCGGTGTTCAAGGATCCGGGCCCCGCGGTCACCGCGCGTTTCGGCGGCACGGTGGTGACCGGCGACGCCAATCGCTCGCCCACCATCGTCTACCCCAACACCGAGACCCGCTTCCCGCGCAACATCTACAAGGTGCTCTTCCAGTGGCGGAAGGGCGGCAACGACTGGTTCCGGCTCACCTTCGAGGGGGAGTTCTCGAAGACGGTGGTGTACTCCGACGGAGCCCACCCTCAGTGCGCCGCGGCCAACCCGCCTGCCGGCTGCTACGAGGCGGACACGCAGAGCTGGCTCGCCATCGCCGGCTCCAACGCGGGCGGAGTGGTGACGCTCACCGTGGACGGGGTGGGGCCGGGAGACCCCAAGGTGTACCGGGCGGCCACCATCCGCATCGGCTTCTCCAAGCGCGACGTGAAGGGGGCGATCTTCTACTGGTCCACCACCGCGGCGGGGATTCGCCGGGCGGCGGTCTCCGACGCGCTCCCGGAGGACTACGTGGTGGCCAAGCCGGTGGCCACGGTGCTCCCCAACAATGGCGGGACGGTGGGCTGCGTCGCCTGCCACACCGTCTCGAGGAGCGGGAAGAAGATTTTCGCCGGAACCAAGACCAGCACCGCCACCGGGGAGTTCGTCTACGACGTGACCCTGGTGCCGCCGCCGATTCCGATCATCACCACGCAGATCTCCAACGCCAACAAGGGCTTCGGGACCTTCTCTCCCGACGACAAACGGGTGGTGGCCACGGTGGGCAACACCCTGGCCGAGTTCGACGCCCAAACCGGGCAGAAGATCGCCAACCTCTCGCCTCCCGCGGCCACCAACCCCGACTGGTCTCCCACCGGGGCGGAGCTGGCCTACTCCAACAAGGCGGGGGACTCGCCAGCCGGCGCAGGGCTGGAGGTGATCTCCTACGACGGAGGCTGGGGAGCCACCCGTCCGCTCGCGCCCGCCAATGGGCTTTCCAACCTCTTCCCGAGCTACTCGCCCGACGGGAAGCTGGTGGCCTACGCGCGCGGCTTGGGCGGGCACGGGGACAAGACGTTCCAGCTTCACCTCATCCAGGCGGACGGCGCCGGGCAGCCGGTGGAGCTGGTCACCGCCAACCGGCACGTCAACAACGCCGTCGGCGACGGGCAGCACGAGAACACCATGCCGACCTGGGCGCCGCCGGGAGACCTCGACTGGGTGGCGTTCAACTCCCGCCGCCCCTACGGAGTCGTCTACCCCAACGGCGGGGTGCAGCAGATCTGGGTCTCGGCGATCGACCGCGCCAAGTGGGATGGGGGCGCTGACCCCTCCCACCCGGCGTTCCGCTTCGCCTTCCAGGGCCTCAACGAGAACAACCACCGCGCCTACTGGACGCTGGATGTGCGCTTCCCCGAGGACGCCGGGATTCCCGACGCCGGCCCTCCGCCCGACGCGGGCGCCTGCCTCAACGATGGCGACGCCTGCGACCAGACCTCCGGCCCATCTTGTTGCTTCCCCCTGGTGTGCGACGTGGGTGCCGACGGGGGCACGGTGTGCAAGAGCATCACGGTCAACTGACGAGGCCGGGCGGTCGGCTTGAGCGAGGCTCGGCCTAACGGTATGTCCTCACCTTGCGCGCCATGAGCGATCACTCGTCGGGTGAAGGCGATACGAGGACCTTGAGCCTCGTGGTCAACGGCAAGCCTTGCCGGGTGGAGTACCACCCGGGCGAGTCGCTGATGACCATCCTCAGGGAGCGGTTCGACCTCGTCTCGCCGAAGAACGGCTGCTCGCCCCAGGGCCAGTGCGGCTGCTGCACGGTGATGCTCGACGGCAAGGCGGTGGTCTCCTGCGCCATCGAGCCGGCCAAGGCCCAAGGGAAGGAGGTGTGGACGCTGGAGGGCCTGACCGAGCGCGAGCGCACCATCTACAAGGAGTCGTTCCTGTTCGCCGCCGGGCTCCAGTGCGGCTTCTGCATCCCCGGCATCGTGATGCGCGCCCACTGGCTGCTCCGGAAGGACCCCAGCCCCTCCCGGGAGGAGATCGCCAAGCAGCTCGGGCCGCACCTGTGCCGGTGCACCGGGTACGTGAAGATCATCGACGCGATCCAGCTCGCCGGGGCGAGGCTTCGGGGAGAGCGCGCTTTGGAGCCGGACTTCTCGGGGAAGGTGGGCACCTCGCTTCCCAAGGTCGAGGGCGGAGAGCTGGTGCTCGGCGAGCGGCGCTTCGTGGAAGACATGAAGGTCCCCCAGATGCTCTACGGGGCGCTTCGGCTGTCGGATCACCCGCGGGCCCTGGTGAAGCGGATCGACGTCTCCAAGGCCCGGGCGCTTCCTGGGGTGGAGGCGGTGGTGACCGCCGAGGACGTTCCCGGAGAGCGCCACGTGGGGCTCGTCACCAGCGACTGGCCGACCTTCGTCGCGGTAGGCGAGGAGACCCGGTACGTGGGCGACGTGCTGGCGGCGGTGGCGGCGAAGGACGAGCGGACGGCCCGGCGCGCGGCAGAGCTCGTGGCGGTGGACTACGAAGTCCGCCAGCCGATCACCGATCCGCTCGCGGCGCTCGAGCCTGGCGCGCCGAAGCTGCACGGCAAGGGCAACCTCCTCTCGGTTTCCCGCTTCAGGCGCGGCGACACCGAAGCGGCGGAGAAGCGGAGCAAGCACGTCGTCCGCGAGACCTTCCGGACTCAGTTCATCGAGCACCTCTACCTCGAGCCGGAGGCGTGCCTCTGCCTGCCGCCCGCTCACCCCGCAAGCCCCGCGCCCACCAAGTGGACGCTCTACACCCAGGGCCAGGGAGTCTTCGACGACCGGCGGCAGGTGGCGAGCGCCCTGGCGATGCCGGAGGAAGAGCTGCACGTGGTGCTGGCGCCGAACGGCGGCGCCTTCGGAGGCAAGGAGGACCTCTCCGTCCAGGCTCAGGCGATGCTGCTCGCGAAGAAGGCGGGGAAGGCGGTGCGGCTGACCCTCTCCCGCGAGGAGTCCATCCGGCTGCACCCGAAGCGGCACCCCATCACCATGTCGTACACCGTCGGCTGCGACGAGCAGGGAGTGCTGACCTTCGTGCGCGCGCAGATGGTGGGGGACAAGGGCGCCTACGCCTCGGTGGGGACCAAGGTGATCGAGCGCGCCGCCGGCCACGCCACCGGCGCCTACCGGGTGGACAACGTCGACGTGGAGGCCAAGGCGGTCTACACCAACAACCCGCCCTGCGGAGCGATGCGCGGCTTCGGCGCCAACCAGGCCGCCTTCGCGATCGAGTCCTGCCTGGACATGCTGGCCGAGAAGGTCGGCATCGACGGCTGGGACATTCGCTGGCGCAACGCCCTGGAGGTGGGCGACCGCTTCGGCACCGGGCAGAGGCTCACCTCCTCGGTGGGCCTCAAGGCCACCCTTAAGTTGGTGAAGGACAGGTACAAGCGCGCCCGGTACGCCGGCATCGCCTGCGGCATCAAGAACTGCGGCATCGGCAACGGGGTGCCCGAGACGGGCCGCGCGCGGCTCGCCGTCTGCGCCGACGGCAAGAAGGTGGAGATTCTCCAGGGCTACACCGAGATGGGCCAGGGGCTGTACACCATCTGCGCGCAGGTGGCCTCGGAGGTGACCGGGTTGGATCCGCGCCTCTTCGCGCCGGTGGTGCACACCGCCCACCCGGTCGACTGCGGGATGACCACCGCCTCGCGGGCCACCGTCTTCGCCGGCCGGGCGGTGCAGGACGCGGCGCAGAAGCTCAAGGCGGACCTGGACGCGCACGGCGGGCGGCTGGAGGCTTTGGCTGGCCGCGCCTACCTTGGCGAGTTCGGCATCACCTACACCACCGCGCTGGAGGACGAGACCGACGAGCCGGTCACCCACATGGGCTACTCCTTCGCCACCCAGGTGTGCATCCTCGACGATGAGGGCCGCATCTCCGAGTTCATCGCCGCCCACGACGTGGGGAAAGTGTTGAACCCCAAGCTCCTGGAGGGCCAGCTCGAGGGCTCCATCCACATGGGGCTCGGCTTCGCGCTCACCGAGTCCTTGGAGCTGCGCGAGGGCCGCATCGTGAACGGCACCCTGCGGAAGCTTGGAGTGCTGCGCGCGGCGGACATGCCCAAGGTGGAGATTCTCTTCGTGGAGGCGCCGCTCCCCGACGGCCCCTTCGGGGCGAAGGGCGTGGGCGAGGTGGGCCTGGTGCCCACCGCGGGAGCAGTGGCCAACGCGCTGTACAAGTTCGACGGAAAGCGCCGCACCCGGCTGCCGATGAAGGACTCGCCCGCGGCGAGGGCGATGAGCGTCGGGCGGTGACCGCCCGCCCAGCGGCGCCAAGGCCGTTCTCTTCTGAAGGCGCCGGGGGGCCCCGCCCAGGGGCTTGGGGGCGGTCAGGCGCCGGTCGGCTTTCTGGCCAGCGACGCCCCCAGGACGACGATTCCCGCCGCGGCGAGGACGGTCGAGAACGAAAGGCCCGCCTCGGCCCTCCCGGAGCGGGCGCGGGAGAGCGCCAACCCGAGCGCCGCCATCCCCCTCCCGCGAGCGGAGCCAAGGCCGCCGCCACGCCGAACATCAGCGCCGAGCGAGCCTCGGAGCGCCCCGCGGTGCGGATGACCTCCGCGTCTTCGGGGTTCACCGAGGCCACCGCCCGCTCCACCATCGTGAGGTTCCGCTGGTAGCCGATCGCACCGAGCGCGAGCACGAGCAGCCCCACCGTAGCCACCGCCACGCACATGAAGGCCGCTCGCTGGCCCTCTCCCACGAATGACATGAAGGCAGCGACCAGCGCGCCCACCGCACCCAACAGCCCGAACAGCGCGATCGGATACATCCAGGCGCCGCCCTCCATCCACATCGTCGCAAGCTCGTCCATGCGCTTCCCCGGGCAGAATCGCGCCAGCGTGGGGCCACTGCGCTCCCTCGGTCAACCAAAGCAGGAGAACCCGGCTGGTTGCGACGGTTCCGCCTGCTCGCGCCCTGCGCGGCTCGGTGGTAGACGTGCGGCTCCATGCCGGTGGAGATCGAGCTCGCCCAGAGCCTGTCCCACGCGCTCGAGCTTCTCTCCTCGGGAGATCCAGAGGTGCGCCCGCTGGCCGGCGCCACCGACTTGATGCTTCGGCTGGAAGCGGGGCGCCTCAAGGCCCATCGTCTGGTCTCCATCGCCGATCTTCGCGAGCTGTCCTGGGTGCGCCCGGAGGGCGACGCCATCCGCTTCGGCGCCGGCACCGTGGTGGCCGACTTGATGCGGCACCCCGAATTCGCCGCCGAGTACCCCTCCGCGGTGGCCGCCGCCCGCCAGTTCGCCAGCCCGCAAATCCGCAACCGCGCCACGGTGGGAGGCAACGTCGGCAACGCCTCGCCCGCCGCCGACCTGGTGCCGCCGCTCATCGCCCTCGGAGCACGCCTCAAGCTCTCCTCGGCCAAGGGCGAACGGGAGCTCCCCATCGAAGAGGCGTTCCTGGGGTTCGGCAAGACCACCGTGCGCCCCGAGGAGCTGATCACCGAAGTCGCTCTCCCCAGGCGACGCGCTTGCTTCCAGGCCTTCGCGAAGTTCGGAAGCCGCGGCGCCAACGTGATCGCGGTGGTGAACCTGGCGATGTGCCTCGAGGTGGACGGCGAGCGCATCGCCTCGGCGAGAGTGGCCTACGGCTCGGTGGCGCCCAAGCCTTTGCGAGCCAGGGCGGTGGAGCGATTCCTCGCCGGCCAGCGCCTCACCGAGGAGCTGGCCCGCGAGGTGAAGGAAGCGGTGCTCTCGGACATCTCGCCCATCGACGACGTCCGAGGCAGCAGGCGCTACAAGCAGCGGCTCGCGGTGAACGCCACCGAGGACGCGCTCCTGCGCGCGCTGCGAGGAGCCCAGGCATGAGGCACGAGGAGCTGACGCTGGAGATCAACGGCGACCTCCGCACCGCGTCTTTTCCGACGGGCATCCGGCTGCTCGATGCCATCAGGAGGCTGGGCTACACCGGGACCAAGGAGGGCTGCGGAGAAGGCGAGTGCGGAGCGTGCACCGTGCTGCTCGACGGGCGTCCGGTCAACTCCTGCCTGGTCTACGCCAAGCAGGCGCTGGGGAAGCGGATCCGCACGGTGGAGGCGATCGGCGCCGGATACCCGGAAGGGCTGCACCCCTTCCAGCGGGCGCTGGTCGAGGCCGGCGGAGTGCAGTGCGGCTTTTGCACCCCGGGCATCGTGGTCATAGGAGCTCACCACCTCGATTCGGGCGGCTCGCTCGAGGACGCTGACATCCGTCAGGCGCTCTCCGGAAACCTCTGCCGGTGCACCGGCTACGCGAAGATCATGGAAGCGCTGAGGCGGGCGGGCGGACCGGCGCGGTGAGGCGAGACCACTCGGGGCGGCCGGCCGCCGGATGAGGCGTTCCTCCGCAGGGGTTCGCGCCCTCGTCGCCGCGGGGGTTGCGGTGGCCGCCGCCGCCGCCTTCTCCGGAACGCTCGAGAACGGCTTCATCGCTCTCGATGACGGCGTCTACATCGCCGAGAACTCGCTCGTCCTCTCGGGGCTCTCCGCCTCAGGCGTGCGCTCGGCGTTTTCCATGCGCGGGGAGGATCACCCGGGCTCCTATTTCCACCCGCTCACCTGGCTCTCGCTCATGCTCGATGCCGAGCTGTTCGGCCCCGGCCCGCGAGGGTTTCACCTCACCAACCTCGTCCTCCACGCGCTGACCGCCGCCTTGCTGCTGGTGCTGCTGGAGCGGGCGACCCAGGGGCTATGGCCCAGCGCCTTCGTGGCGCTCCTCTTTGCCCTCCACCCCACCCAGGTGGAGGCCGTCGCCTGGGCCGCCGAGCGCAAGACGGTGCTGAGCGGCCTTTTGGGCGTGGTCGCGCTGGGACTCTACGGCCTCTACGCGCAAAGACCCTCGCTGGTGCGCTACCTGGGCGCGGCGGCTTTCTTCTTAGCGAGCCTGCTCGCCAAACCGATGCTGGTGGCCTTTCCCGCGCTCGCGCTGCTCCTCGACTATTGGCCGTTGGGCCGGCTGCGCTTCGGCCCCACCTCCCCGCTCGGCTGCCCGAAAATAAAGCTTCTTCGGGCGGCGGCGGAGAAGGTCCCCCTGCTCGCCCTCGGCATTGGCGTGACGGCCCTCTCGATCTTCTCCTTCGAGGGGCAGCCCACGCCGGGGAGACTTCCCCCGCTCTCGCTTCGGCTGGCGCAGGCGCCGCTCGGGTACCTGGAGGCGTTGACCAAGATCGCCGCGCCGCTCGAGCTGGGCGTGCTCTACCCCTATCCCACCGAGGTGAACCTTTTGGCTTCTTCGGGGGCCGCGGCCCTGCTGCTCGCCATCACTGCCGGAGCCCTCTTCCTCCGGACGCGCGCCCCCGCCCTCGGGGTCGGCTGGCTCTGGTTCGTCATCTCCCTCGGGCCGGCGATCGGTCTCGTCCAGCCCGCCTCCTGGCCAAGGTGGGCGGACCGCTTCGCCTACTTGCCCCTCCTCGGGCTCGGGGTCGCCGCGGCGGCCTGCCTCTCCGAGCTCGCCGCGCGCTGGCGCTGGGTGGGGAAGCTGGCGTGGGCGGTCGCTCCGCTGCTGCTCGTCCTCGCCTCGCTCCTCACCGTGCGGCAAGTCGAACGGTGGAGGGACACGGTCACTCTCTTCCAGCACACCTTGCAGATCGAGCCCTCGAAGCCGAGCCATCTTCAGTACGACCTCGGAGTGGAGCTGGCTCGCACCGGCCGGTACGCGGAGGCGGAGGAAGTCCTCTTGCTGGCACGGAGGGCTGCGCCGCGCCGATCGATGATCCACAACGCCCTGGGAAACGTGTACGCGCTGACTGGCCGTCCGGAGCAGGCGCTGGTGTCCTACGAGGAGGCGGTGCAGCTCGACCCGGAGAACGTCGAGGCGGCGTTCAACTTCGCCTCGCTCCTGGACGCGCGCGGGAGGACGGAGGAGGCCACCGCATTCTGGTGCCGGGTGCTCCGGTCGACCTGGCCACCCCTGGCCTCGGCGCGCGAGACGGCGAGGGCGCGGGTCGGCGCGGCCTGCGAGAGGCCCTCCCAGCCGGAGGCGCCGGCCGAGCCGCGGTAGCGGATCCGTGCTAATCGGAGTGGCCATGTCCGAGCCCACTGTCGTCTCCCGACCGGCCGCTCGCGTCGACGCCCTGGACAAGGTGAGGGGCGCCGCGCGGTACGTGGACGACCTCGAGCTTCCGGGGATGCTCCATTGCAAGGTGGTCACCAGCGCCCACCCGCACGCGGAAGTGCACTCGGTGGACGTCTCCTTGGCCCTCGCCTCTGCCGGCGTGTTCGCGGTCCTCACTGCCCGCGACGTCCCGGGGGAGAACCAGATCGGCGTGGTGACGGCGGATCAGCCCCTCCTGGTCGAGCGGAGGGCCCGCATGCTCGCCGACCGGATCGCGCTGGTGGCCGCCGACACTCCCGAGCACGCCTTGGAGGCGGCGCGGAAGGTGAAGGTGGAGTACCGCCCCCTTCCGGTCATCGCCGACACCGACCAGGCGCTGGCAGCGGGCGCGGCGCGCATCCACGACTCCGGGAACCTCCTCGCGAAGAAGCAAGTCGTCCGCGGTGACCTGGGTGCCGGCTGGGCGGCCGCGAAGCTGGTCCTCGAGCGAACCTTCACCACCGGCTACCAGGAACACGCCTACCTCGAGACCAACGGCGTCCTCGCCGTGCCCGAGCAGAACGGCGCCCTCACCGTCTACGCCTCGGCGCAGTGCCCCTTCTACATCCAGAAGGCGGTGGCCCGGGTGCTGGGGAAGGACCTCGCCAGCATCCGCTGCGTCCAGGCCACCACCGGCGGCGCCTTCGGCGGCAAGGAGGACTACCCGAGCGAGCCGGCGGCCTGCGCCGCGCTCCTCGCCATGAAGACCGGCCGCCCGGTGAAGCTCGTCTACCAGCGCTCGGAGGACATCCGCTGGTCATCCAAGCGCCACCCCATCCGCACGCAGCACCGGATCGGCTTCGACGGCGAAGGGCGGATCACCGCCTGCGAGGTGAAGCTCCACTGCGACGCGGGCGCCTACAATGGCCTCTCCACCGTGGTGTCCGAGCGCGCCAACGCGAGTGCGCCGGGTCCCTACCGCGCCGAGAACGTGCGAGTGGACACCTACGTGGTCTACACCAACAACCTCTTCGGGGGCGCCTTCCGCGGCTTCGGTGCGCCTCAGGTGACCTTCGCCATGGAGGCACAGCTCGACGAGGCCGCGGAGCGGCTCGGCCTCTCCCCGGCGGAGATTCGCCGGCGGAACCTGCTCCGGGTGGGCGACGCCACCGCCACCGGGCAACGGCTTCCCGAGAGCGTCGGGGCCCTCGAGTGCCTGGAGAAGGCAGTCGAGCGCAGCCGCTTCGAGGAGAAGCGCGCCCTCCTGGCCGAGCACAACCGGAAGAGCCCTCACCTCAAGAAGGGCATCGGCCTCGCCTGCTGCATGTATGGGTGCTGCCTCCATGCCGGGGGGCAATTCCTCGAAGGCTCGGGCTCGCTGGTCCAGGTGCGGCCCGACGGCTCGGTCAACGTGGCGATCGGAGGCACCGAGCTGGGACAGGGGGCGTTCACGGTGGTGGCGCAGCTCGCCGCCGAAGAGCTGGGCTGCGAGCTGTCCAAGGTCCACGTCTCGCCGGTGAGCACCGAGCTGGTCCCCGACTCGGGGCCGACGGTCGCCTCGCGCACCACGGTGATGAGCGGCAACGCGGTGCTGGACGCGGCGCGGCAGATCAAGTCCCGCATGCTGGAGGTCGCCGCGCAGAAGCTCGACGCACCCCAAGGGAGGCTCGAGGCGAGAGGCGGCGACTTCCTCCTCGCGGGAGGACTCCGGCGGCTGTCGTTTTGCGAGGTGGCCAAGGCCTGCTACGAGCGGAAGGTCAACCTCACCGCCGAGGGCTGGTTCGCCCCGCCGCGCAAGGAGTGGAACGAGGCCCTGGGCCTCGGAGAGGCCTATTCGGTGTACTGCTTCGCGACCCAGGTGGCCGAGGTGACGGTGGACCTCCGCTCGGGCCGGGTGACGGTGGACCGGGTGACCGCGGCCCACGACGTCGGAAAGGCCATCAATCCCGCCGCGCTCAAAGGTCAAGTCGAAGGCGGGGTGGTGCAGGGCCTGGGCTACGCGCTGATGGAGGAGCTACAGCTCTCCGAGGGCAAGTGCCTCAACCCCAACTTCACCGACTATCTCATCCCCTCCTCGGCGGACGCCCCCGAAGTCGAGGTCGTCCTGGTGGAGCACCCCTGGAGCCTGGGGCCCTTCGGCGCCAAAGGAGTGGGAGAGCCCGCCCTCATCCCGGTGGCGGCGGCGGTGGCCAACGCCGTCTCCTTCGCGCTGGGGCATCGCTTCGACCGCCTCCCGCTCACTCCCGAGCGGGTGCTGCTCACCCTCGAGGACTCGCGAGGCACCACCTGAGGCGGCGCCGCGCCGCAGCGCGGAATTCACGGCCTCGGCTTGCGAGGGCGGGGCAGGTCCAAGGTCCCCAGCTTGTAGACCAAGGTCCGCCGAGACATCCCCAAAAGCTTGGCCGCCTGGGTCTGGTTGCCCGCGCACTTCTCCAGCGCGTCGGCGATCCGGCGGCGCTCGTCCTCCAGCTCGGGCGAGAGCGGCCTTCCAGGGAGCCCGACCGCCGGTGCGTCGGCGACCGTGATGGCGTCGGGGGTCTCGCCGGTGGCGGCCTCTTTCCACTTGGGCGATTTCATCGCCGATGGGGCGGTGGTGGCGGCCATCTTGTCCACCGGGAGATGCGCGAGGTCGATCGTCCCGCCGGCGCACAAGAGCACTGCCCGCTCCATCACGTTCCGTAGCTCGCGGATGTTTCCCGGCCAGGGGTAGGTGAGCAGGACGTGCCGGGCGGCACCGGACAACTCCAGCTCCTCCTCACGCCCGAATCGCTTGCACGCCTCGGCGATGAACAGCTTGGCCAGGCCTTCGATCTCCGCCGGCCGCTCCCGAAGCGGGGGTATCTCGATCGAGATGCCGTTCAGCCGGTAGTAGAGGTCGGCGCGGAATTGCCCGCGCGAGGTGTCTGCCTCGAGGTCGCGATTGGTGGCCGCCAGGAAACGGACGTCGATCTGCTTCTCCTTGAGCCCGCCGAGCCTGAGCACACGCCGCTCCTCCAGCACCCGGAGCAGCTTGGCCTGGATGGACATCGGCATCTCCCCCACCTCGTCGAGGAAGACGGTGCCTCCGTCGGCCGACTCCACCAGGCCCGGCTTGGTCTGGACCGCCCCGGTGAAAGCGCCCCGCTCGTGCCCGAACAGCTCGCTCTCCAAGAGCGGCTCGGGCAGCGCCGCGCAGTTCAAGCGCAACAAGGGCTTCTCGGCGCGGCGGGACTTCTGGTGCAGCCTGCTGGCGATGATCTCCTTCCCCACTCCGGTCTCGCCCAGGAGCAAGACGCTGATGTCGTTCGCCGCCACCTGGTCCACCAGCCGGTACAGCCGCACCATCGCCGGGTCCTCGACCACGATCTTCGAGGCGCTCTCCTCGGGGCTGCCTTGCACCGCGGCGCAGGCCTTGGCCACCAGGCTGTCCGGGTCCCTCCCGTCCTCGGGGAGGAAAGCCGCCCCGAGCTTCACCTTCGCCCCCAGCTTCTCCAGCGCCCGGGCGATGTTCCCCAGCAGGGACTCCACCTGCTTTCTCGGGGTGTCCAGGAAGAGAATCTCGTACTCGCCGGGGCCATAGCTCGCCAGCACGTCCAGGCTCCTCAGCGAGGAGACCAGCACCTCCTGCACCGCCTGGGGCCTTCCGTGCTCGAAGTGGATCCGCGCCAAGGACACGGTGCCCCTCGACTGGCGGGCCCGCTCGCACTCATCGGCCAGCCGCGCCTCGAAGTAGCCGTGGCTCCACAGCCGGCGCTGCCTTTGCACGCTCTTGTCCCAGGCCTGCAGGATCACCGTCGCGCCCGGCAGCTCGATCACGTCGCCGGGGTGGACCTCGACCGGCTGGTCGGGCTGGAGCAGCTGGTCGCGCAGCTTGGTGCCGTTGGCGCTGCCGAGATCGGTGACCTCGATGCGTCCTTCCGAAAAGCGAAGCTGGGCGTGCCGCCTGGACACCGAGGGGTGGTTGATCGCGATGTCCACCTGGCCCGAGCGGCCAATGGTCAGCTCGCCGGTGACCGGGACCGGGTAGGTCTCGAAGGTGTTCTCCGCCACCACCAAGAGCCGCACCTGGCTCGGCTTGGGAATGGGGAAGCTCTTAAGGGTCCCGCCATCGTGCTCGTCGACGGAAGGCGGCTTCATCGGCGAGCAATGTACACAACTCGGGCCGCTGCTGTCAGGCGGCGAGCTGGGCGGACACCAGGCGGGCGTAAGCCCCGCCTCGCCCCAAGAGCTCTGCGTGCGAGCCGACCTCGATGATCCGCCCCGCCTCCAGCACCAGGATGAGGTCCGCTCCGGCCACGGTGGAGAGCCGGTGGGCGACCACGATCTTGGTGCAGGGGAGCCGGGCCAGCTCCTCCTGGATGGCGCGCTCGGCGACCGCGTCCAGCGCGCTGGTGGCCTCGTCGAGCAGGAGCACCGCCGGCTTGCGCACCAGCGCCCTGGCGATGCACAGCCTCTGGCGCTGGCCTCCCGAGAGCGAATAGCCGCCTTCGGAGAGAGGGGTGTCGTAGCCCAGCGGCATCGCCAGGATTTCCTCGTGTACTTGCGAGAGCCGCGCCGCCTCTTCGATCCGCTCCAGCGGAAGCTCGGGGTCGAGCATCCCGATGTTCCCCCGCACGCTCCCCATGAAGAGGTACGAGCGCTGGGTGACCACTCCGAGCTGGCGGCGCACCGTGGTGGGGTCCAGCTCGGCGAGATCCACCCCGTCGTAGAGGACCCGCCCGGAGCTGGGCGCGTACAGCCCGACCAATAGCCCGGCCAGGGTGGACTTGCCGGAGCCGGAGCGGCCCACGATGGCGACGAACTGGCCGGGCCCGATCCGGAAGGAGGCCTCTTGCACCGCGAGTGGCGAGAGCGGGCCGTATCGGAATGAAACTTCCTGGACGGCCAGCGCGCCCGCGAGCTGGTGCGCGGGGCGGAGCTGCCCTCTGTCGCGCTCCCGGGCGGTGTTGTGGATGTCGTCCAGCCGCTCCATGTGGCTGGAGAGCCGGCGCAGCTCCACCGCGGTGGAGACCAGGTTGGAGAGCGGCAAGAGAAAGCCCGCCGCCAGGGCGTTCATCGCCAGCATGGTGCCCAAGGAGAGCTCGCCGGCCAGCACCCGCTGCGCCCCGAGCAGGAGGATGGCCAGAGGCGAGCCCAGCCGGATCGCGCCCATCGCCGCTCCCAGGGAGGCGTCGAGCGAGCCCCACTGGAGGGAGGAGTTGATGGCGCCGGCGTAGTCGTTGGACCACTGCCGCAGGGCCTGCCGCTCGGCGCCCATGGTCTTCAAGGTCTCGATGCCGACCAGGATCTCCGCCAGCCCGGCCTGGCAGCGGGAGTTCACCTCCACGTCGCGGACTGCCAGCTCCTTTAGCCGCCGCGAGCTGCGGAGGAACACCGCCACCTGCACCAGAGCGAGCCCCACCACCACCGCGCCCATCGCCGGGCTCACGAAGAAGAGCAGCCCCAGGTACAAGCTCACCAAGACGCCGTCCAGGACGGTGGAGAGCGTCGCCGCGGTGAGTCCCTCTACGATGGCCTGCTTGCTCGAGAGCCGCGCGAGCAGGTCGCCGGAGGGGCGGTGCTGGAAGAACGGGTAGGGCAGCTCGATCAGCCGCTCGAGCAGCCCGAGCGTCATCCGCACGTCGACGTTGGCGCGCAGGTGGACGAACAGGTGCGCCCGGACCAGCCAGGCGAGGAAGTGGAAGCCCACCAGCGCCGCGAGCCCGGCCGAGAGCACCCCCAGCAGGTCCACGTCGCCACGGGGGATGACCCGGTCCACCAGGGTGCCGGTGACCAAGGGCAGCGCCAGGGCGAAGAGCTGGAGCAGGAGCGAGCTGACCAGGATGCGGGACCACAGCCCCGACTCGGCCAGCACCGACTTGAGGTAGCGGCCAAGGCGCGAGCCTTTGGCCTCGTGCGCCTCGAAGTCCTCGCCCGGCTCGAACAGGAGCGCCACTCCGGTGAAGGACTTGCCGAAGCGGTCCAAAGGCACGCTCCGCCGGCCGTCCTTGGGATCGACGATCTCCACTGCGTCCTTCCCCACCCTCTCCAGCACCACGAAGTGGGCGAACTCCCAGTGGAGGACGGTGCCGGTGGGGAGGAAGGGAAGGTCATCCAGCTCGGCGGAGACTCCGCGGCCGCGCAGGCCGAGGTGCGCGGCGGCGTCGAGCAGCGCCCTGGCCGAGGTGCCTTCCACCCCGGTGGGCATGAGCTGGCGCAGGTCCTCGATGCGGGTGGGGCGCCCCTGGTAGCCGAGCACCATCGCCAGGCAGGCGAGCCCACATTCGCTTTGGGAGAGCTGCTGGACGTAGGGCACGCTGCGTTTGGGCGAGAGTCCGAGCTTGGCCAGCGCGGGGAAGCGCTCGAGCAGCGTCTGGCCCTCCGGGCTATCGCCGCTCATCCTCGAGCACCGCCCTCGCCCACGGCAGCAGCGAGTGGATCAGCGTGGTGGAGTACACCGCGACGTCCGCCCTGCCGAGCAGGCCGTCGTGGAAGGGGAGCGACTTGCCTCCGGAGCGGAAGGTCTCCCCCGGCACCGAAGCCTCGACCAAGACCAGGGGGCCGGAGAGGGACAGCGCGTCGCCCATCTCCGGGCCCAGGAAGCGCCGAGCCTCCGAAGGGCCCACCACCTCGTCCCCCACCCGCTCGATGGAGATCGTCTGGTAGGCGTAGCGGTGGCCGGACAACTCGAGCCTGAGCGGCATCCCCGCCTTGAGCAGCGGCAGGTGCTCTCCGGGCAAGAGCGCCACCACCGAGAAGCGGGCTTCGCCGGTGATCAGCGCCAGCACTCCCTCGCCGGCCAAGAGGTGCATCCCCGGGCGGATCCGCAAGTCGCTCACCACCCCGTCTTGCGGCGCCCGCACCAGCCGCTCCTCGAGCTGCGACTCGGCGAGCTGCCTCTGCGCGTGGAGGGGCGGCAGGGCTCGCCGGGCCTGCTCGTCGCGCGGATCCCTCAGGGCCTTGATGAGCTGCAGCTCTATCTCCCGATCGATGCGGGCCAGCTCTCCGGCCTGCTGGCTGGTGTAGAAGCGCACCAGCACCTCGCCGGAGGACACTCGCTGCCCGGGGGAGACCTCCACCGAGGAGACGGTGCCGGCCACCGGAGCGGTCAGCTCGATGCGCCCTCGCGCCCGCACCACCGCCGGGCCGCTGGCGTACTCGTTCACCCGGAAGATGGAACCGAAGAGGAGAAAGGCGAGCAGCGCCGCCACCATGAGCCGGTAGCTCCAGTCGAGCCAGCGGCGAGAGAGCCTGAGCACCTCGCCCTTGGGGCCGGCCTCCTGCGCGCGCTGGTGGTCGAGCGCCTCCTGGCGAAAGATGTTCGGGGGCGGATCGCTCACGGCGGGCAGAGGGCACCTTCGATTCTCAGGCGAGTTCCCTTACCTGTCCAGCCGGCTGCCTCGCCCGGACGGAGGGCGGACAAGCGGCATGAGGAGCTCCTCGTACCGCTGGGCGGCGCGCCTCCACGAGAAGTCCCGCCGCATCGCCGCGCGCTGGAGCCGCCTCCACTCGGAGGGGCGCTGGTAGGTGGCGAGGGCGCGGAGCACCGCGGTGTAGAGGGCCCAAGGGTCCAACTCGCCAAAAATAAAGCCGGTGCCGGTGCGAGGCCGGTAATCCTCCACCGTGTCGGCGAGGCCCCCGGTCTCGCGCACCAGAGGCACCGCGCCGTACCGCATCGCCTTCATCTGGCCCAGGCCGCAGGGTTCCCACCACGACGGCATGAGGAAGATGTCCGCGCCGGCGTAGTAGAGAGTCTCCCGCTCCTTCGCGAACGGGAGGTAGGAGAGCTGCCTCGAGCTCTGGCGTGCCAACTGCTCGAGCAGCTTCCTCACCCACGGGTAGCCGTCGCCACAGATGGCGAGCTGTACGCCCTGGGACAGCAGAGGAGCGAGCGTGCGGAAGAGCAGCAGGAATCCCTTTTGCGGATCGAGCCGCGACACCATCGCAAGCAGCGGCACGTCCGCTTCGGGGAGACCGGCGAGACGCTGGAGCGCGCGCTTGTTGCTCGCCCGCGCGGGGAGGGCGCGGGAATCGAAGCGAGCGGCGATCAGCGGATCCGTCGCCGGATCGAACCGTTCGGTGTCGATGCCGTTGAGGACGCCAAAGAGCCGCCTCCGCCTCGCGCGGAAGACGTCCTGCAGGCCCTCGCCGCGCTCTTCGGTCAGCAGCTCCTTGGCGTAGGTGGGGCTCACCGCCACCAGGAGGTCCGCCGCCATCGCACCGCGGCGGAGGAAGTTGAGCAGCCGCCCTCGCCGGCTTCCAACCCTCGGAAGCGCCCCCTCTCCCGTGTCCCGCAGCCTGGCGGGCAGCTTGGACGAATCGAAACTCCCCTGGAGGTGGGCGTTGTGCACCACCAGCACCAGCCTGGAGCGACGCGGGCGGGGGGCGAGCATCGGCAAGAGCAGGGCGCTCCAATAGTCGTGGCAGAGCACCACCTGGGGGCTCCAATCCCAATCGTCCAGGAGCGCCGCCGCCGCCGAGCAGAAGAACCAGAAGCGCTCGTGCTCGCGCGTCTTGCCGTAGCGGTCGGTGCTCGCGGTCCGCTCGTCCTCGGAGAGCCCAGGGATGAGGGGCGAGCGAATGAAAAAGGCCCGCACCGCGCCAAAGGGCGCCTCGCCGAGCGCGAAGGGCTTTGGCCCGCCGAAGTCGCAGCGATGGCGGGATACCTCGCGCGCGCCCAAGGACGAAGGCACCTGGGGGTACCAGGGCGTGAGCACCCTGACGTCGTGCCCGCGCCGCGCCAACGCCAAGGGAAGATCTCGGCAGACTTCCGCCAGCCCTCCTGTCTTGGAGAACGGCTCGCACTCGCTGCTGACGGAGAGGATTCGCACCGCAGTGGGCTCACAGCGGCGCGAGATCGCGCCAGAGAAGCTTCATAGGGACTGCCCGGATCAGCTTGTCGAGCGCATGGGTCTCGTCACCGTCATAGATCACCTCGAGCCTTTCCATCCCAAGGTCGGCGAGCGCTGCCCGCATCGAGGGCGTCGTCGCTGGGGCATCGGTGTACTTCATCTCGAACCCGTATCGGCGCGAGCCGCGCACGATGAGGAGGTCCAGCTCCGCCCCGCCGTGGGTCGCCCAAAAGAAGCACTCCTCGCGCCGGGCGCCGAGTCGATGAATCACCGCCTCCAGGCAAAACCCCTCCCAGGACGCTCCGACCTTGGGGTGCCTTTCGAGCTGCACTCGATCGGCGATATCGAGCAAGGTGTGCAAGACGCCGCTGTCGCGGAGGTAGAGCTTGGGCGACTTCACCTGGCGCTTGGAGATGTTCGCAAACCAAGGGGGCAGCAGCCGGACCATGAAGGCGCTCGCGAGCAGGTCCGTGTAGCTGCGAACGGTATGGTCGCTCACCCCCATGGACCGCCCGAGCTCCGACCAGTTGAGGATCTGCCCGTGAAGGTGCGCGAGCATCGTCCAGAAGCGGTAGAGCGCTGGCGACGCGACGCCGACGCCGAGCTGCGGCACGTCCCGCTCGAGGAACGACCGCACGTACTCCCGGCGCCAATCGTTGCTGGCCTTGAGCGACCTCGCCACCAAAGAGGGCGGAAACCCGCCCCTGAGCCACAGCTCTCGCAGCCGTGCAGGACCGACCTCGTCAGGAGTGAGACCGCCGAGCTCGTAGTAGGCGACGCGGCCCGCGAGCGACTCGGAGGTCTGGCGCAACAGCGGCCCGGTGGCGCTCCCCAGGACCAGGAAGCGTGCCCGACCCGCATCGGCGAGCACGCGCAGGGAGGGAAAGAGGTCGGGGCGCCGCTGGACCTCGTCCAGCACCACCAGGCCGCGCAACGGCTCCAGCGCCTGCATCGGGCGTTCGAGCCGGCGCAGATCGCGCGGGTCTTCGCAGTCGAAGTGGTGGGTCGGCCCGCGCCAGGCCTGCTCGATCTGCCTGGCGAGCGTCGTCTTGCCCACTTGTCGCGCACCCACGATGACCACCACGCGAAAGCTCCGCAGCAGCGATCTCACGCGGCGCAGGTGGTCGGTTCGGGCGAGGAGCACCTCGAAACGCTACCATGAACATTCGCAGTCATACTTCGACTTTTCACGGTCGAGAAGCGGGAGCAATCGAAGCTTGCTTGAGGATTCGCACCGCCTGCCTCGCAGGATAGCCTCTGAGGATGCCACGGCCGCTGCGCGTCCTCTTCGTCAGCGCGGAGTGCACGCCCTTCACCCGAGGCGGAGGCCTGGGCGAGGTGGCCCGCAGCTTGCCCATCGCCCTGGGAAAGCTGGGACACCAGGTCAAGGTGGTCATCCCCTGGACGCGGGCGGTGCCGGCCGAGCGGATGGGCGTCCGGCCGGTAGGAGAGCTTCGCTTCCCCTTCGATGGAGGCACCGCTTCGGCGATGCTCGGCAGCTCGCGCGCGCTCCCGGGCGTCGAGGTGCTCTTGGTGAAGAACTGGCGGCACCTCGCGCGCGTCTACGGGGGGCGGTACGACCGCTACGGAGTGGTGTCCGAGTATCGGCGGTTCTGGTTCTTCGCCTCGGCGGTGGCTCACCTCGCCGGGCGGGCCGACTTCTCGCCCGACGTGGTCCACTGCAACGACCACCACACCGCGATGGCCGCGGTGTTCCTCGCCCGGAGGCCCCAACGGCCGGGGCTGCTCCTCACCATTCACAATGCCCTCTTCCAGGGCAGCTTCGACATCCGATTCATCCGCCGGAGGCAGCTGGACAACGCCCGGAGCGAGCTGCCCGAGATGTCCTCGAGGAGGGCGCGCTTCGTCAACTTCCTCCGCCGTGGCATCCGGGCCGCCGACTTCGTGAACACCGTGAGCCCGAGCTACGCACAGGAGCTGCTCACGGGCGAGGAGGGCATGGGCCTGTGCGAATTCCTCCGCGAGAAGGGCGAGCGCTTCCTCGGCATCCTCAACGGCATCGACCTCGAGGCGAACGACCCAGCCCGCGACCCGGCCCTGCACGCGCCGTTCAGCTGGAAGGATCTCTCCGCGCGCCTGCGCTCCCGGAAGGCGCTGCTCCGATATGCCGGGCTGCCGGAAAAGAGCGCGCCCATCCTTGCGATGGTGGCCCGCCTCTACGAGCAGAAGGGCGTCGGGCTTTTGCTCCGCACGCTGGACCCCATCCTCTCGCTCGGCGCGCAGGTGGCGGTCTGCGGCGATGGGCTACCCGCGCTGGTTGGCGTGCTCCGCGCGCTTTCGGCCCGGCACCCGCACCAGCTCTCCTATCGGCCGTTCGACCGGGAGCGGGAGTCGCTCTACTACGCCGGCTCGGACATCTTCCTCATGCCTTCGCGCTGGGAGCCCTGCGGCCTCACCCAGCTCAAGGCGATGCGCTACGGCTCGGTGCCGGTGGTGCGCGCCACCGGGGGCCTCAAGGACACCGTGCGCGAACACGAGCCCACGCGGCCCGGGGGAAACGGCTTCCTCTTCTCCGAGTACGACCCTTGGGCCTTCCACGCCGCGGTGGTGAAGGCCCTGGCGGCCTTCGAGCGGCCCTCCGAGTGGCGCGCGCTCCAGGCGAGGGCGATGCGCGAGGACTTCTCCTTCGAGGCCTCGGCGAAGAAGTACGTCGAAGTCTACCGTCGGGCCGCCGCCGAGGGGCGTGGTAGGTTGCGGTCCACTTGAACACCCCGGCGCGCGGCAGCGAGCTCATCGGCCGCACCCTCGGCGAATTCGTCGTGCGGGAGAAACTCGGCGAGGGCGGTGCGGGGATCGTCTACCTCGCCGAACAGCCCTTGCTCGGCCGCGAGGCGGTGATCAAGGTCCTCCAGTCGCAGCTCGGGCGAGATCCCGACGCCACCCAGCGATTCCTCCGCGAGGCGAAGCTGGCCTCGAGGCTCGACCACCCCTTCTCCGCCCATATCTACGCGTTCGGCGCCGAGGAGGACGGCCTGCTCTGGATCGCCATGGAGCGCGTCCGCGGCATGCCGCTCGACGAGCTGCTCACCGCCAAAGGGCCGCTGCCCCTCGAGCGCTTCCTTCCCCTGCTCGAGCGGATCGCCGAGGTGGTCCACTCCGCCCACGAGCAGGGCATCGTCCACCGCGACCTGAAGCCGGCCAACGTGATGGTGCTCTCCCGGGCGGGAAGGCTTTTGCCCAAGCTCCTCGACTTCGGCATCGCCAAGCTCAAGGGCGACGTCCCCGCGCCCGAGCTGGCGGCGCCGGCGCATGGGCAAACCGCCGAGCTGCTCGAGCGCTCTCTCTCGGCCGAGCTGACCCACGAGGGGCGCATCGTCGGCTCCCCCCAGTTCATGGCCCCGGAGCAGTGGCTGGATGCGTCCGGCGCCGACTCCCGCGCCGACATCTACGCGCTCGGAGCGCTCTCCTACCAGGCGCTCACCGGCAAGCCGCCCTTCTCCGGCACCACCGTCGGCCAGCTCGCCCGCGCCCACGCCCAAGGACCCACGCCCAAGCTCGGCCCCGACTTCCCCTCCAAGCTCCAGGCGGCGCTGGACCGGGCGATGGCCAAGTCGCCCTCCGAGCGCTTCGGGACGGCGCTGGAGCTGGCCGCCGCCCTGCGCGCCGCCTCCGGCCTCGCCGGCGAAGGCCCTGCCCTGGCCCGGATGGATGAGGCGCTCTTGCAGGCGCTGATCGCCGAGGCGCCGCGGTGCATGGCCGAAGCCGGCGCCGCGCTGGACGCCGCCGCCAACGCCCGCGCCGCCGCCGACGCCGCCTGGCAGCTCTTCTCCACCTCGGTCCGCTACCTGGGCCTGCTCGCGCTCGCCTCCAGGGCGCGGGCCGGTCCGGGCGGGCCCTCCGACGAGCCCGAGGTCCAGGCCGCGCTCCGGGTGCTCCAGGCCGACGGGCTCTCCGACGCGGGGTGGGTGGAGCTCACCCGCTCCTTGGTTCGGCCGTTCGCCACCCGCCGCGAGGTACATCCCTTGCCGGAGCTGGTGGAGCTGTTCGAGGGCCGAGGGCCTTTGCCGCTCGAGGAGCTGCTCTCCTTGCGCGCCGAGGCGGAGCGCGACCCGCCGCCGGGAGAGAAAGCGCGCGACATCCTCCCAAGGCTGCTCTCTCAGCTCGGCAGCTTCGTGCACGCCCTCTCCTTCCTCTGGGAGTACCAGCTCGTCGTCCCCAGGCGGGCCGGCGAAGGCGGGCAGAAGGCCGAGCGGTGGATGGGCGCGAGGCGGTCTCGCCAGCCCATCACCGAGGTGCGCGGTCCCCCGTTGCCCCCAGGGCAGCCTGTGCTGGTGGACGGACAGGGGCAGCTGGTGGTCCCGCTCTGGCCGCTCCTCCAGGTCGCCGAGCCGTCTCCCGGCTCACCGGAGGAGCTGTTCCTCTTCTCCCGGCGGGGTCGCTACGGGGCGAAGCTTTTGGCGCTGCCTTCCGAGTTCGAACGCCAGGACGAGCAGCTCTGGGAGTGGTTCCGGCGACACCTGCTCCCCGAGGTGGCGGATTCGGGGCGGGCGCCCGAAGAGGAGCGCGCCCCCTACCGCGGGCTGTCCGCCTTCACCGCCTCCGACGCGGAGATGTTCTTCGGCCGCGAGCGCGAGGCGGAGGCCTTCCTCAACCGCCTCCGGGTGACGCCGATGCTGGCGGTGGTGGGCGCCTCCGGGGCGGGGAAGAGCTCCTTCGTCCAGGCCGGAGTCGTGCCGCTCTTGCCGCCGAGCTGGCGCACCATCACCGTGCGGCCCGGTGGCGCGCCCTTGGCCGCCCTCTCGGAGCGGCTGAGGGCTGAGGGCATCGGCCCTGTGGACCTCTCCTCTCGGCCGCAAGCCCTCCTCGAGGCGCTGGAGGAGCTGGCAGGCGGCGCAGTGGCCTTGCTGGTGGTGGACCAGTTCGAGGAGCTGGTCACTCTGTGCCTCGACCAAGAGGAGCGCGGCCAGTACTCCTCGCTGCTCTCCTCGGCGGCGAGGCCGGACGGGAAGGTGCGGGTGGTGCTCACCCTGCGCGACGACTTCCTCATGCGGGCCCAGCAGCTCCCCGGGATGCGGGAACGGCTCGCCCAGGGCCTGCAGCTGGTCAACACCCCGGTGCCCGAGGAGCTGTTGCGCATCGTGGTCGAGCCGGCCCGGCGACTGGGCTACGGCTTCGACCCGCCGGAGCTAGCGGAGCAGATGGTGGGCGCGGTGGCCGATCAACCGGGGGCCCTGGCGCTGCTCTCCTTCACCGCCTCCAAGCTGTGGGAGCTCCGAGACCGCCACTTCAAGCACCTCACCCGGCGAGCCTACGAGGCGCTGGGGGGAGTGGGCGGCGCCCTCGCCCGCCACGCCGAGGAGATGCTGGAGCAGATGCCCCCCGAGGAGCAGCGGCTGGTGCGCGAGGCCTTCCGGCACCTGGTCACCGCGGAGGGCACCCGGGCGGTGCTCACCCGGAACGAGCTGAGGCAACTGCTCGGCAAGGGCGAGCCCGCCGATTCCGCGATGGAGCGGCTGATCCGCTCGCGCCTGCTGGTGTCCAGCGAGGGCGAGTCCGAGGGGCTGGAGCGGTTGGAGGTGACGCACGAGGCGCTGCTCTCTGCCTGGCCCAGGCTGGTGAGGTGGCGGCAGGAGGACGCCGAGAGCGTCCGGCTGAGGGACCAGCTCCGCGTCGCCGCCAGGCAGTGGGATGCGCGCGGCCGCCCGAAGGGGCTGCTCTGGCGGGACGAGGCCCTGGCCGAGTATCGGCTGTGGCGGGCCCGCTACAGAGGCGCCTTGACCGACGCCGAGGAAGCCTTTGGCCGCGCCAGCCTGGGGGCCGAATCGCGCGCCCGGGCGTTCAAGCGGCTCTTGGTGGGCGGGGCGATGGCGGTCCTCTCGGTCAGCCTGTTGTTCGTCTACCAGGCCTACTCGCGCTCGAGGGCCGCGCTGATGAAGGGCTACCAGGAGCAGGGCCGCCAGGCCTACCTCGCCGGAGAGCCGCTGCGGGCGCTCGCCTTCTTCGGCGCCGCCTACGAGGAGCGCTCCGCCGACAGCGCCTTCCAGTTCTTGCTCGGCCGGGCCTTCCGGAGCCTCTCGGCGCAAGAGCTCGTCCTGCGCGGGCACCAGGGCCGCATCTTCGCGGCGCACTTCAGCCCCGACGGCTCGAAGCTCCTCACCGGCGGAGAGGACGGCACGGCGAAGCTGTGGGACTCGCACAGCGGGGCGCTGCTACGCGAATTCCAAGGCACCCAGGGCGAGCTGCACCATGTGCTCTTCACGCCCGACGGCCGGCGGATCCTGGGAGTGGGGAAGACGGGAAGCTCACCCGAGGTCTGGGATGCCGAAAGCGGGCGGCTGCTCTTCAGGCTGGAAGGACACAAAAAGCGCGTCACCTTCGCCGACGTGAGCCCGGGCGGGGAGCACATCCTCACCGCCGGGGAGGACGGGACTGCGAGGCTTTGGGACGCGGCCTCGGGCGCGCTGCTCGCCACTCTGCAGGGGCATGGGGCCCGGGTGCACTTCGCCTGGTTCAGCGCCGACGGCCGAAGGTGCCTCACCGGCGGCGAGGACAAGACCGCGCGGGTGTGGGAGGTGGCCACCGGCGCGCAGGTTTCGGTCTTCCGCGGGCACGCGCAGGCGGTCTTCGCCGGAGGCTTCTCGCCCGATGGCAAGCTGGCGGTGACCGCGGGCGAGGACTTGACAGTCGCGGTCTGGAATTCGGAGGACGGGCAGCCGCTCTTCGCGCCTTTCTCCCCCCACCGCCGAAAGGTGCTGCACCTGCGGCTGAGCCCGGACGGGCGCTGGCTGGTGACCGCCAGCGAGGACGGGACGGCCGCGGTCGCCTCGCTCGCCGACGGCAAGGTGCGCCACTACCTGCGCGAGTCCGGCCAAGTCTTGATGGCCCGGTTCAGCCCCGATGGCCGGAGAATCGCCACCGTGGGAGGTGAAGGCCGGATCCACCTCTGGGATACACAGAGCGGGCGCCACCTCGCCGCGCTCGCCGGCCACGTGGACACCGTGGGCTTCGTCTCCTTCGACCCGGAGGGCAGCCGGCTCGCCAGCGCCGGCTACGACGGCACCGCCCGGCTGTGGGACGCCCGGTGGACGCCGTACCTCTTCCGGCAAGAGCACGCCGACGAGCCGGCCTCGGGCTGCCTCTCGGGAGACGGCGGCCTGGCGGCAATCTCCAGCGCGCGCGAGGTCAAGCTGTGGAACACCAGGAGCGGCGAGCTGCTCGCCGCCCACGACCGTTCGGCTCTCTCCGCGAGAATGCTGCCCTGGGTGGCCCTCGGCCCCGACGGCTCGCTGCTGGCGGTGGGCAACGGGGAGGTCGCCGAGCTGCGCGACTCGAGGACCTTCGAGCTTCGCCGCTCCCTGCGCGGGCATGAGCGTCCGCTGGTCCACGGCGCTTTCAGCCCCGATGGCTCGCGGCTGGCCACCACCTCGCTCGACGGCACCGCGAGGCTCTGGGATGTGGAGAGCGGCGCCTTGCTCTTCGAGATGAAACATCCCGGCCCGGCCATCCTGGTCTCCTTCAGCCGCGACGGACGGCGGCTCGCCACTGGCTGCGTCGACCGGGTGGCGCGCGTCTGGGATGCGGCGAGCGGGCAGCTCGTCGCCGAGCTGCGCGGGCACGAGCAGACCGTCAACCACGCCTCGTTCTCCGCCGACGGCGAGCGGCTGCTCACCTCCAGCGACGACAAGACCGCCAGGGTGTGGAACCTCGCCACCAAGGGGCTGATCGCGACGCTCGATGGCCACGACGCCGAGGTGTACGAATCGCACTTCAGCCCGGATGGGCATTTGGTCTTCACCGCCAGCGACGACGGGAATGCCCGGGCCTACGACGCGGAGAGCGGCAAGCTGCTCGAAGTGGTGGCCCAGCACGGCTCGGGGGTGAACTTCCTGGCGCTGAGCTCGGATGGAGCCAGGCTGCTCACCGGCAGCAAGGACAGGGCAGTGACGCTGTGGGACATCTCTGCTCACCAGAGCACTCGAGCAGAGGTTGAGCGGATGATCCGCTGCCACGTGCCCTTCCGGCTAGAGGACGAGCTGCTGCTCCGATCAGCAACAGACCCCTCCGCGTGCACGAGCCGTTGAGCAATCGGGCTGCGCAGCTTGCGCACTCAACACCGTTCAACTCGAGCAAGGTCGGACGATCGGCGCGAGGGTGTTCACCAGGGATTCCGCATGGCTGGGGATGGGCGCCGATGGCGCTCGGCTTGCTACTGGCATTCGCGTGGAGGCAGGAATGAAGAAAAAGCTCGAAATGGCGAAGCTGGACGCTCGGAAGCTCCGCGCGCTGGACGAGCGCGACCTGCTGAAGGTGATCGGTGGGGATAGCAGGGCGCGGGGACCGAAGGTCAACGACGGGTGATCAGATTTCACCTGTTTTCATGGAATACCGAGGAGCCACGTACATGACAAAGGGGTACAAGAAGGACCGCGTCGCGAAGGAGCTGAAACTGGCGAAGCTGGACGTGCGCGCGCTTCGGGATCTCAGCGAGCAGGACTTGATGAGGGTAGTGGGCGGCGCGCCCAAGGTGAACTGGTAGCTGCCGCGCGCGCGAATCTTTCCCAGGGGACCTCCGACCCCGCCGAGCTGATCGGCGGGGTTTTTTTTCTTCTGACAAGGCCGCTTGCGCAGGAGCGATGCGCCGACTGCGCACTCAACCTGCTCCGATTGAGCAAGGTGCGATGCCGGCCCCGAATGTCTTCCCAGCCTGTTCTTGGGCGGTTGCAGATTTCCAAGGCTGGCGTCCCGATTGCTAGTGAGTAGGGGTGGAGGTGTCGCCATGACGCGCATGCCCAAGTCGCCGAGGATGAGCCTGAAGGTGACGCAGCTGAACGCCCGCGCCCTCCGGGAGCTGAACGAAGCGGACCTGATGCGGGTGATCGGCGGCGGCGGAGGCGGTAGCGGGGCTTGTGCGCCGATCATCAACAGCGATTGCTCAGACGGGAAGTGCAAGTAGTAGCCTGAGTTCGCTGAGCTGATTCGCGCCGGGGGCGCCGATCTCGGCGTCCCGGCGCTTCGACTTTTCCGGCGACCCTCGCGGCTGAGGCGGAGGAGGGGCCGAGCACTTTCCGCCACGCGTCGATGACGCTCTGGCGCTCTCGAGCAGGCGAGTAGCGCTGGGCAACTGCCTGTCCGCGTTCGGCCATCTTCTGAAGCGTTTCGCGTTGCCCTGAGGAGAATGCGCGCGCCCAGCGCTCGATGGTCCGGGCCACCCCGAGCAAGTCACCTTGCGGGTGGCGGGATTCCCCGGGCAGGTACTCGTCCATCGGACCTCCAGCGAAAGCCGCCACCAAGCAGCCTGACAGCATCGCCTCGAGCGGAAGCAGCCCGAAGCCCTCTTCGGTGGAGAGGAACAGGAGGATCGCCGCTCGGCCGATCAACTCGGCCACCTGGGTCTCACTGAAGCCCTGAACCAGCGCGAAGCGAAACTCGTCGGGGAGCCCCCGACCGCGCGACTGTCTCGAGCGGAGCAGGTGGTAGAGGGTGAAGAGGGCGCCGTGCGCCTTGGAGGCGCAGGCAATCCACGGCTCTTTCTCGGACATCCTCCGGAACTGGAAGCGCGATGGATCCACCCCGTTGCGCACGCGGATCACCCTCGCCGCGGGATAGGCGAACCGAAGGAAGCGGGCGTTGTGCTCCGAGACGGCGAAGGTGGCCGCGACGTTGGGGTGCAGGTAGGGGTAGGGCGAGGGCACCCGGTGCTCCAGCGCCCTGAATCCCAAGTAGACGTTCTGGTTGAAGATCACCTTCCGCCCCGGCGAGTCGAGCATCCGCTTGCCGAAGGGCTCGGTCACCATGTCCTCCGGCAGCACCGCCACGTCGAGGCGGGGCCGGAAGCGGCGCTGGAACTCGGCGAAGCGCAGCATGGGCGCCTCATGCTCGAACCAACCCAGGGGCGAGCGCCGTCGCCGGTGCACCACGTACGCGCGGAGCCCCGACGCGTTCAACAACTCGACGTGCCGGTAGATCTGCTTGGGCCCTCCGAGCGGCTGCTCGCGGTCGAAGCAGAAGTAGTAAACCGCCGGCGCCGTCATCTCTCTTCCACCTCGAGAAAGCCGTACTTGAGCAGCCACATCACGTGCCGGAGCAAGGGTTCCCGGGTCGCTCCCTTGGCCAGCTCGCGGATCCTCGCCGGCCCCTGCTCCAGCGAGGAGAGAAGTTCGGCGAAGTGGTCCTGCTCGAAGCTGGCCCCCTCGTAGTAGCTCGGCAAGGCCTCGCGCCCTTCGAGCAGGTCGCGTCCCGCCTGGGTCAGGCGGAGCGCCGCTCGGGTGGACAGCTCCTCGGAGGCGTAGTGCGCGAACGCCCCGAACAAGTCAGGCATCGAGTGAAGCGGCCGCCTCGGCCGAGGGGACGGTGGAATCCGGCACAGCTCCCTCCACAGCTCCTCGTAGCGGCGGACGACGACGGGCCAGGAGTACTCCGCCACCGCCCGCCTGCGCGAGGAGGCGGCCATGCGGGCACCAAGCGAAGGGCTGTCGATCAGCGCCTGGAGGCTGCGCTTGAGCTGGGCGAGGTCCACCGCCACCGACTGGGCAGCGGCGAACTGGTCCAAGAGTCCCTCGACGCCCGACGCCACCGAGGCGGAGGAGATCTCCCGGTCGCAGCGCATCCACCGAGTGGGCACCAGAAAGCCGGTCTCCCCGTGCAGGACGGTGTCCCGGTAGCCGTCCCAGTCCGAGACCACCTGGGGCACTCCCGAGGCCATCGCCTCGATGGGGGTGAGGCCGAAGGTCTCCTGCACGTTGTCCGCGGGCGAGACGAAGACGTCCGCCGCCCCGTGAACGAAGTGCCGCCTGGCCGGATCGAGGTCTGGGATGATCCGCACCCGCGAGGACACCCCGAGCAGCTTCGCGTAGTGCCGCAGGTTGGCGGAGTCGTGGAACCGGTCGGTGCCCGCGAGCACCAAGAGCAACTCCTTGCCGCGGTTGTCGCGCAACAGCTCCCTGAAAACCCGGAGCAGCGGCAACAGGTCTGCCTTGTCGACCGCCGACAGCCTGCCCACCCACAGGAAGATGAAGGCGCGCGGGGGCAACCCGAGCCGCGCCCGGAGCGCCCGCTTCTCGCGCGGGCGGAACAGCTCGGCGTCGACACCCAGCGGGATGAGGTCCAGCCGCCCACGGAAGGCCAGGCGGGTGCGATGGGCGCGATTGAAGCGCTCCGCCACCTGGCCGAGCAGCTTCTCGATGGCGCTTCGGGCGGCGCTGGAGGTGCAGACGATGGAGTCTTGCCGGCGCACGTCGCCCGCGAGCAACCCTAGAAACAGCGAATGGAGCTGTGGCTGGTAACTGATGGTGTGGTGGGTGACGGTGACCGGGTAGTCGGCGCCGAGCGCGGCCCGGAGCAAGAAGGGTCTCGACGCGTCGCCCGCGACGTCGTGCCACACCCTCCAGCGCCTTTCCCGGAAGGCGGCGAGGGTCGCCCCGTAGGCGCGGACTTCGACCCGCGGGCTCGCTGGCTCAGAGGCCAGCAGCCTCCGGAGCGTGCCCGCGGCGTAGGGGGGTGCGAAGAGCTGGTACTCGCTCGCCCGGCCGTGGCGGACGAGCGCGAGGGCGAAGTCCGCCGCCGCCACTCCCGCTCCCACCACCGGCTGGCCGCCGGACTTCTCGAAGCCGTGCAGCGGGAAGAAGAGCGCCATCCCGCCGCGCTTCCTCTCACTCCTGCTCCTGCGGGCTGCGCTCGGCCTCACTGGCCCGTCGTAGCACCGGGGACGGGCTGGTCAATCTCCGCCTCCGGCCCGGACCTGACGTAGTAGCCAGCTCGCCCGCGCACCACCTCGAAGCCGTCGAGGCAGTGGACGATGGACTCCTCTACCCTCACCCCGCCCCGGCCGGGGTGCGAGGAGCCCGTGAGAAACACCAGGTCCATCACCTCGGCGTCCGCCACCAGCACCGCGCGGTCGATCAGCTGATCCAGCGCTTCGCCGTGCGCGCCCACCAGCGCCACCGGCACCTCACTGGGGATGAGCGTGCGGAGCGACAGCGCCCGCTGCATCGCCCAGGCGGTCACCTGGGAGACCTTTCCGCTCGCCGAGAGCATCACCACGAACCAGCCGTCGCCCACCCGCTCGACTTGCCCGCCGGCGCGGTGCACCAGCGCCACCAGCCGCGCCACGCTCCCCTCATCGAGCTTCAAGGGGCCCTCGTCGTTCTCCGAGCCCACCTGGAGGATGAACTGCAGCCTCCGCTCCTCGTCCGGCACCAACGTCTCCTCCAGGCTCACCGTGGAGGCCCCGCCCGAACCGCGCCGGACGCCCCTCCCGGTCTTCGGAGAATCCGCCTCCTCGAGCGCCCGCAGTCTCGCCGCCACCGCCGCGGCGTCCGCCGGGCGCTGCGAGGGGGACTTCGCCAACATCTCGCCCACCAGCTTCTCCAGCTTCGGGGAGATGCCTGGGTTGAGGGAGCGAACCGGCGGAGGCTCCCAGAGGATGATCTTCGTCTGCACCGCGAAAAGTGTCGGACCGTGGAATGCGCACAGGCCAGTCAGGCACTCGTACAGCACGCAACCGAGCGAGAAGATGTCCGAGCGGCCATCGACCACCCGCTCCCCCCGCGCCTGCTCGGGGGACATGTAGCCGGGCGTCCCGACGATGGTGCCGGTGCGGGTGATGGAGGTGCGCTGCCGGGTGGTCCGGGCGAGCCCGAGGTCGATGATCTTCACGCTCTCGAACCGGCCCTCGGGGAAGATGAGGTTTCTGGGTTTCACGTCGCGATGGAAGATCCCCGCGGCGTGCAGGGCGTTCAGCGCCTCGGCTGCGGACGCGGCGACAAAGACACTCTCCTGGACGGTGAGACCCTCCGCCTCGAGGCAGTCGGCCAGGGTCCGCCCCTCGGCCCACTCCATCACCAGGTAGGGCTCCTCGTCGCCGGTGACGCCGTGGGCGAGGTAGCGCACGACGCCGGGGTGCGTCACCTGGGCGAGCAGAGAGGCCTCCCGCGCGAACCGGTCCACCTCGTCGCGGCGCTCGAGCTGGAGGATCTTCACCGCGACCGTCTGGCCGCTGGAGAGGTCGTGCCCGCGGTACACCGCCCCCATCGCCCCCCTCCCAGCAATCCCGTCGATGCGGAACCTCGAGGCGATGACCTCGCCTTCTCTCATTGCCCTCACGATACCTGCCGCACGCGAGACGCCTCAAGTCTTGGACGAAGAGGTAGGCGCCGGTCGGATGGAGGGCGACCGCGGCGGCGAAATGGCGGCTCTCGGTTCAACGGAGGTACGCTTCGCCTTTGGCGCCACGCTCCGGCGCCGAGCACATTGTCCGTGAAGGCATCTCCTCTCGTCGCCACGACGACTGCGCGCCCGCTCGGTGGTGTCTTCACCGCTGCGGGGGCGCTGCTCCTCGCATCGTTCGGGTGCGAGGGGCGGCATCCTCCGGTGGGCGCAGCCCCGCCGCCGGCGGCCGTGCGTTCCCAATCGGGCGCCAAGGCCGTCGCGCCTTTTCCTCCGGGTGCCCCGCGCTACATCGGAGTGCTGGTGCCGCGCGAGACCGCGGACATCGCGCCGCGGATCGACGGCCAGCTCGCCGAGGTGCACGTCCGGCGGGGCCAGCGGGTGGGAAAGGGCGAGCTGCTCGCCACCATCGACGCGGGGCCGATCCGCCAGGAGCTGTCGATGGCCGAGGCTCGGCTTCGCAGCGCGGTGGCGGAGCACGCCCGGGCGCGGCTCGAGCACGAGCAGGCGCAAGAGCGGGCCCGGCGGCTGGAGAAGGCCGCCGCCCACCTCTCCCTCGAGGAGCTGTCCAAGGCCCAATACGACGAGAAGCTCGCCGCTGCGGTGGTGGCGGCGCTGGAGGCGAAGACGGCCGAGGAGCGAGCGCACGCGGCGCAGCTCAAGGAGAGCCTCTCCCTCGCGCAGGTGAGCGCCCCCTTCGAAGGGCTGATCTCCGAGCTGTTCCTCGATCGAGGCGCCTGGGTGGACCGTTCCACGCCACTGCTCAGGCTGATCAGCGACGGAGAGCTTCGCGCCCGCTTCGCGGTGCCAGAGGCGAACGCCGGCCTGGTTTCCCCGGGGATGAAGGTGGTGGCGGCGCTCCGCTCATCGGAGCTGGAGCTGCGCGGAGAGGTGGACCAAGTAGCGCCGGAGGTGGACGTGGCGACGCGGTTCCGCTTCTGCGAGGCGCAGCTCGAGCTCACCCCGGAGCACCGCGCCAGCATGCCGGTGGGCCTGGTGGTGGAGGTGCGGCCCGCGGCGGCCGACTAGCAAAGGGCCCGGTAGAGCAGCTCCTTCAACCCCGGGCTGGTGTAGGTGAACTTCACCCCCACCGCGCTGTAGAGGGACTGCTCTGGGTTTCCGGGCCGGGCCCAGGCCACCTCGCCTCTGAAGGGCAGCTCGGCCTCCTCGTGCAGCACGTAGCCGTGCACCTGCGCTCCCGGCAAGAAGACTTGCGGCAACTCGAGCTGCAAGCCCGCCGCCGAGACGTCCGCGGTGAGGGCGGGAAGGCGTCCCCCCAGCGAGACGGGGAGCCGCAGGCACTTCCGGGTGCGCCGGTGTCGTTGATTCATGTGGCGGATGGTCGCACGGCGTAGCGCGGCGGCAAGTTCTTGGTTGGCCGCGCGCAGGAGGCCCGATCTCGTGTAGATGTAGCGCCCCCCACTCGAGTGAGGCCGACATGACCGCGCTCAACCCTCTTTTCCTGGTCGCGGGCGGCGACCTCGGCCGCGCCAGCGCCAAGCTGATCGTCGCGCGCGCCCAGCCCGGCGGCGTCCTGGAGCTGTTGAGCAGCGAGGTGGTCGAGCATCAGGGCCGCGCCGCCGAGGCGTTCCTCGACTGGTACCGCCGCCGAGAAGTTTGGAGCTGCGCCGCGCTGGGGCTGACCGGGCTCTATGCCGAGGAGGTGGCCCCTCCCGCGCTGTCCGGCCTGCCCGAGGACGCCTGCCGCGAGGCTGCCCTCCCCTTCTTGGGCGCGCCGGCGGGCCCGCTCAATCTGGTGAGCGTGGGCGCTCGGGGCTACGCGGTGCTCTCCCGGGACGGCCGGGGCCGGTTCCGGACCGAGGAGAGCGAGAAGTGCTCCTCGGGGACCGGCGAGACGATGGTGCGCATTGCCCGCCGCTTCGGCCTCACCCTGGCGGAGGCGGACCTGGCCGCCGCGCGCGCCGCTTCCGCCATCCCCATCACTGCCCGCTGCTCGGTGTTCGCCAAGAGCGAGCTGACCCACTTCGCCAACCAGGGCCGGCCGGCGGACGCGCTCCTCAAGGGCTACTTCAGCTGCCTGGCGGGCTACGTGGCGGCCCTCCTCGAGCGAGTCCGGGTGGAGGGCCCGGTGTGGCTTTTGGGCGGCGTCTCGCGCGTCGAAAGCTTCGCCTCCGCGCTCGGCGAAGCGCTGGGGCAAGAGGTGCGCGTGCCGGAGCAGGCGCTCCTCGTAGAGGCGATCGGCGCGGCGGCGCTGGCGGCGGATCAGCTCAGGCACGAGCAGCCCGCCCCACTCCCCGAAAGCCCAGAGGGGCTGGTCCGCCCGCGGGTTCGCCGCTTCCGCTCGCTCCCTCCCGCCTCCGGGAGCGCGAACAAGGTGGTCCGCCTCCCGCCTCCGCCAACCAACGGCGCGGTGAAGGGCCCGCTGGTGCTCGGGTTGGACCTCGGCTCGACCGGAAGCAAGGCGGCGCTGGTAAGCGCCGAGAGCGGCGACTTGGTGTGGGAGGTGTGGGACCGCACGCGGGGGAATCCGGTGGAGGCCGCGAAGAGGTTGCTCTCGCGCCTTGGGGAGTCCTTCGAGCCCGACGTGCGCGCGGTGGGGGTGACCGGCTCGGGGCGCGAGGCGGTCGCCACCGTGCTCAGGGCGGCGGTGCCGGGCCTTTTGGATCGGCTGGTGGTGGTGAACGAGATCGTCGCCCACGCCACCGCCGCGGTGCGGCTGGATCCGGACCACGGAGAGAGCCTCTCCATCGTGGAGATCGGCGGCCAGGACGCGAAGTACGTCAGATTGGCGGCCGGCCGAATCGTGGAGAGCGACATGAACAAGGCCTGCTCGGCCGGGACCGGCTCCTTCATCGAGGAGCAGGCCGCGCTCTACGGCATCGAGGACCTCGAGGAGCTGGAGCGCCTCGCCGCCTTGGCGACCAGGCCGCCGGACCTCGGCCAGATGTGCACGGTGTTCGTGGCGGAGTCCGCCGCGGAGGCGCTCTCCTTGGGCTACTCGCTCCCCGACGTCTTCTCCGGGCTCCAGCACTCGGTGGTGCACAACTACCTCGGCCGGGTGATGGGCCAGCGCACCTTCGCCCGGCGCATCTTCTTCCAAGGCAAACCGGCCCAGAGCGCCTCGCTGGCGTGGACGCTGGCCGCGGTGACTGGCCGCGAGGTCTACGTCCCTCCCAACCCCGGGGCGATGGGGGCCTACGGCATCGCGCTCTGCGCCCGCGAGGAGCTGGGCGTCCAGAGGCTTCCCTCCTCGTACCGGCTGGATCTGAGGCCCCTCGCCGGTGCCCGGATCGCCGCCCGGAGCGACTTCCAGTGCCGCGACCGCCGCTGCGCGACCTTCTGCCGGATCGAGAAGACCGAGGTCGACGTGGGGGAAGCGCGCTCGATGGTGCTCTCCGGCGGAGCCTGCCCCAAGTTCGAGCTGTCCTCCGCGAGCCGCCCCAAGTTGTCGGCGGAGGCGCCCAGCGCCTTCGACGAGCGGGCCGAGTCGTTGCGCGAGGCCTTGCGCCCGAGCACCGAGGCCTCCGGCCCGACGGTCGGTCTCCCGCTGGTGGGAGCCTTGGTGGGGGTGGCCCCCCTGCTGGCCGAGCTGGTCCGCGGGTTGGGCGGCCGCGTTCAGCTCCTCGAGGCCGACCCCAAGTCGCTCTCGAAGGGCGAGGCCTTGGCCGGCTGCTATGACGCCTGTGCGCCGGTGAAGCTGGCCCACGGCGTCCTCGCCGGTGCGGAGGCGGAGCTGGTGTTCTTCCCTCGCCTTTTGGGTCTGCCGGATCGGGACGGGGACGGCGGAGTCACCTGCGCGATGGAGCAGGCGCTCCCGGAGTCCACGGCCGCCTCGCTCGCTGCCGAGGGGGGGCGAGCGGAGGTGTTAAGGCCGGCGGTGGATCTCCGGAGGCCAAAGGAGGCTGTGGCGGCGGCGCTCCTTCCTCTGGCCGTGCGACTCGGCGCTGGCCAATGGAAGCTCGCCCGGGCAATCGAGGGGGCCTTCGCCGCCCAGCGGCGCTACGACGCAGCTTTGGCCGCCATCGGGGAGCGAACCCTCGAGCACGCGCGGACTCACGGGCTGCCGGTGGTGCTCGTGTGCGGCTCGCTCCACGTGCTGCACGATGCGACGCTGAGCGCCGGCGTGCCCCGCCTTCTCCGCGACAGCGGCGCCCTGGCCGTCCCGATGGACGCCTTCCCCATTCCCCCCGAGACCGAGCCGCTGGAGAAGGTTTCCTGGGCGGACGCCCGAAGAGCGCTCCGGGCCGCGGTGGCGGCGCGGGCGCGCGGCGACGTCTACCCGCTCTGGCTCTCCTCGTTCGGCTGCGGCCCCTCGTCCTTCGCCGAGGCGGTGTTCGACGGCCTGCTCGAGGGACACCCGCACACCATCCTGGAGTCGGACGCGCACGGAGGCACTGCCGGCTACGTCACCCGCATCCAATCCTTCCTGCATGCGGTGCGCGGGCACGACCGGCGCGGCTCGCAGCCGCCAGCCCATCGCCTCCGCCCGCTGGACCCTGGCCGCCAGACGACGCTCGCCGAGGAGAGGAAGTCGCGGCTTTTGTTCCTCTCCTTCTCCGACCGGGCCGCTTCCTTTCTCGCGGCCAGCTATCGATCCTTCGGCTTCGAGGTCGAGACGCCCCCGCCCACCTCCCCCGAAGTGCTGGCCGCCTCTCGCCGCGACTGCTCGGGGAAAGAGTGCCTCCCCTACCAGCTCGTCTGGGGCGCCTTCCGCACGCACCTGGAGGCGCACCCTCCGCGCGGGCGCACCGTGCTGATGCAGGCCGGCGGCTCGGGGCTGTGCAGAAACTGCATGTTCTCCTTGAAGGACCGCCTCTCGCTGGAGCGGATGGGGCTCTCCGAGCTGGTCGAGCCCCGGAGCTTCCGCACCGGCGAAGGCGCGGACATACGCCTGCCGCTGAAGATCTGGATGGGCATCGTCGCCTGGGGCCTGCTCCAGCAGCTCACCGCCTACCACCGCACCTCCGAGCCCGCCGAAGTCGATCGCCTCTATCGGGCGCTGTGCGACCAGCTCGAAAAGCTCCTCGCCCGGCCGGAAGCCTCCGGACTGGCCGGGGTGCGGGGCACCCTCGCGCTGGGCGGCGCGGTGGAGCAGCTATTGGGGCGCGCCGCCGAGCAGTTCGCCGCCCTCTCCTCCAGAAACCCGGAGCCGCCCACGCGGAGGACGGTGCTCCTCGGCGGAGACATCTACGTGCGGCTGGATGAGTTCGCGAGCGACGGCCTCGCCCGGAGGCTCGCGGGCCTCGGCCTCCGGGTGGTGCTCGAGCCGCTCTCGCTCCTCGCCGAGTACGCCGCCGAGGAGAAGATCGAGGACCTCTTCGGCCTGCCGACCGGCTTCTTGAGCAACTGGTACTACGGCGCGACGATGCGGGAAGTGCGCCGCAGGCTTTACGAGCGGGTGCGGGCTTTGCACCCATGGCTGCCGATGCCCGATGCGCGGGAGATCCTCAAGTCCGCCCGCGGCGTCATCGACCGGTATCCGCGCGGGGAGGCGCCGGTGACCATCGGCAGCGCGCTTCACCACTTCGCGGAGCGCGCCTGCGACGGCGTCGTCTTGGCGAGCCCCTGGGGCTGCGGCCCCGCGCTGGTGGCGGAGAGCCTGCTCCGCCACCGGTCCGAGCTGCCCTTGCTGGTGCTGTACGCCGACGGGACGCCGATCGACGAGCGCCGGCTGCGCTCCTTCGCCTTCCGGCTCCGCCGCTCCCCTCCACGCTCCATCCAGACCGCGGCGCGAACGGCGAGCCCCGCCTACAGCTGAACCGGGAAGTCCCCTTCGCCCTCGGCGCAGGTGACCCCCAGCGTGTTCGGACGGACGAAGCGCACGGTCGGGTTGGAGCTGAACTCGTTGAGGCCGATCTCCCGCCGGCCGCGCGGCGCCAGCGAGCCCAGCTTGAACGCCTTCTTCCCCTGGAGGATGGCGAAGCAGTCGCTCCAGATCCCCTTGTCGGCGTTGGTGATGATCAGCGTCTCCAGAGGCCAGATCCCGCCCTTGCTCACGTAGCCCAAGAGCTTGCGCGGCGCGCCGGCGTCGGTGGGCTTCTGGGCCTCGGCGGGCGGCGCCGAAGCGGGAGCGGCCTCCTTGGGCGGGGTGGTTGCCGGAGCGCTCGGGACCGAAGGGGGGCTTGGCGCGGCCAGGTGAGCTGAGGCCGGCTCGGAGATGGCGCCGAAGCGCTTCCCCTTGGCCTCCCTGGCGCCGTCATCGAGGCTCACCCGGGCCAGCGCGGGCCAGACCTCGAGCACGGTGGCGTTTCCGAGCAGCTTGCGCTTGCCACCCTGGGCCGAGGGGCCCACCACCTGTACCGTGTCGCCGACGGCGAGCCCGGACTTCGCACCCGCCCGGAGGTAGTGCGAGCCCCGGTCGATGAAGACTTCGGCCACGGACCTCGCCGTGACCAGCTCCGTCTCCGAAGTGCTCTTCTTCTTCACCTGCCGAGGCGCGGGGCTCTCCGGCGGGGGCTCGGGCGCGGCGGGTTGTTCGGCCGCCTCGCCAGGCGGCGGCGAATCGACCGGGGAAGGAGGTGCAGGCTGCGCCGGCGCGGCAGTGGGAGCGGGGGCGGGCGGCGGAGTGGGAGCTACCGGTGCAGCCGGAGCGGCGGCCTGGACGACGGTGACCTGCGCCGGCCGGTTCTTGGTCAGCACGAACACGGCGGCGCCCGCGCCGGCAGCCACCGCCACCACCAAGAGCAGCGCGACCAGCACCAGGCGTCCCGAACGCGGCGCGGGCAGGGGCTGCGACAGCGGCGGCTCGGCCGGAGCCGCAGGAGCGCTGGAGGAGCGCAGGGTGGTGGCCTCGATTCCCACCGGTTCGACCTGGCTGGGCGGCCGGGCCATGAAGGTCGCCTTCGGATGCGCCCCGCTGGACGGAGCCGGTGTCTTCGGCCGCAGGGTGGTCAGCTTGGAGATGAGCTTCCGCTGCTCGGCGTAGGCCTCCGGGCACAGCTCTCGGACGAAGTTGCCGATCTCCTCCGCGCCGGCGGTGGAGCCGGAGTGGATCAGCGCCTCGGCGAGCGCGCGGGCCAGCTCGTCCGCGCGCTGGTACCGCTGGTTCCGGTCGGGGAGGAGGGCCTTCCGCACCACCCGGTCCAGGGACTCGTCCACGTCGGGTCGAATCAGGTGGAGCGGCGCCGGCCTGGGGTTGGCCATCGCGGCCATCATCTCGCCCATCGTCCCAGGCGGGATGAGCTGCTTGCCGGAGAGCAACTCCCAGATGACCACGCCGCAAGAATAGATGTCGCTGCGGTGGTCCACCGGCTCGGCCCGGGCCTGCTCGGGGGACATGTACCCGAGCTTGCCCATCACCGTGGAGGGGAGGGTGTGCTTGCTGCGCACCGCCGACTTGGCGAGGCCGAAGTCGATCACCTTCACCTCGCCCTCGTAGGAGACCATCACGTTCTGCGGCGAGACGTCGCGGTGCACGATGCCGAGCGCGGTGCCGTCGGGGCCGGTCTTGCGATGCGCGTAGGCCAGGCCCTCGGCCATCTTCTGGCCCAGGAAGAGCACGAACGGCAATGGCAGCATCAGCTCCCGGCGCCGCGCCTGTGACTGGATCTGCCCGAGGTCGACGCCCGGCACGTACTCGAGCGCCATGAAGGTGGTCTGGTCGACCTCTGCCAGCTCGTAGACCTGGGCGATGTTCGAGTGCACCAGGTGCACCAGCGTCTTCGCCTCGTGGCGGAAGCGGTCCAGGAACTGCGGGTCGCTGAGGTGGGCGGGGAGGATGGTCTTGACGATGCACGGCTTCTCGAAGCCGGCCGCCCCGGAGATCTTCGCCAGGTACACCTCGCCCATCCCTCCCTGTCCCAAAAGGTGCACTAGCTCGTAGCGGCCGAGGTTCTTGGCGAGGGTGGCTTCGCTCATTTCCGCCGCCCGAGACTACCGCAAAGGGCGCCCTATGGAGGCACCTGCGGCTACACTGCCGCGGGCTCTCCCAAGCCCTCCGCTGCCCTGCCTCAGTAGAAGCCAGCCTCGCGCTGGTGGCGGATGGCGAGGATCTCCACTCGGCCCGACGCACCCCTCACCCGGTAGAGCGCGACGTAGCCGGTCCGGCCATGCGAGATCACCAGCTCACGCAGCTCGCCCAGCACTGGCCGGCCGACGAACGGGTGCCGCTCGAGGATGCCGACGGCATCGGCGATCGCCTCCACCGCGGCGGCCGCGAGCCGGGCCTCCTCGCGCGCCAAGAAGTCGAACGCTCGCTCGAGGTCGGCGAGCGCCCGCGCGCTGTAGACGACCTCCGCCAACGCTCAGTGCCGCCTCCGGCGACCGGCCGGAGGCGGCCTGCGAGCTGGCCTTCCTGCGGCGCGCGCCCGGATGTAGGCGTGCACGTCTTCCGCCGCGTAGAGGGGTCCACCTTCATCGACCTCCTTGGCGGCTTCGAGCGCGTCGCGCACGAATCGCTCGCGCAACTCTGAACGCGTCGCCTGCTCCTCGAGGGCGTCGATCATCCAGGCGTGCGGCGTCTTGCCCGACTGGCGGGCAAGCGGTTGGATCCGCCTCTTCAGCTCCTCCGGCAGCTTGAGCGTCGTGGGCATGGTATCAACATGGTAGTACCCGGGCCGACCCGGGGACAACGGGTAGGTATGTGCCCGCTCGGCGAAGGCCTCGAAGCGGGTAGGAGCGGCGACCAGTCCTTCGTAGACTGCGCTCCCGTGTCCTCCCTGGGAGGTCCGACTTGGTTCGGCCGGTACCGGCTGACTTCCCGCATCGCCACCGGCGGGATGGCCGAGGTGTACGTCGGGCGTCACATCAGCGAGGACGGCAAGTTCGGCCCGATGGTGGCGGTGAAGCGCCTCTTGCCGCACCTGGTGAGCGACAGCCAGGTGGTGCGGATGTTCCTCAACGAGGCGCGCATCACCGCCCAGATCGACCACCCCAACGTGGTCCGGATCCTCGCCCTCGGCCACGAGAACGGCGAGCCCTTTATCGCCATGGAGCTGTTGGAGGGCCGCTCCCTGGCGGAGATCCGCGCCCGGGCCGCGGAGGACGGCAAGAGGGTGCCCCTGGGCATCACCCTGAGAATCCTCGCCGACGCCTGCCGGGGCCTGGACGCCGCCCACCGCGCCGTCGACGAGGAGGGCTGCTTCCTCTGCATCGTCCACCGCGACTTCACCCCCGACAACATCCACGTCGGCGTCGCCGGCGAGGTGAAGGTGATCGACTTCGGCATCGGCAAGTCCAAGAACTGGGGCGCCGGCACCGAGCCGGGCACGCTCAAGGGCAAGTTCTTCTACATGTCCCCGGAGATGATCGTCGGAAAGCCCGTGGACCACCGAGCCGACCTCTTCGCCGCCGGGGTGATGCTCTACGAGCAGCTGTGCGGGAGGCGGCCCTTCACCGGCAACTCCACCGACGAGGTGGTCTCCCGCATCGCCGAGGGCAAGCCCAAGCGGCCCACCGAGTTCGACCCCTCGGTGCCGCCCGCCCTGGATGCCATCTGCCTCATGGCGCTGCACAAAGACCCCGAGCACCGCTTCCCCAGCCTCCAGGAGTTCATCAGCGCCATCGAGTCGGTGGGAGGAATCGCCAGCGTGGCCGACTCCGCCGAGGTCGGGGCCTACGTGAGCGAGCTCTTCCCGGCAGAGAAGGACCCCCGCCGGCAGACTCTCCGCCGCGCGCGGCAGGCCGACCCCTCGCACGCCGGAGGAACTTCCCGACCTTCGCCGGCCGAGCCGCCCGCCCAAGCCCCCGCGGAGATGCGGCCCCCGCGCTTCCGGCCGTCCAAGAAGGCGGTGCTCGTCACCTTGGCCGCGGCGCTCTCCGTCGCCGCAGTGGGCGCAGCAGCGACCTACTGGCTGACCCGGCCCGAGCCCACTCCCGCACAGAGGCTCGCCAAAGCCGAGGCAGCCGCGGACCCCAAGGAGCGCTCCCGCCTGCTCGGCCCCATTGCCTCGGACCCGCGGGCCAGCGCTGCCCAGCTCGCCAGGGCCGGCCAGCTCCAGCTCGCAGCCCAAGACTACGAGGGCGCCCTCCTGCTCTCGGAGAAGCTCGCCGCCCGCTTTAAGAAGGACCCCCGGGCCCCCCTCATCGAGGCCCGTGCGGCGATCCGCCTCCGGCTGGGGAAGCGGGCCGAGGCGGCGCTGGATCGGGCGGCGGCGCTGGCTCCCAACGACGTCGAGCCCGACCTGATGTTCGCCGAGCTGCGGCAGATGCAGGGCGACCGCTACGGTGCGCTCGACGCCCTGACGAGGGCGCTCAAGAAGAAGCCGGGCTCGCACGAGCTGGCTTCGCGGCGCGGCTATCTCCTCTCGCAGACCGGCCAGCTCGAGGAGGCCGCCTCCGCGCTGGAAGCGGTGCTGGCCAAGCGCTTCGACGCGGACTCGGCAGCCGAGCTGGCCTTCGTGCGATTCCGGCAGAGGCAGACCGACGAGGCGCTCTCCCTGTTGCGCAGAGCGCTGAAGAAGGAGCCGCAGCTCCACGCCGCGCACTACTACCTGGGAGCGGTGCTCTACCGGCAGGGCGAGGGCAAGGCCGCCGAGCGCGCCTATCGCGAAGCGGACCGGCTGGCCCCGGAGGATCCCCGAGCGCTCGTGGCCCTCTGCGAGCTGCAGGCCCAGACCAGGTCCGCCTCGCTGGAGGAGACGCGGAAGGTGCTCGCCGCCCGCTTCCCCAAACAACCCGAGCTGCTCGCGCAGTGCGCGCGCTAGGATGCTCGCGCTTTGGGGCGGCTGCTCATCATCAACGCCGACGACTTCGGCTACGAAAGGCAGATCAGCCGCGGCGTCCTGGAGGCGGTGAGAGAAGGCATCGTCACCTCCGCCACCCTCATCGCCAACGCCCCCGACTCCGAGGAGGCGGCCCGCCTCGCCAAGGGCTTTCCCGTGGGCCTCCACCTGAACCTGGCCCGCTTTGGGCCGGTGTGGAGCGGCTTTCCTCGAGGCCTGCTCGACTCTGGAGAATTGGTGGAGACGCGCGCGGGGGAGCTTCCTCCCGAGGTGGTGGAGGCAGAGGCGAAGGCGCAGCTCGACCGCCTGGAGTCCCTATTGGGCCGGCCGGCGACCCACCTCGACGTGCACCGCCACCTTCACCGGCACCCGGGAGTGCTGGAGGGCGTCGGTGGGCTGGCACGCCGCCGCAATCTTCCGGTCCGCTCGATCGATCCGGCGATGCGCGCGCGCCTCATGCAGCTCGGAGTGGCCACCAACGACCACTTCCTCGGAGAGGCCGGGCCCGAGCCCTACTGGACGCTGGTCCGCCTCCGCGAATGCCTGGAGGCGCTGCCCCAAGAGGGAGTGACCGAGCTGATGTGCCACCCCGGCTACGCGCCGCGCGACTTCCAGAGCGGTTATTCCAAGCAGCGGGAGAAGGAGCTGGAGACCTTCACCCACCCGGGCGCCAAGGCGATGCTGGCGCGGCTGTCGATTCCGCTCGGGGACTGGCGGAGTGTCCGCTGATCAGACCGCGGTAGCCAAGAGCGGTTCGCCCTCGATCGCCTCCCGGACCGCCTCGAGGAGCGACTCCTTTCCGCTCGGCCCGCCGCACACCCGCGCCACCGGGCTGGCCCAGCACGGAGCGCCCTCTCCGAGGAAGACCACCGGCAGTGGCCGCACCAGGGGAAGGCGGCTGATGGTCTCGGCGAAGAGCGCCCCCTGCGGGAGAGTGCTGCTCACCAGGGCGGCGTCGACCGGAAGGTGGGACATCTTCCGCAGGGCCTCGGCGCCGTCATGGGCGGAGAGCACCTCGTAGCCCGCGTCCTTGAGCGCCGCCTCCACCTGGGCCAGGGAGTCGGCCTCCTCGAGGACGAGCAGCACCCGGCGGGGCAGCGACTGCACCTCTTTGGCGCTCAGCTTGGGGAGCCGGACCGCGAAGGTGGAGCCCTTGCCCTCCTCGGAGCTCAAGCAGAGCGAGCCGCCGTGCAGTTGCACGATGGCGTGGGAGAGGAACAGGCCCAGGCCGAGGCCCCCGAAGTTCCGGTTGGAGGCGTTGGTGGCGCGGTAGAAACGCTGGAAGATGCGCGCTTGCTCCAAGGTGGGAATCCCGATGCCCCGGTCCACTACCGACAAGCAAACCTCCTCCCCGAGACGGGCCAACTCGACGCGGATTGGCTCCTCCTTCTGGCTGTACTTGTGGGCGTTCTCCAGGAGGTTCACCAGCACCTGCTCCAGCCGGTCGCGGTCGCCAAAGACCCACAGGCGATCGGCCGGCAGCCGGACGTCGAACTCCCGCTCGAAGGTGAGCCGGAACTGATCCACCACCTCCACCACCAGCTGGGCCAGCTCCAAGGGCTGGTGTTCCATGGCGAGCTTGCCCAGCTCGATGCGCGAGGCGTCGAGCAGGTCGTTCACCAGCCCGGTCAGCCGGTCCACCTGCCGCTGGGCCTTCACCACGCTGGCCAGGTCCACCGGCAGCTCCTGGGAGATGCGCCGCTCCATGGTGTAGAGGCACATCTTGAGCGGGGTGAGCGGCGTCTTCAGCTCGTGGGAGGCGATGCTCATGAACTCGTCGCGGATCCGCAGGGCCGCCTGCGCCTCGTTGAGCAGCCGGGCGTTCTCCACCCCCACCGAGATCTGCCCCGCGGCCGCCGACCAGAGGTCCAGCTCCCTCACCGAGAAGGAGGAGCCGCAGTCCTTGTAGAGGACGAGCAGGCCAAGGGTGCGGCGAGGGGTGGAGAGCGGCACCGCGGCGAAGATGGCCCCCGGCGCCTGGTCGAGGGAGCGCGCCACGCCCACCTCGGTGTGCCCGGTGGCGAGGGCGTGCTTGAGGCTCGCCTCGGGGAGGGCGTCGAGCCCCTTGGGCGCGGCGGCGTCGGCCACGCTGGCCACTCGCCTGAGCTGAGACAGCTCCTCCACCAGGTAGACCTCCGCCCTCCGGACTTGCGAGCAGCGCACCATCGCCACCACCGCCGCGGCGCAGACCTCGTCGACGTCGTTGGTCTCTCCGAGGGCGCGGGCGATCTCCTGGAGCGCGCCGGCGAACGCCACGTCGTCGTCCAGCCCGGCCGGCTCGAAGAGCACCCAAGAGCCGCCCTCGGCGGCGGGCTGCACCCTCACCCGGGCCTGCCTGAGGGCGCAGGTCACTAGGTCGCCCTGGTAGCGCACTCCCTGCGACACCGCCCGCTCGACGGCGTTGCGCACCGGTCCGGGCTCCACCACCTCGAGCAACGGCTGTCCGGGTCGAAGCTCCAGCCCGGTCTTCTGCCCGAAGGCAGGCTCTACCCACACCACTCGAGCGAGGGTGTCGACCTGCGCCACGGCCTGGGGGAGCAGGCCGAACACTTCACTCGAGTCGCTCGCCAACACGGTTGTCCTTCGACCGAGCAGACGTAAGTACTCCCCCCACCCGTGGCAACTCCCGACCGCGGGACAGGCTCCCTGCCGATCAGGCGCCGCGTCGCGTTGGGGACGGTCGGTGAGCCGCAGGGAGGCGGGGTGTCCTGGAGCTAGCAGGCGGCGACCGCCTCGTCGATGGCGCGGGCGCTGGCGGCGGAGAGCCGGAGGAAGCGGATGCCGAGGCCGGCCACGGGGGGCCCCTTGTCCACCCAGCGCACCTCCCCGACCGCCTCCACCTTGCCGGTGCGCAGCTCGAACTCGAGGTGCACTTGCTTGCCGACCGGGATCAGCCGGTTGGTGATGAGGAACAGCCCGGTGCCGGAGAGGTCGGTGATGCGGCCGGAGAGGTTGGTGGCGGCCCCGCCGCCGAGGAAGCTGACGTTGCAGCCGATTCGCCTGCTCTTTCGGCGAAGCCCGGTCACCCTCCCTGCATAGCACGCGCGCGCCTGGTATAGAGCGCCCGATGCCGACCCGGCCCTCCAGGGAGCTGCGCACCTTCGAGAACCCCTCGCGAGGGCGCGACTACGAGATCTCCTTCGACTGCCCGGAGTTCACCTGCCTCTGCCCGCTGACCGGCCAGCCGGACTTCGCCCGGTTCCGGATCCGCTACGTGCCCGACCGGCTCTGCGTGGAGCTCAAGAGCCTCAAGCTCTACCTGTGGTCCTACCGGAACGAGGGGGCGTTCCACGAAGCGGTGACCAACCGCGTCCTGGACGACTTGATCCGCGCGGTGCGGCCCCGGCGGATGACAGTGGAGGGGGACTTCCTGGTGCGAGGCGGCATCGGCACGGTGGTGACCGCGAGCTACGAGAAGCGGCGCCGAAGCACCTAGAAACGGCTGGGTGACCTGTTCGGTGCTCTACTCCTGGGCCTTGCCGAGGGTCTCCTCGGCTCGCCTTTGGGCGTCGTCCTCGATGCGCTTGGCGGCCTCTCGGACGTTGTCCAGCCGTTGCTTGGGGGCGCTCTTCTCGCTTGCGCCGGCTCCTCCCACCTGGCGGCCCTGCAGGTAGTAGTAGGCCGCTCCCATCAGGCAGAAGAACCCCAGCAAGACGACCAAGAGCTTTCCCATCGAAGTCCGTCCCGCGGCCGCTTGGGCCGCTGGAGCATGATAGGCGAAGTCGGTTCGAGGTGGAGAGCGCGCTAGCGGAGCATCTTGATGGCGACGAAGCCGCCCACCAGCAGGACGGTGAAGACCACGCTCAGCCAGTCGAAGTGTTTCTCGATGAGCCTCTTCACCTTTGCGCCGAAGAGCCAGAGGGCGCCGGCGACGAGGAAGAACCGGAGCGAGCGGCCGATGGCCGATCCGGCCACCAGGGTGGAGAAGGGGATTCGGCACACGCCGGCGGCGATGGTGATGACCTTGTAGGGAATGGGGGTGAAGGCGGCGGTGAAGACGGTGAGGAAGGCGTTGTCGCGGTACAGCTCGACCACTTGGTCGAAGGCGGCCTGGGAGAAGACGTGGGGGATGAACACCCCGCGGAGCGCCTCCCACAGGCCCCAGCCGATGTAGTAGCCGAAGCAACCTCCCAAAACCGAGCCGACCGAGCAGATGGTGGCGAACTTGAGCGCGCCCTTCGGCTTGCCCACGCACAGGGCGATGAGAAGGACGTCGGGCGGAATGGGGAAGAAGGACGACTCGACGAAGGCGAGCACGAACAGGGCGATTGCGCCGCCGGGCCGCTCCGCCCAGGCCACCGTCCAGTCGTAGAGCCGGCGGAGCAGGCGCTGCGGGTAGCGGTACCAAGGCACGGGGGCGGCGACGCCGGAGGACATCGAGGGGACGTATACGCGGGTCGAGGGTCGAGGGTCGAGGGTCGAGTGTGGGCGTCGAGCTGCCGTCCAGCGCTTGACTGTCGTGGGTCGAGCCCTTGACGTCCAGGGCGCTGGACGCACGCTCAGCGGCTCGCTCGACGCTCGACCCTCGACTCTCGACCGCAGTCCAGCAACACGTCCCGGAAGAGCTGGAAGAAGTCGTTGGAGATTCCGGTGAAGCGCACGCCCACCCGGCCGCGCACGCTCAAGCGGGGGTCTCCGGAAAAGGCCCAGGTCACCTCTCCGGTGAAATCGAACTCCCGCCCCTCCAGGGTGAGCGAGCCGTGCAGCTGGGTCCCCGGACGCGCCACCCTCATCGTCTCGAAGGAGAAGCCCCCGGGGGAGACGTCGGCAGTGAAGGCGGGGAGCCTCCCTCCGAGCGCTACTTTTAGCCGGCGGCGTTGGCGGGGTACGAAGCGCTTGTTCATGCCCAGAGGGTCGCACGCGCCGGCCGCCCCGCCACTTTTCGGCCAGCGGCTAGCTCAGCTCTCGCTCCACCCACAAGGTCTCGAAGCGCACCTGCGGGGGCGCTTGGTGCAGCCTCAACCCCTGTACCAGCGGGCTGGCCGCGGCGCAGTTCCGCTCGTGGTAGAGCGGAACCAGCGGACACTCCTGGTGGGCGATCCGCTCGGCTTTCCGGTAGAGCTGGGCGCGCAAGTCGGGGTCGATCGACACCCGCGCCTCGGCGGTCAGCCGGTCCAGCTCCTCGTTGCGGTAGCCCATGCTGTAGACGGTCTGGGCGCTGGAGTTGAGCAGGAAGTGGAGGAAATTGTCCGGGTCGGGAAAGTCGGCGATCCACCTCGAGCGGTATGACGGCACCCGACCCTCCCGCTGGCGCCGCCAGTACTCGTCATACTCCCACTCGACGTGCTGCAGCTCGAGCAGGCCCGCCTCCGTCAGCGGCCGGAACAGCACCAGATCCTCCGCCTCGGTGCCGCGGCCCTTCGGGTCGTAGAGCGTCAGCCGCACCTTGGCCAGCCCAGCCTCTGCCAGAAGCCTGCGCGCGAGTGGAATGTCCACCCGCGGAGGCAGGAAGTCTTCCATCCCGCCGAGCAAGCTGGGCGGCGTGACGGAGCGGGCCACCGCCGCCTCCTTGTGGAACTGCTCGACCATCGAGCTGATGTCCAGGCCCGCGCGGATGGCCTTGCGCACCCGCACGTCGTTGAACGGAGCCTCACGAAGGTTGAAGCCCAGAAACCAAACCGTGGGCGTGTTGCCGGTAATGACCTGCAAGTGCTCCAAATTCGCCGCAGCCAACGCCTGGGCGGAGAGGTCCGACACCAGATGCAGCTCCTGGGCCTCAAGGTGCCCCAGCGCCTCCGCCCGATCCCCGTAGAGGTGGAACTCCAGCCGGTCGAGCAAGGGCAGCTCGCGCTTGTGGTAGGTGGGGTTCCGCTCGAGCACGATGAGCTTCGAGTCCGCCTGCGCGAGCTTGAAGGGCCCACACCCCACCGGCCTTCCGCTGGAGTCGATCCGCGCGATGTAGGTGGCCGGGTGGGTCAAGAGGTGGAGGAAGAACGCCTTCGGCTCTTGCAGCCGGACCTCCAGGGTGTGCTCGTCGAGCACCTCGAAGCCGGAGACCTCCTTGGCGAGGCCGTCCATGTACCGGGCTGCGCCCTCTACCTCCCCGAGGATGTGAGAGTCGGACGATTTCATCTTCGGGTTGAGCAGCCGCTCGAAGTGGGCCTTCACGTCGTGGGCGGTCAGCCGAACCCCGTCGTGGAAGGTGAGATGGTGCCCCAGGTGGAACCGGTAGCGCCGCGCCGAGGGGTCCGCGTCCCAGCGTTCCGCCAGATCCGGCAGGATGACTCCGTCCTCGGATCGCAAGAGCCCCGAGTAGAGGCTGCCGCTGATTTCCACCAGCTGCAAATCGAGGGTGAAGATGGGGTCCAGCCCGCGGGACTTCTCCAGCTGGCGGGATTGGTGAATCCCCACCCTCAACGTCCCGCCCCGGCGCGCGCTCGGCAGGCGGAAGCGGAACACCTCGGCCTCCAGCCCATCGGCCTCGTGGGAGAGCTGATCCACCGTGCGGGAGAGGCCGTCGCCGATGCGGATCACCTTCCGGGCGTCCTCGCGGACCTGAGCCACCTCCTCGCTGATCGCCGAGTCTCCCCGGGTGAGCACCTGGTGCGCCGAGCGGATCTCGTCGATCGCCGCGGTGAGCCTGAGCACCGAGTCGGAGAGGTCCCTCCCGGCGCGGGCCTGCCCCCCGGCCTTCTCCGAGGCGCCCTCGGCCACCCGGGCCATCTCCTGGGTCTGCTTCAAAAGCTCCCGGCCGCGGTCGGCCTGCTCCACCGCCGCGCTGGTGACCTCGTCCACCAGCCGCGCCACCCGCTGCGAGGCCTCCACCACGTGGTGGCCTTGCGCCTCGAGCCGGGCGGTCTCCGCCACCGTGCCCTCCACCGCCGAGAAAGTGCGCCGGGTGATGTTGCGGATCTCCTTGAGCGCGTCCGAGGCACGGTCGCCCTGGGCCACCCCGGAGGTGGCCTGCTCGCGGGCCTCCTTCACCAGCGACACCGCGGTCTCCACCGCGTCCCGCACGCCCTTCACCATCGAGCCGATCTCCCGGGTGGAGCGGGCGGTGCGCTCCGCCAGGCCGCGGATGGCGGCGGCCACCACCCCGAAGGCCCGCCCGTGCTCTCCCGCCTGGGAGGCGATGATCGCCGCGTTGAGCGCGAGAAGGTTGGTCTGGTCGGCGATCTCCTGGATGACGTCCACGATCCGGCCGATCTCCAGCGAGCGGGTGCCGAGCGAGTCGACGATCTCCGCGGCGTGGCGGACGGTCTCCTCCACCCGGTACATGCCCTTCACGCTGTCGCCCACCAAGGCCTCCCCGCGCTCGGCGGTGGAGGTCACCTCCCGGGCCAGGTCCCCGGTCTCGTTGGCCCTCCGCCGCACCGAGTCGATGCCGCCCTCCACCGCGGCCACGAAGTTCTCCGCCTCGTTGGCGAAGCGGACCAAGGCGTCGCCCGAGGAGGCGATGCCCGAGAGCCGCTCGCTCATCGCCAGCACCAGCTCGCTGGTCCGGTGGGCGAAGTCGTTCAGGGTGGTGAGAGCCGAGGCGACTTGCTCGATGCGCTCGGTCATCTCGGTGAGGGAGGCGGTGGTGTCCTGGGCAAAGGACTCGAGCTGCCCCACCCTCCGCCCGGCGGCCTGGAGGCTCTCGCCCATCCCGCCCACCGAAAGGAGGGTGCGGTCCACCGCCGCGCCCTGCCGCCTCGCCGCCTCGAGGAGGCTTCTGGCCTGCTCGCCCACCTCGCGGCAGGTGCGGTGGAGATTCCCGGTCACCCGCTGCACCTGGGCCAGGGCCCTCCGCAGGGAGAGGATGAGGCGGTTGAACTCGGCCTGGCCGTCCACCGGGCCGAGCGCGTTCACGGTGAGGTCGCCCAGCGAGAGCGAGGTGAGAAGTTGCCTTCGCTCCTTCGCGCGGCCGGCTCCCCACTGGAACCAGGTGAAGTAACCCAGCCCGGTGAAGCTTCCGGAGCTGAGGGCGAGGAGGACCAGCCATTGCTCCCAGCTCCAGGGTTGCGGAGCCATCGAGGCGAGCGCGGCGCCGATCAGCGCGCCGGCGGCGAGCCCTCCGCCCAGGCCGAAGGCGAACAGGTACCTTTTGGAGCCCATCTGGCGGAGGGCACCCTACCGGAAACGGGGCGCGTCTGCGCGTCAGGAGTTGCTCGCCCCACGCGCGCGGGCGCGGTATCAGCAGCTTTCGATGTGGGCACTCCTAGCGTTCGCCTCCCTGGCGGCAGGCCCGGGTGAGCGGGCGACTTTCATCTTCGAGCTGCGGGGGGTGCCGGTGGGGGTGGTGGAGCTGCGCCTGCGTGGCAGCAGCTACAGCTATCGGTCGCGTCAGCTCTTCACCCGCGGCGAGGCGGCCTCCGAGCAGGAGCGGGCGGTGGAGCTGGATCTCGATGCGCGCCTCCGCCTGCGAGGGAGAGAAGAGATGCCGGCGTCGCTCTGGGCGCTGCGGATGCCCTCCGAGGGCTGCCTGCGCGGGAGGGACGAGCTGACCGGGCGCGAGGGTGAGCTGTGCGCCACAGCGGCCCGGGAGGGTTGGCTATCCGGCTCGATGCTGGGAGCTCCTTTCCGCGCCGAGTACCGGGGCGGGCGGCTCTCCGAGTTGGTGCTCCCGGACTCGCGCTTCGTCCGCTCGGAGCCCGCTCGGCTGCCACGCCCGCCGGACTTGTTTGACGACGGCTTCTCGATAGAGGGGGAGGCGGGCCGGCTCGGGCTATCTGGCGGTGGCTCGGAGCACGAGCCGAGGAAGCTGCCGGGAGGCGAGTTTCGCGACCTCTCGGAGGCGAACGCGCTGGCTCAGGAGGTTCACCGCGCGCTCTCGGAGGAGCAGCGGAGGGCCGGCGCCCCCTTGGGCGAGGGGAGCTGCCTGGTGCACGCTCGGCGGTACGCGCAGCGGGCGGCGGAGCGCGGCTTGGGGGCGGCGGTGGTCTTGGGAGTGGTGGCGGAGGGGCGGCGCGGCTTCCCCCACGCCTGGGTGCGGGTGACGGTGGGCGGAAGGCCGGCGGAGGTGGACCCCACTCTGCTCGTGGAGGTGACTCCGAGGAGCCACTTGACGCTGGGCCTGGAGGGCGAGGCCGGGCCGGCACTGTTGGACCTCCTTTGCGGAAGGCGCCACCTCGAGCGGGGGCGGTGACGCCATCCGGGCGGCCGGCCCTCGTCTTGCGCGCCGGCTCCGTACGGAGACTGGTGTCCGGACAAAACTGTACGTATGATGAGCTGCGCAATGGGAAGGCAATCGACGGGCCGGCTCGAGGTCAGGCTCGACGGCGAACGCCGCCGGCGGCTGGCACAGCTGTCGAGAGCTCGCGGGCGGCCGGTGTCCGAGGTCGTCCGCGAGATGATCGACGCCACCTACCAGCGCGAGATCCAATCAGCCCGAGCTCGCGCCGCAGAGCGGCTCGCGCACCTCGCGGTGGAGGCGGTACCCGATCCGGAAGAGCTGAGCGAACAGCTCGATGGAACGTATGGCCTCCCTGATCTTTCTTGACACCAACGTCCCAATCTACGCGGCCGGCAAAGAGCATCCGCTGAAAGCGCCGTGCGCGCAGGTCCTCTCACTCGTGGCCGAAGCTCCGCAGGCGTTCGTCACGGACGCGGAGGTCCTCCAAGAGCTGCTGCACCGCTACGCACACTCGACCGTCTGGCCAGGGGGCCGAATGGTCCTCGAAGCCTTCTTCACGTTGATGCGAGACCGGATCGAAGCAGTGCTCACCGAAGACGTCGCGCACGCCGTGAACCTGGTGGAGTCATTTCCCCACCTGAGCGCGCGCGACCTAGTGCACCTCGCCGTGATGACGCGCGTCGGCGCAGATCGAATCGTCTCCGCCGACCGCGCTTTCGACGCCCTCGAGGAAATTCGGCGGCTCGACCCCGCGAAAGTGTCCACCTGGCGCAGGCGGATCCGTCCCCCAGCGAAGGACTGAGCCCGCAACTCAACGCTGGTGGCCGGCCGCCACCTCCAGCGGGGTCTGGATTGAGGTTTCTCGGGAGATGAGAAGCGAGGCGTGAGAATTCGCCGCGCACTCAACCGCGCTCTGGTCGGTCCGAGAATCCCCCCATGCATTCACATCGATGGGCGTGGAGAGTCTCGCTCTTGGCCGCCGCTTCGGCGGCCGCGTGCAGCGCCGACCCGGAAGCTCCAGAGCTGAGCAGCGTCGAACAGGCCACCGTCGACCCCAACGGCCTCGAGAGGAAGCTCTTGGTCGGCTACCAGGGCTGGTTCGGCGCGCCGGGCGATGGCTCGGCGCTGGGCGCCTGGGTGCACTGGGCCCCGGGCGTTCAGCCCAAGGCCGAGACCGCGACGTTCGAGATGTGGCCGGAGATGTCCGAGCTCGGCCCCTCGGAGAGGTTCGACACCGGCTTCACCGCTTCACCAACGGGGTGAACAACGGGGCTCACCGGGACCAGAAGGACGCCGTGACCCGGCACGTCCGCCGAGGCGCCGAGGACTACGGCCGGGTGTTCGCGGTGATGTACGACATCTCCGGCGACTCCAGCCCGCTCTTCGACACCATCACCCGGGACTGGCGGCACCTGGTCGATGACCTCGGAATCACCCAGAGCGATCGCTACCTCAAGCATCGGGGCAAGCCGCTGGTGGTCATCTGGGGTTTCGGCTTCCCGGACCGCCCCGGCAGCGTCGAGGACGCGAACCGGATCATCGACTTCTTCCGTGCCGAGGGAATCTCGCTGATGGCGGGGGTGCCCGCGGACTGGCGCCGGGGAGGCGAGGGGGTGAAGCCCGGCTTCCTCCCGGTGTTCGAGCGCTTCGAGGTGATCAGCCCTTGGTCGGTCGGCGCCTACCACAACGACGCGGACATCGACTTCCACGTCTCCGCCCGGCTGAGCGGCGATCTCTCCCACACCCGCCAGCGGGGCATCGACTACATGCCGGTCGTCTTCCCCGGCTTCTCCTGGTCGAATCTCTTCCGCGGCTCTCAGTTCAACATGATTCCCCGGCGGGGCGGCCGGCACCTGTGGAAGCAGCTCTACGAGTTCCAGAAGGCCGGCTGCACCATGTTCTACGGAGCGATGTTCGACGAGGTGGACGAGGGGACCGCGCTCTTCAAGGTGGTGGCGCGCTCTTCGGACCTCCCCGCCCAGGGGCGCTTCGTCGCCCTCGATGCCGACGGCCAGCAGCTCCCGAGCGACTGGTACCTGCGGCTGATCGGAGAGGGCCGGCGCATGCTGCGCAGGGAAATCTCCCTCACGCCCAACATTCCCATCTCTCCTTCCCAGCCGGAGCCGCCTCCTCCCGCGCCGGGCGCGCAGCAGGCCGCCTTCGTCAACCAGGAGGTCCCCAGCCAGGTCGACCCGGGAAAGGCGTTCGTGGCGCGAGTGACGATGCGGAACTCGGGCGGGGTGGCCTGGACCGCGGCGGAGGGCTATCGGCTCGGCTCGCAAGAGCCTCAGGACAACCAGAGCTGGGGCCTCGGCCGCGCGGAGCTGCCCGGGAGCGTCGCCGCGGGACAGAACGCCACCTTCGTCTTGAGCCTGGTGGCGCCCTCGGCCCCAGGCCGGTACGCCTTCGCCTGGAGGATGCTCCAGGAGCAGGTCGCCTGGTTCGGCCAGTCCACCCCGACGGTGTGGGTCGACGACGGCGCTCCGAACGCCCCGGCCACGGGAACGCCGCAGGAGATCAAGGTCAAGCACGGCTACCGGGGCATCCTCGGACGGGAGGCGGATGCGGGCGGCCTGCAGAACTACTCCTCACAACTCGCATCCGGAAGTCTCACCGTGGGGGACTTCTGCAAGGCGCTGTGGACGAGCGGTGAGTTCGCCCTGAATCGCTCGCAGCTCACCCCCGAGCAGCTCGCCGCCGAGCTGTACACCGGCATCCTCGGGAGGGCGGCGGATCCTGGCGGATTCACCGCCACCGTCGACGCCATCCGCGACGGCCGCGGCGCCGAGCGGGCGGCGGAGATGATCGAGAGCCCCGAGTTCGCCGGGCGCTTCCTCCAGTAGTCGAGTGACCGGGCTGGCGGGTGTAGTTCTAATGCTGATCACCCTCGCGCATCGGGCGAATGCGCAGGTAACGCGGGAACAGTGGCTCCTCTGCGCACCCGCGGTGCCCCCGGCGATGCGGCGCTCCACGCTGCGCCCAAGGAGCAGCCGGGAGCTGCACCACCCATCTGCGCGCTGAAGCGCCCCAGCCGGCGGCATCGCCCCGAGGCGGCGCCCTTCAACCGCCCGTCCGCGTCGCGGCACTGCCGGGGCTTTCCCCACCTCCTGGCTTCATCCAGTCTTCCGAAACCGCGCCATGTACTCCTCCCCGAAGTCCAGGCGCGCGCAGTTGGAGCTGTGGCGCTTCGCAGCCCGAGTCTACCGTCGCGACGAAGGCCGCTGCCGTCACTGGCCCCACCGAGGGCATCGTGCGCCCTCACCACCTCCGCCGCAGCGGCGGTGCTGCGATCAGGTCAACGACCGCCCGTCGATCACCAAACTACGCGGCGAACAACACCACTTGCGGCACTTGACCGCGTCTTAGGTTGTGGGGCTCGGGCTACCACGTTCGTGGCGGCCAGCCGCTTCATCCCATCTCGACGTCTTGGCGCAACCTGCGTCATCCCCGTACCGCGGCCAGCGCCAGCGCGACATCCCGGTGTCGAGAAACGGGTCTACCTGCATCTGCGAGGTGGCGTATGTTCCCCGCGCCAGAGGGGGCCCGTGGACGAGCAAAGCGTGTTGTTCGGCGTCCTGGCGGTGCAGAGTGGCTTCGCCACACGGGCGCAGATTGCGGCGGCGAGCGCACAGCAGCGCCAGCCAGGTGTGGCTCCCGAGCGGCCGCGAGAGCGCGGCATCGAGCTGAGCCTGCGTCTTCGCGACGAAGCGCCGGCTCACCTCGCTCCTGCTCACGGCGAACTCGTCGAGCCCGGCGATGACCGGCTCCAACGAGCGGCCGTACTTGCGCGTGCTGACGCCGATCAGCATTTGCTCGACCGTGCGCTCGGCGAGCGGATCCTCGTTCTGCAGCTGCCGGTACGTCTCCAGCTCGACCTCCTGGCCGTCGAGGCGAACACGGGGACGATCGAGTCTCACCTTCCGGCCGCCGAGGACGACCCTGCCTTTCGCGTGCCCCCACCTGCTCGCGAGCTCCCCGCGCGCATAGCGCGGCCCGCACAGGCGAACCAGCTCGCGTTGAACAGCGCGGCGGCGATCGCCAGCCCACCCTTGATCAGTAGCTCGCGGAACTCGCTGCCGACGTCGAACGCCACGTCACCCACGCGCACCGTCTGCTGCGGGACTACTTCCCTCGGGGACTGCTTCCTGCTTCTCTTGTTCATGGCGGCTCCTTCTGTTGGCAACCCCGAGTCTCCATGACTCGGGGGAGCCGCCTCTTCGAATTTCAACTACGACCGGGACACCGCCGAAACCGCGCCATGTACTCCTCTCCGAAGTCCAGGCGCGCGCAGTGAGAGTTGTGGCGCTTGCAAGCCAGCATGAGGTTGTCCAGCGTCGCCTCCCCACCGTGCGCAAACGGCTTCAGATGGTGGATTTCGAGCTGGTGCCGCGAGTTACAGCGCCTCCCGCCGGCACCGACAAAGGCGCATCGGCCAGCGTCCCGCTGCCACACCTGCCGCCGCACCTCCACCGGCACGTACCGGCTCGGCTCGCGCCCCTCCCTC
>JACPVI010000084.1 GCA_016191815.1 Myxococcales bacterium
CGCTCCCGGGCCACCATCTGCCGGAGCCGGGCGTCGAGGGCGTCGGAGGACAGCGAGGACAATTCATCGAGGCGAGGATTCATGGCGCAGCACTACCACGAGTTTTTCGAGGCGGTTTCGAGGGCCCTGGGGGCTCCGAGGGGCGAAGTCCGCACCGTGATGGCCGCGACGCGGGAGGGAAGCCGACTTCGTCGAGCAGCGAGCGGCCTGGAGCGCGAGGGAGGTGCTTTCGAGCGCGTCAGTCTCGACGCCGGCAACCTCGGGCGGGGGGCGTCAACTGAATTCGTACGGCCGATGCATTTTTCTGGGTGCCTCCGAATTCGCGGCGGTGTGCGGCCCAGGCCCGAAGGGTCGGATTGGTTCAAGCCGTCACACCGCGGTGAATTCCAAGAAGAGCATCGGGCATGGGTACGGGGGGTGTGCAGCGCGCGACACCGCGTCGAGTCGAGCCGGCCCCGAGCTGGAGGCCGGGCCGCGGGACTGGAGCAAGTGCATTGCTGACAGCCGATGCCCTCCGCCACAGGAGCCCGCCGCAGCAAGCGCAACGATGCCATCCGTTCGCCTCACGCGGCGCGGCACCGCACCGCGAGCCCCGTCGAGTCGAGCCGGCCCCGAGCTGGAGGCCGGGCCGCGGGCATCGAGCAGGTCCATTCCTGACAACCCATGCCCTCCGCCACCCCCGGCGATTCCTCGAGCGCGTGGAGCAGTTCCTGCGCGAGGCGGGCCCGACGGCTCGCTGAGCCGGGGATGTCTCACGGAAAGGCCCTCGGAGGGGAAAAACCCCTCCGGAGGTCTTTCTGAGACGTCGAATTGGGTGGTTCGCACCCCATCAAGGGCTCAAGGAAAGAGCTGCGGAGGGGAAAAACCCCTCCGGAGGTCTCTCCGAAACGTCCAATTGGGAGGTCCGCATCCCATCAAGGGCTCAAGGAAAGACCCGCGGAGGGCAAAGGCGCTCCTCGGGGTCTCTCGGTCAGCCCTCTTCCTTCTCCGGGGGAGTAGTCCCACCCTCGTTTTTCTTGGGCGTTCGGCCCTCTTTGAGGGGTGGCACGAGCAGCGCCGCGTCCCGGTAGCCCACGATGGCCGCCGCAGCCGCTCGTAGCTGGTCGTGCCAGGTGAAGACCAAGGTCCCGTAGCGGTCGCGTAGCTCGGCCGCCTCGCGGCTCTTGCTGTCCTTTCCCGAGATGACGCCGAGGGCTTCGAGGGCCGCCTGGGCCTTTTCCTTCGCGGTGGCCAGAGCGTTGTCGCCGTGGAGCAGCTCGACGCTTCTCCGATAGGGGCCGAGTAGGCCCACCAGGTCCCGCACATCCTGCACATTGTCCGAAGGGCCCGCGCCCGCACGGATGCGCGCGAGCTCTCGGGCGTCGATCGCTCCAGACTCCTTCAGGCTCTCGGCGAGGGGTATCAGCTTGCGCCGCCACTCGAGGGCTTCCTGCACGCTGGGAATCGTGATGCCGTCGCGGATCTGCACCTTCCGCGCGGCCCGCTGAGCGCCCATGAGCCGATCGCACACCTCGGGCAGCGCCTTGAGCTGGTTGTAGTTGAGCCCGGGATGCTCCGCGACGAGCTTCGCCTCGTAGGGAGCCAAGGCGTCCAGTCCCTCCCGGCATGCCGACTTGGCTTCCAGCGGGTCAAACCAAAGCTTTTGCACCTCGGCCTTCCGGAAGGAGAGCGCCGCATTCAGCAGCGGATCGCCGCTCGTTGCCTTCTTCCTCGTTTTCTTGCCTGCCATGAGAACCCCCTGGGTGGAACGACTCTGCAACCCGGGCCGGCGGAGGGCAAGCTTCATCGACCGCCATCGACGATGGACCATTTTCATTCTTCCCCGCCGAAGAGCACAGCGCCCTGGGCGACGATGCGCCGCCGGACCTGGAAGGGAAGCCGCTGGAGGACTCCGCCGAAGCTCGCCGTCACTCCCCCTCGCACCGCCACCTCGAGCGCGGTGGGCTCGGAGGCCACCCGCACCTCCTGGTACGAGAGCGGCGCCCTCAGCTCGACCGTGGCGCGCCCTCCCAGTGGGAGCGCTCCCGAAGCCACCTGCTCTCCCGCCGCGAAGTACCTGCCCCGAAGCCACAGCTCCCAGGACACCCGGCTGAGCGTGCCTGCCTGCGCCTCGCGGTTCTCCACGTCGAGGATCAGCCTCAGCTCCCCACCCTCGGAGCGGAAGGCGGCGAAGACTTCCCTCACTTCCACCGCGGCCTGCTCCGCCCTCGTCTGCGCGGCGCTCTTGCACCCGCCCGAGAAGAGCGCCACCGCCAACCCGACCGCCAAGGCGGAGGCGCGGCGCCGTCGAGCTCCCTCTGCGCCGCCCATCGGCACCTCCCGCTAGCCACCGGACAGCATCGGCTTTAGCGCCTCCACCGTCATCGGCCAGCCCTGCCGGCGGGCCAAAACCTCGAGGGCCCTCAGGAACTCCGCCGCGCTCTGGAACCTGAGGCTCCGGTCCGCCAAGAGCGCGCGCCGCACCACCCGGGCTCCGAAGTCGGGGACCTCCGGGTTGGAGGCCTGGGGCGGAGGCACCCGGGCGTTGCGAACCTTGTGCATCATCTCCATCTCCCCGTCGCCGTCGAACAGGCGGCGGTTGGAGAACATCTCCCAGAGGATGACGCCGACCGCGAACAGATCCGACCGGTGGTCCACCGGCTGCCCGAGCACCTGCTCGGGGCTCATGTAGGAGACAGTGCCGCGCAGCGCCCCGGCGTCGCCCTTCATCAGCCCCTCCACCTCCGCCACCCCGAAGTCGGTGAGCTTCACCTCGCCGTTCACCGAGAGGAGGATGTTGGTCGGGTTCACGTCTCGATGGACGATGTTCCCTGCCTGCTCGCCCACCCGAACGCGGTGGATGTAGTCGAGCGCCTTGAGCAGGCAGCAGACGATGTAGGTCGACGCGGAGAGCGGCATCGGAGCGCCGGCCTTGGCGAAGGCCTCCTGCATGAAAGAGAGCGGCCGGCCGGCGACCAGCTCCTGCACCATGAGATAGTCCGGGCCGGCGCGGAAGCAGCGGAAGGTGCGGACGATGTGAGGGTGCCTGAGCCGCGCGGTCAGCTTCGCCTCGTCGACGAACTGCTTCACGAAGGCGCCGTCGTTCCGGTAGGTGGGAAGAAGCCGCTTGAGGACCACCTCGTCCGGCTCTCCGGGAGAGCGCTGGGTGGGGGGAAGCGCCCGCGCCTGGTAGACCTCGGCCATCCCGCCGACCGCGATGCGCCCGACGATCTGGTAGCCTCCGAGCTCGGTCTCCTGGGCCACGGCGCGAGGTTACCCTGGTTTGGCCATCTTCTCGCCTTCGCGGGCGGCGAGCGACTGGTAGATTTCCTCGTACTGCTTGGCGGCCGCCTCCCAGGAGAAGTCCTCGGCCATCCCCCGCCGGCGCACCTCCCCCAGCTTGCGCCGGTCCCGGTAGAGCCCTAGCGCCCGGTCGACCGCCTCGAGGAACGCGGTGGGCTGGTAATCACCGAACTTGATGCCGGTGGCTCCCTTCTCCTTTAGGTCGACCACCGTGTCGTCCAGCCCTCCCACCCTTCGGACCACCGGCACCGCGCCGTAGCGCAGCGAATACATCTGGTTGAGCCCGCACGGCTCGTAGCGGGACGGCATGAGGAAGAAGTCGCTGCCTGCCTCCAGCAGGTGCGCCAGCGCCGGGTCGAAGCCGATCTTCACCCCAAGCTTCCTCGGGTAGCGGGCGGCAAGCTGCCTGAGCGCCTGCTCGTACCGCGCCTCGCCGCTGCCGAGCACGGTGACGGTCAGCTCCCTCTCCAAGAGGCGCGGGAGCGAATAGAGGAGGAGGTCGATGCCCTTCTGATCGGCCAGCCGGCCGACCAGGCCGAAGGCGGGAGAGGCCACCGCCGCCGCGGGCAGCCCGAACCGCTCGAGCAGCTTCTTCTTGCACTGCTCCTTTCCCGAGAGGTCCTTGGGGCTGAATCGAGCCGGGAGGTAGGGATCGGCCTGCGGATCCCACTCGGAGTAGTCGGCCCCGTTGAGGATTCCCCGCAGCTTGTGCCGGCGGTCGCGGAGGAAGCCCTCCAGCCCCCAGCCGCCCTCGGCAGTTTGGATTTCCTCCGCGTAGCGGCGGGAGACGGTGGTGAGCGCGTCGGCGAAGGCGATCCCCGCCTTGAGGAAGGAGGGCCGGTCGTAGAACTCCAGCCCCTCCGGGTTGAACAGCTCCCAGGGAAGTCCCAGCTCGTCCATCACCAGCTTGGGGAAGGCGCCCTGGTAGGCCAGGTTGTGGATGGTGAAGACCGAGCGGGCGGATGAGAGCCTGGTGCCCTGGTAGCCCCTGGCGAGCGCCACCGCGGCCAGCCCGGTCTGCCAGTCGTTGAGGTGCACCACCTCGGGGGTGAACTTCACCAGCTCGGCGGCGGCGAGGGCGGCGATGGAGAAGTAGGCGAAGCGGCGGTGGTTGTCGGGGTAGTCGCGGTTGTCCTCCTGGTACAGCCCGGGCCTCTGGAAGAAGGCCGGCTGGTCCACAAAGAGCACCCGGTGGCCGCGCCCGAGCTGCGCCTGGCGGAGCCACCCCTCCACCTCGCCGAAGGGAAAGCGCAAGGTGAACGGCCCGCCGGCCGGCTGGATGGCCTTGTCCTTCACCTGCGAGTACAGGGGCGTCACCACCAAAAGCTCGTGGCCGCGCTTGGAGAGCGCCTTGGGCAGCGCCCCTGCCACGTCGGCAAGCCCGCCGGTCTTGGAGAAGGGCGCGACTTCCGACGCGAGGAAGAGGACTCTCATGGTGCCGCCCCAGGATGCCAAGCCGCGCCCCCGGTGGCCACCGCCATGTTTCCTCGGACCCTGGCCAAAGCGGCGTGCGGTATGGTCCGCGCCCGATGTCGGAAGCGGACCCGATCGCGCGTTTTTCCAAGTTGTACGAGCAGGCGCGGGAGAAGTGCCCGGGCGACTTCAACGCGGTGGTACTGGCCACGGTGGGGAAGGAGGGGCGGCCCTCGGCGCGGGTGATGCTGCTCAAGGGCTTCGACGCCCGAGGTTTCGTCTTCTACACCAACCTCCACAGCCGCAAGGGCCGGGAGCTGGAGGAAAACCCGTACGCCTCGCTATGCTTCTATTGGCCGCAGCTCGAGCGGCAGGTGCGGGTGGAGGGGAAGGTGGAGCCGGTCTCCGAGGAGGAGGCGGACGCCTACTTCGCCACCCGTCCCCGGCTCTCGCAGGTTGGGGCCTGGGCCTCGGAGCAGAGCCGGGCGCTCTCCTCGCGGGCGATGCTGCTGGCGAGGGTGGCGGAGCTGGAACTTCGCTACCTCGGGCGAGGCGTTCCGCGGCCGCCGCACTGGTCGGGCTACCGGCTTTTGCCGGACCGGATCGAGTTCTGGGTTTCCCAGCCCTACCGGATGCACGAGCGCACCGTGTACCGGCGCGAGGGCGAGGGGTGGACCTCGGAGATGCTCTACCCGTAGCCCGCTTGGAGCCTCGCCATGCGTTGCCCGAGCTGCCACCCTGGTTTCTCAACTTGAGCAGCCAGCCTTGCTCGAATTGCGAAGCGCTGTCTCGTAGAAGGACAGGCTCCAGCTCGCCGCAAGGAGGGCTTGATCGGCCCGAGCAGGGCAAACGAGCTCTTGAGGGCCAGGCAACTTGCGGGGCGGCCGATGCGTGGATCGCGTGCGCCCGGTAGTATCTCCTCAGGGGCCGATTGGCATGCATGACGTTCAGTCCAGGGCGCGCGAGCAGTCGGCGATGCCTCGCAAGGTGCGGCGCATCACCGTTGAGCAGTACGAACGGATGGCCGAACAAGGATTCTTCCAGCCCGACGAACGAGCGGAGCTGCTCGAGGGGGTAATCTACTCGATGAGCCCGCAGGGGGACCTTCACGCGCTGGTGCTGGAGCGCCTCACGGTTGCGTTCGTCCGAGCGCTGTCCGACCGCTACCGGGTACGGGTGCAGATGCCCTTGCACGCGGGGGACGATTCGGAGCCGGAGCCCGACCTCGCCGTTGCGCCGCTCACTACGGAAGCGCCGCAGGCGCGGGCGCATCCCCGTCAAGCGTTGCTCGTCATCGAGGTGGCCGACTCCACGCTCGCCTTCGACCGCACGGTCAAGGCGAGCATCTACGCCCAGGCCCGGACGTCGCGGCACTGCTCGCCTGAGCGCGTCCAATGCGCCCCGCACGGGGAGCGGGCCCCTGTCGTCGCCGGCGCACTATTGGCGAGGGCTCTACCCGTAGCGGGCCGCGGCCGGGAGGAAGCGCTTCGTCGGGTCGACGGGCCTGACGGTCATCATCGGTCCGCGCGCCAGCTCCGGGGGGAGCAGGGCTTCCCGGCCGCGCTCGAGGTGCACGACTCCGCCAGAGAGGTCGGCCAGCTCGTCGTAGCAGAGCGCCGCGCGGCGCTGCCTCCACGCTCGCCGGATGAGCAGGTGCTCGTTCCCGCACGCGACTACTCGGCCCACCAGCTCATCCCGCGGCCCGCGGACCCACATGCCCGACTGGAGCGAGGAGCGCTCTGCCATCAGCTCAAGGTACGGCGCCGGCTCATCTCGCCGCTTGCCAGTCCGGCGCTCAGGAGTGAGCGGGCGCCTCCTCGCGCCCTCCGACTCGCTCCGCGTGCAGGCGCCAGGCGAAGGGGCGAGGGCCAGGCCCGCGATCCGCGAAGGTGGCGGGGGTCAGCTCGACTATCCGCCAACCCTCGGAGCACGTCCACTCCCCACACCTCCAGGCCGCGAGCGGCGAAGAAGAGCGCGTTCTCGCCCGTGCCGCACCCCACGTCCAAGAGCGAGCCGGAGAGCCGGTCCGCCACCTCGACGATGGCCGGTTGGGGTCCGTCGATGTCCCAGGGCGGGCGCTCGGTGTAGGCGAGCGCGAAGAATTCGCTTGGTAGTCCCTCGGAGTCGGCCATCGCGACCTCCATCTTGCCCCGGGAGGGATACCCGCCGCCCCCCCCTTGTGCGAGCCGGCCTGGTGGGAAGGTTCCGCGGAGCGCTGCTTCAAGGCGCCTTCAAGAATCTCGCCGCCACGTGCTCCACCAGGTCGAGGTCCTGGGCCGAGGAGGAGTGTCGAGCCCCCGGCATCACGAGGAGCTGCGAGCCGGGAATCGCTCGATGCAGCGCGAGCGCGTGGTCGAGCCTGATGTACTCGTCGCGGTCGCCGGTGCCGAGGAGAACCGGCGTCCGGATGCTGCCCAGCCTCTCATCGCTCCAGTTGGGCTGGGTGCGCCACATCGCGAAGAGCGCCTTCACGTGTGCCAGCCAGCGGGACGGGTCGGGCGCGACCTCCTCGTACGCCTTCCGCTTCTCGGGCCCGAACGAATCGGCGGTGGCCTTCTCCGGCTCGGCCGGCAAATGGTGGTGCCCGTCCGGGCGGGCGTTGGCGCCGAGGGCCACCACCCGCTTCACCCGAGCAGGGTGGGACAGCGCCAGCTCGAGGCCGATGATTCCGCCGTCGCTCCAGCCCATCGCATTCGCCTTCTCCAGCCCGAGGTGGTCGAGCAGGGCGACCATGTCCTTGGCCATGTCGAGGAGGAGGGCGAGCGGCAGCAGCATGGGGCCGATGCTAGAGCAGGCCGGGCAGCATGAGGCGCAAGACCGGGCGGCGCACCGTGGCTGGGCCTTTGGCCTCAGCGCAGCCAATTCTCGACCGATAGGCCGGGTACGCGCGAGAACTCCCCGACGTTGTCGGTGATGATGGCGAGCCCCAGCGTCTTGCAGTGGGCCGCAATCAACAGGTCCATCGGCCCGATCGGTTGGCCCCTCGCTTCGAGCGCGGCGCGGATCTCGCCGTATCCCCTGGCGGCTGCGGCGGTGAACGGCTCGACCCTGATCTCGCGAGTCAACTGGTGAATCAACCGCCGGTTCCTCGATCGGTCCGCGCTCCGCGCTGCCCCATGCTCCAGCTCGGCGAGCGTGATGGAACTCATGCGGAACTGGGTGGCCGGCCGGCACTCGATTCGGCTGGTCAGAGGCTGCCTGCGCGCCACCAGCCCAATGCAGGCGTTGGTGTCGAGGAGGAACTTCATGCCAGGAAGTCGCGAGGCTGGGGGGCTCCTTGCGGCGGGCGGGTGATGAACGCTCGCGGCGGGCCCCGGAAGAACTTCTCGACGAAGGCTTTCGACCAGCTCGGGTGTGTCCTCGAACGGGCTCCCAGCGACTCCACGACGAGCGCCCTCCCCCTTCGCCGAATCAGCACCTCGGGGCCTTCGACCCGGCACTCCTTGGGCAGCCGGATTGCCTGGCTCCCGCCGTTTCTGAACACCTTGGCGCGATAGCTTCTCGCCCGCGGAGCGCTTCTCTTTCCAGTCGCCCTTGCCACGAGGCCTCCGTATATACTCTTTACCAGAAAAGAAAGTATATACCCATTGGGCAGCCGGCACCTTCCGAAGTGAGCTTCCGTTGGAAAAACGAGAGCCCTGGGGCTGACGCCAAGTCAGAAGACGCTGGAGTGAGGCGGGCCGCCGGCCGATGATGGCCGGCCATGATCGCCATCGTCGGAGGGGGAATCTCCGGCCTCTCGCTCGCGCACGCGCTCAAGGCGAAAGGACGGGAAGGTTTGCTCCTCGAGGCCGAGCCACGGGTGGGAGGCACGATCCGCACCACCACCCGCGATGGCTTCATCGCCGAGTGGGGCCCCAACGGCTTCCTCGACAAGGAGCCGAAGACCCGCGAGCTGGTCTCCGCCCTCGGCCTCGAAGGGCGCCTGCGCGCCGCGGAGCCCACCTCCAAGCGACGGTTCGTCTACTCCAAGGGAAAGCTCCACGAGGTGCCGCTGTCCCCGCCCGGCTTCCTCAAGACCGAGCTGTTGCCGCTCTCCGGCAAGCTGAGGGCGCTGGGAGACCTCTTCGTCTCCCGCGCGACGCAAGACGACGAGTCCTTGGCCTCCTTCGGCCGCCGCCGGTTCGGCCACGCCGCCGCCGAGACGCTGATCGACGCCATCCAGACTGGCATCTACGCCGGCAACTACGAGAAGCTCTCCGCCCGCGCCACCTTCCCAATCCTCGCCGAGCTGGAGCAGCGCCACCGCAGCATCGTGGTGGGAATGGTCAAGCTCCAGAAGGAGAAGAGGCGCGCTGGAGAGAAGGCGGGCAGCGGTGCCCTCACCACCTTCGAGGGCGGACTGGAGACTCTGGTATCTGCTCTCGCGGACGGCCTCCGAGATTCGGTGCGGCTCGGCTCCAAGGTGACTGGCCTCTCCCTCGCCCAAGGCCGATGGAAGATCACCTCTCTCACCGACGGCACCAGCGTCACTGCCGAGGCCGAGGCGGTGGTGCTCGCCGTTCCCGCCTTCGCCGCCGCCGAGCTGTTGAGGCCCTTGGACGCGAAGCTGGCCGCCGAGTTGGAGGCCATCGAGTACAACGCGGTGGCCTCGGTGCAGCTCGGCTTTTGGAAGGCCGACCTGCCCTCGCCCATCGAGGGCTTCGGCTTCATCGTTCCCGCCCATGAGGGGCACCGGGTGATCGGCGCCATCTACATCTCCAGCATCTTCCCCTGGCGCTCGCCTTCCGACTCGGTGCTCTTCAACTGCATGGCGGGCGGAGCGGTGCGCCCGGACGCGCTCGGGCTGTCGGACGAGCAACTGGTGGAGACGGTGCTCGAGGAGCTGAGGCAGCTGCTCGGCGTGGCCGCCCCGCCCATCTTTCGCCAGGTGGTCCGCTGGCCGAGGGCGATCCCCCAGTACAACGTGGGCCACCTGGCGCGAGTGGCGCGCATCGAGGAGGCGGCGGGGCGCCTGCCCGGGCTCACCCTCACCGGCAACTGCCTGCGCGGGGTGGGGATGAACGACTGCATCAGGAATTCGGCCGCACTGGCGGATCGGATCTCCATGAGCGGTCGGGGGTAGCCGCCGCCTTGGTCTTCGATGGGGAGCGTGGTAGCTGACCCTGCGGAGGTGGACGATGAGCTTCAAGTGCATTCCGCTGATCGCCGGGCTCTCCGCGTCGCTGGTCGCTGGCCGCACCCAGGACAAGAGGGGCTGCACCGAGCTTCCGTACTTGCCTCGCTACCCTGGCACGGTCATCGCCGACTGCCAGCACAAGGAATACAAGGAGCTCGAAATCGAGGTCGGCGAGAAAGAGAAGAAGACCGTCGCTGGCGACTACCACCAGCTCGATTACTCTTGGCCCGAAGGCCTCACGGGCGATCAAGTCGCCGCCAATTATCGTGCCTCGCTCGCGTCAGGAGGATTCGACGTCGTGTATTCCAGCCCCAGGGTCGTCGTCGCGAAGGCCTCCAAGGAGGGGGTCGAGACCTGGGTGAGAGTGAGCGCCTATGGCGCGACGGCGGTGAAGGCGGTGCGGGTGAAGGGCATCGAGCAGAAGATGGGGGCCGCGGACGCGACCAAGTTGCTCGGCGATCTCCAGGCGGTTGGGAAGGTCGCCATCTACGGCATCCACTTCGACACCGGCAAGGCGGAGATCAAGCCCGAGTCCAAGCCGACCCTTGATGAGATCGCCAAGCTGCTGACGGAGAACGCCCACCTGCGCGTGTACGTCGTGGGCCACACCGATAACGTCGGGGGGCTGGAGGGGAACCTGGACCTCTCGAAGCGGCGGGCGGAGTCGGTCGTGAAGGCCCTCGCGGCGACGTACGGGGTCGCCGAAGCGCGGTTGCGCTCTCACGGGGTGGGTCCGCTCGCCCCGGTCGCCTCGAACCAAAGCGAGGGTGGTCGCGCAAGGAACCGCCGCGTCGAGCTCGTCATGCAGTGACCTTCCGAAGGACCGGCAGCGCGCACGCGCCGCCTACTTCGAAGAGCCCTCCGCCGACTATGCTCGCGACATGCGCGCTGCCGCGCCCAGCTCGTCGCCTGCCCCGGAGGACGCGCCTCGCCCCGCCGAGGCCTCCCTCGTGCGCAGCACCACCCTCTCGCTCCTCGAGCCTCGCCGCTTCATCCCCATCGTGGCGGTGTGCGCTCCCTTGGTGGTCGCCCAGGGCAGCTACAGCGAGGATCCGCTGGCCGTCCCGCTCGGAGTGGCGATGTGTCTCGCCTTCGTGCTGGTGGCCCCCGTCAGCTACCGGGTGCTCTTCCCCGACGGCATCGAGCTGAGCCACGGCGGGGTGCGGCTCCTCCTCTACGCCACCATCGGCGCGGGAGTAGTGCTCTCCATCGGCGCCGCCGTCCCCAAGGTTCTGGACATGGGCGCCACCTTCCTCACCGCGCGCTCCAGCCTCCTGGTGTGCACCGCGCTCTTCCTGGTCGGCGGCTGGGGCCTGGGCCGCGACATCGGCCTCTCCGACGCCCTGGCCAAAGAGAAGGCCCGCGCCGCCGCCCTCGCCCGCGAGGCCGAGCTGTCCCAGCTCATCGCCTTGCGCTCGCACCTCGATCCCCACTTCCTCTTCAACACCCTCAACGCCATCGCCGAGTGGTGCCGCGAGGACGGAGAAATCGCCGAGCGCGCGGTGCTCCAGCTCTCCGCCATGCTCCGCACCGTGCTCTCCGGAGTGCGCCTCGCCTCCTGGCCGCTCGAGCAGGAGCTGGCCCTCTGTCGCACCCTGTTCAGCCTCCACCTCTTGCGAGACCCCGAGCTGTTCAAGCTCCAGGAGTCGATTCCCTCTCCCCTCCCCGAGGTGCGGGTGCCTCCGATGATTCTCCTTCCACTGGCGGAGAACGCCTTCAAGCACGGGCCGGGCGCCGGCCACCGCGGCGAGGTCCGCCTCGAGGTGAGCCTGGACGGAAGCCAGCTCCGGGTGCGGCTGGAAAACCCCGGGCCGTACCGCGGGCCGAGGCCCGGGAGCGCCGGATTGCCCACCGTGGAGAAGCGGCTCGAGCTGGCCTACGAGGGGAAGGCCCAGCTCTCCATCGGCCGGGCGCCCGAAGGCGAGCGCACCCGGGTAGAGCTGTCGCTGCCGGCCTCCGGGCCCGCGCCGGGGGTGCTCACGTGAGCGCGCTCCGCGTCCTCGTCGCCGACGACGAGCTCTTGGCCAGAAAGAGGCTGAGCCGCCTGCTCTCGGCGATGCCCGGCGTGGAGCCGTGCGGCGAGTGCCAGGACGGAGAGGAAGTCCTAAAGCGCGTGCGCCAGGGCGGGGTGGACGTGGTGCTGCTCGACGTCCAGATGCCCGGGCTTTCGGGCGTCGACGCGATGGCGCTCCTCCCCGCGGACGGCCCCTACGTCGTCTTCTGCACCGCCCACCCCGACCACGCGGTGGAGGCCTTCGACCAAGGAGCGGTGGACTACCTCCTCAAGCCCATCGAGCCGGCAAGGCTGCAGAAGGCGCTCGACCGTGCCCGCAGCCGGAACACCCAGCGACGCTTCCACGCCGAGCAGCAGGCGCAGAAGAAGGTCCGCGAGGAGCCGGGCATCAACCGCCTCGCCGTCCCCACCCGCCAGGGCATCGTGCTCATCGACCCCGCCACCATCAGCCACGCCACCCTGGAAGGCGAGCTGGTCACCATCCACTGCGAGAAGGGCGAGTTTCTCACCGACTCCTCCCTCCAGGAGCTTCAGGAGAAGCTCCCCAAGGAGCGCTTCGAGCGCGTGCACCGCCGCGCGCTGCTCAACCTCGGGCACGTCTCGCGCCTCGAGCCCTTGGACACCGGGGGGTACATCGCCCGCACCACTCGGGGGCACGCGGTGGAGGTGTCCCGCCAGTCGGCCCGAGAGCTGAGGAGGCGGCTCGGCTTGCGCAAGGCCGCCGATGAGGAGTAGGGGCGCGAAAGACCATCGGTAAAGCTGCTGCGGCGGGAGAGGACGTGGCGAAGGGCCCGCGTCAAGTCGCTTCGCGCAATCTGTCGTGGCGAGGCGCGGGCTCCGAAAAGTTTCGGGCCGACCCACTTGCGCCCGATGGCTCCATTGGCAGATTGTCTTGCCCAGCATCAGCGCGGGAGGCCGGTGATGCTCTCCATCCGCGAAGCGTCGACGTTGGAAGAGGCGAGCAAGGACTTGCTCGACTTCGTCCTGGACCCGAGGAACTGGGTCGTGCTCGAGCGGCTGCGGCAGGAGCCGCTCTCTCGCCCCGGGCAAAATCCCTCCTACCAGCGATTGGTGGGCGGGCTTCGCATCTGCGCCTCGGTCGACGTGACGCCGACGCTGGATGTCTTCTTGCGCGTCGCCTTCCGCGGCCCCGGGCTGAGCCCGATGCGCGCGGTGGACCACCTCGAGACCTTCCTCGCCAAGCGGTTGCCGCTCGCTCCCAACACCGAGTGGCAAGTGGAGATCGACTCGAAGCGGTGGATCCACTTCATCCGCCGCTACACCGGCGCGAAGCTGCAGGCCTGAGTCAGCCCTCGGCGCTCGGCGCGCTCCAGAGCAGCTTGAAGTGCCGGAGCGGGTGGGCCACGTTCTTCACCGGAGTCTCGGTGAGCGGCCCGTAGGCGAGCGAGCGCAGCTGGGGGTCGTCGCTCGTCTCCAGCGCTTTTCGCACCGACTCCATCACCAGGGTCTCGCGGAAGGCGCCCAACGACTGGAGCCGCGCGGTCTGGTTCATCCCGGTGGAGAAGCCGGTGTACTGCTTGTTGGGCCCGAACAGCCCGCAGAAGGTGGAGGCCAGGTTGACCCCGATGGCCACCCCCAGCCCCGGGAGCTGGATCAGCTCGCTGATCCGCGTCACCTCCGGGTGGCTGCTCATCTTGTCGCGGGTGAAGCCCTGGATCTCGATCGCCGCACGCACCGCCGATTCGGCGCGAGAGGTGCGCGAGTCGCGGAAGAAAGGCGGCCCGAACAGGCCGATCACGCAGTCGCCCACCATCTTGTCGAACACCCCTCCGTGCCTCCAGAGGATGTTCACCACCTCCTGGCTCCAGTCGTCGACGAACTGGCCGATCTTCTCCGGCTTCTCCAGGACCTGCTCGCAGATGCGGGTGAAGCCGTTGATGTCCGCGAAGAGGATGCCCACCTCGGCGTCCCGCGGAGTGAGGTAGCGCTGCCCGTAATCGGGGTCCTGCAACAGCTCGTCGATCACCATGGCGGAGAAGAACTGGGAGAGGTGGATCCGCTCGCGGTTGTAGTCGATGAGCCTTTGGGACAAGGTCGCCGAGAGCACCCGGATCAAGTCCATGGTGTACGCGGAGAAGCCCTCGGCCTGCGACCAGACCAGGATCTTCCCCAGGGTGGTGGCGCTGCTCACCCCCGAGATGAGCACCGCCTCCACCACCTTCTGCGAGGAGAGGACCTTGCGGAGGTTCTCGTCGTTGGGGCTGATCAGCCGGTCGCCGAAGGCGCGGATGGCCTCCTCCATCGGAGGGAAGGGCTGCTCCCCCGACTCGTGCTCCAGCCTGCCGAAGCGGTAGATGCGGTAGTGGAGCGCTCCCGACTCCACCGCGTCCCGGTAGAGCAGCATGAAGCCCGGCAGCTTCACCCGCTCGGAGAGCGCTTGCACCGCCTGATCCATCCCGGTCTCGAACACCCGGTTGGAGAGCAGGTGGTTGATCCTCACGATGAGCTGGTGCTTCTCCGAGGCGGTCTGCACCGTGGCGAGCACGGTGTCGAACTCCTCGGCGATCGTCTCCAGCGCGCGCACCAGCCTCTGCGACGCGGGCGGCTTGCTGTGGTCGCCGGCGAAGAGCAGCGCCATCGAGCCGACCTTCTGCCCCACCACGTCCAGGGCCTGGCTCACCAGGGTGTCCGCGCCCACCTTCCGCACCCCCCACGGCTGCTGGGCGAGGAGCGTCCCCGGGAAGGTCTCCCCGAAGTCGCCGTGCCACCAGGTCTCCTCGGTCAGCTCCTCGTTGGAGGTGGTCACCACCACTCCCTTGGCGCCGGCCAGGGTGAGGAGCTGCGGAAAGGCGCGGCGGAAGGTTTGCTCCAGGTTCTCCCGCGCCTTCAGCGATTCCTCGAGGAGGTCGTCCACCGCGCGACTCAAGAAGCGCAGGTGCTTCAACTCCTCCAGAGGAACGTCGGCGGTGGCCGAGGGGAGCGTGGGATCCATCGTCGGCAAGGGTTCTACTTCACAGCCGGCCCGCTGCCCACCGCGGCCGTGGAGCATCTTGGCCCACACCGGAGCAAAGACGAGAACTAACCATCGGCCCGAGGTTCGGTAGAATCGGGCTCTCCGGGAGGTGCCCCGTGTCCGCAGCGGCGTTCTCGACGGCTCTGCTTCTCCTTCTGGGTGGCGCGAAGCCAGGCGAGTACACCGAACGCAGCCTCTGCGACCTGTGGGCCGGCGCGCACTGCCACGCCACCAAGTGTCTCAAGGACGCCAAGGAGCGGTGCACCGCGGTGTCCAGCCGCTGCCGGGGCGCCACTCGGCATGTCGTCTCCAGGTCCCGGGCCGAGCGCACCGCCGCTTGCGCGAAGGCGCTGCTCCAGAGCTCTTGCGGGGGGCCGACTCCCTCGGAGTGCGCCGACGTGACCGCGGCGTATTGAGAGCCACCGGGCCGCTGGTTGGACTCGGGCCGCCTTCCTTCGTGTAGAATGGGCGCGCTCCGGGAGGGCCTATGAGCGTCCGTTCTGTTTCTCTTCCCCCGTGGGGGTTTTCGCAGCGGCTCGCCGACACCGGCGGCCGGATTCCCTTCAGCTCGGTGGACACCAACCGCAGCGGGCGGATCAGCCGGGATGAGGTGGTGAACGCGGTGCGCCTCAACTTCCCCGGGCTGACCGACCTCGAGTCCTCGGCGATCGGCCAGAAGGCGTTCGACGCCTCCACTCGCGGCACCTACGTCGATGCGAAGAGCTGGCCCCAGGCGGAGAGAGTCATCCTCTCCGAGGCCAGCACCACCCTCACCGACAAGGCGGCGGAGGCGCCCGGAGGATGGGCGGCGAGGCAGCAGGTGCGCACCGGGGAGCGCCCCCCTCCGGTGGTGGCGCCCCAGGCGCCCTACTACCAGCCGCGCAACGACTACTCGACCACCGGCTACTACCCCTACCAGCAGCCGGTGCAGGACGCGCTCGCCGCGGAGACCGGCCGCGCCGCCGGCCGGACACTGCTCGGCGGCCTGAAGATGATTCCGGTGGTGGGCAACATCCTCAACGGCATCGACTTCATCCGCGACCTCGGCAAGGCCGGGGCGACCTGGCTCGATCCGACCCGCTCCTTCGGCGAGAAGCTGAAGGCCGGAACGGATCTCCTCTTCCACGGCGCGGGGATGCTCGTGCCCCAGGTGGGAGGCGCCTACGATATGGCCCAAGGCGTGGCACGGATGGGCGCGGCGGCCGCCGCCAGGTCGCAGCTCAACCAGCTCCCGCCGTTCCAGCCGGACTTCGGCGCCTATCCCCCAGCGTACCCGATGCAGTACGCGCCGCCCGCGATGGGGCCCGGCTACGCGCCACCTCTATATGGCCCTCCGGCCTATGACCCGCTGGGGACCCAGCAGTACGGGGCTCCGCTCTACGGCCGGCAGGCCTATGGTCCTGACTACGCGCCTCCACTCTACGGCCCGCAGGCCTATCCCCCGGCGGAGGACCAGGTGGCGAAGAAGGCCGTCACCGGCGGAGCCCGCGCGGTGGTCGGCGCGCTGAAGATGATTCCGGTGGTGGGGAACGTCCTCAACGGCATCGACTTCCTCCGGGACATCGGCAAGGCAGCGGTCACCTGGCTGAACCCCTTCAAGTCCTTCGGCGAGAAGATGAAGGTCGGCGCCGACCTCTTGGCCCACGGCGCGGGGGTGTTCGTCCCGCAGATCGGCGGCGTCTACGACATGGTCCAGGGGACGGCGCGGGTCGGCAAGGCCTTCTCCGAGCACGTCGAGCAGTCGAGGTGGGCGCTTCCCGCGTACCGGTTCGACAACGGCGGCTACCCGCCGGTCTACCCGATGCAGTACGCCTACTAGAGGAGCGGGGAACAGATGGATCCGATCGTGAGCGAGCTGCTCGGCGGCCCAAAGTCCGCCGAGCCGGCCGAGCGCCTGGCCTGGATGAAGAAGGTCCACTTCGCCTGCGTGAGCGCGCAGGAGGCGTCGATCAAGCGCATCGGCGAGCCCTTGAAGAAAGCGGTGGACCTGCTCGGCAAGAGCGCCTCCAGCGGCAAGGAGCTGGACGAGCAGGGCGAGGCGGAGCTGACCGGGCTGCTATTGCAGGCGCAGGGGCTGGCACTCTTTGGCTACCTGCAGGACCTCAACAAGGTGCGCAATGCGATCGCGCAGGAGGCCTCCCGCCAGCAGCCGGGCTCCGAGGAGCGGAAGAAAGCCGAGAAGCTCCAGGGCGCCTACGAGCAAGCCATCGACGGGCTGGCGCGCGCCTACGAGGGCCTGCGCTCCGGCAAGTTCGACGAGCTGAAGAAGGTGGGGCCGCTGCTCGAGCAGGCCCGGAAGACGGCGGAGAGCCTGAGGTAGGGCTCCCCAGGGGCGAGAACGCGCCCGGCGAATGGGCTTCCCGTCCGCCGTGGCGAGCGGGCGAGAGCTCCCTTGATGTCGATTAATGATGTGGATAACTTTGTATAGATGAAGGCGATTCAGATCACGATGGACGAACGGCTCCTCGCGAGCCTGGACAATGACAGGCTGGTGAAGCGCGAGGGCCGTTCCGCGGTGTTGCGACGGTTGGTGGCCGAGTACCTGAGGCGCAGGCGGGAGGGTGAGATCAGCGAAGCGTACCAGCGCTCCTATTCGGGGCGGCCGGACAGCGAGCTCGACGGCTGGGCGGATGAAGGGGCATGGCCAAGCGATTGAAGCGCGGTGAGATCTGGCTGCACGAGTTTCGGCCTCCAGACAAGGCACGGCCTGTGCTCGTGCTCAGCCGCACTGACGCGATCGAGGCGTTGCACACCGTCATGGTCGCGCCCATTCGCTCGCTGGTGCGTGGCCTGCCGAGCGAGGTGCTCGTCGGCCCCGACGAGGGACTCAAGAAGGTCTCCGCCATCTCGCTCGATCACGTCCACACCGTCGAGCAAGCGCATGTGCGCCGGTTCTTGGGAAGCGTGTCCGCCGAGCGGATGGCCGAGGTCTGCAAGGCGCTCGCGGTGGCCACCGGATGCGGCCCAAGCCCCTCCGACCGACGCCAGAGCCCGGCTTGAGGCGTCGATGTCGCTCCGAACCCGAGTGCGGCTCCCCCGCCTGAGCTCGAGCGCTGAGCTCCCGACGCACGGCTACTCGCCCGGGGCGTGCTCGGTGCCGCCGGCCACCTTCCCGTCCCGCACCTCGATGAGCCAGTAACCCTCGCGCCCGGCCTGCGTCGAGGAGCCGGCCCCGAAGAGGTGGGGCCTGCTTTCATCGGCGTCGTGGTGGTAGCGGTGGTGGATGTGGCCGTGCAGCACGGCGAAGCGGGGGCCGGGCAGCGCCTTCAAAAGCTCGCCCGCATCGAGCAGCCCGTGCAGGGCTCGGTCTCTCCCTCCTGAGCGCGACCTGGGAGCGTGGTGCACCGCCACCAGGATTGCCCTCTGCCGGAGCCGCGGGTCCTCCACCAGCCGCCGCAAGGACTCGAGCTGCCGCTTTCCGATGAAGCCGTAGGAGAGTCCCGGGAACGGAGGCACTCTGGCGGAGCACAGCCCCACCACCGCGGCTTCCTCCCCGAGCAGCCGGACGAAAGGGTAGGGGCCCTCGCTGGCGTACTCGGGGAAGTCGCTCTCCAACAGATGGCCGAAGGCGCGCTCGAAGAGGCGGTCGGCCCGCGCGCGGGGAGTGTAGAAGTCATGGTTTCCGGGGATGACCGTGCAGCGCCCCGGGTTCTCGGCTACGGGCGAGAGGGCATCCCGCGCGAGCTGGAACTCCGACTCCATCGCGTAGGCGGTCAAATCCCCGGAGACCACCAGGTGCCCGGCGCGGTGGCGCTCCAGGTCGGCGACGATGCGGCGCAGCGAGTCCGCCGCCGCCGCGTAGGCCGCCGCCCTGCCGCCGAGCTTGAGCTCGAGCAGGGCAATGCTCCGCCTCCACCCGAGCTGCCGGAGCGGAGTGGAGAAGTAGTCCTGCGTGAGGTGCACGTCGGAGCAGTGGAGCACCCGCATCGGAGCGGGCGTTCTTACCCCATCCGGCTCAGAGCGGGGCGCTCATCGCCTCCTCGGCGGAGGCCCGCGCCTCGATCACCGCGCGCAGCGTGGCGAGGAGGTCCGGCAGCTCGTACGGCTTCGGCACGTACGCGTCTGCCCGCACCTGCTCCGCGAGCTGCGGAAGGCGGTGATCCGCCGAGACCAGGATCAGCGCCGGCCTCGGCCTCATCTTGGCGACCGCCCGGAAGACCGCAGGGCTGCTCGCTCCCAGGACGTCCAGGAGCACCACGTCGGGCTGCAATGAGAGCTGCTCCAGGACCTCCTCCGGGGCCTCGGCCGAGAGCACCCGGTAGCCCTCGTAGGAGAGCAGCTCGGAGAGGATTTCCACTTGATCCGGATCGTCCTCCGCCAGCAGCACGACTTCCTTGCGCGGTCGCTCCATGGCACTCCCTCGCCTGGGCAGCTCAAGGTGCGCACGGGGCGGCGGACGGCAAGTGGGAGTGTTGGGCACCGCCTCGCGTGCGGTAGGCTCGCCTGGCGATGAACACTCTTCCTACCTGCGCGCTGGCCCTCGCGCTCGCCTCGCCCGCTCTTGCCCAGGAGGCCTCTCCTCCGGCCGCAAAGGTGGCGGTGATGCAGTTCGCAGCGCTGTCGGGCGACGTGCCGGCGAGGGCGGGCGCCAAGGCGGCGGCGATGCTCTCCACCGAGCTTCGGAACACCGAGGCGGTGCAGCTCGTGGGGGCCAAGCGGGCGCCGGCGGCGGATCCCCACCAGGGGGCCCTGGAGCAAGCCCGCAAGAGCGTGCAGGAGGCGGTGGAGCTGCGCGGAAAGCGCCGGTTCCGCCTGGCCGAGGAGGCGCTGCAGAAGGCGATCGCCGACTACAAGTCCGGCGCGCCGGGCATCGCGGAGATGGGCGAGCTGGTCGACGCCTTCGCTCTCCTGGCGGCGGTGCAGTACAACACCGGACGGGACGAGGAGGGGCTCAAGAGCCTCTCCGCGGCCCTGGCCCTGGCTCCCTCGCGCGAGCTGCCCTTGGCGAAGACCTCCGCCCTCTTCTCGCGGGTGGTGGAGGACACCCGGAAGGGGCTGGCCGCGGGCTCGAAGGGCACGTTGCTCGTCGAGTCCACTCCTCCAGGCGCGGCGGTGGCGGTCGACGGGGTGACCGCAGGCAGCACGCCGATCGAGGTGAGGGAGGTGCCTGCAGGAATGCACGTGTGGAAGGTGTCCCTCCCCTCGGGAGACGCCACCGGCGGGGTGGTGGAGGTTTCGGGCGGCAAGCAGGCGAAAGTGGCCGCGCAGGCGGCGGCCAAGGATCCGGAGTCCCGCGCCCTCGCCGCGCTCTCGATGAACCGGCTCGACGCCGAGGTGCTGGCCGCGGTGAAGGAGCACGCTGGCGCGGCCGGGGCGGACCTCGTGCTCTTCGGCGCGCTCGCCCGCGAGGGCAAGGGCCTGGGGCTGGACGCCTTCCTCTACGAGGTCTCGAACGGGCAGCTCAAGCGGCTGCCTCGCTCGTCCTTCGATTCGGATCTGCTCTCCGCCGGCCTGGAGTTCTACCGGCTGGCGGGCCAGCTTTCGCAGAAGCCCTCCGAGCTCGGGGAGCCCGCCAAGGTGCCGGGGCCGGTGGCGTCGGTCCCGCTGCCCTCCGGCTCCAGGGTGGCGGTGGCGCAGTACGGGGTGGAGGCGGGCAAGAAGGAAGAGCCCGAGGAGCCGGCGCCCGCCGAGAAGGACGAAGGCCCGCGGGTCCCCCTCGAGCCGAAGAAGCGGACGCCGCTCAAGAAGAAGTAGCCGTGCGCGGCAGGTTCGCCCCCAGCCCGACCGGAAGGCTCCACCTGGGGAATGCCCGGAGCGCGCTCCTGGGCTGGCTGCACGCCCGCGCCCAGGGAGGCGAGTTTCTTCTCCGGGTCGAGGACCTGGACAGCGCGCGCTGCCGCAAGGAGCATGTGGAGGAGCTGTTCGCCGACCTGGACTACCTCGGCCTGGACTTCGACGGAGAGGTCCTCTTCCAGAGCCGGCGGGCGGAGGCCTACCAGGCTGCGCTCGCCGTTTTGGAGGGGGCCGGCCGGAGCTACCCCTGCTTTTGCACCAGGTCGGAGATTGCCCGTGCCGCCACTGCGCCCCACGGCCCCGCCGACGATGGCCCCCGCTACCCGGGAAGCTGCGCCTCACTGCCCAAGGAGGTGGTGGCCTCCCGGGAGAGGGAGCGCCCACCCGCGCTGAGGTTCCGGGTCGAGCCAGGGGTGGTGGAGCTCGAGGACCTCTTCCACGGCCGCCACGCCCAGGACGTGCACGCCGAGGTGGGGGACTTCGTGGTGCGCCGGAACGACGGAGTGGCCAGCTACCAGCTCGCGGTGGTGGTGGACGATGCGGCGAGCGGAGTCACCCACGTACTTAGGGCCGATGACCTCCTCTCGTCCACCGCGAGGCAGCTCCAGCTCTACCGAGCCCTGGGGATTCTGCCGCCCTCCTTCGCCCACGTGCCGCTGCTGCTCGGCCAGCACGGAGGCCGGCTCGCCAAGCGCGAGGGGGCGGTGGCGCTCTCCGAGCTTCGCCGGCTCGGGGTCCCCTCCGAGCGCGTGATTGGATTGCTGGCCCGCTGGAGCGGCCTGGGCGACGGCCGCCCGATCCGGGCCCGGGAGTTGATCGCCTCGTTTTCGCTCGAAGCAGTTCGGCGCGAGCCGGTAATGGTGCGAGAGTCAGAGCTTCGAGAGCTCCTAGGCTCCTGAGGAGGTCGATTTGCGCAAGGGGAAGATAGCGCTCTGGGTGCTGGTGCCGTTCGCGGCGCTCTGCGCGCTCGGGTACTGGCTCACCAGCTCCGAGTCTCCGGCCGTCCCCGTCGAGGTTGCCTCGGCCGCTGCCGCGCCCGCCGCCGCCGAGCCAAAGGCCCGCGGCCCCAGCACCAAGACGCCGGTGACCGACGCGCTCACCCGCGCGCTGATCGACGCCCGGGAAGACGCCGCTCCAAGCAAAGCCGCGGGGGGGCGGCCTTCGGTGGAGAAAGAGGAGGCGCGCGCCGCGGTGAGGGCGGTGGAGCCGATGGTGCGCCAGTGCTTTTTCGAGGTGGCGGGGCGCTATCCGGGGAGGCAGCGAGTGACGCTCGCCTTCACCATCGCGGGCCAAGGCCCGAACGGAAGCCTGGAAGGCGGCGAAGTCCTCGAGTCCACCGTCAAGGACCCCACCCTCGAGGCCTGCTTCCTCGAAGCGCTCGCGGATGCGCGCTTCCCCGCTCCCCAAAGCGGCGGCAGGCTCCGGGTCGACTACCCCTTCAGCTTCGAGCCTGACGCGGGCGGGCCGCAATTCCGGTAAGGTGTCCTCACCGGATGTCCGCCACCGTCGAGCAGCTCGGCCCGAGGGACGCAGAGGCCTTGCGCGCCTTCTTGGCCCGGGAGCCCCTGCAGAACCTCTACCTTTTGGGCTTGTTCGAGGAGTTCGGCGTCGAGCCGCGGCCGGGCCGCGCGCACTTCGCCTTCCACGCGCGCTTCCAGGGCCGGGAGATGACCGCCGCCCTCTTCGTCGGCGGCGAGGGGGGGCTGGTGGTGCCTTCGGCGAGCGATCCAGGAGAGCTCTCGGAGATCGCCTCCGCCCTCGCCGGGAAGGTGAAGCTCCGCTCCGGCCTGGGAGAGCGAAACGCGGTCGACGTGCTGGTCCGGCACCTGTGCGCCTCCAAGCCCGCCCTCTCGCGGACCCAAAGGCTCTTCTCGGTCTCGGCGGACGACCTGGGGCCGTTCACCAACCCCACCCTCAGGCTGGCCGCGGAAGAAGACGTGGCGAGCCTGGTGGAGATGTCCGCGAGCTTCATCGAGGAAACCCTCGATCGGGACCCGCTGGCCGAAGACGCCTTCGGCTTCCGCGAGCGGGTCGCCCAGCGCGTGAGGGCCAAGCGCACCTACCTGCTGGAGTCCGGCGGGAGAGTCGTCTTCAAGATCGACGTGGGCAGCCGCTCGCAATACGGGGCCGAGCTGGAAGGGCTCTACACCATCCCGGAGGAGCGGAGGCGGGGACACGCCACGCTCTGCCTGGGGCAGATCTCCCGGCACCTGCTCTCCTCCCTGCCGCGGCTGGCGCTAAGGGTCGACGACCGGAACGCGGCGCTGGCGGGCGCGGCGCGGAAGGTGGGCTACGCGCCGGGGAAGGCGCAGCGGCTGGTGGTGGCGGGCTAGGGCAGCGCGGCGCGAGGCACGGCGGCAAACTAGCGCGTCTCGCCGCCTGCACGGAATTCGCCCGTTCGCCGTACGAGCGACCGGGCGGGCGCCGTTCCGCGCTGCTTTGGTGAGGATGGCGAAGGCCGTGGCGCTCACTAAGGTTTGGGAGTCGGCTCGCAAAGGCTGAGCAGCCGGGCAGGCAGGCCTGCTCGCAGCGCCAGGATTAGCTTGCCTTTGATGCTGCGCGGGCTTCTCTCTGGTGTGGCGGGGCGCTGGAGACAGCGCCGCCTGCTCGTTCCCTCCACCGACAAGGGCGAGGCGAAGATCGCGGTGAGCCGCGTGGCGCACAGCTACCGCGACGTGGAGGCGCTGAAGAACGTCACCTTGAACATCCACCACGGAGAATTCGTGTGCCTGCTCGGGCCCTCGGGCTGCGGGAAGACCACCCTCCTCTACGCGCTGGCCGGCCAGGTGTCGCCCACCTTCGGCAACATCACCATCGACGGGGAGCCGGTGAAGGGCCCGAGCCCCGACCGGCTGCTCATGTTCCAGGAGGCGGCGCTCTTCCCCTGGCTCACGGTGAGGCAGAACCTCCACTTCGCCCTGCGCTCCAAGGAGCGCTCCAAGCGGCGGCGGGAGGACCTGGTCCGAAAGTACATCCGGCGGGTCCAGCTCGAGGGCTTCGAGGACGCCCTTCCTCACCAGCTCTCCGCGGGGATGCGGATGCGCGTCTCGCTGGCGCGGGCCTTGACGATGAACCCGGCGGTGCTCTTGATGGACGAGCCGTTCGCGGCGCTGGACGCCCAGACCCGCGGTCAGATGCACCAGTTGCTCCAGCGGGTGTGGTTGGAAACCCGGAAGACGGTGGTGTTCGTCACCCACGACGTGCGCGAGGCGCTGGTGCTGGGGGACCGGGTGGTGGTAATGGCGATGCGCCCGGGGCACATCCTCACGGACCTGGAGGTGCGCCTGCCCAGGCCCCGCGACCCGGACGACGAGAAGCTGGTGCTGATGTCGCGGCAGATCCGCGAAATGTTGAGGCGGGCGGGCGCGGCGGAACGGCCCGGCCCGGAAGAGGTGGAGGAGCGGGATGGACAAGGGGAAGGGCCCCCTGTGGCGAGGAGCGTTCCTACTCGGGCTCCTCGCCCTGTGGGAGCTCGCTTCTAGGCTCGGGCCCTGGCCGCCCTACCTCTTTCCCTCGCCTCTGGCGGTGGCGGCGAGCCTGGTGCGGATGATCGCCGACGGCAGGCTGCCGGCGGCCATCGCGCGGTCCTTGGGCCGGTTGGCCCAGGGGTATTTCTTGTCGGTGGCGCTGGGAGTGCCGCTCGGACTTCTCATCGCCCAGCTTCCGCGCTTCCGCCAGGTGGTGAGGCCGCTGGTGATGGGCCTGCAGGCGCTTCCCTCCATCACCTGGCTGCCCTTGGCCATCCTCTGGTTCGGGCTCTCCGACGCGGCGATCGTCTTCGTGGTGGTGATGGGCTCCTTGCTCGCCATCGCCATTGCCTCCGAGGGAGCCGTCCAGCAGATGAACCCGCTGCTCTCGATGCAGGCCCGGGCGCTCGGGGTGGAGGGCTTCCGCTACTACTCGGGGGTGCTGTTGCCGGGCGCCTTCCCGGGCATCGTCACCGGGCTCAAGCTGGGCTGGAGCTTCGCCTGGAGGGCGCTGATGGCCGGCGAGCTGCTCTTCGTCTCCGGCGGCCTGGGGCAATTGCTCCACGTGGGGAGGGAGCTGTTGGACCTCTCTCAAGTGATGGCGGTGATGCTGGGCATCATCGCGGTGGGCGTGGCGGTGGACCGTCTGCTGTTCGAGACTCTGGAGCTCAGGGTGAGGCGGCGGTGGGGCCTGCTCGCGCCCTCTTGAGCGCTGCCCTGGCCGCCCTCTTGCTCTCCGGCTGCCGCGAGAGCAGGGAGGGCTTGGCGCTCGGGTACCTCGTCAACGTCACCCACGGGCAGGCGCTGGTGGGGGTGGAGGAGGGGCGCTTCGCCGAGGCCTTGGGGGCCACGCCGTTCACCGCTCGCCAGTTCGGCTCGGGGCCGGCGGCGATGGAGGCCTTGCTCGCCGGAGAGCTGGACATGGCCTACGTGGGCGCGGCGCCCGCGATCGTGGCCCACGTGCGCTCGGGGGGCCGGGTGAGGGTGCTCTCGGGGGCGGTCTCCGGCGGGGCGGTGCTGGTGGCGCGCTCTGCCAGGCGGCCGGAGGAGCTGTCGGGGAAGAAGGTGGCGGCGCCGCAGATCGGCAACACCCAGGACGTCGCGCTCAGGCACTGGCTCTTGGAGCGCGGGGTGCGCGCCGAGGTGTTCCCGCTCGCCAGCTCGGAAATCCTCGGCCTCTTCGCGCGCGGCCACCTCGAGGCGGCCTGGGTGCCGGAGCCGTGGGGAGCGCGGCTGGTGCACGAGGCGGGAGGGCGGATCCTCGTCGACGAGCGGGAGCTATGGCCGGAGGGGAGATTCCCTGCCACCGTGCTGGTGGTGACCGAGGAAGCCCTCGAGGAGCGCCCGGCGGAGGTGGCGGCGGTCTTGCGGGCGCACGAGGCATTGACCGAGCGCTGGCGGCGCGAGCCGGTCGAGTTCGCACGGGAGGTCAACACCGCCTTCTCCGAGCTGACTGGGAAGAAGCTCTCCGAAGAGGTGCTGAGGGACGCCTTCTCGCGGATGGAGCCGACGGCGGATCCGATGGCGTCGGCGCTCGAGGAGATGGAGCGGCGGTTGGTGGAGCTCAAGTACCTGCCGAGGTCGGACCTCTCGCGGCTGGTGGCGCGCCGGTGACGCCGGGCGCGGGAGATTCACCCGCAAAGGCAGGCGGCGTTGAACGCGGGCGCGCTGATGTGTAAGTTCTCACACATGCCCACCAACCTCTCGATCGACGATGACCTCCTCCGCGAGGCCCAGCGGCTCGGCAAGCACGCGACCAAGCGGCAGACGGTGAACGAGGCCCTGCGCGAATACGTGGCTCGGCTCAGGCGGCGAGAGATTCTCGGCCTCTCAGGCCTGCTCGAGTGGGACAAGCGCTACGACTACCAGGCGGCGCGCAGGCGATGAGGGTGCTCGCCGACACCAGCGCTTGGTCGTTGCTCTTGCGCCGTGGTACGGCTGGCCATCTGCTGGCTCCGGCGGCGCAGGCGCTGCGGGAGTACCTCGAGGGGGACGCCGCCGTTTTCCTCACGGGGATCGTCTACCAGGAAGTGCTTCAGGGATTCCGGAGCGAGCCTCGACGCCAGGAGCTGGTCCGGAAGTTGGAGCCCTTCGAGCTGCTCCAACCGAGCCGAGCAACGCACCAGCGCGCGGCGCGGCTGATGGACCGATGCCTTCGGCGGGGGGTGATTGTCTCGACCGTCGATGTGCTGATCGCCCAGGTCGCCCTGGAGCGGGGATGCGTGCTGGTCACCGCCGATGCGGACTTCCACGCCATCGCCCGCTGCGTGCGGTTGAAGGTCGTGCCCGAAGCGAGCTGAGGCCCGCGGGCTGGTTCCTCGGTGGCCTCCTGGGCGTCGCGGTGGACGATCCCCGGCGGCCGCCCCTCCGGGTCGCGCTGGGCGTGGGCGTGGGCCGGCGGCTGACCGGCTCGCCGGCAATCAGCTCGCGCCCTCCTCCACGAGCTGGCCGAGGAAGCGCCTCGCCGCCCTCCAGTCCTCGATCCGGTAGGGAGCGCGGCACCAGGCAAAGCTGGTAGTCGTGCACCCAGATGAGGTCGCCCGGCCGGTAGCGTCGGGCCACCAGCTCGGCGAACCGGCGGTTGACCTCGCGGTACAGCGCCCACCCCGTCCACCTGAATGGTGACTGGCAGTCGGTTGGAGACGAGCAACAGGCGCGGCATCCGGGGTGGCATAAGCACTGCGACGCGACGCGGCAACCGGGAGGCAGATCTTTCCCTTAGGCTGCGCGTTGTCAGCGCGCCCACTCCCGAGGAAACCCAATGAACCGGACCTTCACCTACCTCGCCACCGCGGCCGGGCTCGCGCTCCTAGCGGTGGTGCTCGGACTTCCCGCGGCTCGCCTCGCTTCCCGCCCGACGCCGCCGTCGCCCAAGCCCGAGGTTCCCAAGGCCGACCCGTTGCCCCCGCCAGTGCCGATGATGGAGCCGGAGGGCTCGCTGACGATGGAGAGCCGCCTGTCGCACCCCTATGTCCCCCGCGGGAGGTCGGACCTCTTCCTCAGCGTGGACCTGTCGGCGGTGACGGTGCCGGGGGAGAAGCGCGCGCCGGTCAGCTTGGCCTTGGTGCTCGACCGGTCGGGCTCGATGAGCGGATTCAAGCTGCAGCGCGCCAAGCAGGCGGCGAGGCAGCTCGTCTCGCAGCTTGGCGACGAGGACCAGCTGGCGATCGTCCAGTACGGCTCCGACGTGCGCACCCTGCCGCTCACCCCCGCCACCGCCGAGGGCCGGGCGAAGATGCTTCGCACCATCGACCGGATCTACGACGACGGCGGCACCAACATCGGCGCGGGGCTGAAGGCGGGGCGGGCCCAGCTCCAGGCGGCCGCCGGCATCTGCGAGGGCGGCGCCTGCCCGGCCCATCGCGACATCACCCGGCTCATTCTGATCAGCGACGGGCAGCCCACCGAAGGTGTCACCAGCGAGCGGGGGCTCACCCAGCTCGCCCGCAGCATCCGCGAGGAGGGCATCACCGTGAGCGCCCTCGGGGTGGGCGCGGACTTCAACGAGGACTTGATGCAGCGGATCGCCGAGGTGGGCTCCGGCTCCTACGGCTACATCCAGGACGCCTCTCGGCTCGCCAGCGTGTTCCAGATGGACCTGCGCCAGGCCGGCACCACGGTGGCCCGGGAGGTGAAGCTCTCGCTCGAGCTGCCCACGGGGGTGGAGCTGGGCGACGTCTTGGGATACCGCTTCCAGCGGGCCGGGAATCGAGTGGAGGTCCCCCTTCCGGACTTCGCCTCCGGGCAGCTGGAGCGGCTGGTGGTGCGCCTTTCAGTGGACGCCCAGGTGGTCGGACAGGCGGTCGACGTGGTGCGCCTGGAGCTCGGGTACTCGGACCTGTTGAGGAACGGCCCGGGGCGGAGGATGGCGCAGCTCTCGGCGATGGTGACCCAGCGAAGGGAAGAGGTGCTCGCCCACCGGGATCGCGAAGCGGTGATCCGCGCCACCAGGGCGCAGTCCGGCGACAACTACCGGAAGGCTGCCGAGCTGGTGTCGCGCGGCGAGCCCGCCAAAGCCCAGCAGCTGATCCGCCAAAACGAAGCCCTCTTCGATTCGGCGGAGGAGGTGGCCGGCGGCGAGGCGATGGCCTCCGAGCGCGCGGACAACCAGGCGGTGTTCGGGTTGGTGCAAGGCTCGTCGCCCGCCGCGGCTCCAGCGGCGGTGAAGGACATCAAGCAGCGCGCGCTCAAGAGCTACGGGCGCGGGAACTCGGTGTACTAAGCCCAGGCGAGCTCTGGGCCTAGGAGGGTCGGACCAGCTCCACCGCGAAGTGGCGGATGCCGGCAAAGTCGTCATCCGAGGTGAGGAGCAGGTCCGCTCCGGCCGCCGCGGCGCAACCGGCAATCAGCGCGTCGGTGTTCTGCATGGTCTGCCCTTCCTGCTGGCGCTCGCGAGCGATGGCCGCGCCCATCTCCGCGGCCGGGCGATCCACCTCGAGGACCGAGACGGTGTCGAACAGGCGGCTATAGAACTGTCGCCAGGTGGGGGTGAGCTTCGGGCTCCGCGTCAGCTCGAGGATGGTGACCGAGCAGACCGCGAGGTCGGCGAGGTCGCCGGCAATGAGCTCGCGAAGCCGAGCTTCCGCTTGCTCGCGCTTCCTTTCCGCATCCACGAAGATCGAGGTGTCGATGACGATCACCGACGGTCCTCTCGCCGGCGACGCTCGACCTCATCCGCGTGCTCGGGGGCCGGGGGAAGCTGGGCGAACCTGCGCAAGAGCTCGGAGGCGCGTTGTTCCCGATCCGCGGCTTCGAGCGCGAGGCGGCGCACCCACGTCCCGGTGGATCGCTTGGCCCCGAGCTTCTTCTCGGCCATGCGGTCGAGCCTCGCTCGTTGTTTCGCGGTGAGGCGTATGGTCAAGTCTGCGCTCTTTCGGGCCATGCAACGCTGTGTACCAACACAGCGTTGCAGTCTCAAGTAGCCCGGAGCGGACCCTCTCGACTCGACTTCCTCCCAAGGTGCGTGCTGGTCCGTCCAGGCCGGCGGCCGAGATTGACGCGTCTGTGACGCCGGTGGGAGCGTCGGGCGATGCGCCATATCATGCTCTCTCTGGCGATGCTCCAGGCCACCGCCGCCTGGGCAGAGCCCGACCCCTGGCTGGGGCCGGACAAGGCGCTTCACTTCGGCGCCACCGCTACCCTGGCTGGAGGCGGCTACGCGGGCTCGGCCCTCTGCCTCGAAGACGAGAAGGCCCGGCTGGCGACCGGAGCAGCGCTGGCTCTCGGCGCGGGAGTGGCAAAGGAGCTGTGGGACGTGCGCCGGGGCAGCAACCCTTCGCTGAGAGACGTCGCCTGGGACGTCGCAGGGACGGCGACCGGGCTCTTCATCGCCTGGGCGATCGACCGCTGGCTCTTCAACCAGAGCGCTCCGCGAGGCGCGGAAGATCGCCTCGGTCGCTCCGGCTCGAGCTTCGAACCGTGCACCGCTGGCCCAAACCACGTCTGCTTCACGGCTCGTTGCGGAAGGGGCGTTCCTCGGAGAGCTTGCCTTCGGCGAGTGCCTGCCTCACCTCGTCGCAACCGGCGCCGTCGGGGATGCGGACCATGTCGAACCAGCTCCTGAGCGGATCGGGATTCGGGGTGGCGGAGCCCTCGCCGGCGACCCAGCTCACCGTCGAGGCCAGGGAGTTGGACTCGCTCTTGAGCTGTCGGATCAGCCCCTGGATCAGGTCGCCGGACAGCACGGTGCCGTCGAAGCTGTAGACGTTCCGCTTGCACACGTAGAGGTCGGCGGAGAGCGTCCCCCGCATGAACACCGTCACTCCCGGCTTGCCGTCGCCGTCTTCGTCCCAAACCCACTCGCTCTGCGGCGGGGATTGGTAGTTGTCTTTGGTGGGCAACGGCGTCTCGACGGGATCGGGGAGGTTCCGCACCCCCCAGAGGTCGATGATCAGCTCCGAACGGTAGGTGCCGTCCCCGTGTGAAGCCTGGGCGCTGTAGTGCACCGGGGCGATCTTCTCCAGGGTGGCCTCTTTCACGATGGTCTTGGTCCCCTCCACCTCGAGCACGTCGTTGGTGCAGCGGACGAACGACTCCTCGTAGAGCTTTTCGGGGGCGTTCCAGCTCCGCCGGACGAGCCGGGTGCTGCTGCCGCCTCCCTCGCGGTCGCCGAGGATGGGGATGGGGACGATGGTGGCGAAGACGGTCTTCTGCGCCCAGGTCCCGGCGAGGGCGCCCTCTCTCACCGGGTACCCCACGAGCCCGGTCTCCTCGTCCACCGACCCGCGGCGCGCTGGGCCACACGTCGCCACCGAAAGCAGCGCGAGCGCACCGACAGATCTCCCCACAGCTCCGGGCCAAGGTGAGCCTCGCGCGCGCCCGATCATCGCCGGTCGGTATACATCGCTCCCGGAAAGCAACACCAACCGGCGGTGCAGCATCCGTCGCCGGGGCCGCGAGTTGACGCCGGCGCCGCGAAGCGATCTGATCTCCCCCCGCGGAGGGGCCCGGGGAAGCCCTCTGTCAGGTTGGCGGCGCTCCTATGACTGAGGCATCCAGCGAGGTTCCCATGCGGCGCCGTGCTCCGAGCTGGACACTGTTCGCCCTTTTGCTTCCGGCGCTCTCCTGCACCGACGCCGGCCTCTATGCCGTGGGCGGGCGCGGGCAGGCCGGCCCCGACCGGGCCGAGTTCGTGGGCAAGGCCTGCGTCCCGATGGCGGCGGGCGACTCCTTCCCGGTGAAGGTGCTCTACGCGGTGGAGGGAGGCCAGGGCGTCGACCAGCTCGTCAAGGGGCAAATCGCCGACGCGCTCCAGTCGCTCAGCTCGCGCTTCTCCGTCCCCTACATCACCTTCGCGCTGGTCGCCTACCACACCGTGGCCACCGGGATTCAGGGGAGCTTCGTCGACGCGGCGAAGATCCAGCTCGCCATCGGCACCTACACCAACTACCAGGAAGCCGGTCCCATCTCGCTCCGGGCGCCGCTCAAGCTCGCCAAGAGCATGCTCTCCGGCGACATGCAGACCGGCTGCCGAGGAACCGTGGCGAGGACGCGCTACCTGGTGGTGCTCATCTACTCCACCGCGGACACCTCCTGTGCCAACCCCGCCTTCAACGCCGGCCTCGACAGCCGGTGCACCAAGTACCTGCCCGACCAGGCCGCGTGCAGCGCCTGCGAGCTGACCGCGGTGACTGCCCAGCTCAAGAACCTGGCCGAGCAGTACCTCGCCGGCGAGGTGACCATCCAGCCCATCTATGTCCGCACTACCCCGGACCCGGTGGCGCGGGCGCAGGGCGCGGCGATCGCCCGCTCCGGAGGCACCGAGCTGGTGGAGACCGACCCGGCCTCGCTCAAGAACACCATCAACGCCCTCAACTACGCCTCGCTGCAGCGCTCGCTCACCCTGAAAAGGCTCATCGCCTACAACCGGAGCGCCGTCTCCCGCGCCGGCGAGCAGATGGTGGACAGCGACGGAGACGGCCTCCCCGACGACGACGAGGCCGCCCTGGGGCTGGACCCGGTGGCGATGGATTCCGATCTCGACGGCTTGATGGACGGCATCGAGGTTCGCATGGGTATGCCGCCCAACGCGGTGGACGTGATCAACGGTTGCAACCCGTTCCTCGACACCGACGGCGACCGGCTCAACGATTGTGAGGAGCGCGTGCTCGGCACCGACGCCTGCATCAGCGACTCCGACGGAGACGGCATCCCCGAGCTGGTGGAGCTGCTCTCCCGCACCAATCCGCTCATCGCGGAGGACCTGGACGACGCCGACCGCGACGGCCTCTCCAACGTGGCGGAGATCGAAGCCCACACCGACCCATCCTCCGCGGACCTCGCCTACCGCTCCGACCGAGGTTACGGCTACGTCATCGCCGACGCGGACCCCACCGAGGACGGCCGCCCCTGCTATGACATCGAGATCTACAACGTCAGCCTGGTCCCCACCCTCGAGCGCCCCAACCCGCCCTTCCCCAACATCCCGAGGGGCACCAACGACATCTATATCTACTTGCAGGTCGGCCGGGAGAACGACCCCCGCGGAACCGGGATCGGCTCCTTGCTCATCGAGCAGATCCAGTTCATCCCGCCCAACAAGCGCAAGCCCAAGGGCATCATCCAGATGGCGCCAGACCAGTTCGTGCTCGGCTCATGATCCGCGCGAGGCTGGGGAGAGCGCCCCACAGTTCCCTTGTAGAGTCCCCCCCTCACTTTGGCCCCGTTCCAGGCCCACCAGTCTCACAACCATCGGAAACAACTGGCAATAGTCGTTGTCCGGAGCTCGGATCAGGATTTGCTTTTTCGCGGCCCGGGACCGCCGTGGAGTGAAAGGAAAAGCTATGAAGAACATCTGGAAGAGCGGATTGATGGCCGGCCTGACCGCGGTGCTGTGGGCAGTACCGGCGGTGGCCCAGGACAACCCGGAGTGCCTCGGCACCTCTTGCGGCAAGCCGAAGGAGGAAGGCGGCGGCTGCGGCTGTGGCTGCGGCTGTTCGGTGTGGGTGGCGTACACCGACGACGGCAAGACCTTGGCCTACACCGACGACGCCGATGGCGACGGCAAGGCGGACGACCAGGACAACTGCCCCTTCGCCTCCAACCGAGACCAGACCGACGGCGACGGCGACCTGGTGGGCGACGCCTGCGACAACTGCAAGGGGGCCTCGAACTTCGCCCAGCTCGACGCGGACGGAGACGGCTCGGGAGACCTCTGCGATGGAGACATCGACGGGGACACCCTGCTCAACGCCTCGGACAACTGCATCGTCATCCCCAACGTCACCCAGCTGGACCTCGACGGGGACAAGCAGGGCGACGTGTGCGATCCGGACGACGACAACGACGGCTTCCCCGATGGCCAGGACACCTGCCCCAGGGTGGCGAACCCCATCCAGTCGCAGATGCCGGCTGACCCGACCCTCTGCAACATCGACGCGGACAAGGACAACATCGGCGACGGCTTCGACAACTGCCCCGGGGTGGCCAACCCCACTCAGGTGGACACCGACATGGACGGGATGGGCGACGTCTGCGACGTGGACATCGACAACGACAGCGTCCTCAACCTCGCCGACAACTGCCCGGGCATCGGCAACCGGATGCAGCTCGATGACGACGGCGACCTGGTGGGCGATGCCTGCGACTCCTTCTACTGCGTGGTGATTGACCCGGCCACCCCGAACGACTGCCTGGATCCGAAGGGCCCCTTCCGGGTTCACGGCGGCGGCGCGCTCACCTTGAAGCGCGGCGAGACGGTGCGGCTGCCCCTGTTCGCCAACCGCAACGGCGCGGCCATCGAGTACACCTGGACCGTCAGCGAGAGGCCGAAGGGCTCCAACGCCGCGGTGCAGAACCCCAAGGGCGCGGTGACCATGAGCCGGCACTGGGAATACGCCTACGTGGACGGCTCGGTGCCGACCTTCACCGCCGACGTGGATGGCGAGTACGTCCTCCAAGTCAAGGGCGCCCTGGCCTTCCCCGACCGGGCTTACCCCGAGGCGAAGGAGTCGATCTCGCAGCTCAAGCTGCAGGTGGGCGACCCGGCGGCGAGCTGCGGAAGCACCGCAATCCCGGTCGGGGCCCCGCTCGGCGCGCTGATGCTCGCCCTGCTCGGCATCCTCCGCAGGCGTGGGCCGTAAGGTCTTCGCCCAAACCCTCACACGAGGGACAATGAGTTGAAGCTTCAAAGCGCGGCCCGACCGATGAGGAAGGGCCGCGCTGCGTTGGAAACGGAGGCGAACGTGAGTCCTCGGCGAGCTTTGGCACTGGCGGTGATGTCGGTGGCGGCGCTTTTGGGCGGGTGCACCGACGCCTTCATCGAGCCCCTGGCCAGCCAGCCCACCCAGCTGGACGACCGGCTCACGCTCACCGGGAGGGTCTGCACCGCGCCCCCCAGCGCCACCGGCTTTCCGGTGAAGGTGGTGTTCATCATCGACGAGTCGGGCTCGATGTGCGTTTCGGATCCGCCCGGCTCCCAGCAGGGGAGCGGCTTCTGCGAGCAGGCGGCGGTGCGGGCCATCGTCCCCGCCGGAATCACCGAGCCCGCCCGGGTCCGGGCGCTGAGGAAGCTGCTCCAGCAGTTCGCGCCCCAGCCGAACGTGGAGGTGGCCATCGTCCCGTTCGAGACGAACGTGAAGAACGTCTGGCCGCCCACCACCACCGGCCGCCGCTTCGCCCGCCCCGACTCCTCGCTCGCCACCTACATCAGCGGGCTCCAGTCCCAGCTCGGCAAGGGCACCGACTACCAGGGCGCGCTCTCCTACGCCTACTCCCTCATTGCCACCGACATCGGTGACGTCGCCAACCGCGACCCGGTGCTCCTGCCGAGGACGCGGTACGTGGTGGTGTTCCTCTCGGACGGGACGCCCTACCCGCGCTGCGCGGCCAACGACAACCTGAGCCAGTACGCCGACCCGGACAACCCCTGGCTCACCTGGGCCGACTCCTCGGGCACCGGCGACTACTGCAACACCATCGACCCGCAGGACCCCGACGCCATCACCGGCTTCATCAAGGGCACCGACCGGAACCAGAACTACCAGCTGTTCAGCTACGTGGATCAGCTGATGGAGCTCAAGCAGCAGTACAACGTGGGCGACGTCCGGATGCACACCGTGCTGCTCTTCAACGAGGCGGCGGTGGCCGCCTGCGGCACCATCTGCACCGACCTCTACGGCAGCTACCCCAACGTCTCGCCCGGCAACTACCCGGCGGCGGCGAAGAAGATCGCCCGCTGGACGCTCCAGCAGTTCGCCTTGCGCGGCAACGGCGTCTACCAGGAGTTCAACAACAGCGAGATCTACGCCATGGGTCTGGGGGCGCTGGACTACTCCTCGCTCGCCTCGCGCAACGTGATGAAGGCGCTCATCGTGCACACCATGAGCTCGGTCCCCGGCCAGGAACAGCGGCTGGTGGACTCGGATGGCGACGGGCTGCCCGACGAATTGGACAACTCCTTCACCTACAAGACCAACAACTTCTTCCCCGACTCGGACGGCGACTGCTTCGACGACAACTTCGAGGTGTTGCGCGCCGACAAGGGCTTCAAGCCCTACGAGAAAGACGGGAGGGGCTGCGACCCCAACTCCCCGCTCACCTTGGGTTGCAGCTGCCGCGACACCGACGGTGATGGGCTCTCCCAGTTCGCCGAGGACTTCCTCAAGACCAGGCCGGGGCTGGCGGACAGCGACGGCGACGGAGTCACCGACGGGCTCGAGGCCCGCTACGGGCTGGACCCGCTGGCGGCCAACGCCGCCGGAGTGGACACCGACGGCGATGGGCTCCCCGACGAGACCGAGGTGCGCATCGGCTCCCACCCCACCCGCCGCGACCGGGACTTCAGCGAGCGCGAGGGCTACCAGTTCGAGTCGCTGGCGGAAGAGCAGACCGACGGCTCGGTCTGCTACGACTTCAGGGTGGCGAACCTCAAGCTGGTGACGCCGCCCTCCCGGGCCGGGGTGAGGCAGGGCTACAACCTCTTCAAGGTCTTCTTCGCCGAGTCTCCGGAGAGCGGAGTGGCCACCGACTACGGCGTCTGGCGCGCTGGCTGCGCCTGGGCCCAGTACGATCCGCCCTCCATCCGGGAGCCGGTCGGCCCGGAGCTGGCGATGACCAACCAGAACTTCGCCCGCCCGGAGCTGGTCGCCTCCGACACCGCCTACCAGACCCGCTGCGTGGGGAAGGCGCCGTGAGCCGCCCCCTCTCCCCAACCCTCTTTCGGGGGCAGAGCGGGCTGGTCGCGAAGCTGGCGGTGGCGCTGGCGGCGGCGGCGGCTTGCACCGACACCTACCTCTACGACGAGCGTCGCGAGGAGGCGGTCCCCACCGATCGGGCGCTGTCCATCGAGGGGCGGTTCTGCACCATCGGCACCAACGAGGTGGTGCGGCCGATCAAGATCCTCATGGCGCTGGACGCCTCCCAGTCGATGAAGGTGAGCGACCCGGACGGCACCAGGGCCAAGGCGGTGGTGGAGCTATTGGACAACCTCCCCACCGATCCGGAGATCTACGTCTCGGTGATGCTCTTCGCCGGCAGCACCACCGCCTTCCTCACGAGGAGCGGGCGGCCGGAGTTCGAGCAGCTCATCTCGCTCACCCCGACCGACCGGCTGCAGATCGCCCAGAAGCTGCTCAACTTCACCGCGCCCCAGAACGACCCCAACCGCGACAGCACCGACTTCGTGAAGCCGCTCTCGGACATCTACGCGCTCATCAACCGGGACATCGCCAACGCCAAGCTGAACGCCACCAACCAGGGGGCGGAGACCGCCGCCCGCTACTCGGTGATCTTCCTCTCCGACGGCCACCCCACCAACAACCAGGACGACGAGCTGTTGTGCGGGGACGCGGTGGTGCGGATCCGCCAGCTCAAGGACCTCTGCGAGGACGTGAGGGTGAACACGGTGCACGTCTTCAACCCCGTCCAGCCGGTGCCCTCCACCTGCGACCTTACGAACTACCAGCCGCCGGCAGTCAGCTCCACCTGCAAGTTCCCGGCGCTTCCCCCCACCACCTGCCCGATGCTGCTCATCAACCAGGACACGCAAAGGCTGGAGAAGATGGCCGAGCTGGGCGGAGGCGACTTCCGCGACTTCCGGAACAACGAGCCGATCAACTTCCTCGACTTCCGCTTCGGCCAGGTGCGCCGCACCTACGTGGTGAAGGACCTGGTGGCGACCAACTTCTCCGCCCCTCCGGGCTCGCCGGCCACCTTGGCGGACAGCGACGGCGACCGGCTCACCGACGCCGAGGAGGCCGACGCCGGCACCAGCCCGCTCCTCCGGGACACCGACGGCGACGGCTTCTCCGACGGGGTGGAGGTGCATTTTGCCAAGCTGGGCGCCTCCTTCAACCCCCGCCAGGTGCGGCTCCCCGACGGCGGAGGCCTGGACCCCGGCTGCCCGCCTGTCCTCCGCGGAGTGGACGCCGACTGCGACGGCCTCACCGACTGCGACGAGCAATTGGTGGGCACCAACGGGCTGCGCACGGACAGCGACGACGACGGGGTGCCCGACTCCATCGAGTGGCAGATGCGCACCCAGGCCGCGAGCGACGACCTCGACCAGGACCCCGACAACGACGGCCTCACCAGCCGCGCCGAGGTGAGGCTCCACCATGACCCGCTGGTGGTCGACTCGGCCAAGCTCTCCGTCACCGGCTACCGCTACCACCTGCGCGCGGACGGCCCGGTCGATTTTGAGGGCCGGCAGTGCTACGAGCTGAGGGTCGACAACATCTCCCTCGCCTCCACGCTGGCGGACACCCGCGACGGCGGCACCGGCCGGGGAGCGGGCTTCAACGACCTCTACCTCTCCGTGGCGATGATGCCGGGGGACGACCCGGTGGCCCGCACCCTGGTGCGCGGCTTCCGCACCCAGGCAGCGCGTTTCCCGGTGGGCGGGATAAAGTCCCCCGTCGACGGCGTCATCCGGGTCGAACCGGAGGACTTCGTCGACCGCTGCGAGTCGAGGAAGCCGGCCGGCTCGCCCTGAGCATGGGAAAAGGGGCCATGGCAAACACTCTCCGCCGGGAAGCGGCGCGCCCGCTCCTCGCGCTCGTCTGCTTTGCCCTCTTCGGGTGTCCGCCTCCACCGCCGCCGGAGTGCATCGAGGGCGACGAGCCCACCTGCCCCGATGCGGGGCAGCCGCCTGCGGACCTGTGCAACAGCGTGGAGGAGGCCCTCTCCTTGCCCGAGTGCCAGCTCACCTTGGGGCAGGCCCACCAGGCGTACATCAGCTTCTCGGGCGACGAGGACTTCTACATGGCGCAGATGCCCGCGCTCACCGCGAGGAGCCTGCTCCACGTGAACGCCGGCTACGCAGTGCCGAACACCGCGGTGAACCTCTCGGTCAACCTGCTCCGGGAGGACGCCAAGACCTCACTGGGGAGGAAGGTGGACCGTCACGGCCAGGCCGCGCCCAAGCCCCTGGACATCATCGTGCCCTTCTCCGAGTCGAACGCGAGGGTGGTGGTGCTGGTCGGCGACGAGGGGGCGGGGCTCACGCCCAACTTTGACGCCAAGAACCCCTACAACCTGAAGGTGGAGGTGCTCGACAACCCCGACCAGAACGAGCCGAACGACACCGCCGCCACCGCCACCGCCATCCCACTCGTCCCGCAGGGCACGCAGCTCAACGGACAGCAGACCGGCACCATCGCCACCGAGAACGACGTGGACCGCTTCAAGTTCACCGCCCCGTCCGGGCGGAAAGTCATCTACCTCCATCTCACCGCGCCCGTGCTTTCGCCTCCGCCGCCCTTCCGCCTGGCGTACGTGCTGCTCGACCCGAGCGGGAAGCAGGTGTCCGAGGGCTCGGTGGCCAACGTCTTCCTCCCGGTGGACCTGGCCACTGCCCGCCTCTCCATCTCCGGGGAGTGGACGGTTTTGGTACAGGCCTACCGGAGCCCCCTCGACCAGACTCCCATCCCGGGGGACCTCCGCCTCAAGTACACCCTCGCCATCTCCATCTTCGACGAGCTGGACCAAAACGAACCGAACGACACCCTTGGCACCGCCAAGCTGGTGACGCTCGGGGCCGGCGCCAGCCAGACCTTCACCGGAAGGCTCGGCTACGTTCCGGACCCGGACTGGTTCAAGGTCGACCTCCCGGCCACCGGCGCGCCCTCGGTGTTCGCCTACAAGGTGGCGCCCGCCTCCGCCTCGGGCCGCTTCGCCCCGCTGGCCCTGCTCCCGGACCGCCAGGTGCGGGTGGTGAAGCAAGTCACCCAGGGCGCCACCGCCCAGGACCGGCAGGTGGCCTGCAAGAACGACCAGAGCGTCTGCCCCCGAGGGTACGACCCCTCGGACACCCTCAAGGAGGCGCTGGTGGACGCCCTCTGCACCGCAACCGACCCGCCCCAGTGCCTGTGGTCCGAGCGGAACGAAACGCCCGGCTTCGACAACCTCCGCAACCTGGAGGGGACCTTGCCGGTGCCCGCCCAGGGCGCGGTGTACTTCCTCTCCGTGCAGGACGAGGGCACCGACTACGCCGACGACCGCGATTACACCCTGAGCCTGCGCCGGTTGGATGACGCTGACGAGGCGATGCGCGCGGGCCTGCCCGGCCAGACGCAGTCCGTCACCATCCAGCAGTCGGCGAGCTTCCCGGATCCGCCGGCCACCGGGGAAATCTCCGGAGCCATCTCCTACGGCCACGGCCGCGTCATCGAGAACGACATGAACCGCGCCCAGGGGGTCCGCGCCCCGGAGGACTACGACGCCGTCCCCTCCGACCTCGACCGGATTGAATTCGTCTTCCCCGCCGGCCTCGCCGCGCCCTACGACCGGACCTGGACCTTGCAGTGGGAGATCCAGCATGCGGGCGGCGGCGCTCCCTCGGATCTGGCGCTGGAGCTCCAGTTCTGCAGCGGCTCCGCCGACGGAGGCGGCTGCACTCCGTCAGGTCAGCCGCGGGTGATCGCCTACTCCGCCAGCACCACGCTGATGCCTTGGTACGGCTCATCGACCTCCGACCGAACCCAGCTCTGGGACAAGAAGGTGGGGGCCAGCTCGACCACCATCACCGCGCTCCCGGCGGGCTGCTTCTGCTTCGAACCGGCCTTCGTGCAGGGAGGCCGCTTCACCATGACGGTGGTGGGAGTGGACCGGACCAGCTACGCCGCCACCCAGTACAAGCTGCGCACCGCCTTCACCGACTACCCGCAGAGCTACTCGGGCGACGGGGGGGCGAGGCTCTGTCCGGCTCCGGCGGACGGCGGAGCCGGCTGCCAGTTCACCCGCTGACCGCTGCCGCCCGAGCACGATGAACTGCCCCCGCTGCCTGACGCCGCTCAAGCCCATCCGCCACGAGCTGGGCGGCGTTGCCGTCGAGGCGATGAGGTGCCGGAAGTGCACCGGCCACTTCCTCGAGACCGCCGATCTTCGCCAGGTCGAGCAAGTGGTGGACGTGCGGCTGATTGATTGGCGGCATCTGCCCGGGGAGGAGACCCAAGCCCGCATCCTCTTTTGTCCGCGCTGCGAGGGCCAGAAGGCGATGGACAAGGTGGTCTCCGATCGGGACAAGCGGGTGGTGATGGACCTGTGCGGCAGCTGCCAGGGGGTGTGGCTGGACTACGGGGAGCTGGAGGCGATCCAGCGCAAGGGCATTCTCGCGGCGCTCGCGGACATCCTCGACTTCATCCGCAAGGCCTGAAAACAAGCTGACGGGTTTCTACGGACAACCCGCCGCGCCCGACGGCGCCAACATGCAGGCGTAGGAGAGCGGCCCGAAGGACGTGCAGGAGCTCACCTGGCAAGCATCGGTCGCGGCTGGGCACGGCGCGAAGGGTCCGGGGACGCATTGGCCGCCGGAGCACACGTCGATGGTGCACCCATCTCCGTCGGCGTCGCAGATGCTGCCTTCGACGCAGCCGTTCCCCGCGTCGGGAGGGCAAGCGCTGGTCCCCGCCACGCAGATCCCCGCCTGGCAGAAGTCCAAGGTGCAGGCGTCGCCGTCCGCCTCACAGGGCATGGCGTCGACGCAAGCCGGGGATGGGGGAGCGCCCGCGTCGGAGGGGCATGCGCTCGGCCCCACCCTGCAGCTCCCGGCGAAGAAGATGTCCTTCGTACAGGCGTCGCCGTCTGCCTCGCAAGGAGTCCCGTCGACGCACACCGGCGGAGGGGCGCTCACTCCGGGTGGCGGGCAGGCGGTGAGCCCCACCACACAGTGCCCGGCAAAGTAGAAGTCCAGGGTGCAGGCATCTCCATCTGCGTCACATGGGACGCCGTCGACGCAGATGTGCGCGGCTCCGCCGTCGAGGGGCGAGCACGCGTTGGGCCCCACCACGCAGCGCCCGGCCGCGCAGAAGTCCAGAGTGCAGGCGTCGCCGTCCGCCTCGCAGGGAAGACCGTCGGCGCACGCCGGTGGCTGCGGCGCGCCCCCGTCCGGCCGACAGGCGCTGGGCCCCACCACGCAATGCCCGGCGAAGAGGACGTCCTTGGTGCAGGCGTCACCGTCCACCTCGCAAGGAGCGCCATCGATGCACATCAGCGGGGGGGCACCTGCGCCGGGAGGCGGACAGGCGGTGGGTCCGACGACGCAATGCCCGGCGAAGTAGTAGTCCATCGTGCAACTGTCGCCGTCCGCCTCGCAGGGAGCACCGTTGACGCACACCTGCACGGGCCCGCCGCCGGGAAGCGGGCAGGCGCTGGGCCCCACCACGCAGTGGCCGGCGAGGCAGAGGTCGACCGTGCAGGCGTCGCCGTCCGCCTCGCAGGGCTGGAAATCCGGGCAGTGCAGGCCCGGATCCTCGAGTGCTCGGGCGGCCTGGGCTACCTGGGGCTGGGATGGCTCGGCACCGGCGCAGGCCATCAACGTGGAAGCAAGAAGCGGGACGATGCATCTGGGGTGATTGTGCATGTGCACCTCCGCGGCTGCCGTGGTGCAAGCGGCCCGCCTGGCGCAACCGTGCGGATTCACCCGCAGGCAAGTGGGTCGCCTTCACCCGCTGCCCGAGCGCCCACTCCGCCGCGCGCGGCGCAGCGGGCGGAAACTCGGGGCGGAGGCAATGCGAAACGGGCCGGATCAGCCGGAATCACCGGGTCGGCCAGAATACGCAGCCGCCTTCGAGCGCAGGCTGAAAGGGAACTTCCGTTCGCGGTGAGCCTGTCGAATCGCCTTCCGTGCAACCCTGTCAGTCACCGCTTGCCGGGGGGTCCGGCCCGACTCGGCTGGCCGTCGTCCTCCGGCACTGGCTGGGTGTGGATCTCATCCTGAGCAAGGCATCGATACCGGTCGCCCACCCCGTCCGGGCCAGTCGCGAACTCGCGTACGCTGCGGCGTGCGCCCAGGTTGCTTCGGGCGCAGGCCCCGCGCGGCCGCTTCTGGGCCGGGGTGTCAGATGCGGCCGCCAAATCCCGACCCTCCGGTCGCTCCCACCCGCCTGGCCGTGCCCCGCGCCCGCCCTCCCTTGCCTTTTTTTCCAACGTGAATGTGAATTCACGTTCATTTTTACTGGCAACTTTCGGCCGCCGACTCGCTCGGCAACCCAGCGCAAGTACTGGCGAAAACCGGAGGCCGGGTCGCACTGCGGGTGCGGCTTTTCGTGAACGTGAATTCACATTCACGATGGAAAAAAGCCGGCCCCCACTCGGGGACGCAGCGCGTTCGCGCCGCGCAGCCCTCTCGCGGTCTGGGTCTATGCCAGCCTCAGGGGGATTCATCACTCGACCGAGCTGGTGCCGAGGCACTGAAGACAGATATCGCGCTCTGTTACCTGGCCTGGGGTTTCAGCATCTCGGCGTCGAGGCTGCGCAAGTTCCGGCGGCACCACGGCGACTTCTTCGAAGCCGCCATCCAGCAGACGCTGGGGTTGGCCGAGAAGGCGGGATTGCTCGACACGAGCGAGTTGGCCATCGACAGCGTTCGACTCCGCGCACGCCTCGCTCGCGGCGACGAGGACCCTGGCCCGCTCGGTTGCTGCGTTTCACGGCCGATGCCGGGTACACCTCGGAAGAGGATCTGCTCTTCGCGCTGAACGCACCAACTGGCGTGGAAGTCCTGCTCGAGGACGGGCCGCTGCGCGGCCACCGCACCCGGGTGGGGGCTGCGACATACGCGACAACCTGACGGGGACTTGTCAGGTGCTTATTTGGATCAACCCTCTCGGGCTGAACGGGACCTGCCGCTCAGGATGAGAGCCACACCCCGCCGGCTGCTGGCCGCTACTGGCCTGCGTCGCCCGCCTTGAGGCCGCGCCCGGTGACGGGGACCAGCTTCTGCGGGGTGTTCTCGGCGTTGGAGACGATGGTGATGGTGGCCGAGTAGTTCTTCTCCGCGGTAGGCGCGAAGATGATCTGGATATAGGTCCGCTCGTTGCCCTTCAGCTCGCTCTTGAGCGGCCCGTTGATGGTGAAGGCCGAGTCGCCGGCCATCGAGACGCTGGTGATGAGCAGGTTCTCCAGCCCCTTGTTCTGCAGCATCAAGGACTCCTGGGGCTTGGTGCCGATGAAGGTGCCGCTGCCGAACTCCTGGCTGAAGCCAATCGAGTCGCGGTCCACCACCAGTTGCGGCTTCTGCGGCATCGGTTCCTTCCCACAGGAGGCGAGAGCGAGGAAGATGGCGAGCCAGGGTACGGAACGACAAGTCATGTTCGACTCCCTCAAGAGTGCGGCCCGGCCGGTTTTATCGCCGCTGGGCCCGCTCGTCCAAGCGGCGGTTTGGCTGGCGGTGCTTTCCGGCTGCGGCCAGGGCGGACGCGAGGGCTTCATCGCCGGAAGAGTGCTCGACCGCTGCGACACCGGCTGGCCCGTCTGCGACCGGGTGGCGGGGTGCCTGCTGGGAGACCAGAGCTACATCGAAGGCAAGCTCCCCGGCAGCGGACTCTTGGCGGTGCAGGTGTTCGAGCTGTCCACGGTGAGGCTCTCCTTCTATCTGGAGAGCGTCTCGGCCGCGGGCACCGAGACCGCGCTCAGCTTCTTCGAGGACAAGTGCCGCTCGCGCATCCGGCAGACCATCACCGGGCGAATCTTCGTGGGAGAGGCGCAGAAGATGGGCTGGGTGTACCGCGAGGCGGAGCTGTCCGGAGTGGGGGACCACCTCATCGAATTCTCCTCCGACACCCGGGCGGACTACCTCGCGAAGGTCGAGGTCATCCCCAAGCGGATCCAGACCGAGTAGCGATGGACGCCGAATCGCGCGCCGAACAAATCCTGGAGCACCCCTTCACCTCGGTGGACCTCCAGCTCGCCGGGGTGATGGCGCTCTTGGGGCTGGGCGCGTCTTTCTACCTGCGAAGCCGGGGAGAGCTGATTCTGATGCGGGCGGCGATGGGAGGAGCGGCGGCGGCCTTCCTCGGGGGCTGGCTCGTCCACCAGGACCGGCTGGCCCGACTCCTCGAGCTAGGGCCAGGTGCATGGACCTCGCTGGTGCCGGCCGCGCTCGCGGCGGCCGTGGCGGCGTCCTTCGCCGACAGGTCGCGGTGGCTCAAGGTGGCGGCCTTCTGCGGCCTCGGCTTCGGGCTTCTCGCGCGGCTCGCGCTCTTCTTCCTCCGGGGTGCGGGCGACGCGGGAGCTTGACTTCGCTCGAACAGGGGAACTGTCGAGAAACCGACGAATCACTGGCCGCGAAGGCGCGGCACACTGATCAGCACCGCCGGAATTTCTCAGCCCATGAGGCCGGCGTGTGCTAAGAGACCGCGGTCCCGGGCACTCCGGCTCAACTGAAGGGGGTTTCACCGAATGCGTTCCCTCGCTCGCGTCGCTGGCTGCATCACCGCTGCGCTCTTCGCCGTCGCTTGCGGCAACCCGCCGCCGAAGGTGAAGCCGACGGCCACGGCCAGCGCCGGCCAGGCGGCGACCTACTCGGTGGGAGACGTGGTGCGGCTGGACGGCTCGGCCAGCACTGACCCGGGCGGCGCCGGCCTCACATTCATGTGGGGCTTCCTCAGCGTGCCCTCGGGCTCGAAGGTGGAGTTCAACGACGCCAGCATGATGTCGCCCTACTTCGTGCCGGACAAGGCCGGCGACTACGAGCTAAGGCTCATCGTGAAGAACGCGGAGACCGCGTCGGATCCGGCGCAGGTCAGCGTGAAGGTGAGCGCCAAGCAGCCGGTGGCCCGCATCAAGGACGACGTGGTCCGCCCCGGCACGATGGTGACCTTGGATGGCTCGGAGTCGACCTCCTTCAGCAACTCGCCGCTCACCTTCAAGTGGACGGTGAAGGACCCGCAGAGCCTGCCCGTGACGCTGCTCAACAAGGACTCGGCCCGCCCCTCCTTCCGGGCTGAGCTTCTGGGCGCCCACGCGGTGGAGTTGACCGTCAACGACGACCCGAAGCAGGACCCGAAGTCGGACTCCACGGTGGCCAAGGCCACGGTGTTCGTGAGCTACGACCTCAACAAGCCGGTGGCCAACGCCGGGGAGGACCAGACGGTCGGCCCGAGCGACACCGTGACTCTCTCCGCGGCGGGGAGCTTCACCACCAACCTCAAGCCGGCCACCTCGGAGTTCCGCCCGCTCACCTACGCCTGGACCTTGGTGCTCAAGCCCTCGGGCTCGACTGCCACCCTCGCCAACGCCACCACCCAGAGCCCCACCTTCACCGCGGACAAGGTCGGCCTCTACCGGGCCCGGCTGGTGGTGAACGACGGGCTCTTGAGCAGCGAGCCGGACTTCGTGGCCATCGACGCGGTGGACACCAACCAGCTTCCGGTAGCGAACGCGGGCAGCAACTTCGTGGCCCCGATTGGCACCGCCGCCGCCCTGGACGGCTCTGCCAGCTACGACCCGGAGGGGATGACCCTCACCTACGCCTGGAGCTTCACCTCCAAGCCGACCGGCTCGGCCGCCACCCTGACCGGGGCGAACACCGTCAGCCCGAGCTTCACCCCGGACGTCTCCGGCATCTACCGCATCAAGCTGGTGGTCACCGACATGGGCATGAAGCAGAGCGCCCCCGCCCTGGTGGAGGTGACCGCCTTCGATCCCAACGGGACGCCGGTGGCCAACGCCGGCCCGAGCTTCACCGCGCCGATCGGCAAGGTGGTGAACCTGAACGGCTCGGCCAGCTACGATCCGGAGAACCAGGCCCTCACCTATGAGTGGACCTTCGTGTCGATTCCCACCGGGTCCACCTCCATTCTGACCGGGGCCAGCACCGCTACCCCGAGCTTCACCCCCGACAAGCTGGGGATGTACCGGGTGAAGCTGGTGGTGACGGACACCGGCGGCAAGTCGAGCACGCCGGCGGTGGTGGACATCACGGTGATCGATCCCAACCAGCCGCCGGTCGCGGTGGCGGGGAACGACCTCGAGGCGGCGATCAACGTCGCGGTGTCCATGAACGGCTCGGCCAGCTACGACCCGGAGGGGACCGCGCTGGCGTTCGCCTGGAGCTTCATCTCCGTGCCGACCGGCTCCACCGCCACGCTGACCGGCGCGGGGAGCGCGACTCCGAGCTTCACCCCTGACCGGCTGGGCATCTACCGGATCCGGCTGGTGGTGACCGACTTCGAGGGGAAGAGCTCGGCTCCGGCGTTCCTGGAGGTGTTGGTGTTCGACCCCAACCAGGCGCCCACCGCGAACGCGGGGAGCAACTTCACCGCTCCGAAGGGCAAGCTGGTCACCCTGAACGGGACGGGCAGCTTCGACCCGGAGGGGACCACCCTTACCTACGCCTGGAGCTTCATCTCCATCCCCACTGGCTCCACTGCGACGCTGAGCGGGGCGGCCACCGACACGGTGACCTTCACTCCGGACCTGGTGGGAATCTACAGGGTGAAGCTGGTGGTGACGGATGCGGGAGGGAAGTCCAGCTCGCCCGCCACGGTGGACATCACCGCCACTGATCCGAACCGGGCTCCGGTGGCGAATACCGGCGGAGCGCTCAGCGCCAACTTGAATGCCGTGGTGAACCTCAACGGCAGCGCCAGCTACGATCCTGACGGCCAGGCGCTCACCTACGCCTGGAGCTTCGTCACCATCCCGGCCGGCTCCACCGCCATCCTGACCGGCGCCATCACCGCCACTCCGAGCTTCACCGCCGACCTGGTGGGCTTGTACCGGGCAAAGCTCGTGGTGACCGACCCGGATGGCGTGGCGAGCGCTCCGGCCACCGTGGACATCACCGTGACGGATCCGAACAAGACGCCGGTGGCCTTCGCCGGCAACAACTTCAGCGCCCCGAAGAGCGTGGTGGCCACGCTCGATGGCTCGGGCAGCTATGACCCCGAGGGCCAGGCGCTGACCTACGCCTGGAGCTTCGTGTCGGTGCCCACCGGCTCCACCGCCACGTTGTCCAGCCCCGGCACGGTGAGCCCGACTTTCACCCCGGACCTGATGGGTCTGTACCGGGCCCGCCTGGTGGTCACCGATGCCGCCGGCAAGTCCAGCCCCCCGTCGGTGGTGGACGTGAACGTCTTCGACGCCAACCAGTCGCCCGTGGCTAACCCGGGCCCGTGGCTCACCGTCGCCAGGGGCGCGCCGGTGCAGCTCAACGGCTCGGCGAGCTTCGATCCGGAGGGAGGGGCGCTCACCTACGCGTGGACCTTCGTCTCCATCCCGACCGGCTCCACCGCGACTCTCACCGGGGCCAATACCGCCACCCCGAGCTTCACCCCGGACCTCCTCGGCACCTATACGGTTCGGCTAGTGGTGACCGATCCGGTCGGCGCCTCCAGCTCTCCCGGCACCACCACCGTCGACGTGAGGAACGGCGCGCCTACTGCGGTCATCGCCGGCGCCTCGCCACTCACCGGGTTGGTCAACAACATGCTAGCCCTCGACGCCTCCGGCTCCACCGATCCGGATGGTGACGCCCTCTCCTATTCCTGGAGCGTGGCCAGCGCGCCCACCGGCGCCGGCTACTTCTTCACCGATCCCAATGCCTCCCAGCCGAGCTTCTGGGGCAACATGGCCGGCTCCTACGTCTTGGTCCTCCGGGTCAGCGACCCCTCCGGGAACCAGGGATCGGCGGTTCGCACCCTGGCGCTGAGCGCCGCGAGCCAGCTCGCCATCGTCAGCGGCAATGGCCAGAGCGGCACGGTTGGGACCAACCTCTCCGCCCCGATGGTGGTCGAGGCCCGTACTGCCGGCGGAACCGCCGTCCCCAATGCCGGCCTGGTCTGGCGGATCGCCGGAGGCGCGCTGACCACGGCCCCCGCCTCGACCGGCAGCAACGGCCGGGCCTCGGCCTGGGTTCGCGCCAGCCGGATCGCCGGCGCCGGAAGCGTCACGGTGTGGCTCGCCGGACAGCCTTCCACCGCGGTGACGTTCAACTTCACCGCGACAGCAGGTCCGGTGACCAGCCTTGCGGTTTCCTCCAGCGTGGGGAACGCGGACACCGGTGCGGTGGTGCGGGTGAGGACGGTCGACCAGTACGGCAACTTCGTCACCAGCGCGGGGACTGCCTCGACTTTCTTCGCGCTGAGCGTCAACGGCAGCGCCACTTTCGCCGCTGCCGCCACCAGCGGAAACCTGATCAGCGGAGGCGGCACGAACAGCATCCAGGCGCAGTTGGTGAACGGTGAATTCGAGATCGTCCTCAACGACCCGGTGGCCCAGACCGTCACCGTCACGCTGAGGGCTGGCTCTGGCGGGCCCTCTCCGGTGCCGTTCAATGGGTTCACGCCGGCGTTTTTCGACAACTCCGAGGGCGGGATCGGCAACTTCACCCTCTTCAACGCCTCGCCGAAGTGGGCATCGAGCACCCTCACCGCGAGCTCAGGCGTCCGGTCGCAGGGCCTGGAGCTGGCTCCTTCGGACGCGGTCAACTCCGGCTACAGCCACATGGCGCGCGGGCTCATGATTCCGGCGACTGCCACCGCGGTGAGGCTGGACGTGATGCACAGCATCAAGACTGCCTCTGCGGTCGACCCCCAGGCGAACTGCACCGCGATGCCGAGGTTCCATGTCGCGCTTCGCAACGCGATGTCTCCGTTCGCCGGCGAGCGCGCGCAGGTCCCGAACGGCGGCTACCCGGTGACCGATCTCTGCTCTGGGGGCGAGAGCCTGGGCTCCTCCGCAGGCACTGGCTGGCAGGCGCTGCAGTTCGATCTGAGCGATGGAATCGCGGCGGGGTACAACAACCTGTTCTTCAGCATGACCAACAACCCCTCGGCGGTGACTCCGGCGCAGCCGTCCACCTGGTACGTCGATGACGTCCTGGTGAGCTACCTGAGCCAGCCGGCCTTCGCCGGCACTACGAACGCGATCATCCTGCCGGGCGCACCCGCCAGCGTGGAGTTCTCGAGCGGCAGCTACGGGTGGAACGGAAGCACGATGTGGTACACCTGCTGGAACTCGGGAATTCCAACCAACAACGTCTACGCCTATATCCGGGACGCCAACGGGAACATCACTCAGAACAACACGCTCTCGTTCCGGATCGCCTACAGCGGTTCGCTGATGGTGAACAGCGTGCTTGCTGGCCAGGTGGTCAACATCGGCCCCAATGACGTCGAGCTGAGGTTCCAGAACGGCCAGGCGGGCGTCCAGCTCGCCTCGTCCACCAACCAGACGGTGACGCTCTCCCTGGGAGACCCGAACGGCACCGGCCTGACGCTCGGCCCGAACGCAACCGGCAACTTCTTCCAGGCCTATTGCCACTACAACGGCATCAGCAGCAACTGGACCGACAACGTCCCCTGGAACACCTACAACGTCAATCAGGCGATGAAGGCGTGCCAGGTGTACTACGGCATTGGCAACTGCACGAACGATGGCACCGAGGCCTACCGCAACGGGTCCTGCTGCTGGTGCTACGAATACAGGTGGACCTTCGCCAGCGTGAGCTCGGGCAGCCCGTGCGGCCCTTGGACGCGGAATCCCGGGCGGGTGTCCGGCGTGTACTACACCTCCGGGTGCTGGTCGGGCTGCACCGGCACTCCCGGCTCGATGAGCATCAGCTGCGGCAATTGCTGGTCGTGGAACTAGCGCGGGAGGGCGCGCCGCGCTGGCGCGCCTAGTCCCACTTGGCGACCATCATCCAGACGGTGAAGGCGGTCGCCAAGAACGCCGGGATGCCGAGGGCGAACCAGAGCCGGTTCGCCCGATGAAACTGGGGCGGGAGCTGGCCACCCTCGGCCAGCGCCCGCTCGGCGAGCGCGCGCATCCGTAGCTGCAGCCGTGCGGCGGGTAGCCAGCAAACGGCCGCCGCCAGGTAGCCGCCCACGCCCCACCAGAGCCAGCCGGTCTCCCAGGGAAGCCCATAGAGCCAGGCCAGGTACAGGCCGGTCGCTGGGAGTGCCAGTGCCGAGGGCACCGTGAAGTACCAGTCGGCTCGGACGATTTCCTGCTGGCACCAGGCCACCACGCGCAGGTCCTTCGACCGGTCCGCGCGCAGCTTGTAGTAGGCGCTCATCAGCCCGGCGCCGAAGAAGAGCGTCGCGGCCAAGACGTGCAGCGTCTTCACCACCATCGCCAGCATGGGCGCATCAGCGTACGCCGACAACGCGCGCGGCCCAACGACAGGCGGGCCCGGCTCGATGCCCGCCCGCGCCTGCCGGTATTCCCGCCGCTATCGACGACCCTCAGCTTGGGAGGCTTGGGTCCAGGCCGCCACCTCGCGGGCAAAGCGCTCCAGGTCGGCGAGCCCATCGGTGGCCGCGGCATGCAGGCGCGCCACATCGATGGCGCCATAGGCGTGGGCCACCACGTTGCGGAGCCCGGCGGCCCGCGCGAGCGAAGCGGCCGTCTCGGTGCTCAGCACTCCGTGCTCCCCCAACCGCTGGAAAGACTCGGCGAGCGTCGCGGCCGGCGCCAGGCCCTCGTCGGCCACGAGGTGGCTGGCGATGTCCAGGCAAGCCTGCACCGCGAGCATCAGATTGAACGCCACCAACTCGAGCGCGTCCGGGTCAGCCTCGAGCTCGGCGGGCGTGGGCTTGGCGTGGTGCCGCACACGGGCAATACGTCGCTCCAACTCTTCGAGCTTGGCGGACACCACCGCTGCGTCAACCACGGCGGAAGCCCTCCGCGGCAAGGCGCCGCAAGTAGGCCCGTTGCATCCTCTCGTACCATTCGCGCTCGTCGGTCACCTCGAGCAGCGTCCGGTATCGCCAGCGCGCCGCGGCGCCTTTCGCCCCTTGATGCACCAAGATCGCGTCGCGCAGCAACGCCTGCTTGAGCGGATAGCCCGCCCCCCAAAGGTTCGCCAGGTGCACCTCCCGGCGGGCTGCCAGCGAAAGCTCCGCGGAGAGGCGCGAGAGATCGACTCCCGGAGCGTCGACCGCCAGGTCCACGTCCGATCCGGCTCGAGCCCTTCCGCGCGCCTGCGAGCCGAACAAGAGGACAAGCCAGATGTCTTCGCGGCCCGCCAGCGCGTTGCGAAGCGTGTTGACCAGCTCTTCGGTCGCCGGGTGGGGCTCCATGCCAGGAGGAAGATACTTCCGGCGCGAGCCCTCCAAAAGCTATCGGCCAACCTCCGCCTTGCCCACAGCGTCCGCCGCCTGGCGTGAAGGCCCTCCAGGGGTGCTATCCGCGCCGCCACGAGCGCCGCGTCATTGTGCTCCGGGGGTCCGCCGGAATCAGGGCCTCGGACGGGATCTGCAGCGCGTCGTGGGAGCCGTCACCACAGCACTTCTGCGCCGCCCCAGCGGGCGATCGCCACGTCGGCCGTCACCAGCGGCAAGCCCTGATCCAGCGCCGCGGCGACGATCAGTCGGTCCATCGCGTCGGGATGGTCCCAGACCAGCTCTTGGGCCCGAAACACCTGCGCCGCCGTCACCGCGAGGAAGAACAGACGCGCGTTGGCGATCGAGGCCCACCACCGCTCGAGCCGGCCATCGACCTCGATCACCCCCTTCCGTGCGAGGAACCACGTTTCGAGCACCACGGGAGCCGGCACGAAGAGATCCGCGCCGCCCGCCTCATACGCCTCGAACGCCCCCCGCGCCTTCCTCCCCAGCTTCCGCGTCGCCCCCGCCGCGTACCAGATCAGCGGGTGCGTATCCGTGACGAAGGCATCGACCACGGGCGGCCCCTACCGTCCCCGCACGGCGTTTTCCTCGAGCTCCTGAGCCGCCTCCACGAGCGCCCGATCGATGTCGCCCACCAAACGCAGCGTCCCCTTGAGCCGGGGAGGTCGCTCGTAGAACCGAGCGCCGGGCTCGGCAGCCAGCAGGGACTCCATGCGCTCGGCCGAAACCAAGTACGCCGAGACCTTCCCTCGTACCGCGATCGGGACCTGGAAGCTCGGGGAGCGGGCAGCCTCCTCTACCAGGGGCGAGAGCTTCTTGCGGGCCTCGCTCACGTTCAGCGCCTTCTGCTTCGACGGCTTCGCCATGATGTGTACAATCTATTTGTACACCTGTTCCCCGTCAAGCCGCGCTCACCACCACCGCGGGCAACGGCGCACCAGCACCGCGAGCCCAGCCACGATCGGCACGTTCTTCGTCAGCGGCCCGAACGGGTGCGCCCAGAGCAGCGGCTCCTGAAAGGCCACCAGCAACGTGAGCAACACCACCGACCCGGCCTGCAAAAGCCACAGCCAGCGGAGCCACCGCCGCTCCAGCACCAGCGCCAAGAGCCCGGACGCCGCCTGCGCCGCTCCCATCAGGTAGAGGAAGCTCGAGGCATCGAAGGGCACCAGCCCGCTCCGCTCCACCACCGCAATCTCCATCGGCTCCTGGAAGAGAATCTTCGGGAAGAGCCCCTCGGTGAGGAACACCGCCGCCATCCCCCCGCGGAGGAGCCAGCCCACCCGCGCGGTCCAGCCCTCCTTCTCCACCAGCCAGACGGCGTAGATGACCGCCAAGAGCGGCACGTTCTTGCTCAGCATCCCGAAGGGATGCACGAGCAACATCGGCTCCCGGGAGGCGAGCACCGCGGTGAAGAAGCCGACCAGCAGCCCCTGCAAGCCGGTCAGCCAAGCAGAGGGCCGAAGCAGCGCGACCGCCAGCCCGAGCGCCACCTCTCCGGCACAGGCCGCCCCCATCAGCCACTCCGGCAAGCCCAGACGGGCGAGGACCTGCCCTCCCACCGCCCGGAAATGCGGGTGGAACCACAACAGGCCGGTGGCCAGCCACACCGAGGCCACCGACCAGCGAAGCAATTTCGAATCCGTCATTTCCCCCGCTTCATCCGCGCCACCAGCGCGCCTGCCACCCTAAACGCATTCGCCACGATGGTCAGCGTGATCGGCACCCCGCCGCTGGTGGGCATGAAGCTCCCGTCCACCACGTAGAGGTTGTCCACCTCGTGCGAGCGGCAGTCCTTGTCCAGCACCGAGCTGGCAGGGTCCTTCCCGAAGCGGCAGGTGCCTCCCTGGAGGATGGTGGTCTCCCCCGCCGCCCCCACCCGCCGAAGCTCGTCCGGCTTTAGCGACATCAACACCTCCTCCCCTCGCGCCACCAGAAACCGCGTCGCCTCGAAGTCCAAGGGGTGCCGCTCCAGGGTGATCGCCGCCACCGGGAGGCCGTACTTGTCCTTCAGCTTGGAATCCACCGTGACGTAGGTGCCCGGCGTGGCCAGAAACTCCGCGTACACCTCGAACTGGAGGATCCGCGAGTCGCGGTACTCCCGGAGCTTGTCCTTGAGCGGTTTGCCGAAGATGCCCTCCTTGCCGCTCTTCGCCATCCCCACCGCGGCGAAGATGGGGTTCGGGTGCGTCCACATGAAGCCCAGCGTCCCGCCCTTCCGGAAGCCGAAGCGGTCGTCCGGCATCAGGTAGAAGTCCTGGATGCTCCGGTCCACGAACGGCGCCGGATCCGTCAGCCACGGCCAGCGGCCGAGCTGCTTGCTCACCCGGAAAGTCGCCCGTGACTCGCCGAAGGAGCTGAACAGGAGGTTCCGCCCCAAAAGCCCGCTCCCGTTCGCCAGCCCGCGCGGGAAGCGCGAGGAGATGGAGTTGAGCAACAGCCGCGCGCTCTCCACCGCGGTGCAGGAGACCACGACGAGCTTCGCCGGCTGCTCCTGCTCCATTCCCTTCTCGTCCAGGTAGACGACGCTCTTCGCCCGGCCCCGGCCGTCCACCGTCACCTCCTTCGCCATGCAGCGGGGGCGCAATTCCACCTTGCCGGTGGCCAGCGCCGCCGGAACCAGGGAGGCGTTCGTCCCCGACTTGGCGTCGTGCTCGCACCCGTAGCTCCCGCACAGCACGCAGTAGGCGCAGCCAGCCCGCCCCCGGTACGGCTTGGAGATGATGCACCTCGCCGTCTGGAGCGGATGCCAGCCGAGCGCCTTGCACGCCGACTCCACCTCCTTGGCGATGGGGTGCACCTCCAGGGGCGGCAGCGGATAGTTCTTCTTCCGCGGCTCCGCGAACGGGTGAGGGAGGGCGTCCCCGGAGACGCCCAGCTCCTCCTCCGCCTTGTCGTAGAAGGGCGCCAGCTCCTCGTAGCGGATCGGCCAGTCGGCCAGGTTCGCGCCCGGCACCGCCCCCAGCTCCGAGCGGAGCCGGAAGTCCACCGGCTTGAGCCGGTAGAAATACCCGCTCATGTGCACCGTGCCCCCGCCCACGCAGTTCGCCGTCCAGGCCGAGTTGCTCCGCTCGTACTTGCCGGTGGCCCCGCGCCGGAGCAGGTGCGGCTCCTCCCAGGGAAGCGGCTGGAAGAAGTTCCGCCGGCTGTTCAGAATCTCGTCGTGGACGAAGTCCTCCTTCCGGTAGTGGGGGCCCTTCTCCAGCACCACCACCTTGAAGCCCGCCCGGCCCAGCTCCAGCGCCATCGGCGCCCCGCCGGCTCCGCTTCCCACGATGCACACGTCCACCGGGTCGAGCGCCATCAACCCCCCGACAGGTGCGAGTGGAGGTGACGGTCGCCGTCGTACCCCGGAGGCGGCTCGGCCGCGTGCTTGCCGATCAGATCGAACCCCACCAGCTTCCATCCCACCTGGTCCTTGTTCCCGCCGTAGGACGGATCCCCCAAGAAGCCCTCCAGGGTGAGCACCACCAGAAGCTCGTAGTAGTGCGCCTCCCCGGTGCCGGGCGCGCTCTCCTTGAAGACGGCCAGCGCCTGGTCCTTTTGCTCCGCCGAGGCGTCGGCGAATCCCACCTTGAACATCCGCTGACAGCGCCGGTCGAGCGCCGCGGTGCCGGAGAGGAAGTCCTCCTTCATCTGCTTGAGCGAAGGGCTCTGGAGCATCCGGTCCACGTATTCGGGCACGTTGGCCTCCAGCGCGCCTGGATCCTCGTCCTTGGGGAGGATCCGCTCGCAGGCCGCCGACATCACCAGGTACTCCTCGGAGGTGAAGGTCCGGTGCGAGGTGGTCAGCCCCTTGGGCTTGAGACCGGACGGCTTGGGCGGAGCGGCCTCCTTCTTCTTCTGTTTGCAACCGCTGCCCAGGAGCACCGCGCCCCCTCCGAGGAAGGCGAGGTGGTGGAGGAAGACGCGCCTCGAGCGCCCGCGCATTGCCCCGAGTGTCCGGCGCCCGGCCGCCGTTTTCAACCGCCTTCGATGGGCAACCGGCCCGGCCGCTGGCATAGGATGGGGCGGGCCGAAGCAAAGGTGACTCCATGAGAAGACTCTTGCTGGGCGGGGTCGCGGCGGCGCTGCTGGCCTGCCCTCCACCGAACGGGAAGAACGACGGAGGCGGCGGCGGGGGCGGCGGAGGAGGTGGAGGCGGCGGCGGCCCCGGCTTGGCCTTCACCACCCAGGAGCTCGACACCACCCAGTCCGAGCTCAAGTTCCTCGCCGTGGCGATGGGCCCTCAGGACCGGGTCGGAGTGGCCTACTTCGTCAGCATCGGCGGGGGCGTCAACGACGCGGGCCAGCCGATCCAGAACTACGAAGTCCGCTACGTGGAGTGGAAGGGCGGCCAGGTCTCGCCGCCGGAGAAGGTGGCCACCGTGCAGCGCGTCTACGGGCTCTCGGTCGCCTTCCAGGACAGCGGCGAGCCGGCGGTGGCCTACCTGGGCGGAGGCAGCGACCAGTCGGTGTTCTGGTTCCAGTCGGACGCCGCGGTGGCCTACCGCAACAACGGCACCTGGACCGAGAACGTCGCCGTCAGCCAGGGGAACGAGGCGACCTGCGGCAACCCGGTCTCCGACCGCGGCTACCTGGTGGGGCTGAACCCCGGCCTGGTATTCGCGGGCGGCCGCGGCTACCTCGCCTACCGCGACGCGCACGACGGGCAGTTCCCCCAGCAAGACTGGGCGGGCTCGGACCTGGAGCTGGCCGAGGGCGGTCCCGCTTCGTGGACCAAGCGCTGCCTCCAGGCAGGTGGGGACAACAAGCTCGCCTACGGCGGCCACATCGCGATGACGGTCGCCAACGGGCAGCCCGCGCTGGTGCATGACCGGGTGTTCGGCAGCGCCGAGGGCACCGGCCAGGACGTCATCTTCATGCGCCGGAAGCCCGACGGCACCTGGACCAATCCTCAGACGCTGATCGGCGTCGGCAACACCCAGTCCGGCGCCTCGGTGGCGTACGACTCCAGCTTGGGCTACGGGGTGGCCTTCATCGAGCGGCAGCAGAACCAGCTCAACTTCCTCTCCTCGGTGGACGGAGCCATCTGGACCATCCCCGACCCGGTGGTGCAGTCGGGGTCGAGCGGCTGGTACCCCTCGCTGGCGTTCGACCCCATCAACCACGAGCCGGCGATCGCCTACTACCACTGCTCACCCAAGAACGGCATCAACGAGTCCTCCTGCCTGCCGGCGGAGGACGAGCTGCGCGTCACCCAGCGGATCGCCGACACCTGGCGCGAGGCGCTGGTGGACACCGAGGGCGGCTACTTGCCGAAGCTCGGCTTCCTCTCCAGCGGCAAGCGGGTGGTGGCCTACCGGCTGCCGGCCACGGGCGCTTTGAGGCTGGCGATCGAGCGATGAGGGCAATGCCGAAAGCGGCGTGCGCCTTCTTCGCGCTCTCGGTCCTCGGGTGCCGGCCGCAGGGCGGGGTGCTCTCCGGGAGCGTGGGGGAGCTGTTCTCGCTCCAGGTCTCCCGCATCGAGCTGAGCCGGAACGAGGAGGCCTTCCAGGTGACCTACCTCTTCAACCGGGCCGCGGAGCTGGACGTGGTGGTGCGCATCACGGTGGCGCTCAAGGGCGTCGATTTTTCGCCGGGGAAGAGGATTTCTCTGGATGGAGAGTACGAGCCCGGGCACGCCCGCACCACGGTGGTGCGCGTCCCGGGCGGAGAGCCGGCGCGCCGCTTTCCCCCGGTGAAGAAGGGCGACTTGAACCTCGGCAGCGGCGGAGGAGCGGACGAGCCCACCGACGGCGACTTCTCGATGGTCTTCGACTCCACCGGCGGAGACATCGGCCAGGGGAGGACCCTGGTGGGGAGCTTCGCCGGAACGCCGGTGGACGCGGGCTTCTGAGTCAGAGGGTGAGCCAAGCCGAACGGGGTCCAGCGTGTTCGGGTCTGGCTTGGAGTCAGCCCTTCATTCGTCCTCCAGCGGGAGGTCCCGGTGCACCGCTCCGCTGCCGGCGGCCGGCCGCGGACCCGCAAGGATCAGGGAGGACCTTCGCATCGTGGTGAGCGGGGGACGGCGGGGTCCCCGCGAAATGGCCAGTCAGATTCCGCCGGCGCTTCGTGCGCCCCTCGAGGCGATCGATCCGGCGCTCGAGCTCGTCGACCCTCCGCACGAGCCCGTGACGCCGCGAGGCGCCGTTCGTGC
>JACPVI010000088.1 GCA_016191815.1 Myxococcales bacterium
CCTACTGCGCGCGCCTGGACTTCGGGGAGGAGCACATGGCGCAGTTTCAGAAGACTGGATGAAGCCAGGAGGAGGGGAAAGCCCCGGCAGTGCCGCGACGCTGAGGACGGCGGCCGTTGAAGGGTGCCGCCTCGGGGCGCTGCGCGGCGGGGCGCTGCCGCCGGGCCGGGGCGCTCGAGCGCGCAGATGGGTGGTGGAGCTCCCAGGCCGCTCCAAGGGCGCCGCGGGTGCACGGAGGAGCCCCAGTCCGCGCCCCACTGGCGCATTCGCCCGGCGAGCGAGGGTGATCAGCATGAGAACCACACCCGACCGCGGGGAGCGATTCGCACGAAACAGCCCTCCGCGCATCGAGCTGACCTGCGCCCCGCAGGGCGGAGCACGCCGCGCGGTCAGCGGGCCATGGCGTCGACCAGCGCGCTCTCGATCGACTCGCGAGTCCGGCCGGCTTGATCACAGAGCTTCTGGAAGCGGGCCCGATCTGGAGGGCGGGCCGCGGACACCACCGAAGCGCCCGTGCCCAGAAACGGGATGATGTAGCTCTGCGAGCCCCGTGAATCCGCCACGAACAGCCCCTCCGCCGCGGCGCCGGCGAGGATCTTCACCTCCGGCTCTCGGGTGAAGCTGGCCCGCAGCTCCCGCCGGCCGATCCCGAACACCCCCATCAGCTGATCCCCGGGCCCGGCGAGCGGCGCCTCCAGCGCTCGGACGTCCAGGCCCGAATCGGCGTCCGCCCGCCACGCCCCGAGATAAGCCCGCGCCGCGTCGAGTGCCTTGCCGTCCTCTCGCGTCCGCTCGGTGGCGCCCGGCTCCGCTCCCGCCACCTGCCGGGAGAGCAGCTCGAGCCCACGCATCACCAGCGCGAGGCGCCGCACCTCCGGCCGGAGCTTCTCCCCACGCCTCCCCCCGTCCGGAAGAACGCGGGACAGCGCCGCCGCCCGCGGGCTCGTCTCGAGGAGGGCGTCCAGCCGCCAAAGCGAAGCAGCCACCCTCGCGTACGCCGCGGGCAAGGGCTCCACCTCGAGATGCGGCGGGACGTGGAGGAGCACCCGAAGCTGCACTCCCTCCTCGTCTTTCGCCGGCTCATCGAATTCACGCTCGTCCTCGCCCTCGTGGTGCGCGCCCTGCAGCGCGTGAAACGCCACCGCCAGGCGAGAGCGGTAGGGCGCATCCACCGCCAGCCGGCCGGATAGCCCCCCGTCGGACTCCGGCCGGAGAAGTGGAGAGAGCGCCGCATCCCGGAACAGCGCCCAGGCGCTGCCGGCAGGGGCCTCCAGCGGCAGGCGCCCCTCTTGGATCGCGATCGTCAGCTCGTCACCGGCGTTGGCGCGCTCGGCGGGCCTTAGTTGATCGAGATACCGAGTGACCGGCCTCGACGGCAGCGCGAACAGCGTCGGCCGCGGCGCCATCTCGGAGACGCCGAGCGCAACCTCCAGCTTCCCGAAGAAGCCGCCCAGATCCTGGATCGCCTCCCGGGCCCCTCCTTCCCCTGCCACCGTGCGGTACTGGGCCAGAACGTCCTCCCCGGGCTTGCCGTGCAGCGAGTCGCGAAGCTCCTGGAGCGCCGCAAACCCGCGCGCCAGCTTCGGATCCGCCTCGAGCATCGCCAAAAGCGTGAGCGCGGCCGCCGCCCCTGCCCGGGTGTTGGGCAGCGGCGCCCCCAGCACCCGGTCGCGGATCCAGATGCAGCGCAGCTCGCCCGTCCAGCCGTACGGGCCTCTGGGCACCAGCGCCGCGTCGTCGCGGAAGGCGGCCACCTCGGCCTCCACCGCCTCCCTCATCGCGGGGACGGCCTTCACCTCCGGCAGGAGGTTCACCGTGTCAAGGCAGCCGGCGGCGGCCACCCTCGCCGCGAGCAGGGTGGCCCCCTCCTTCGCGTCGCCTTGGGACTCACGCTGGCGCAGGGCGGCCCGCTCCAGCACTCGCTGCCAAAGCTCGCGCCGGCCCATCGGCAGCCCGAGGGCGCCGGATTCCGCCGCCAGCTCGATCGCGGCCAAGGCGCCCTCCTCCACCGCCCGTCCCTTCCACAGCACGAGGTCCAAAGACGGCAAGAGCTTCGGCCAGTCGGGGTGCAGCTCCGGCACCATCCGGGCCGAGGCCTTCTTTCCGATGCTCGGACCGCGGACCAACTCCGAAGCCGCCACGCGGGAGAAGCTCGCCGCGAGGGGGGCCCGCTCCGGCTCCCCCGGAGCGGCCAGAGCGAGCGCTGCCGGGCCGAGCCGCACCGAGGCGCGGACCTCCCGGGGCAGGCTGGCGAGGAACTTCGACACCCGCTCCTCCCCGGCCTCGGCCCGCCCGTCCGCCGAGATGGCTCCGGCCTTGATCGCGGTGAGATCGTACGCGTACTCCAGGGCATCTCCGGACCGCTTCACCCGGTAGGGCCAGGCGCTCGCGGCATACAGCCCATCGGCGGCAGCCGCGCCCGACAGGAAGCACAGACACGCCCAAAGTAGCGCGGCGTGCCTCATCCACTCCCTCCCAGGCGGAGCAGCGCCCGCACGGCCTCGACGACTTGCTGCGCCTGGACAGGCTTCACCAGGTATGCGCTCGCGCCGAGGCCCATCGCCCTCGTCCGGTCCTCGACCGCAGACTCGGTGGTGATCACCACGATCGGCACCCGGTTCGGCGCCGACCCTCTCCGGATGTGGCTGATCAGCTTGAGCCCGTCCATCACCGGCATGTTGATGTCAGTGAGCACGATGTCGTACTGCGCCTCGACGAAGCGCTTGAGGCCCTCGATGCCGTCCTGCGCCTCCACGCAGACCACCTCGCCCATTCGCTGGAGCGCGAAAACGATGCTCCGCCGCATCGCCGAAGAGTCGTCCACCACCAGCGCGCGGATGGGGGGCATCGCGGGGAAGATAGCAGACGGCGCAAGGGGGGGACGGTTCAGCGGCCCTGGCCCCGCGCACGAAGCAGCTCGATCAGCGACGGGCCGATCTGCTCGAGACGAAGCACCCGCGAGGCCGACCCGCTGGCGATCGCCTCCTTGGGCATGCCGAACACCACCGCGGTCTCCTCGGACTCGGCCCACACCTCTCCCCCCGCCCTCCGGATCGCCATCGACCCCGCCGCTCCGTCTCCCCCCATTCCGGTGAGGACGACGCCCACGCTCGCGCCACCCAAGGCCCGCGCCACGCTCGCGAAGAGGTGGTCCACCGAGGGCGCGTGCTTGTCCTTCGGCCCCGGCGCCTCGATCCGCACCTCCAGGCCGCCGCCCCGCTTCGAGAGCGCCAAGTGACGGCCCCCGGGGGCGATGTACGCGCAGCCCGGCTTCACCGGGTCTGTGTCGCGCGCCTCCCGGACCGAGAACGAGCCGATGCGGTCCAGCCGGTCGGCGAAGGCCTTGGTGAACCTCGGCGGCATGTGCTGGCACACCAGCAGGCACAGCGGCTGGCCGGAGATGGACTCGAGCAGCCTCTGCACCGCCGGCGGCCCCCCGGTGGAGGCGCCGATGGCGACCACTGCGGTCGGCCCACGCTCCACAAGCCCCTGCGCCGGGGTGTGCCTCCGCGGCGGCCGCAAAAGACGCACCGTCCTCACCTTCTCGAGCAACTGGGCGCGGATGCTCTCCAGCGCCCCGCGATCCGGCCGGCCGGACTTGGCGATGAAGTCGAAGGCACCCAGCTCCAGCGCCTTGAAGACGTCGGACCGGTGCGCATACGAGGAGATCACGATCACCGGGGTGGGAACCGAGGCCATCAGGAGCCGGAGAAAGGCGAAGCCGTCCAGCCTCGGCATCTCCAGGTCGAGGGTGATCACGTCCGGCCTGAGAGCGGCGGCCTTGCGCAGGCCCTCGTCGCCGTCGGCGGCACGGTCCACCACCGCCACGTCCGGCGCCGCCTCGAGGATCTGCGAGATCGCCCTCCGGTTGGAGGCCGAGTCGTCCACCACCAGGACCCGGATCGGCCGCTCTCCCTTCACGGGCGAACCCCGGAGCGCGGCCGCCGGTAGACCAGGTCGTGCCTGAGGTGGGCCAGCTCGAAGTCGGCGCTCAAGGTGATCAGGCTCTCCGAATGGCCGAGGAGAAGGTAGCCGCCTTCGACCAGCTTCTCGTAGAACACCTTGAGCACCCTTCGCCGCGCCGGCACGTCGAAGTAGATGAGCACGTTCCTGCAGAAGATGGCATCCATCCTCGGCACGAGCTGGGCCATCTCCTCGTCGAGGAGGTTGAGGTGGCCGAAGGACACCATCGAACGCACCGCGGCGCTCACCCGCCGCTTGCGGCCCGCCGGCGGCTCGAAGTGGCGGGCCACCAGGTCCGGAGGCGCGGCCCTGAGCGAGGAAGGCCCGTAGTCGGCGTGCCTCGCCGCCGCGAGGACCCGGCGCGAGATGTCCGTCCCGTAGACCTCGACGTCCCACCCGGCGAACAGGCCGCTCTCGAGCGCCAGAATGGCGATGGTGTAGGCCTCTTCTCCCGAGGAGCACCCGGCGGACCACAGGCGGATCCGCCGCTGTCGCCCACCCCGAGCTGCGAGCTCGGGGAGGATCTCCTCGGAGAAGGCCTTGAGCTGCTGCGGCTCGCGGAAGAAGTAGGTCTCGTTGGTGGTGAGCGCCTCGACCGCGGTTTCCAGCTCGTTCTTCCGCTGGGCGTCGTAGCGCAGGTGGCGATGGTAGGCGTGGAAGTCTTCGAGCCCCAGCGCCTCCAGCCTGGGCCAGAGCCGCCGCTCCATCACGAACTTCATCTCGTCGCGGATGAGGATGCCGCAGTGGTCGTAGACCATGTCCCTGAGGAGGTGGAACTCCTCCTGGCTCATCTCGGAGCGGCCCTCGTCCCTCATCGGTGCGAAAGCTGGGAGAGCGCGTCGGAGAGCGCCTCGCGGGCCAGCGCGTCGACCTCGCGCTCAAGCGCCGCGCGTACCGACTCGAGGCAGTCCGCTCCGCCCGAGGCGCCCAGCACCCGGGCCGCCGCCGCCCGCACGTCCCACTGCCGGTGGCCGAGCAGCGCCCGGGCCAGCTCCGCTCCATCTGCCATCGCCGCGCCCGAGGCCAGCGCCTGCTTCACCACCTCGGAGTCGGGGTGCCGCGCGGCGCGGCGCAACTGCTCCGGAGTCAGCCTGCCCAGCCGCTCCAGCGAGCGAACCGCGTGCAGGGCGCGCAGCCCGTCAGGGCTCTCCAGCATCTGTGCGAGCTGCCCGGCCAGCGAGGACGCTCCGCTGGTGCCTGCCGACTCGATCGCCGTGGCTTGAACGGCGCCGTCCTCGTCGGCGAGAGCGACCCGGAGCAGCGTCTCCGCCTCCGCCGCGCCCAGCCGGCCGAGGGCCCTGGCGGCGGTGCGGCGCACCGGAGCGGCCTCGTCCGCCAGGGCCAGCCGGACCAACTCCAGGCCCGCCTCGCCTCCTACCTCGCCCGCTCCGTCCGCCGAGGCAGCGCGCAGGAGGGCGTCCTCGTCCCTCGAGGTTCGCCGGAGGATGGGAAGCGCCGCTCCTCCGCCCACCCGCGCGAGCGCCCACACCCCAGCCGGGGTGGGCTTCCGCTCCACCTCGGCGAGGAGCGCTTCGAGCACCGGCGCGCGGAAGGTCTCCGCCAGCGCGACCAGGGCCCTGGACGCGGTGGGGGCAAGCTGCGGATCCCCGAGGTGGAGGACCAGCACCTCCACCGCCGCCGGAGCGCGCGAGCGCCCCAGGGCCAAAAGCGCGGCGGAAGCCAGCTCGGGCTCTGCCGAGGCGGCGAGCGCGGTGAGCGGCTCGACCAGCGATGGATCGGCCAGGGCGGAGAGCGCCTCGGCCGCCGCGGCCTGCGCCGGCGTACTGAGGCTCGCCATCTTGGAGAGCAGCTCCCTCCCGCCGGCCCCTCCCAGCTTCTCCAGCGTGCGGACGACCTCTTCCGCCAACCTCGGGTCGCGGGCCGCCTCGGCCACCGCGGCGGCCAAGGTCCAGTCGCGGAGCGCGCCCACCGCGAGAAGCGCGCCCGCCTTCGCCTCGAGCTCCTCCCCCTCGAGCGCGCGGGAGAGGGTGTCGCGGATTCCCGCAAGTCTCCTCAGCGCTGCGCGCACGCCGGCCTCCAACTCGGCCCTCCTCTGGCCGGCCGCCATCGAGCGCTGGGACCCGAGCGCGGCGAGGGCGGCCTCGCGCACCGAGCGGATCTCCGAAAGCAGGCCCCGGCAGGCCAGCTCCGCGGCCGCCGGCTGAGCGATGAGCCCGAGGACTCTGTAGGCGCTGCGGCAGAGGGAGGAATCTTCGAGGAGCGGCGCCACCAGCGGCAGCGGCGGGGGACGGCGGAGCGCCGCCAGGCCCTCCAGCGCGCAGAGCCTCAGGATCGGCTCCGACTCCTTGAGCAGCCGCTCCAGCGCCCGCGCCGCCTCCTCTCCGCCGATCCTTCCCAGCGCCTCCGCCGCCGCGGCGCGGACGTTGAGATCCGCATCCTCCAGCGCCGCTGCCAGCGGGCCCACCGCGGAACGGCATTTCATCTCCCCCAGGATCTCCGCGGCGAACTTGCGCTGGTCGGCGTCGGCGTGGGAGACGAGCGAGATCACCTTGGCCTCGGCGCTGGCCCCAAGCCGGACCAGCGCCTCGGCGGCGGCATTGCGGGCGCCGGTCTGGCCGCGGTCGGCGAGGACGAACGCCAGACTCTCCACCGCCTCCTCGGCGCGAGGCAGGCGGGAGAGCTGCTCAAGGGCTGCCCTTCGCACGCGCCAGCTCTCGTCGTACAGCGCGCTCACCAGCTGGGCGGGGGCGGAGGCGTCGGCCAGGGGGATGGAGAGGACCGCCCGGTAGCGCGCCTCTTCGTCCCCCAGGTGATTCACGGTGTTCCCCTCGGAGCCTGGCCGGCCGGCCCGGGGGCGAGGACGGATTTCAAGTTGAGCAAGAGGGTGAGCCCGGAAGCCGAAGCGCAGGCGCCGACGACGAACGGGTGCGCCCCTGGGGCCAGGAGCGGCGGGGCCGGTTTCAGCTCGTCGCGGCCAACGGTGAGGACAGAGGTGACGCCGTCGACCAGGAGCCCTACCCGCCGCTGCCCGAAGGCGCAGACCAAAAGCTTACGCTTGGGCGGGGCGGAGGGCGCCATGGCCCCGAGCCTCCGGCGCAGGTCCACCACCGGCACCAGCGAGCCCCGGAGGTTGACCATCCCTTCGAAGAATGGCGGCGCGTCGGGGACCGGGGTCACCTCGGGCGGCTGGAGGACTTCCTGGATCCGCATGATGTCGAGCGCGTACTGCTGGGCGCCCACGCGGAAGGTGCAGAGCTGGACGATCCGTTCCGGCGGCGGAGGAGCCGGTGCGCCGGGGTGGGGGCTCACCCGAGCGCCTCGTCCAGGTCGATGAGGATGAACAGCTGCTCCTCTTGGCGGCCCAGGCCGACCACGCAGTCGCGCTCGCCGCTCAGTCCGGGGGGAGGTGGCTCCACCTGGGACGGGGCGAGCTTCACCACCTCGCTCACCGCGTCGACGAGCACTCCGGCGTCTCCGTCTGGGCCGTGCACCACCAGCACTCGCGCCGCCCGGGGGAGCGGTTCCACCTCGGAAGGCGGGCCGGCGACCCGGGGAGGCTGTCCGCTCAGCTTGAGCCGCATCTTCAGGTCGTAGACCGGCAGCACATCGCCCCGAAGGTTCATCACCCCGAGCAGGCTCGAGGGAGCCCGCGGAATCTCGGTGAGCGGCGGCACCCGGAGGATCTCGCGGACCTTGCCGATCGGGACGGCGTACCGCTCCCCCTCGAGGACGAAGACCAGGTGCTCGCCGGGGCGCTCCTCTTTCGGCGCGGGCGACGAGTCGGCGGGGGCCTCGGGCAGCTCGAGCAGGCCGGCGGTGTCTTCGTCCGGCCGGTAGAAGAAGTCTCCCAGCAGCTCCTCGAACCTGGACACGGCGACGAGTCTAGATGAATTCCGCCCGCCGCTCCGGGCTGATCACCTCTTCCATCAGGGCGCCGATGTCCAGCACCAGCACGGTGCGCCGGTTCCCGAGGTCGGTCGCCCCGGCGATGCCCGGGATGTGGCGGAGCTTCCCTCCCAGCGGCTTGATCACGATGTCCTGCTGGCCGATCAGCTCGTCGACCGCGAGGCCGAGCCGCTCCTGGGCGAGGCCTACCACCACCACGAAGTGCCGGCTGAGGGGCCGCTCCGGGAGGGCGAAGAGGCGCGCCAGCCGCATGAAGGGGAGCGTGCGGCCGCGGAGCGAGAAGACCTCTCGCCGCTCCACGGTGCGGATCTCGGAGCCCTCCACCGAGACGATCTCCAACACGCTGTTGAGCGGGACAGCGTAGGTGCGGTCGCTCACCGAGACCATCAGCGCCCGGATGATGGCCAGGGTGACCGGCAGGGTTAGGGTGAGGGTGGTCCCTCTCCCCGCCTCGCTGGAGACGTCGATGATCCCCGAGAGGTTGGCGATGTTGGTCTTCACCACGTCCAGCCCCACCCCGCGGCCGGAGATGGCGGACACCGAGCGGGCGGTGGAGAAGCCGGGCAGGAAGATGAGGTTTTGAAGCTCCCTCCGGTTCATCTCCTGGGCCTGGTCGGCGACGACCAGCCCGCGCTGGACGGCCACCTGGCGGATGCGCGATTCGTCCAGCCCGCTCCCGTCGTCGCTCACCTCGATCACCACGTGGTTCCCGCGCTGCTCGGCGCGCAAGGACACCGTGCCGCGCCGCGGCTTGCCGTGCTCGGCGCGCTCGTCGGGCAGCTCGACGCCGTGGTCGATGGCGTTGCGGATGATGTGCATCAACGGGTCGGAGAGCTCCTCGACGATGAGCTTGTCCAGCTCGACCTCGCCCCCGGAGACCGCGAAGTCCAGCTCCTTGCCCGCTTCCCTGGCGAGGCGGCGGACCAGCCGGGCGAGCTTGTCGAAGACCTGGCCCAAGGGGACCATGCGAGCATCGAGGATGCCGGTCTGCAGCTCGTCGAGCTTCCGCTCCAGGGCGCGGCACTCGCGGGACAGCTCCTGGCCCCAGAGCTTGCTGACGGCATGGGCGCCTGCGGCGAGCGCCGACTCCGCCAGCCGCTGGACGTTGGCCCTGATGAGGAGCAGCTCGCCGACGGCGTTCATCAAAGAATCCAGCCGGCGGATGTCGACGCGCACCGTCTGGGTGAGGGAGCGCAGGGAAAGGTCGGGCTCCCGGCGCTCGGTGGGTGTGGGGCCCTCCTCCGCGTGGAGCCGGGGCAGCTCGACGCGGGCTGGCGGCGGCGCCTCGGTGGGCCGCCTGGGCCTCACCGAGACCCGGTGTCGTTTGGTGGTGGCCGGCTTGCGGGCCGGTTCGGCGGCCGCCTTCTCCTCGGCGACCGGCGAGGGGGCCGGGGCGGGCTGTCCCGAGAGCGGAGCGAGCTTCGCCGGAAGCTCGATGAGCGCCTGGTGGATCCGCTCCGCGGCGGACTTGCTGCCGAAGATGAGATCGAAGGCGATGCCAGAGCCGGCGCCTGGCTCTGCCGAGGGCAGGGTGCTGATCACCTCGCCCAGCGGCTTGAGCGCGTCGTTCACCTTCGCGAGGCCCACGTCGAAGTCGGTGAGATCGAACGCCGCGCGCACTCTCCACAGCGGCACGCCCTTGCGGACGTTCTCCTTGAGGCGGTGCTCTTCGTACTCGGTGAAGACGGCCCGGATCTGGGCCGGCAGCCCGATCTCGTCCAGCTCGTCGGAGCTTGGCGGAGGGCCAAAGCTGGCGAGCGAGGAGAGGCGGTTGGCCAAGAGCTTGGCCCGCTCGGCGGATCGGCCCTCGTGGCCCTCGCGCGAGGCTTCGGAGAGGAGCGCCTGGAGCGCGTCCAGGGCCTCGACCAGCGAGTCGACCACCGGGGCGGAGGGCTCGATCTTCCCGAGCCGCAGCCGGTCGAGGACCTCCTCGGCGGCGTGGGCGAGGTCGGCCATCGCGTCCTGGCCGAACATGCCGGAGAGGCCCTTGAGCGAGTGCGCGCCGCGGAAGATCCGGTTGACCAGGTCGGGGTCCAGCTCGCTCCGTCTCTGCTCATCGAGGACGAGCAGGTCGCGGCCGAGCAGGTCGAGGATCTCGTTCGCCTCGGCGACGAACTCGGAGAGGCCTTTGGCGGGGGGGCTCACGCGATCCGGAGGTAGCGCCGGAGCAGCGCTTCCAGGCTGTGGGGCTGGAAGGGCTTGACCAGGTACTCGGCGGCGCCGAGCGCCATGCCCTTGTCGCGGTCCTGCTCCCGGCCCTCGGTTGTGATGACGAACAAGGGGGTGTCGCGGTAGCTCGGGTTTCCCTTGACGAAGTGGATGAGCTCGAGCCCGTTGATGTCCGGCATGTTGATGTCGGTGATGATCAAGTCGAAGCGATGCCGGGGGAGGAGCTTGAGCGCTTCCAGGCCGGAGGCGGTGGGGTAGGCCTCGACGCCGGGCACGGACTCGACCGTCGCCGCGATGAATTCGCGGGTGGCCTTCGAATCCTCCACGATCAGGACCTTGGACCCCATCGGCTCGGCGGCGGGGCCGATGGTAGCACGTCAGCGCGAGTCAAAAAGGAGCGAGCGGAGCCCTCGCTCGGCGATCACCGCCACGCGCGCGCCGCGGAACTGGGGGAGGAAGGAGCGGCGGACGGCGTCCGCCCGGGAGGCGTCGTCGAGCGAGCCTTGGCCGGGCACGTCGATGGCGGCGCTCTCCATCTTGGCGCGGGTGAGCATGCGGGCGGCGTTGGCGAGGGTGTCGGCCAGGGCGGAGGCGGAGAACTGCGCGAGCTGGCCGGTGCCGATGGCGAAGATGCGGGGCATGGCCAGCCGGCCGTTGCTGGGGAGCAGCAGGCTCTCGCCCAAGGCGCCGGTGAAGAAGCGGTCGCGGAGCACGCGGGAGAGCCGGCCGCACAGGCGCCAGTCGGCGAAGCCGGCGAGGCCGGGGAGGGGCCGTGCGTCCTCGGAGATGAAGAGGCAGAGGGCGTCGACTCCCTTGAGGGCGTCCAGAGCTTCGAGGCCGATCTCGTGGGTGGTGAGGTTCAAGGCTTCTCCGCGGCGGCGGCGATCTTGTCCAGCAGGCCGTTGATGAAGGCGGAGGACTCCTCGGAGCCGAAGGTCTTCCCCAGCTCCACGGCCTCGTTGAGCGTCACCTTTCGGGGGATGTCGGGGCGGTGGAGCAGCTCGAAGACTCCCAGCCGGAGGACGTTGCGGTCGACCCGGGACATCCTATCGAGGCGCCAGTTGTGGCTGTGCTGTTCGATGAGGCGGTCGATCTCCTCGAGGTGTTCCCGCACGCCGATCACCAACTCCAGGGCGAAGGCGTGGGCGGCCTCGTCCCTTGGGCCCTCTTCGGCGCTGGCCGACCAGGCGGACTCCAGGGCCTCGGAGGGGGAGACTGCCCCTGACATGTCGAGCTGGTAGAGCGCTTGGAGGGCTCGCTCCCGGGCGGTCCGCCGAGCGCCCATTCAGGGCTCCCTGTGAAGCTTCGGCATCGGCCAAAGTGTAGCGCAAAAGCTCCTGTCACTCTGGGAGACGGCTGGGGTGTGAGACGGCTGGGGTGAGGGGCGGCGGGCGAGGGGCAGATCGCCGGGCGCCGGAGCGGGCGCTCTCACTGGGTGCGCCGCTTGCGGCGGAGGGCGGCGCGGAGGGCGCGCACGGCGTTGGCCTGGCCAGGCCATCGCCCCGTCAACGGCATTCGAGGCTCACGTGGCTGACTCTGGCATTCAGGCTACGCGGCGCGCCGATTCCCGCACACCTCCATCAGGCCCATCCACAAACGCTCCGGGCCGCGGCATGACTGGCGTTCAACGCGATCTGTACCCAAACCACTTGAAATCGGGGAATCGAACCAAGCCAATGTCAGCCCCGGCGGGTATGTTACGCCTCCTTTCGCGGGAACGGGGGATGCTCGACCCACAAGCGGATGCCAGCGCGACCCTCGCCGAGGCACTCTCCTCCGGCGCCTGCGGCTCACTCTCCGCCTGGGAGGTGGCTCTCGCCGGCTGGAAGCTCAAGTTGCGCGAGCAGTTCGACGAGTTGCTCTGCCTCGAACGCCTGAGGGACGTCCGCCGCCTCGACTACCAGGTCGAAACCGTCCTCCGCGTGCTGCGGCAGTTCCGCGGACGCGCGCTATTGGCCGACGAGGTGGGGCTCGGCAAGACCATAGAAGCGGGCATGCTCGTCTCGGAGTTCCTCCTCCGCGGGCTCGCCCGCCGCGTTCTCGTCATCACCCCCGCGGCCCTGGTCGGCCAGTGGCGAGCCGAGCTCTCCGAGAAGTTCAGCATCGAGCCGCGGTGCACAGACGAGGTAGCGTTTCGAGCCGACCCCGAGACGGCATGGGCCTCCGCCGACGGGGTGGTGGTGGCTTCGCTCCAGACCGTCCGGCACGCACGGCACAACGCCCTCGTCCAGGCGCGACCATGGGACATGGTGGTGGTGGACGAGGCGCACCACTTGAAAAACCGCGCCACCGCCGCCTACCGGCTGGTGGATTCACTCAAGAGCCGATATCTGCTCCTGCTCACCGCGACCCCGGTCGAGAACGACCTCGAGGAACTGTACAACCTGGTCACCCTCCTCAAACCGGGGCAGCTCGCCACCCCGGCCCAGTTCAAGCGCGATTACCTCTCGCGGGGCGACCCGTTCTCTCCAAGAAACCGCGACCGGCTGAGGGCCCTGCTCTCCGAGGTGATGGTGCGCAACACCCGGGCCCTGGCGGGCAAGAGCATCCAGCTGCCGCCTCGGTTCGCCCAAACGGTGGTGGTCGAGCCATCCGATGCCGAGGCGGCCCTCTACCGGAAGCTGCTCGACGCGGTGCGCGAGTTTTCAAGCTCCGACCCGCCTCCGCTGTCTCATCTCGCGATGCGCCTGCTGCTCGAACAGGCGGGGTCGAGCGCCCATGCCGCTGCCGACGCGCTCTTGCGCCTTCGAGATCGGGCCGAGGTCCCACCCGCGCTCGAGCCGGTTTCGGAGCTAGCGCGCGCAGCGTGCGAGGCGCCGCGCAAGGTGCGCCGGCTGCTCGACATCGTCCGCGCGCTCCCCTCGATCGCGGGCGGCAGCAAGGCCGTGGTGTTCACCCGCTTCCACGCCACCCAGCAGATGCTCGAGCGCTCGCTGCACAGCGCCGGCGTTCCATACTCGAGCTTCCACGGCGGCATGACCGGGGCCGAGAAGGACGAGGCGGTCGATCGGCTCGGGCGCGACGTGGAGGTGATGCTGGCCACCGAAGTTGGCGGGGAAGGGCGGAACCTCCAGGTCGCCAACGTGCTGGTGAACTACGACCTGCCCTGGAACCCGATGCGCATCGAGCAACGCATCGGCCGCGTGCACCGCATCGGCCAGGCGAAGGAGGTGCACGTCTACAGCCTGTGCGGCAAGGGCAGCGCCGAGGAGCGCATCCTCGACGTGCTGGAACGGCGCATTCACCTGTTCGAGCTCGTCATCGGAGAGATGGACCTGGTGCTGGGCCGGGCGCTCGACGAGAAGGACTTCGAGGAGCGCATCTACGCCATCTTCGCGGGCTCTGCCGACGACGCGGACGTCGCCAGGAAGTTCGACGAGCTCGCCTCGGCCCTCTCTGCCGCGCGCGGCCATCTCGAGCGCGTCAAGGAGCTGGACCAGACGCTCTTCGGGAGGGACTTCGAGACATGAGCGAGCTGGGCGCGTTCGCCAGTGCGGTCCTCGAGCAGAATGGCGCGCTGCTGGAGCGCGCCGGCGGCGCCATCGAGGCCGTCCTTCCGCCCGAGCTGTGCGCGCGCCTGCGCCTTCCCGAGCACGTGCGGCTCTGCGAGGAGGCCGGCGAGGGCGTGCGGCTGGGGTACGGCTCGGAAGCGCTGGAGCGAATGGTGGCGCTGGCGACCTCGACGCTGGTGGTGGCCTCGGCGCGGCTTCATTGCGGCGTGCGCGCCGCTGCCGCCGAGCAGGCCGCTTCCGCCTTCACCGTGCGCAACGGGGTGTGCTCGGCCGCCCCGCCCACCGCCACCTCGAATCGGCGGCTGTGGGTTCATGCCGCGTACGCGCTGACCGCCGACGAGCGCCGCGAGGGCGTGACGTCGGCGGTGGTTTCAGTCGACACCGGAACCGAGGTGGAGGGTTTCGACGACGCCGCGCGAGGTGCGCTCGAGCAGGGTGGCGCGGGCACGGTGGGCCGCGACGCGGCCGCGGCCGCCGTGCTGGCCGCGGTACGCCTCTGCTCCGCCAGGGCCGAGGCCGAGAGCGCCTCTTTTCGCGCCGCGATGCAGCGCCGTCTCGAGCGCGACCGCGCGCGCCTCGACGCCTACTTCGCCGACCTGTCCGGTGAGCTGGAGCGCCGGCAGAGAAACGGCAGGCTCGACCCGAAGGCGGTGGCCGAAAAGCGCGACATCCTGCACCGCGAGAGGGCCGCCAAGCTCGAGGCGCTCGCCTCGCGGTACGAGGTGAGGCTCGAGGTGAGGCCCGTTTCCGCCGCGGTTGTCGAATGCCCAGGCTACCGGCTGCCGGTTTCCATTCGGCGCCGCAAGGCCGAGCGCGTCGTGGAGCTCGAATTCGACGGGCCGACGAGGCGGCTGGTGCCCTTGGCGTGCGATGGGTGCCAGGCCGCCGCCCTTCGACCCGCAGCCTGCGACGAGGCCGTGCACCTGCTATGCGAGCGCTGCGCTCCGCGCGCCGAGGGGCGCTGGCCGTGCCCGGCCTGCGAGGGGAGGCGACAGAGGACCGCGTGAGGATCGGGTGCGAGACTGCCTGAATGCCGGCATGCCTCCCGGGCAACGGCTGACCGCTCAGCCCTTCCCCTTTCGCCGCCCTCCCTCGCCGAGCTGCGCGAAGAGGTTCGCCATCTCGATGCACGAGAGCGCCGCGTCCGCCCCCTTGTTCCCCGACTTCACCCCCGCCCGGTCGATCGCCTGCTCCACGCTGTCGCAGGTCAATACCCCGAACGACACCGCGCACCGCGCCGACAACGCCACCGCCGCCACCCCCTTCGCCGCCTCCGACGCCACGTACTCGAAGTGCGGCGTCCCACCGCGGATCACACAGCCCAAGGCCACCACTCCCACGTAGCCCTGCTCCACCACCCGCTTGAGCACCGCCGGCAACTCGAACGTGCCCGGACAACGGATGACGTCCACATCCTCCGCCCCGTGCCGGCGAAACGCGTCCAGCGCCCCCTTCAACAGCTCCTCGGTGATGAAGGAGTTGAACCGCGAGACGCAGATCGCAAACCGCCCCTTGGGCGCAACCAGCGAGCCTTCCAGGTACCGGGCCACGCGCCGACTGTAGTTGGAGTGGGTGAGGTGAGCGAGTTTCCCTCACCCTAACCCTGTCCCGCTCGCGGGAGAGGGGATTTCCGCCGGCTGCCAGGTTTCGGCCCCCCCCGCGCCGCCACCTTCGCCCCCGCCTCCCACCCCAGCGGCACCTGCTCCACCACCTCGAGGGCATAGCTCTCGAGCCCCACGATCTTCTTCGGGTTGTTCGTGAGCAGCCTAAGCCGCGTGAGCCCGAGGTCCTTGAGAATCTGCGCCCCCACCCCGAACTCCCGCAGCCTCCCGTGGTCCTTCCGCCCCCGCTCCTCGGCCGCGTGCGTGCAAGCGAGCATCGCCCGCGCACCCGGGTCCTTCTGGAGGTACACGATCACCCCCCTGCCCGCCTCCGCGATCGCCGCGAAGGCCTTCGTGAGCTGGGCGCCACAGTCGCACGCCGTCGAGCCCAACAGGTCCCCACTCGGGCAGGCGCGGTGGACCCGGGTCAACACCGGCGCCGCCCCGGAGACGTCTCCCTTCACCAGCGCCACATGCACCGAGGCGTCCACGTCACTCGCGTACGCGTAGGCGGTGAATTCCCCCTGCCCAGGCCGGCGGATGCGCTCGTGCCCCACCCTCCGCACCAGCCGCTCGTGCCGCAGCCGATAGCGGATCAGGTCCGTCACCGACAGCAAGGTGAGGCGGTGCCGCCGCGCAAACCGCTGTAGCTCCGCCCTCCGAGCCATCGTGCCGTCGGGGTTCATCACCTCGCAGATCACCCCCGCCGGGAAGAGCCCGGAAAGCCGCGCAAGGTCCACCGAGCCCTCGGTCTGCCCGGTGCGCACCAGCACCCCCCCGTCGCGCGCGCGCAAGGGGAAGACGTGCCCGGGCCGCACCAGGTCCGAGGGCCGGGCGCCAGGCGCCACCGCCACCAGCACCGTCCTCGCCCGGTCCGCCGCCGAGATGCCGGTCGTCACTCCCCTCGCCGCCTCGATCGAGACGGTGAAGGCCGTCTGGTACTGCGAGGTGTTGTCCTGCACCATCAGCGGGAGCTGGAGCTGGCGGATCCGCTCCTCGGTCAAGGACAGGCAGATCAGCCCCCGCCCGTGGGTGGCCATGAAGTTGATGGCCGCCGGCGTCACCTTCTCCGCCGCCATCACCAGGTCCCCCTCGTTCTCCCGGTCCTCGTCGTCGGTGAGGATCACCATCTGCCCCCGACGGATCTCGCGGAGGGCCCGCTCCACCAAGGCGACGCTGTCCGAGCTGCGTGAGCTTGGCGCCATGGAGCTCTTTTGACGCCAAAGGGGGTCCCCGCGCAAGGCTCGACCAGCCCTCGTCCGGAGGGCTTGCACCTGCTACCGTGCGCCCATGGCCGCGCCGCGGGGAGCCTCCCGACAATGTCCGCGCTGCGGGATGGCGGTACCCGCGGGAGCCAAGAGCTGCCCCCGCGACGGCACCGCCATCGGCCCCACCATCGACAAGCCCGCCTTCACCCCTGGCGCGGTGGCGAGCGAGCGGACGGTGATCGATCCCAGGCGGGCCGCGCTCGAGGTTCTGCCTCCCACCGGCGAGCAGCCTTCTCCTCGGCCGATCGCCCAGCCTTTCGATAGCCCGGGGCTGGACGACGACCGGACGGTCCTGGACATCGGCAAGAACGTCCCGCTGGGGGGCCTCCCGTCGGAGGTGACCGACAAGGCGCGGGTGCTGCCTTTCGAGCTTTTGCAGGTCGACCCGAGCATTCCGGGCGGACTGGACGAGACCGTGGTGAGGGAAGAAGTCATCCGGCCGCCTCCCCTTCCCCGGCGCCCGAGCGCCCCAAGGCTGACCCCCCTGCCCGCCGATGCGCAGGCAGCGCCGCGCAAAGGCAAAGGGGGAGACCCGCTGATCGGCAGCCGCATCGGCGAATACCAGGTCGAGGAGCGTATCGGCGCCGGCGGCATGGGCATCGTCTACCGCGGCATCCAGCCGGTGATCGGCAAGCCGGTGGCGATCAAGGTCCTCAAGCCCGAGATCGCCGGCCAGCAGGGCCAGATGGAGCGCCTGCTCGCCGAGGCGCGAGCCGTCAACGCCATTCGCCACCGCGGGATCATCGACATCTTCAGCTTCGGCCAGCTTCCCGACGGCAGGCACTACGTGGTGATGGAGTACCTGGAGGGCGAAGCCTTCGACGCCTTCATCAAGAAGAGCGCGCCGACGCCGCTCTCCGAGGCGATTCCGCTCTTGGAGGAGATCCTGAGCGCCCTGGGCGCGGCCCACTCGGCGGGGGTCATCCACCGGGATCTCAAACCGAGCAACATCTTCGTGGTCACTCCGCCCCACGGGCCTCGCTACCTGAAGCTTTTGGACTTCGGCCTGGCCAAGCAGAGCGCCCTCCCCGGAGGAAGCACCCCCCAGACCCGGATGGCGATGATCGTCGGGACGCCCGACTACATGTCGCCGGAGCAGGCCCGGGGCGAGCCGGTGGGACCCTTCACCGATCTCTATTCACTGGGGGTGATGGCCTTCCAGCTGCTCACCGGGAAGCTCCCGTTCGTGGGCGAGACGCCGATGATCGTGCTCATCGAGCACCAGGAGCGGCCTCCGCCCAGGGCATCGACGTTGAACGGGGCGATCCCTCCGCTGCTCGACAACCTGCTGCTCCGGCTGATGGCCAAGTCCCCTTCGGCGAGGCCCGCCTCCGCGGCCGAGGTGGAGGAGATCTTGAGCCGGGTGAAACTCACCGCGCTGCGCACGCAGGAGCCGCAGTCCGCGCCAGAGCCCACTCGGGTGGGGCGAGCCAGCGACCCTTCCCGCGGGCGTCCGCGGGTATCGACGCCGTCCTTGCCGTCCGTCCAGGCCCGCGAGGTGCCGCCGCGCCCGCGCACGGCCACAGCGCTGCCGCCCGTCCCGCCCCGCGAGCCTCCGCCGGAGCCGCCGCCTTCTCCGTCCAGCGAGCGCACTGAAGAGGAAGAGCCCAGGTCGCTGGCCGACGAGCTGTTCCCGCCCGAGACCGAGCCGGAGCCCGAGCCGGCCGAGGAGGCCGTCGGTCCGGTGCCCGAGGAGGAGTTGGGCGAGCCCGAGCCGCCCACCGACGCGCCGCCTCCGCCCGAGCGCGCCTCCGGAATGGGCGCGTGGATCATCCTCGCCGTGCTGGGGGCGATCGGCCTGCTCGCGGTGAGCGCGCTACTGGTGCTGCGGCCGCCGTGGAGGAAGCCGGCGCCTCTCGCTGAGGAGCACCCAGAGCAGGCGCCGCAGGAGACGCCCGAGACCGCTGCCGGAGAGCCCGAGGCGACGCACGAGCCCGAGGGCCCTGCCACTGATAGCAAGGCCGCGCCCCGGACTCCGCTCGGGCCGCGCGGAGGCGGCACGCCCCCGACTCCGCTCGGGCCAACCGGGGGAGGCAGCCCGGGCGGGCCCGCCGGGGGTAGCTCGGCGAGGCCGAGCAGGCACGGCGAAGCGCAGCCTCGCTCGGTCGAGCCAACCCCTGCTCCTCCACCTCCCGGAAGCGGCTCCTCACCGCGGGCAACGGAAGCCCCGCCAGCACCCAGGCCGGATTCGCCGCGGCCGAAGCCCGGGCCCGAGCCGACCCAGGAGCTGTTGCTCCAGCGGATCGCCTCCTTGCGCGAGCGGGCGATGGCCACCCTGCCTTCCGGCGAAGAGCCGGCGGAGGCCCTCCACTCGCTCGCCAACCTCGAGTTCGACGTGAAGGCCACCGGCGACTCGGACGCCCTGCGGAGGCTACAGCGCAAGCTCGAGGACTGGGAGCGCCGCAACCTCAGGAAGTAGGCGGCGCACCGAAGCCGGCGAGCCTCAGCGTCTCCCCGGAGAGCCCCGACCCCGGCCTCAGTCCGTACAGCCGCGCCACGTGCTTGCCGATCAGGTCCGCCTCCAAGTTCACCCGGTCGCCGGGCCGCTTGGACGCCAAGGTGGTCCGCGCCTGCGTCTCGGGGATCAGCGCGACCCAGAATCGGTCGGGGCCGAGCGAGTTCACGGTGAGGCTGATCCCGTCGACCGCCACCGAGCCCTTCTCGATGAAGAAGGGCGCCAGCGGCGGCGAGAGGCGAAAGGCCATCACCACCGAACCGCCCTCCGGCCTGCGCTCGAGCACCTCCGACACCTCGTCGACGTGCCCGAGCACCAGATGGCCGCCGAGCCGGTCGCCCAGCCGAAGGGCGCGCTCGAGGTTCACCTTGGTGCCCTCCCGCCACTCGCCCAGGGTGGTGCGGCGGAGCGTCTCCCAAGAGGCCTGCACCCGAAACGAAGTGGCAGTGGTCTCCACCACGGTGAGGCAGGCGCCGTCAGTGGCGATCGACTCGCCCAGCCTTAGCTCCGAGGCGGGGAACTGGGGGCGAATCCAAACCTCGGTGACTCCGCCCCCCTGAACGCGCTCGACCGTGCCCAAAGCCTCGATGAGCCCGGTGAACAACGCCTACCGCCTCCCTCCCGCGGCCCGCCTCGGCTTGGGCGGCGCCTCGCCGGCGCCGGAGGAGATGAACTCGCAGATGCGGCTGTCGGCCTTCCGAAGCCTCCGCGAGAGCAGGCGGCAGATGTTCTGGAGGACGATCACGTACGAATAGTTGTCCTCGCGGTAGAGATTGTAGAGGTCGAGGTTGGTGAGCGAGTAAGTGAGCGCCTTCTTGAAGACGCGGATGGTGGCCGAGCGCGGCTGCAGCTCGACCAGGGTCATCTCGCCGAACACCTCGCCGGGCCCCAGCCTCACGATCGGCACTCGCTTTCCTTCGACGCTGGTGCGCAGTACCTCCACCTCGCCCTCGCGGAGTACGTACATGGTCCGCCCCAGCTCACCCTCGTTGAAGATGATCTCTCCCGGCCGGAAGCTCTGCTCCTCGAGCATGTCCATCACGCGCTCGAGCCTTCGGCCCTCCAGGCCACCGAAGATGGCGACGCCGCGGAGGAAGGTGATGAGAGAGGTTGGGTTCCTGGGCATGGCATGGCGGAACAGACCAGTTCCCGGCGCGAGGGGCAAGCGCCCCCTCAGGCCTTCGCCAGCTCGAAGCGAAGCAAGAGGTCGCGCCCGTGGACTTCGACCTCCGGCGGCGGAAGCTCCAGCGCCTCGCTCATCTTGCGGATTCCCAGCTCCCCCGACCAGCAAAGCCCGCCCGCCCCCAAAAGCTTGGGCGCGATGAACAGGAGCAGGCGATCGGCCAGCCCGTCGCGAAGAAAGGAGGAGAAGACTTCCGCGCCACCCTCCACCAGGACGTGCAGTGCCCCAAAGCAGGCGAGCGCGCGCAACAGCTCCTCCAGATCCACCCTGCCTCGCCGCGCCCGCACCGTCCACACCTCGGCGCCTGCGGCGGTGAGTCTCCTCGCCCGCGGGTGCTCCGGCCTCTCCACGGTGGCGACGATCGTCTTCCCCGAGCGCTGGGCGTAGACGCGCCGGCTGGGCGAAGTCCGAAGGTGCGAGTCGACCACCACCCGTGAGGGGTTGCGCCCGCCGTCCGGCAGCCGCGCGGTGAGCCGGGGATCGTCGCGCTCCACCGTGCCGGCCCCCACCAGCACCGCGTCCACCTGGTCGCGAAGCCTGTGGACATAGGATCGGGCCTCCTTGCCGGTCACCCAGCGCGCGTCTCCGGAGACGGAGGCGATCTTCCCGTCCAGCGTGGCCGCCGCCTTCAAGGTGACGAAGGGGAGCCCGGTGCGCATGAACTTGAGGAACGGCAGGTTGAGCGCGTCGGCCTCCTCGCGGAGGACTCCTCCCAAGACCTCCACTCCCGCGCGCCGGAGCCGGGCCACGCCGCGCCCGTCCACCAGCGGGTTCGGGTCAGCCGAGGCGTACACCACCCGCCGGACCCCCGCCTCGAGGATGGCTTGGGTGCAGGGAGGGGTCCGCCCAAAGTGATCGCACGGCTCCAGCGTGCTGTAGAGATCCGCGCCGCGCGCGCGCGGGCCGGCGGCCTCGATCGCCACCACCTCCGCGTGGGGAGCGCCCGCGCGCCTGTGGTGGCCTCGGGCGATCACCCGGCCTCCCTTCACCAGCACCGCACCCACTGCCGGGTTGGGGTGGGTCCGGCCGAGCCCGCGCTCCGCCTCCTCGAGGGCCAACCGCATGAAAAACTCGGCCACCGCGCGGTCGAACTCCGCCGCCCGCTTCTCCCGGGGCACCCTCCGCAACAGGCGCGCTCTGGTCAGAAGCCTCACGGTCCCCTGCGCTTGACCTGCTTGACCTTCGCCTGCTCGTCCAAGAGGTCCTTCAGCTCGCTCATGAACTCCGCGATGTCGCGGAAGGAGCGGTACACCGAGGCGAACCGCACGTACGCCACCTCGTCCAGTGCCGGCAACCGCCGCATCACCTCTTCCCCGATGGCGCTGGAGGGGACCTCCTTCTCGCCCAACTCCTGGAGCCTTCGCTCGATGGCGGTGGCGACGTCCTCCAGTTGGTCTACCGACACCGGGCGCTTCTCGCAGGCCTTCTTCATACCCGCGAGGAGCTTGTCGCGGTCGAAGGCCTCGCGGCGGCCGTCCTTCTTCACCACCAGCGGGTTCAGCTCCTCCACCCGCTCGTAGGTGGTGAAGCGGCGCTTGCACTCCAGGCACTCGCGCCGGCGGCGGATCACCGCCCCCTCGTGCGACTCGCGCGAGTCGATCACCTTGTTGTCGGGGTCGCGGCAGAAGGGGCAGCGCATGGTCCCCCTCACCCTACCCTCTCCCCCGCGGCGGCGGAGAGGGATTTGGCGCTAGCTGACGAGCCGGGAGGCGTAGAGCGGGAACTGGGCGGCGAGCTCGCGGACCTCTCCCCTGATCCGCTCCAGGGAGGCGGAATCGTCCGGCCGGTCGAGCGCTCTCCCCACCAGCTTGCCGATGAGGGCCATCTCCGGCTCCTTCATCCCCCGGGTGGTGACCGCCGGTGTGCCGATGCGGACGCCGGAGGACACGGTGGGCTTCTCGGGGTCGAAGGGGATCTGGTTCTTGTTGACGGTGATGCCTGCCCTGCCCAGCACCTCCTCGCCCGCCTTGCCGGTCACCCGCTTGGGCCTGAGGTCCACCAGCATGAGGTGGTTGTCGGTGCCGCCGGAGCACAGCCTCAGCCCCTGTCCCTTGATGGCCTCGGCCAGCGCCTTGGCGTTGGCGACGATCTGCCGCTGGTACGTCTTGAAGTCGTCGGTGAGGGCCTCCTTGAGGGCCACCGCTTTGGCGGCGATCACGTGCATCAGCGGCCCGCCCTGGATGCCGGGGAAGATCTGGCTGTTGAGCGATTTGGCGTAGGCCTCGCGGCAGAGCACCATGCCTCCGCGGGGGCCGCGGAGCGTCTTGTGGGTGGTGGTGGTGACGATTTCGGCGAAGGGGACCGGCGAGGGGTGCGCTCCGGCGGCGACGAGACCGGCGATGTGGGCCATGTCCACCACCACCACGGCGCCCACCTGGTCGGCGATCTCCCGGAACCTGTCGAACTCCAGCGTGCGCGGGTAGGCCGAGGCGCCCACCACGATCACCTTGGGCTTGTGCTCCTTGGCGAACGAGCTGACCTGGGCGAAGTCGATGGTCTCGCTCTCGCGGGAGAGCCCGTAGTGGACCACCCGGTAGAGCTTCCCGGAGAAGTTGAAAGAGGCGCCGTGGGTGAGGTGCCCGCCGGAGTTGAGATCGAGCGAGAGCATCAGCTCACCGGGCTTCATCAGCGCCATGTAGGCACCCATGTTGGCCTGCGAGCCGGAGTGGGCCTGGACGTTGACGTGGTCCGCCCCGAACAGCGATTTGGCCCGGTCGATGGCGAGCTGCTCGGCTGTGTCTACGAACTCGCAGCCACCGTAGTAGCGCTTGCCCGGATAGCCCTCCGCGTACTTGTTGGTGAGCACCGAGCCCATCGCCTCGAGGACGGCGGGGCTGACGAAGTTCTCCGAGGCGATCAGCTCCAGGCCCTCCTCCTGGCGCCGGGTCTCGTCCTGCACCACTCGGAAGATGTCCGGGTCGACCTCGCGCAGTGTCCTTCGGTTCTCCACGCCGCACCTCCCAGGCTAGGGCAGCGCCCAGGCGTTGCCTCTGAGGATCGATGGCTCGTACTCGCCCGCCTCGTGGACCCAGCGGATCTGCGAGAGCGCGCTGCCTCCCATCTCGCACACCTTCTTGCGGAGGGCGATGAAGGTCTCCTCGTCGTTGTTCGCGAACTTCGCCTCCACCCAGCCGAGGTTCTTCGCCCCGTCCGGCACGTCGGAGGCGGTGGGGTAGTCGAAGACGTTGCAGCTCCTGTCGCCCACGTAGACGAGCTTGGGATCGGTCCTCCGCACGGGCTCGATCTGCGTCCGGCAGCCGGCGAGGAGGAGGACAAAGGCCAGGGCGGCCAAGGACTTCGTTCGAGGCCTCATGGCGCCGACTCCACGTCACGGATCTTCTGGATCCGCTTCTGGTGGCGGCCACCCTCGAAAGGGGTGTCCAGGAAGGCCTCGAGGATGCTGCGGGCGAGCCCAGGGCCGGTCACTCGCTGGCCCAGGCAGAGAACGTTGGCGTCGTTGTGGGCGCGGGCCATCCTGGCCTCGAACTCGCTCCGGCAGACCGCCGCCCGCACCCCGCGGTGCTTGTTGGCGACGATGCTCATCCCGATGCCGGTGCCGCAGACCAGGACCCCGAAGCCGGCCGCTCCCGAGGCGACCAGGCGCGCCACCTTGGAGGCGAAGTCCGGGTAGTCCACCGAGTCGTTGTTGTAGGTGCCCAGGTCCTCGATCTGTAGCGAGCGGGCGCGGCCAGCCTCGAGGAGCTCTGCTTTGAGCTCGAGGCCGGCGTGGTCGGAGGCGATCGCCAGCCTCACGGCAGCCGCCTGAAGAGCAGCACCGCGTTGGTCCCGCCAAAGCCGAAGGAGTTCGACATCGCCGCGGAGATTCGCACCTCCCGGGCTGTGTTGGGGACGTAGTCCAGGTCGCACTCCGGATCCGGAGTTTCGTAGTTGATGGTCGGCGGCAAGACGCCCCGGGTGAGGGCGAGCACGGAGATCACCGCCTCTGCGCCCCCGGCGGCGCCCAGCATGTGCCCGGTCATCGACTTGGTGGAGCTGACCGCGAGCTTCTTGGCGTATGCCCCGAAGACGGCCTTGATCGCCTTGGTCTCGTTGGCGTCGTTGTACGGCGTCGAGGTGCCGTGGGCGTTGATGTAGCCGACCTCCGACGGATCCATCCGCGCGCTCTGGAGGGCCAGCCTCATGCAGCGTGCAGCCCCCTCGCCCCCCGGGGCCGGCTGGGTGACGTGGTAGGCGTCGGAGTTGGCGCCGTAGCCCACCAGCTCCGCGAGGATGGGCGCGCCCCGCTCCCTGGCCAGCTCGTACTCCTCGAGGACCACGATGCCCGCGCCCTCGCCCATCACGAATCCGTCGCGGTCCTTGTCGAAGGGCCGGCTGGCCTTCTCCGGGGCGTCGTTCCTTCTGGAGAGCGCCTTCATCACCGAAAAGCCGCCGATGCCCAAGGGGGTGATGGCCGACTCGGCGCCTCCGGCGATGGCGGCGTCGATCTCGCCGAGCCGGATCGACTTCCAGGCCTCGCCGAGCGCGTGCGCGGAGGTTGAGCAGGCCGACACCGGCGACCAGTTCGGCCCCTTGGCCCCGTAGCGCATGGTGATGAGCCCGGGGGCCATGTTGACGATCATCTGGATGATGAAGAACGGCGAGATGCGATCGAAGCCCTTCTCCAGCGCCCGCTTGTGCTGCTCCTCGAGGCTGCCCAGCCCGCCGATGCCGGAGCCGACGATCACCCCGACCTTCTCCGGCGCGTAGCCGTGCGGCTTGTCGGCGCCGATGGGCAGCCCGCTCTCCCGCATGGCCAGCTCCGCGGCGGCGATGGCGTACTGGGTGAAGAGGTCCATCCGCCGGACCTCCCGCTTCTCCACGAACTGCTCGGGGTCGAAGTCCCTCACCTCGCCGGCGAAGGTGGTGTCCAGCTTGCCGACCGGAAAGCGGCCGATCGGCCCGATGCCGGACTTTCCGGCGAGCAACGACTGCCAGTTCTTCTCGGTCCCGGTCCCGAGCGAGGTGATGAGCCCGGTGCCGGTGACCACCACGCGACGGTTGGGCATCATGCGACGCTCCCGCCGCCGGCGACTACTTCTTGTGGGTGTTGATGTAGTTGATCGCGTCGCCGACGGTCTTGATGTTCTCCGCTTCCTCGTCGGGAATCTCCACTTCGAACTCCTCCTCCATCGCCATCACCAGCTCCACGATGTCCAGGCTGTCGGCACCCAAGTCCTCGATGAAGGAGCTCTCGGGCTTGATCTCGTCCTCTCCGACGCCGAGCTGGTCGGCGATAATGGACTTGACCTTGGTCTCGATCTGCGTCGTCGCCATGTGTTCACACTCTCCGGTTTCGAAGGCGCGCGCGGTATACCCGAAGCGCCCTTGGGACTCCAGACAACGCCTACATGTACATGCCGCCGTTCACCTTGAGGACTTCGCCGGTGATGTAGGCGGCGGCATCGCTCGCCAGGAATAGCACCGCGCCGGCGACCTCCTCCGCCGTCCCCAGGCGGCCCAGCGGGACCGAATCCAGCATGCGGGCCCGCGCCTCTTCGGGGATGCGGGCGGTCATGTCGGTGCCGATGAAGCCGGGGGAGACGGCGTTGACCCGGATGTTCCTCGAGGCCAGCTCGCGGGCCACCGACTTGGTGAGCCCGATGATGCCGGCCTTGGAGGCGGCGTAGGCCGCCTGGCCGGCGTTGCCGGTCTCCCCCACCACCGAGGTGAGATTCACCACCGCCCCGCCCTTCTGCTTCATCATCGGCCGGGAGGCGGCGCGGATGAGCGCGAAGGCGCCCTTGAGGTTGGTGTCGAGGGTCTTGTCCCAGTCCTCGTCCTTAAAGCGCATCACCAGTCCGTCGATCGCCACGCCCGCGTTGTTCACCAGGACGTCCAGTCGGCCGTGCTCCTTGACGACGGCCTCCACCGCCAAGGCGCAGGCCTTGGGGTCAGCCACGTCGAAGCGCTTGGCGCTGGCCTTTCCACCTGCCTGCTCGATGGCGGCGAGCGTCTCCTTGGCCTTCTCCTCGTTGCCCGCGTAGGTGATGACCACCGTGGCGTGCTCTCGGGCGAAGGCGAGCGCGCAGGCCCGGCCGATGCCGCGGGAGCCGCCGGTGATGAGGACGATCTTTCCGTTGAACATGGGAGGTCCGAGTCAGGGTTTGAAAAGCCTCTCCAGCGAGGAGGGGTCCTCCACGCTGGCGAGCTGCACGTCCTTGGCGATGCGCTTGACCAGGCCCGCGAGGATCCTGCCCGGCCCCAGCTCGACGAAGCGCGTCACGCCCTGGCGGCGCAGCTCCTCCACGCACTCGATCCAGCGCACCGGGGAGGTCACCTGCGCAAGGAGCAACGGCACGATGCGGGAGGGATCGGCGTTGGGCTTCGCCTCGACGTTGGTCACCACCGGCGCGGAAGGCGCCCCAAATGACATCCCCGAGAGCACCGCGGCCAGGCGCGGCTTCACCGGCTCCATCAGCGCGCAGTGGAAGGGAGCGGACACCGGCAACGACAGCACCCGCTTCGCCCCCGCCTCTTCGAGCCTGGCCTTCGCCCGCTCCACCGCCTGGGCGTGCCCGGCGATCACCGTCTGGGCCGGTTCGTTGTAGTTCGCCGGCGAGAGGACCTGCCCGCCCGCGCACTCCTCGCAGATCGACCTCACCACCTCGGGAGAGAGGCCCAACACCGCCGCCATCGCCCCCTGCCCGGCGGGCACGGCTTCTTGCATGAAGCTGCCCCGCTCGCGCACCGCGCGGACGGCATCGCAAAGCGACATCGCCCCCGATGCCACCAGCGCCGAGTACTCACCGAGCGAATGGCCGGCCACGAAGTCGGGCGCGGGCATTCGCTTCGACACCACCGCGTGCACCGCGATGGAGGTGGCGAGGATCGCCGGCTGGGTGTTGGCGGTCAGCTTCAGGTCCTCCTCGGGGCCCTCGAAGCAAAGCTCGGATAGCTTCCATTTCAGCGCGTCGTCGGCCGCCTCGAACACCGCCTTGGCCTCGGGGAAGGCGTCGGCCATCGCCTTGCCCATGCCGACCGACTGGCTCCCCTGCCCCGGAAAGATGAACGCGAGCTTCGACATGTGGGCACCTACCAGCGGACCAGCGCGCTCCCCCAGGCCATGCCGGCGCCGATCGCCATCATCGCGATCAGGTCGCCTTGCTCGAGCCGGCCGGCCCGGTTCGCCTCGTCCAGCGTCATCGGGAGCGACGCCGAAGAGGTGTTGCCGTACTTGGCGATGTTCAGCCAGCACTTCTCCATCGGGATGCCGACCCTTCCCAGCACCGCGTCGATGATCCTTAGATTTGCCTGGTGGGCGATGACGTGGTCCACCGCCTCGGCGGAGAGCCCGTTGGCCGCGAGCGCCTCCCGGGTGACGTCGGTCAAGACCCGCACCGCCACCTTGTAGACCTCGCGCCCGTTCATCGACACCTTGTGGAGCTTCTTCTCCAGGACCTCCGCGCTCAGCGGGTGCTTGGTGCCGCCCCCGCGGATGGCGAGGATGTCGGTCTGGGTGCCGTCGGTGTGAAGGTGGGTGGAGAGGATTCCCCGCGCGCCGTCCTGGGAAGGCCCGAGCACCATCGCCCCCGCCGCGTCGCCGAACAGGACGCAGGTGTTGCGGTCCTCCCAGTCCACGATGCGGGTCAGCATCTCCACGCCGATCACCAGCGCCCGCTTCGCCAGGCCCGCCTTCACGTACTGATCGACGATGGACATCGCGAACAGCGAGCCCGCGCAGGCGGCAGAGACGTCGAAGGCGAAGGCCTTCTTCGCTCCCAGCCTCGCCTGCACGAAGGTCGCGCAAGCGGGCATGGGCATGTCCGGCGAGATGGTGCCCACCACGATGAGGTCCAGCTCCTCGGGGCGGGTGCTCGCCATCTCCAGGGCCTGCACCGCCGCCTTCACCGCCATGTCGCTGGTGACTTCCCCCTCGGCGGCCTGCCGCCGCTCCTTGATGCCGGTGCGCTCGGTGATCCACTCGTCGCTGGTCTCGACCAGCTTCTCGAGGTCCTTGTTGGAGATGACCTTCGTGGGCGCGTAGGAGCCAGTTCCGATGATCTGCGTGTTGGGCAAGGGCTTCCCTGGTTGTTCGAGCGCAGGCGGCCGCCGGATCGACGCGCCGCCGTCTTTCCGTTCCGCGGCGCTCTCTACCTGGAAGCTCCTAGCATGTCACTGGCCAGGTACGCTTATGTGCTGCGTAGCCTGCTACGCACTGCGAAGGAGCCGACGCGGCCGAGCGACGGATCGAGAAGCGAGGCGGCGGGGGCATGGGCGGGGTACGGTTCGACGGAGTGACAGGCTCCGAGCAGCGATGGCCAAGGTGGCGCTGGACCGCGTTCGGCCTCTGTGCCCTCGTGCTGGTGACGTTCTTCCCGCTCGCCGCAGCGAAAAACTTCCTTCCCTTCGCCCGCTACCCGGGCTGGGGGCTCCCGCTGGCCTTGGGCTCGGGGCAATCGCTGGAGATCGACCGGGCTCACCTGGCGCGGGCGAGGGCGTTCCGCGGCATCCAGGAGCCGGAGTTCGGCTCGATCGGCGTCCAGTGGTCGATGGATGCGCACGCCGCGGGCGAGCTGCACCGGGGGCGGCTCCCGCTGTGGAACCCCTACATCGGCAACGGAGCGCCGACGATCGACAACGGCCAGTTCCGCCCCTTCAACCCGATGCGGTGGCTGTACTACGCGTTCCCCAGCACCGCGAGCTACTGCGCGACGCTGGTCCTGGGCCTGGTGATCGGCATGGCCGGGGCTCACCGCTTTCTGCGCTCCTCCGGGCTCTCGCCGGCCGCCTCCGCCCTGGGAGCGGCGGCGTTCTCCCTTAACCCCTGGTGCCTCGAGCGGCTGGTCATCCTCGACACGGCGGCCTACTTCTTCCTTCCGTGGTGCCTGCTGGGGCTCGAGCGCATCCGATGGGAGCGCGCGAGCACCGTCGCGGCCGGGGCAGTTCCCTTCGTTCTCATGGGGCACGCGGGCCAGCCGGAGGTCGCGGCCCTGATGGCCTGTGCGGCGGCGCTTCACTACCTCGCGTTCGGAGGCGGCCGGGGCTCGGGGCCGAGCCTTTCGCGGCGGGCGGGCGCGGTGGCCGCGGTGGCGATTCTCACGGTGCTCTGTCTCAGCATCCTCTGGGCGCCGATGCTCAGGCTCTACTTCAACGGGCAGTCCTACAAGGGCATGCCGGTGCAGTTCCAATGGCCCTACCAGTGGGACAACCTGTTCGCGCTGGCGTCGGAGCTGTTGGTCGTCCCCGCCCTCGCGGCGAGCGCAGTCGCGGCGGCGTGGTCGAGGGGCCGCTCGCGGCTGTACTGGATGTCGGCCTGCGCCCTGGGGGCGCTGGTGCTCATGCCCCTGCCGGGCCTCGGGCACGCGCTGGCGGACGCGGTCCACGGCGCCACCCGGATGCCGGTCTACTACCTCAAGTCGCTTTTCTGGGCTGGCTTGGCGTTCACCGCGGCCCGGGGGTTCGACGCCTTGCTGGAGCTCGAGGGCAACAGGTGGCTCGCACCCCTGAGCGCGGGCCTGCTCGTGCTCGGGTTGGAGTGTGCGGTGCTCGCGCAGGCGCCCTTGCCGGCGAAGGAGCAGTCCGCCCACCCCTGGGCGTTCTTCCTACTCGCCGGTTTGGGGCTGGCGGCCCTGGCGGGCTCGCGGCTCGTCCCTTGCCTGAGGCGGCACCCGGAGGCGGCCGCCCTCGGGATCGCCTTGCCGCTGGCCTTTCCGATTTCGCTCAACCATCTCGCCTGGAACCGGCTGGAGCCGCGGCCGGGCCCGCTCGTGGAGTGGCTCCGGCGACAACGCCCCCAGGAGCGCGTCGTCTCCCTGGGTTCACCGGCCTTCGCCATCCCTCCCAACCTCTGCGAGGCAATGTCCGTCCGCTGCGCCGAGCACGTGGCCGCAATCTTCCCGAACCGGTTCTTCGAGGCTTTCCACCAGGGCCCCTTCCCGACCTGCGCCTGGTTCGAGGAGCTGGATCTCCAGAGCTTTCGGCAATTGGGCGCGACCATCCTGCTCGCGAGAAGCGGCTCCCAGAGCCTCGAGCTGTTGGCGGACGGCGGGCCCTTCTCGGCCTACGCGATTCCCGGCGGCCGAGGCAGGCTGTTCTGGGCAGAGCGCGTGGCTCCGTTCGACCCGCGAAGGCCCGTGCTCGGCCAAACCCTGGCGCTCGGGGCCGGCGACGGAGCAGCCGCCGTGGAGGGCATCGGGCCGGCGAAGGCGCGAGCGCTCGCCTCGCCTGGTCCGCTGGCGAAGGCGGAGCTGGCGGAGGACGAGGCCCACTCCGTCGCGCTGCGTGCCTCGACTCCGGTGGAGGCGCTGCTGGTGCTGCGGGACACCTGGTACCCCGGCTGGGAGGCGACCGTGGACGGAGTGGACGTCCCCATCTACCGGGTCAACGGCAATTTCCGGGGCTTGGTGGTCCCGGCGGGAGAGCACCTGGTCCGCTTCGTGTACCGGCCGCGCACGGTGTACGCGGCGGGGGCCGTCTCGGCGCTCTCCACCGGGGCGATGCTGGTGTTGGCCGCGCTGCGGCGGTGGGGCAGGCAGGCGGCCTCGCGGGCGCCGCCGAGTCCTTGACCTGGCCACTGTCACGGCCAGTCGCGCGGTCAGCGCCGCGCGCCGCTCCGGGCGGGCACCCACGCCTTGGCCCTGCTCACCGCCGCCCTCAGCTCCTCCTTGAGGTCCGCCCGCACCGTGTGGAGGGCGGCCCCTAGCGCGTTCTTGATCGCCTTGGAGCTCGAGCGGCCGTGGGCGACGATGGTCACTCCGTCGACGCCGAGCAGCGGCGCTCCTCCGTACTCGGCGTAGTCCACCACCTTCTTCAACCCGGCGAACGTCGGCCCGAGCAACAACGCCCCCAGCTTCTCCGACACCCCCGCCTTCTCCACCGCGCTCCGGATGAGCGCCGCCACCGCCATCGCCGTCCCCTCGCTCGTCTTGAGCACCACGTTCCCGGTGAAGCCGTCGGTCACCACCACCTCCACCTCGCCGGAGAAGATGTCCTTCCCTTCCACGTAGCCGCGGAAGTCGAGGTGGCTGCGCTTGAGCAGGGCCAACGCCTCCCGAGTCAATGCGGTGCCCTTCGACTCCTCCTCTCCATTCGAGAGGAGCCCCACCCTGGGCTTCTCCACCCCGAGCACCCGCCGGGCGTAGGCCTCCCCCATCACCGCGAACTGGGCGAGCTGCGAGGGCCGGGCTTCCACGTTGGCTCCGGCATCCAAAAGGACGCAGCGGCCTTCTCCCCGAAGCGCCGGGAAGAGGGCGGCGAACGCCGGGCGCTCCACCCCGTCGATCCGCCCGAGCACCCACAGCGCCCCGGCCATCACCGCGCCGGAATGGCCCGCCGAGACCAGCCCCGCTGCCTCCCCCGCCTTCACCAGCTCGAAGCTCACCTTGAGCGAGGAGTCCCGCTTCTGCCTCATCGAGCGGGTGGCGCTCTCGTCCATCGCCACCACCTCGGAGGCGTGGCGCAAAGACACGTTCGCCGGCCGCGCGCGCTTTTTGCCCAGCTCGGCGCGCAGCCGCTCCTCGTCGCCCACCAGCACCACCTCGTGCTCGGGCTCCTCCTTCGCGAACAACAGCGCCCCCTCGACGGTCGCCGCGGGGGCGTGATCGCCTCCCATCGCGTCGAGGGCGAGGCGCATCGGCCTACTCGGTGGCGATCACCTCGCGGCCACCGTAGTAGCCGCACGACTTGCAGGCCCGGTGGGGGAGGATCGGCTCCCGGCACTTGGGGCACTCGGTGACCTGCACCGCCTCGCGCAGGTTGCTGTTCGCTGCCCGCCGCCGGTTGCGGCGCATCTTCGACTTCCGCTTCTTGGGGACGCCCATTTTTTCCCGCCTAGTTGAGCTTTATCTCTCCGAGCTTCGCCAGCCTCGGATCCGGAGGCTTCCGCTCGCAGCCGCACTGCCGCTCGTTCAGGTTCTGCCCGCACAACGTGCAAAGGCCGAGGCAGCCCTCCTCGCACACCACCGTCACCGGCAGCGCCAGCAATACCTGCTCGCGCAGGATCGGGTCCAGATCGATCGTCCGGCCGTCGAACCGCTCCTCGTCCGCCTCTTCCAGGGAGAAGGAGCCCGCCCGCACCCCTGGCTTGTCTTCGGCGGCCTCGCCCGACCCCGGCGCCGGATGGGCCACCAGGTTCAGCGTGAAGTCCACCGGCACATCGAGGTCCACCTCGGTCACGCAGCGCTTGCAGGGGGCGACCAGCCGAGCGGAGAGCCGCCCTTCGAGCAGCACCCCTCCGCTCACCTTGGTGAGCCGAGCGGCGAGCCGCGGCGCGCCCCTCGCGCGAAACCCGGTGCCCTTGCCGTCCGCCAAGAGCGCCTGGTCGAGCAGCTCAGATGGGATCTCCTTATCCAGCTCGAGGCCGCCCTCCAGGATTTCTTCAATGTTTACAACCATTTGTGCCGCCAACCAAGAAGAGCCGCGCACTATAGGGAGCGCGGTGAGTCGAGTCAACCAAGGCAAGTACAGCGCTGGGCCGGCGAGGCTTCCCGCGAATGGGCGTCGCTTGCCGAACAGCCGTCACCGAAATGTCACATTGTCCCCCGGGCGGCCGATCTACCGTCCGCGCCCTCGCCTGGGGGACTGATGATCGAGAAGCTGATGCCGAGGTCGGACGAGTTCTTCGACGACTTCGATGCGCAGTGCGCGGCGACCATGGAGGGAGCCAGGCTGTTGCACGGGCTGTTGTCCGACTTCCACGACGTGGCCGACCGGGTGCGGGCGATCAAGGACGCGGAGCACCGGGGAGATGCGGTGACCCACGCGGCCTTCAACCGGCTGCACAAGCAGTTCATCACTCCGTTCGACCGGGCGGACATCCACCGGCTGCTCTCGCGGATCGACGACGTTTTGGATCTGGCGGACGCCGCCGCGGAGCGGCTGCTCTACTACGAGGTGCCCGACTCCACTCCCGACGCCACCGAGCTGGCGCGCATCCTGGTGTTGAACTGCGAGAAGGTGCAGGAGGTGGTCCGCCTGCTCAGGCACATCAAGAAGCCGGAGCAGATCCTCGAGGGCTGCAAGCAGATCAAGCGCCTGGAGAATCAGGCCGACGACACCTTGCGGTCGGGGCTGGCCCGGCTGTTCAAGAGCGGGTGGGATCCGCTCACCGTGATCAAGTGGAAGGAGATCTACGACATCATCGAGACCGCCACCGACAAGTGCCTGGACGTGGCCAACGTCATCGAAGGCGTGGTCCTCGAGCACAGCTAGATGCTCCTCTTCTGCGTCGTCGCCATCGTCGCGGTCGCGCTGCTGTTCGACTTCGTCAACGGCTTCCACGACGCCGCCAATTCCATCGCCACGGTGGTGTCCACCCGGGTGCTCGCGCCGGTCTACGCGGTGGCCTGGGCGGCCTTCTTCAACTTCATCGCCGCGTTCGGCGGGGGCGTGAAGGTCGCCAACACGATGGGCAAGGGCATCATCCACTTCGAGATGCTGAAGGCCCAGGGCTCGACCATCGTGCTGACGGTGATCTTCTCCGCGCTGGTGGGAGCAATCGCCTGGAACCTCATCACCTGGTGGTGGGGCCTGCCTTCCTCCTCCTCGCACGCGCTGGCGGGAGGGCTGGTGGGAGGGACCATTCCGGCGATTGGATTGGAGGGCCTGCAGGCCAGCGGCATCGGGAAGATCGCCACCTTCATCGTCGTCGCGCCGGTGCTCGGGATGGCGCTCGGGCTGGCGCTGATGCTCACCACCGCCTGGCTGATTCACCGCCTGGAGGTGACCCCGCTCAAGGCCGACCGGTGGTTCCGCAGGCTCCAGCTCTTGTCGTCGGGGTTCTACTCGTATAGCCACGGGAGCAACGACGCCCAGAAGGTGATGGGAATCATCGGAGTGGTGCTCTATGGCACGGTGTGGACCGACCGGACTTTCCACATCGACTGGTGGATGATCATCGCTTGCCACGCGGCGATCGGGTTGGGCACCTTCTTCGGCGGGTGGCGCATCGTGAAGACGATGGGCCACAGCCTGACCAAGCTGCAGCCGATCGGCGGTTTCTGCGCGGAGGCGGGCGGAGGTGCGACGCTCCTCTTCGCCGCCGGTTTCGGCATTCCAGTGTCGACCACGCACACCATCACTGGCGCCATCGTCGGCGTGGGGACCACCAGGGGCGCGCGGGCGGTCCGATGGGGAGTCGCCGGACGAATCATCTGGGCTTGGTTGTTCACCATCCCGGCTTCGGCGCTGATGGCGGCGGCGGCATTCGCGGCGACACGGCTCTTGACCGGCCTCCTCGGCTGAGGCTGGCCTCCTCGCCGTGGCTAGGTTACGGTCGCGCGCGATGCAGACCGCCGCGCACCGCCTGGCCGCCGGTTTGGTCCTCGCCATCCTCGGGGGGAACGCGGCCGCGAGGGCGCCTTTGCCGACCGTGGCGATGCTGGTCCCTCCGGAGGCCTCGGTGGTGGCCGCGGTGTCGCCCGAGCTGCCGGAGCTCGCCCGCGCCCAGGAGCAGCTCGAGGCGGGCGACTTCGAGGAGGCGGTGAAGACCTTGCAGGCCGGGCTCTCCCAGCCGGACACCACCGACGAGCAGCTGGTGGAGCTGTACCGGCTGCTCGGGCTCGCCCAGCTCTACCTCGGCAACGAGGAGAAGGCCCGCGACGCCTTCGAGAAGCTCTTGCAGGCGCGCCCGGACTTCGAGCTGCCCAAGACCGAGCCACCGAAGATCCGCGGGCTCTACGCGCGCATCAAGGAGGACATCCGCAAGCGGCGGGTGAGGCCGGTGACCATCAGCCTCCGGCAGATCGGAGACTCGCCCGCGGACGCGCCGATCGAGGTTGCGGCGCGGATCGATGACCTGGCGCTCGGGGCGAAGGCGAAGCTCTACTACCGGCGAGCGGGAGCCCAGGCCTACAGCTCGGTGGACTTCGTGCGCCACAAGGCCTCCAAGGAGGAGTACCGCTCGGTGGTGCCGGCCTATGAGCTGACCTCCGAGGGGCGCGCCTACGAGATGGAGTACTACGTGGAGGTGGCGGACGCCGCCCAGCGCCGCCTCGCCGGCAGGGGGGACCCCTTCAACCCGCTCCGCTTCCAGGTGCTGGCGCCACAGTCCGGTGGCGGGCAGAAACCTATGCCACAGGGCGGCGGCTGGTATGAAAACCCCTGGGTCTGGGTGGGAGTGGGAGCGGTCGCCGCCGGCGCCACCGCGGGCATCGTGGTGATCGCCACCTCCAAGCCCACCGGCACCTTGCCGATCCGGATCACCATCCGGGAGGCCCCATGAGGCGCCGGCGCGGCTTTGTCGCCCTCGCGCTTTCGGGGACCTTCGCGGCCATTCTCTGCTGCGACTCGCCCCGGGGCGACCCCTCGCTGTCGTTCGAGCTTTTCCTCTCAGGGGCGATCGCCGACCGCGTCTCGAGCTTCCAGGTGGCGCTGCTCTCTGCGGGCACGGCGCTCGACTGCACCGCGAAGCAGTGCCTCAAGGACGAGGTCGACCCCAAGCGGCTGGTCCCGCTGCAGGACGCGAGCGGGCAGCAACACACCGCCCTGCTCTTCCCGGCCAGCCTCCCCGACGGCGGCGTGCAGGAGGTCAAGGCCTTCGGCGTTCCCGTGGGCAAGGACTACACGCTGGTGGTGGAGGCCCTTTCCAAGTCCAACCCGCCGGCGCTTTTGGGCGGCTCTTGCACCATGAAGTTGGAGGTCAAGGAAGGGCTCAACACCTCGGTGCTCGCAAACCCGATCGACATCCGCGCTGACGGCGGGGTGATCGACTGCGATCCGCGGTTGTAAACGGGATCGCTGGCGAGGCTAGCCGCCCTGCTTCTCGATCAGGGTCTCGATGCGGGCGCGGTCGGACTCCTGGATGCTGAGGAAGTGGACTCCCATGCCCAGGCCCTGGGCGGTGACGATCTCTCCCTTGCAGCCGATCTGGTGCTCCTCGCCCGGCAAGGTGAAGCGCAGGTCCACCACCGTGCCCAGGGGGAGGGGGATGGTCTGCGCGAAGTAGGCGCCCCCCACCGAGAGGTTGGTGGCCCGCTGGTAGTACAGCTCGCCGCCGCGCTCGACCTCGATCCACAGGTCGACCGGGATGCGGCGCTGCTTCCGCTTGTCGTCCGCGCTCGTGCTCATCGACAGGAGCTTTCGCGCCGGCTTATGCCATGAATCGAGTTGAAGTAGGAAGCGATCCAAAGCGGGAGCCGACGGTGGCGCGCATCTTGATCGTCGAAGACGAGGAGGACCTGGCCGGGTTGCTCGAGTACAACCTCGAGGCCGAGGGACACAACACCGAAGTCTCCCGCACCGGGGGCCAGGCGATCGCCCGTGCCCGCGCCCACCCGCCGGACCTGGTGCTGCTCGATCTGATGCTGCCCGACGTCCCCGGCAGCGAGATCGCCCGGCTGCTCAGGGCCGAGCCCGCTCTCTCGGGCGCGCGGATCATCATGGTGACCGCCAAGGGCGAGGAGGCGGACCGGGTGAAGGGCCTCGAGCTGGGCGCCGACGACTACGTGGTGAAGCCCTTCTCGGTGAAGGAGCTGCTGCTTCGAGTGAGGGCGGTGCTCCGGCGCTCGGAGGCCCCTGCTGCGGAGGTGCTGACCCACCGAGCAATCAAGCTCGACCCCAGTCGCCACGAGGCCTCGGTGGACGGCTCCCCGGTCGCGCTCACCGCGCTGGAATTCCGACTGCTGCGGACGTTCCTGGAGCGGCCCGGGCGAGTGCAGACCCGGGAGAAGTTGCTCTCGCACGTGTGGGGGATCGACGCCGAGGTGACCACCCGCACGGTGGACACGCACATCAAACGGCTCCGCGAGAAGCTGGGCGGCGCGGGCGAGGGGATCGAGACCGTGCGCGGCGTCGGCTACCGGCTCGCGGCGGAGTGAGATGACTCCCAGGGCCCTGCTCTCCCTCTTGCCCGTCCCGCTGGTGGTGGTGGCCGGGGCGGTGTGGCTCGCCGGGGGAGACCTGGCGCTCTCTGCGACGGCCGGGCTGGTGGCGGCGCTGATCTGCGCCATGACCGTCGCCGTGGTCGCCCGCCGGCTCGCCGCGCGGATGGACGCGCTCACCGACGCCGCGCGCCTCGCCCAGGTGGAGCTGGCGCTCAGACCGGAGACCGAAGCGAATGACCCGGCCAAGCTCGCCGGCGGGGTCGCGGCGATCGCCGAGCGGTCGAGGGCCCAGGCCCGCCGGCTTTTGACCCTGAGCGCGGTGCTAGATGGGATGGCGGAGGGCGTCTGGATCACCGACGCCGCCGGCACCGTCATCGAGCACAACGACGCCCTCAAGGAGCTGCTCTTCTCCGGGCAGGAGCTGTCGGGGCGGCGGCCCGGCCAGCTCGTCCAAAGCGAGGAATTGGAGCAGGCGGTGGAAAAGGCCTGCGGACGCGGCGAGTCGAGCAGCCTCGAGGTCGCCATCTTGGGCCTGCGGCCCCGCGTGCTCGCGGTGCGGGTGGCTCCGCTGGGGAGAGAGCTGGGCGGCTCCTCGGCGGTGTTCCACGACATCACCGAGCTGCGGCGCCTGGAGGCGGTGCGGAAGGACTTCGTGGCCAACGTCTCCCACGAGCTGAGGACGCCGATCACCGCCATCCGCGGCTACGCGGAGACCTTGAAGGGAGGAGCGCTCCACGACGAGGAAAACGCCGGGCGGATGGTGGAGATCATCCACCGGCAATCGGAGCGCCTGTCCAACCTGGTGGAGGACCTGCTCGAGCTGTCGCGGCTGGAGTCCAGGGAGTTGAAGCTCGAAAGCGAACCGGTCTCGCTCGCCCTCGCGGTGGGGCGCGCGGCGGAGGCGATTCGTCCGAGGGCCAACTCGAAGGGGATCGCGCTGGAGCTGGCGGTGCCGGAGGGCCTGTGGGCCTGCGGCGACGAGCGGGGCGTCGAGCAGGTGCTGCAAAACCTTCTGGACAATGCGGTGAAGTACACCGGCCAGGGCGGGCGGGTGGAGGTGACCGGGGTGAAGCAAGAGGGGCGGTGCGCGGTGGCGGTGCGGGACACCGGAATCGGAGTCGAGGCTCGCCATCTGCCACGCCTGTTCGAGCGCTTCTACCGGGTGGACCGCGGGCGCAGCCGGGAGCTCGGGGGCACCGGGCTCGGGCTGTCGATCGTCAAGCACTTGGTGACCGCCATGGGGGGAGATGTCCGGGTGGAAAGCCGGCCAGGCGAGGGCTCGGAGTTCACGGTGCTCCTTCCCCCGGCATAGGATTCGTCCCGATGCGGGTCGCCATCCTCGCCGACATCCACGGCAATCTCCCCGCGTGCGAGGCCGTGCTGGAGGACATCGCCCGCCAGGCACCCGACTACCTGGTGGCGGCGGGGGACCATGCCCTTCGAGGCGCCCACCCTCGCGAGGCGTTCGAGCTGCTCGAGGACCGGTGCCATGTGCTGCTGGTCGGAAACACCGACGCCTATCTGGCCGGCTCCTACCTGGGCGGCGCCTACCGAGATCGAGATCACTGGAAGACCGCGCTGCTCGAGTGGACCAGGGACCAGCTCGGCGAGGAGCAGGTCAAGAGGCTCGGCGAGCTGCCCTTCTCGGTGCGCTACTCGCCCCGGAGAGGGCAGGACCTCTACATCTGCCACGCCAATCCGCGCAACCTCGAGGAGTCCCTGGAGCCGACCATGGAAGAGGCTCTGGTGCGGCGCTACCTGGCTCACCTTGACGCGGCTGCGGTGGCCTTCGGGCACCTCCACTTCCCCTACCGCCGGCGGCTGGGCAGGCTGGTGATCGCCGACGTGGCCTCGGCCGGCATTCCCCGCGATGGGGACCTCAGGCCCGCGTACGGAATCTTCACCTTCACGCACAAGGGCTGGCGGGTGCAGATCCGCCGCGTGCGGTATCCGGTGAGGAAGGCCACCCAGGCTTTGACCGCACGGAAGGTGCCGGGGGGGCCGCTTTTGATCCACAAGCTGATCGAGGCGCGCTACCGCCACCACGCTGTCCTCCTCGAGGCGGCGCGCCGGCACTCCGGGCTGCCGCACGTGCCTTTCCTCAAACCGCCTCCGGGAATGCGGAACATCGATCCGAGCGCGGAGGCGAAGGCCCTCGCGAAGACGATGCCCGCGCCCAGCCCGGCCGAGCTGGCCACCGACGTCGAGGACTCGATTCCCGACGGCCACCCCCTGTCCGCGGCCTCCATTCCCAACGGGCAGCCTCTGAGCCCGGAAGAGGCGGCCGAGGCGGAGGCAGTGGGCCAAGCTCCCGGCAAGCTGACCGCCGGCGAGGGCTGACGGCGAAGGGTGATACCGGCGCTCGCCGCGGGTCGGGCCTCACAACGCCGGTGGGAAACGGCGGCCGGGCGGGTAACATGCTCCCGGTGAGCGCGCGTGCCGGACGCCGGGCGACTGCCTTCTCCCTCTTGCTCGCCGCGTGCGCGACGACCGCGCCCGCGCCGCCGGCCGGCGACGAGCTGGAGCACGCAGAGGATGCCGACCCTTCCTCGCCCGCCCGTAGGAAGGTGTTCGACCGCCCGCCCACCGACGACGACGCGCTCGCCGCCGCGTTCGAGCCGGAGCGGGATCGCCCCGTTCCGCCTTCCCCCGCCATGGCGCCCGTGGCGCCCGTGGCGCCCGAGCCGCCCGTGGTCGACGATCGCTCAGAGCGCCGAGCCGCCTTTGCCGCTTCGGCCTCGGCGCTGCGGCAGCTCATCGCTTCGGGGAAGCTCGAAGACGCCAGGGAGGCGCTCGACCAGCTTGGACGGACAGATGGGCTGGAGCCGGACCAACGCCAGCAGGTGGCCGAGCTGGAGCTCAGGCTGGCCGAAGCGTCCAACGACGCGAAGGGAAGCCGAAGGGCGGCGGAGCGATGGCTGCTCGAGTGCGGGCCGGAGAAGACCGACGCCTGCAGGGCGCGGGCGCTGGCGGCTCTGTCGAGGGCCGGCAAGGGAAAAGGCGCGGGTGACGCGGCCCGGGAGCGGGCGGCCCAGGTGCGGGCGGCGGACGACTGCCTCTCGCGGGCGGAGACCGCGAAGGGCTGGCCTCCTCCCGGCTGTCTGGAAGGGGCGATCGGCACCTACCGGCGCCTGGGCGACCGGCTGATGGTGGCGCGGGCGCACCTGGCCAAGGGCTTGGCGGCTGCCGCGGCAGAGAAGGACGCCGAGGCTGCGACCCAGCTCGGACGGGCGGCGAAAGACTGCGAGGAGCCGCGCTGCGCGTCGATTCGCAGGAGGGCGCTCAAGCGGCTGGGCTGGCACCACCTGCGGCTGGGCGATCCGCAACAGGCGGTGAGGGCGATGCTGTCGGACATGAAGGTTCACTCCGAGACACTCCCCAGGGAGCAGCGTCTCTACGCACGCACCTCGGAGGTGGACCAGGCCTGCGCCGCGCTGGACGGCAAGGAAGGCGCAGGAGCGTGCCGGAGGCTGGAGCTGGCCCTGAACGGCTCCTACGCCTTGCGCGACTACTCGGCCGAGAAGTCCGGAACAGAGCTGAGCCCCGAGAAGGTGCGGGAGGTGAATGAGCACTTCTCCGTGATGATGCAGGATTGCCTGGCCCTCCAGGCGGAGCGGCTGGTGCCTCCGGCTTGGGAGACCTACGTGGTGCGGTGGGCGGTGAACGGCAATGGCCGGGTGGAACAAGTCCACCTCGGACAGAAGGAGCAGGAGGCGTCTCCTCTGGCGGACTGCCTGCGCAGGCAGTTCGCGCTGTGGCGCTACCCGCGCTACGAGGGCGAGTTGCAGCACGTCGAGCAGTCCTTCACGGTGAACGCCCGCGAGCGCCGGGTGGTGAACGGCTACCCGCGCTGAGAAACAGTCACACCAGCAGGCGGAGCGGGTGCTCGAGCAGCGCCCTCACCTCCCGCAGGTACTCGGCCCCGAGGGCGCCGTCGATCACCCGGTGGTCTCCGGACAAGGTGGCCGACATCATCTGGCGCACCACCACCTGGCCATCGCGGACGACGGGCTTGGGAGCCACCTGCCCCACGGCGAGGATCGCCGCCTGGGGAGGATTGATGATCGCCGCGAACGAGTCGATGCCGAACATCCCCAGGTTGGAGACGGTGATCGATCCCCCTTGGTACTCCTCCGGCCTGAGCGCCCGCCTCCGGGCGCGCTCGATCAGCGCCCTGGACTCCGTGGCGATCGCGCCGAGCCCCTTCGCGTCCGCGTCCCGGATGATCGGAGTGATGAGCCCGTCCTCGATCGCCACCGCGATCCCCACGTCGACGTTTCCCAACCTGAGCGCCTGCTCGGCCCGGTACTGCACGTTCAACTTCGGGTGGCGGCGAAGGGCCATCGCCGCGGCCTTCACCACGATGTCGTTGATCGAGACCTTGGCCTCGAGCGCCTGCGCCTCCTCGCGGGCTTTCAGTGCGGCGTCCATCTCCACCTCCACGGTCAGGTAGAAGTGAGGCACCCCGGGCTTCGACTCGGTCATCCGCTGGGCGATGATCCTCCGAATCGAGCTGAGCGGCACGGCTTCCGGGGCGCGGCGCTCCAGCAGGGCTGGGAGTGGCGGCAGTCGCGCTGGCACGGCGGCCGCGGCACGCTCGATGTCCCGTTTGATGATCCGCCCGCTCGGCCCACTGCCGGCCAGCGCCTCGAGATCCATCCCCCGCTCGGCCGCCATCTTCCTCGCCAGCGGCGAGGCGTGGAGCTTCCGTCCCACCTGACGGATGGGCACCACCTCGCCGGGCTTCTTCATCGCCGGGGGTGCCGGCGGCGCGGCGGGTTTGGGGGCCGCCTCTGGCGCGCGAGGTGGCGGAGCCTCGACCTTCTCCCCCTTCTCGCCGATGTAGGCGATGGTGGCTCCCACCGGCGCGGATTCTCCTTCCTTCACCAGGATGCGGAGGAGGGTGCCCTCCTCGTAGGCCTCCATCTCCAGATTCGCCTTGTCGGTCTCCACTTCGGCAACGGGCTGGCCCGAGGAAACCTGCTCGCCCTCCTTCTTGAGCCAGCGGAGAATCTTCCCCTCCGTCATGGTGGGCGAGAGCGCCGGCATCTGCACGGGCGTGGCCACGGCTCAAGCCTCCTCGAGGTAGAGAACCCTGCGGGCGGCGGCGGCGATCCGTTCGGCGTTGGGCTGGGCGGCCGCCTCGAGATTCGCCGCGTAGGAGAGGTTGACGTCGAGGCCGGTGACCCGCAGGACCGGCGCGTCCAGCTCGTCGAACGCCTGGGACTGGATCACGTCCGCCACCGAGGCGCCGAAGCCGCACCAGGGCCAACCCTCCTCGACGATCACCGCGCGGTTCGTCTTCCGGACCGAATCGAGCACCGTCTCCTCGTCGAGCGGCCTGAGCGTGCGCAGGTCCACCACCTCGGAGTCGATCCCCTCGCGCTCGAGCAGGCGCGCCGCCTCGAGCGTGGTGTAGAGCATTCGCGACCAGGTGATGAGGGTGAGGTCCTTTCCGTGCCGCTTGAGGTCGGCTGAGCCGAGCGGGACCAGGTGCTCGCCCTCTGGGACCTGGCCGCGGACGGCGTACAGGCGCTCGGCCTCGATCTGGATCACCGGGTTGTCGTCGCGGATCGCGGCCTTGAGCATGCCCTTGGCGTCGGCGGGGGTGGCCGGGGCGATCACCTTGAGGCCGGGGAAGTGGACGTAGGTGGCCTCCAGGGCCTGGGAGTGCTGGGAGGAGAGCCGGCCGCCGGCTCCTCCCGGTCCGCGGAAGACGATCGGGCAGCGGAGCTGGCCCCCGGACATGTGGCGGAGCTTGGCGGCGTTGTTGACGATCTGGTCCATCGCGAGGACGGCGAAGTTCCAGGTCATCATCTCGACGATCGGGCGCAGTCCGACCATAGCGGCGCCGATGCCGATGCCGGAGAAGCCCAGCTCGGAGATGGGTGCGTCGACGACGCGGGCGCTGCCGAAGCGGTCGAGGAGCCCCAAGGACACCTTGAAGGCGCCCTGGTAGCGCCCGACTTCCTCTCCCATGAGGAAGACGCGGACGTCGCGCTCCATCTCCTCGGCGAGGGCATGGTTCAAAGCCTCGCGGTACATCAGCTCGGGCATCAGCGTGCCTCCCCGTCGGGCTGGGCGAGCACCGACTGGGCCGTCTCGGTCCTGCGCTCTTCCACGCGGGACTCGTCGGTGGCCTTCTGCTCGGCGGTGGTGGTCGCGCGCGGCTCCAGCTCCCAGGTGACCTCGAAGCTCGCGGGATACTCAGGCCAGGCTACATGGGCCCCCAGGACTCGGGCCCGCGGGCGCACGTCCTCCTCTCCTTCGGCGACGAAGGTGTCGGCCCGAAGCTCTTCGAGCGGCGGCTCGGGCGATTGATCGGCGAACTTGACGGCGGCGTCCACCCTGGCGCGCTCCTCCCGATCGATGGCGTCCAGTTGCTCGGGGCTGCCGGTGCCGGACTCGAGGATGTGCTGGCGCAGCTTGGGGACGGGGTCGCGCTTTCGTTCCTCCTCGACCTCCTGGCGGTCGCGGTAGGTGGCGGGGTCGGCCATGGAGTGGCCGCGGAAGCGGTAGGTGTTGGCCTCGAGGAGCACCGGCCCCTTTCCCGCGCGGCAGTGGCCGGCGCACTCGGCGACCGCCTCGAAGACCTCGACGGCGTCCATGCCGTCGACCTGCTCACCGCGCATGGCGTATCCGGCGGCGCGCTTGTAGATCTCCGCGACCGCGGCGACGCGGGTGATCAAGGTGCCCATCCCGTAGCGGTTGTTCTCGCAGAGGTAGAGGACCGGCAGCTTCCATTTGGAGGCCATGTTCAGGGACTCGTGGAAGGAGCCCTGGTTGGCGGCTGCCTCGCCGAAGAAGCAGAGGACGACGCGGCCCTCGTCGCGGTAGCGGGAGGCGAACCCGATGCCGGTGGCGAGGGGGATCTGTCCTCCGACGATGCCGTAGCCGCCGAAGAAGTAGTGCTCGACGTCGAAGAGGTGCATCGAGCCGCCCTTGCCCTTGCTGTATCCGGTGTGGCGGCCGAACAGCTCGGCCATGACCATGCGGGGATCGGCGCCGCGGGCGAGGGCGTGGCCGTGCTCGCGGTAGGCGGCGATCATGTAGTCATCGGGGTGGGAGGCGACGGTGGCGCCGGCGGCGACTGCCTCCTGTCCGATGTAGAGGTGGCAGAAGCCGGCGATCTTCCCCAGTCCGTACTGCTGGCCGGCGCGCTCCTCGAAGCGCCGGACGAGGACCATCTTCCGGTACATCGAGAGGAGTGCGTCCTGGGGAGGGGCGCTCACGCCCTCCGAATAACAAAGGGCGGCTCCCTCCGCTCGACACCCGATCCTGGACTGTCCACCGTCAAGACCGCTGGACGGCGGCTCGACTACCGCTCGACGCTGGACCCTCGACGCTCGACCTCGAAGTGCGGCACGGAGACGATCCCCTCCAAGAGCTCCACCGGCCGGCCGGAGTGGTCGGTGGCGAGGTGGACGACGATCGCCTCGGGGAACTTGGTTCGGTAGTCGTTGGCGTGGGTGGGTTCGTTGTCGAAGGCGGCGAGGAGGGTTCCCATCCGTTTGAGCCTGGCGTGGGCCTCGCGCTTGAACTCGTCGTCGTGCATCTCGAAGGTGGGCTTCATGATGAGGTGCACGTCGCCGCCGGGGACGGCCACCCCGTTTCTGCGCATGGCCTCGACGGTGCCCTCGCGCATCTCCTCGTGGCGGCCGGTGACGTACGCCACCGTGGCGCCGGCCTCCACCGCGCGGGCGACGAATTTCGCCGCGCCCCGGACCGCCACGTCGTCGAGGCAGTAGGGGCTGGTGAAGAAGCGCTCCGCCCAGAAGGCCTTCGCCTCGGGGAAGATCCGCTCCGCCTCCTCGGCGGAGAGGCCGCAGCTTCGCAAGGCCGCCTTCATGTCCCAGCCCGAGTCCCAGTGGTGCGGCCGGCAGTCGGCCAGGCAGCCGATGCCGCGGGCCTCGCCGAACTCCCGGAGGATGCGCGCCTGCCGGGGCCGGTTGTCGAAGAGGGTGGAGTCGAGATCGAAGGCGAGGATCCCCTTCGGTCCCATCTCCCGCGCCCGCTCGAGGACGTGGAGGAGGACGCTCGCCCAGTCCGGCCGGATGCGGTCTCTAAAGTCGTTCATGCCGTGGCCGGGCTTGCGGCTTAGCACAGGTTCAGCGCGGGCGGTTCGAACCTCAGCATTCGCTTGATGCCGTTCCGGTCGAGGACCAAGCGGACGAGTTGGAGGCTGACCCCCTTGGTCTTTCCGTCCTCGACCGAGAAGCGGAAGGCGAGGTCCACCTGGTAGCTCTTGGCGGCGCGGACCCTGCCGACCGAGAAGTCCTCGAGGTCGACGTACTCCAGCGCGTACTCGGGATCGTCCATGTCGCGGAGCAGCCGGTCCACGTTGAGGCGAATGATGTCGGTCACCCCGCTCGCGATGCCGCCGCCCATCTTCGGGAGCAGCTCCGAGTCGAGCACCACCTGCTTCTGGTAGCGGATCGCCGTCTCGGCCAATTCGCCCTGGGAGACGGTGATGAAGTCGTCGGTCTGCCTGAGCCTTTGGATCTCCTTCGGCACCCTGGCGGCGCGGCCGTAGTCGACCTTCTCCTTGCACACGCCGATCTCGTCCTTGGTGACCGGGTCGAGGATGCGGGTGGCCCGGTCGAACAGGTGGCGCGAGGCGAACGCGGCGAAGATCCGCCTCAGCCCCTCCTTGATCCGGTCCTTGAGCATGTAGCCGACCACCAAGATGAGGAAGAAGTTGAGCGAGGCCTGGTGGAAGCGCTCCTGCGCGGCGAAGGCCACCGCGGTGGCGAACGCCATCGCCAATCCGGCGGCCATGGCGAACGCCCCCTCCTCCCAACCGGTGCGGCCTGCCTCCCGCCGAACCGAGAGGAAGAGGATGTTCATGCAGAACTTCTTGAGGAAGCCGATCCGGTGCATGTACTCCTCGTTGTCACCGGTGGGCGAGATGACGCTCCTCAGCTGGTTCTCCTTCCGGTAGTGCTCGTCGTCGATCACCTGGGCCATCAGCTCCTTGCGCGGGGCCAGGTAGGGGCCGGTCCTGGGGATGCGGTCCATGTCCGCCACCGCCTTGCGGAAGAACTGCTCCACCGAGAGGCTCAGGTACTCGTCGACCAGCCGGAGCGAGGCGCGGGTCTTCTCCTGAAGCTTGATTTGAGAGAGCCGCCGGGTGAGCGCCCGGAAGCGCTCCAAGATGACCTTCACCGCCTGCACGGACTCGCGGGCGAGCTTCTCCAGCTCGGTCTCCGGTGCACCGCCCTGGACGAGCCGCCCGCACTCGTCTTTCACCTCCCGGACGAAGCGCCTCAGCGCGCCTCGCACCACGCAGGAGAGCATCTTCGCCTGGTAGACCAGCTCGGACTCCGGCTGGAGCTGGCCGGCCTCCACCCGCCTCTCCAGCTTGGAGAGCGGAGAGTGCTCGGCGGTGAGCACCTCCCGAAAGGCGAGGACCGGCGTCTTCAGGCGCACGTAGTTGTGGATGTCCGCGTAGAAGGACTCCCGCGGGTAGGTGTCCTGGTCGACGTTCAGGCTCGCGGGGAGAAAGGCGAACATCTCCACCAGGTACCTCGAGTGCGCTTCCCGCCCCGAGGGCTGGCACTCGAGCTTGATCTCGAACTGCTTCCGGTCGTGGATGTCGAGCCGGTTCTCGAGCAGCGGGTGCGGGTCAGGTTCGCGCACGCCGCGGAACTCTATCGTGTGCAGCCCGAATTGGCGCGCTCGCCCTTCGAGGCCGGACTCTTGCAGCGGCGGGCGTCACTGCACCGACAAGGTGAAGGAGTAGGTGCCGGAGGTGCCCCCGTAGCCGTCCACCCAGAGGTAGTAGGTGTCCGCGACGGAGCCGGGCGCGCTGACGGTGATCGACTGTCCGGACGTCGAGGCGGCCTGGCAGGCCACTTCGGTCGAGGTGGAGCAGGAGGAGCCCCGGCGCAGGTAGAGCACCGGCGTCAAGCTGGACGCCGCGGTGAGCGTGGCGGAGATGTTCCGGATGCTGGTGGTGGCGAAACTGTAGACCACGTCCGGGCCCGAGCCCCCGCAGGAGCTGGTCTGGTCGTGGACGAAGCCCGCGGTGGTGCCGCTGGCGGTGGCGGTTCCGAAGCTGCCGCTGCTCAGCGAGAGCGGCTTGGGGCCCGAGCAGCCCTCGCCGGTGCCGCTCACCGGATCCAACGTGGCGGCCAGGTTGAAGCCCCCGGAGGTGCCGAGCTGCCCGTCGATCACCAAAAAGTGCGTGCCTGGCGCGAGCTGCGGCACCGAGAGGGTGGCGCTTCCAGAGGCGGGGGCCTGGCAGTCGAGGTCGCTCGCGCCCAGACAGGCGGTGGTCCTCAGGTACGTCACCGGGTAGTAGGAGGCGCTCACCGGCTGCAGGATGGCCGTGAACGACAGCGGCACCGTGGTGGTGAAGGTGTAGACCCGGTCCGGCCCGGTGGAGCTGTCGCAGGAGCCCGCCATGTCGTTGACGTAGCCCGCGGTGGTGCCGCCGGTGACGCTGGCCGTCCCTCCCTGCGTCCCGTTGGAGAAGGAGAGCGCCACCGGGTTCAAACAGGTGTCGCCGGGAACGAATCCCCCGTCACTGCCTCCGCCGCCGCCCGCCCCCCCACCGGCGCCGCCGCCAGCGCCGCCTCCCGCGCCGCCGCCGGCCCCACCTCCCGCTCCACCACCACCGCCGCCGCCGGCCCCTCCTCCTCCGCCCAGATTGGTGCAGAAGCCGATCTGGCAAACCTGGTTGCCTGCGCACGCCACGCAGATCCGTCCGCTCGCGCCGCACGCCGTACCGAGCGCCCCAGCCTGGCACTGGCCCTTCTCGTCACAACATCCCGCGCAAGTGGACGGCCCGCACGCAGGCTTTTGTCCGCAGGCGGCTGCGTTCACCAGCAAGGCAGAACCGACGGCGAGAGCAGCGAGCAGAAAGACGGTGCGCATGGACCCTCCAGCTCCGAGGCGCGAACACCTACACGGGTCCGAGCCCCGACCGCAACTCCGCCCCAAACACTCCCGCCGAAAATCGGGGACGTATGTAAAGCCGGGTTGCATTGAAGAACCGACAACTTGTAGGGGCGGTGTCAGACAATGTGGGCAACGGTCCGCGAGCCAAGAAGGCCGCGAGAGAAAAAGGAGATTCGCCGTGCCAGTCACCGCTATCCGCCCCGTGGTCGCCCCTGTCACCTGCTTCCCCTTCGTCCGGGTGGAGGCGATGAGCAACGATCCGAAGCTTCGGGCAAAGGTCGAGGGGCTCGACCGGATTCGCATCACCGGGACGGCCACCAACAACGGGATCGTGGCGTCGTTGCTGGCGGTGACGGTGGACGGGAAGCGGGTGAGCGTGCCTCTGAGCCGGGGCACCACTCCTTTGCAGGCGTTCCGGGCGCTGGAGAAGGCGCTTCCCACCGGCTATTCGGCGACCCTGCAGAGCGCGGAGAGGCGGCCGGGCGGCGAGGTGGTGGTGCAGATCGCCCGGCAGAGCCGGCCGGTGGTGAAGGATGTCTCGAAGATCCCCACCAGCATCACCGCCAACGGGGCCGACGCGCGGGTCGAGGCGTACCTGTGGGCGAACCTGATGCCGGGCCCGCTGCCAAGGAGCAAGCCGATCCTCGCCTCGGTGACGGTGAGCGGAACCGGCTTCAACGACGCGCCGCCCAACTTCAAGGTGGGGAGCTTCAAGGTCTACGAAGAGGGCACCGGCAAGCTTTTGGCCACCATCGCCGACCCGAAGCTCGTGGAGAGCAACACCCGCTGGGGCCAGAAGAGCGACACCTTCCGCCTCGAGCTGCCGAGCAACCTCGACCTGAACAAGAAGTACACCTTCGTCGCCAGCACCGGCATCAACGGCTCCAAGCCGGCGCAGGTGAGGTCGGAATACGTGCCGGTGCATCGGGTGTACTGAACCGAGTCGAAGGTCGAGCGTCGAGCGTCGAGCGGTAGGGTTGAGTGCCGTCGAGCGCAGAAGATGCTCTTGGTCGAGCCTGTTGCGTCGACCGCGCTACTCCGTGCCGGTCTTCGGCCGCGCTTCCTCGGCACGCGGCGCTGCGACCTGCGGCGCCGCTTCTGTTTTCGGCTTCGGCTTCGCGTTCCAGATCCGCAGGCAAAGCAGGAAGCCGATCAGCGAGAAGGGCGCCAGAAACCACGGCCAGTAGCCCC
>JACPVI010000089.1 GCA_016191815.1 Myxococcales bacterium
GCCCGGGCGACTGGGAGACGGTGAAGGACTATTTCCTCACCCGGGTGGGCAGTCTCCTCGTCCCTCCCACCCGGCGGCTGGCCATCCAGGCGACGGAAGTCGACCTGCTGCCCGAGTAGAGGTCAGTCGCGCTCCACCCGCACTCCCAGCTCGGCCGCGCCAGCCCCTCGCGGGGGCAGGCGGTAGCACCAACCGCTTCTTGGCATCTTGGTTGAGAGCGATTAGCGTTCCACAGTTGTGTACGTCATCGAGCTGATCTGGAGAGAAGCCGGCGACGTTCGCGGTGAGAGTGACGAGGACCATCTGGCGCGGCATGGAGTGACTGCGGACGAATTCGAGCAAGCCTTTTGGTCGGAGCCACTTTGGCGACCCGTAGGGAACAGGGGCGAACGGTACGTTGCGTTTGCTCGGACGGAATCAGGTCGATGCTTGATGCTGGTGATCGAGCCATGGAACGAAAGCGAAGGACTTTGGAGCCCAGTGACCGCACGAGACGCCACCCGGCGCGAGCGAAAGAAGTACCTGGGCGAAAGCTGAGAATCCCGACCCGCGCAGAAGTGCGCCGAGCTCGAGACACGGGGGCGGAAGCAGCCTTCTGGCAAACTCACCAGGCCGCCCAGCTCGGGCCCCCGGTGCGCGCGACATATCGCCGCGCGCCTCCCAGCGAAGTGGTCCACCTCCGCCTCGAGAAGAGCGCCATCCGGCGCCTGAAGGCCAAGGCGGCGAAGGCCGGGCTGCCGTTCGCGACCTATGCGTCGTCGGTGCTCAAGCGCGACGCAAGGTCGTGAGCTGGTAGACGCCAGCTCTCAGAGATGGTTCGGCCTACCTGCTCGGGAAGACGGACCAATTCAGCCGCCAACCCTGACGATGCCGACGCGCTGCTCTACGTGGCCGAGTGCCTGTCCAAGCTCGGCGATCCGAGCGCGGCGACCGAGCGGGTGGAGCGGGTGCTTCGGGCCAACCCGACAAACCTCGATGCGCTGGAGATGCGCGCCCGCGTTCGCTGGAGCGCCAAGGACTGGCACGGCTGCGCCGACGACTGCCGGCTGATCCTCTCCATCGAACCGGGCAACGCCTGGGCCACCGGCTCGCTGGAGCTGGCGCTCGCCAAGTGTCGGGAGGAGGGCGTGCTCACCGCTCCGCCCGAAGTCGCCGGCGGAGCGCTGGTCGAGATGCTCGGGCACTTCGCCGCCTTTGAGTTGAACGACCTCGCCTGCGAACTGGGCCTCGACGCGCGCGGCCCCGAAGCGCGCGCCTCCGCCGAGTGGGAGCTGGCTCAGTGGTTGTCATTCTGCTTGCTGCGCTCCTGCACGGACCTCCTTCCCAGGGAGAACGCCGAGCAGGTGGCCGCGGTGTTCCTGCGCGAGGCGGCCTCAGGCGAGCCACTCGACCGATACCTCGTCACCGTTCAGCCCGTCTTCGATCACTATGAGCGCACGCTGGGGGCGATTCCGGGTGCCGACGCCGCCCAGACGATGGGCCACCCGGCCTACTGGCGGATGCTGCCCAACGCGACTCCCCAGAAGAAGGCCCTGCAGGCGCTCTCTTCACTGTGGAGCCAGAAGTACCTCGACGCCGCCGCGCTGCTGGGCAAGCTGGCCGGGACCGCCCGATGAGCGAGGGCACCGTCCGCCTCCTCTGCCCAGCGTGCGGATACGAGAACGTCTTCTTCGAGCAAGCGCTCCCGGAGTGGCCTCCTGCAGCGAGTGTGACATCTGGTTCCCAGTTGCCCAATCGCGCGCGCCGCCTTCGCTCGAGCAAATCGTGGAACGCTCGGTTCGAGAGGGCGCTAGGACATCGCGTCCGCGCCTGGGTGGTGGGTGACGTCGCTCCGCGGCCGACGCGCGTGGCGGAGCGGTTGGTTGATCTGCTCAAGCGGGTCGAAGCCGCTGTGCGCACCTCGACCGAGCCGGCCGACCTCTCGGTGGCGCTCCTGGCAGTGCTGCTCCACGATCGAGAGGTCGAGTGCGCTGTCGAGGGCCGCCGCCAGGATCCGCTGGGGGGGTGTTGCTCCACCGCTACCGCCTCGAGCGGAGGGTAGAAGCGGGCGGCTGCTTCCGCTGGCTAATTCAGGATGCACGGATGCGCACCGGTCCGGACGGCAGGCCCCATACGTGGAGCGGGGCCGGCGTAGCCTTCCACGCCTTGTTCTCGCCGGAGGTTCGGACGCAGGCACTCAAAGACCTCCAGGAGAAAGCAAAGGCCAAGGCGAAAGAGGTTCGGAAGGACGCCGCGAAGGAGGCTTCCCGCGAGTGGGTGAAGATGCAGCTCGGGGACCCGGTCGGCCACGTCTCGCTGGCGCACCTTTCCGCTGATGCGGAACTCTGGCGCGCTGAACAGAGAAAGAGTTTGGTCGACCATGTAGCGAAGAGCTTTCGTCCTGGCGGAGAGGCGGCTACCAGAGCACCGGCGCTCTCCAGAAAGAGGGGGGACGAGAAGGCAGCGCCCGAGAGCCTCGAACAGAATCTCCGGTGGATGCTGGAGGCAACCGAGAAGCTCGCGCCAAAGCCCGGCAGCGAAGTCGCTTCCGTCGCCGATGCCGCCAACGGTGCGTACGAGTTCGCGTCCCAGTCTGCCGATCAGCCTCCGCGCACAGGAACGGCTGCCTTTGGTAACCCCTGCGCGAAGCCATGACGCTGCGGATGCTGTTCGCGAGCCTGGTTGTCGCCGGCTCCTCAGGAAAGCGGCCCGAGGAACCCACGGTCCTCGGCGGCGTAGAGGTGCTGTCGGTGGTTCGCCTCGATCGCCCAGCTACCGGCGCGCGCCTGGTCATGGCGGCCGAAGGCCCGCTCGCCGTGTTCGACGGGAACGTGATCAACCTCTCGGTGGGAGCGGCCGTGCTGCCCAAGCCCATCGCCGGTCTCTCCGATCCCATCCAAAGGGATGCGAATCCGGACCGTGCCGGAGGGGCGCTTCCTCTACCTGTACGGAGGGGGCCATTCAGGGCGGCTCCTCAGTGCTGGTCGCGTCGGGGATCGGCGGCGAGATCGAGTGGTCCCGCGGGCGTCTGTTCGTGCTCGACCGGAATAGGGGGCTGTTGCTGGCGCTCTCCGGAGTCTCCGAGGCTGTCGTCGCCGTTCCACCGAAGTAGCGTTCGGGATGAGGCAGAGGAAATCTTCGGCTCCTTCTCGCAGGGAGGCTCAACGGATGCACCATCGCCCGCTCGCTGTCGCGGCGGTTTGCTGCCTGTCGGCCATCACTGCCTGCTTGAAACTCATCGCTCCACTCGCACGCCCAGCTCCGCCGCGCCCGCCCCTCCCGCCGGCAGGTAGCGCCGGCACCAGGCCCAGAGGGCGGAGAGCAGCTCCTCCTCCTTCGCCACTCGCCCCGCAGGGAAGTCCCGCAGCACCTCTAGCCCAACAGGAAACCACCCCCGCACCACCGCGAGGAAGAGCTTCTTTCTCCCCTCGTCGCCCATCGCCGCCTCGGCGGAAAGCTCCGGCAGGGCGGCCTCCAAATCCGCCTGCACCCGCCGCATCGCCATCGCCGCCTCCAGCTTCCCCAGCCGCTCCTTCCCCTCCAGCCGGTAGGCCCACCTCGAGAGGTCCGCTCTCTCGGTGGCCCCGCGGCCTTGGCACCACTCGGAAATCACCCGCCGGAGCAGCCCCGGCTCGGCGCCCACCCCATCCAAGGTGCCGGAGAGGCCCTTCCCCAGCTCGGTCCACACCACCAGCGCGTTCATCGGCTCCCGAGTCTTCGCCGCCGACGCGAGAGCCCGTTGGATGACTTCGAAGGCCAGCTTGGATGCGGGGTGCTCGCTCACCCGACCTCCGAGTCCGGCGCCGTCTCCGCTTCTCTTTCCTTGAGGCCGAGCTTCTCGATGCGCCGGTACAAGGTGGCCAAGGACAACCCGAGCAGCCTGGCCGCCTCGCGCCGGTCGCCTCCCACCCGCTCCAGGGTGGAGCGGAGCAGCGCCCGCTCGAAATCGGCCATCGACTCCACGTAGCCGGCGTCCTCCGCGGCGGTGCCGGTCACCTCCGGGGGCAGGTCCGCCACTCCGATGGTCGAGCCGGTGCACACCACCACCGAGCGCTCCACCACGTTGGAAAGCTCGCGCACGTTCCCCGGCCAACCGTAGGTGAGCAGCTTCCTCACCGCCGCGCTGTCGAAGCCGGCGATGGCCCGCTTGTGCTCAGAGGTGTGCCGGGCGAGGAAGTGCTGGGCGAGGGCGGGGATGTCCTCCGGCCGCTCGCGCAAGGGCGGCACCTTCACCCGGATGGCGCCCAGCCGGTAGTAGAGGTCGCTCCGGAAGCGCTTCTCGGAAACCAGCTTGCCCAAATCGGCGTTGGTCGCCGCCACCACCCGGGTGTCCACCTTCACCGAGCGGCTTCCGCCCACCGGGATGATTTCCTTCCCCTCCAGCGCCCGGAGCAGCTTGGCCTGGTTGGGCATCGACAGCTCGCCGATCTCGTCGAGGAAGAGGGTCCCGAAGCTGGCGGCGCGGAACAGTCCTTCGCGGGCCGAGTCCGCCCCGGTGAAGGCGCCCTTCTCGTGTCCGAAGAGCTGGCTCTCCACCAAGGTGTCGGGGATGGCGGTCATGTTCACCGCCACGAACGGTCCCTCGCGGCGGGGCGAGGAGTCGTGGAGCGCGCGCGCCACCACCTCTTTCCCGCTGCCGCTCTCCCCCTCGATGAGCACGGTGCTGGTGGAAGCCGCCACCTGCCGCACGAAGGCGAGCAGGTCCAGCATCACCCGGCTCCGGGCGATCGGCCCCTGCTCCTCGCCGCGGCTCCCCAGGATGCGCCGGAGCCGCGCGTTCTCCCGCGCCAGCCGCCGGTGCTCGCACACCCGGGCCAGCTTCACGCCCACGTCCTTGAGGAGCAGCGGCTTCACCAGGTAGTCGTGCACCCCCGAGTGGAGCGCGTCGATCACCGACTCCACGCTCGAGTAGGCGGTCATCACCACGATCGCCACGTCGCGCGCCGAGAGGTCTCCGGCCAAGGAGAGCCCGTCCCTCCCCGGGAGCCTGATGTCCACCAAGGCCACGTCGAAGTCTTGCCGGGCGACCTCCTCGACTGCCTCCTCCGCCGAGCCGGAGCAGCACACCTGGTAGCCTTGCTGCTCGAGGTATCGCCCCAGGTTCTTCCGCAGCGTCTCCTCGTCCTCGACCACCAGGATGCGGTCAGGCATTGGCCACCTTCTTCAAGGTCGCGGTGTGGGGGAAGAAGAGCTCCACCGTGGTGCCCTCGCCCACGCTGGACTCGAGGCGCAGGGAGCCACCCACCGTCCTCACCAGGTCCGCGCTCACGGTGAGCCCCAGCCCGGTCCCCTTGGACTTGGTGGTGAAGAGCGGATCCAGCGCGCGCCGCTGCACTTCGGGGCTCATCCCCTCGCCGCTGTCGGTGAGCCACAGCCGCACCCCTCCCTCATCCGGCTCGGCGCGGATGACGAGCCGCCCGCCCTTGGGCATGGCGTCGAAGGCGTTGAGGGTGAGGTTCACCAGCACCATCACCAGGTGGTCCTCCACCATCCGCAGCTCGGGAAGCTCGGGAGCGAGCTGGGTCTCGATGGAGATCCGCCTGGCCCTCGGGTCGTGCCGCACCATCCGGAGCGCGTCCTCCACCGCCTCGCCCACGGAGAGGGTGGAGCGCTCGTCGCCCCGCCGCCGGGCGAACTCGGTCATCTCCCGCAGGGTGCGGTTGATCCGCGCCACCTGGCGCCTCAGCACCGGCAAGGACTCGCGCAGCTTCCCCAGGTCCCGCTCCGACTCCAAGAGCTCCAATTCGCTGGACATCGACGCCAACGGATTGGCGATGTCGTGGGCGATGCCCGCGGAGAGCACTCCCAGCGCCGCCAGCTTCTCCTGCGAGCGGAGCCGCGCCTCCATCTGGCGGGCCTCGGTGATGTCCCGCGCCACCTCCACCACCACCTCCTGTCCGCTCTCCGGGTCCGGGATGGGATAGGCGTCCACCTCGAACACCCTGCCGGTGCGCGGGTCGGTGCGGATGACCTGCCCGACGATCGGCCGGCCTTCCTTGAGCGCCCTCAGCGCCACGCACCCGCTGCCGCCGGGCACGCAGGCGTCGCCCAGCATCGAGCAAGGCCGGTTGAGCGAGAGCGGGCCCATCGCCTCGAGCGCCACCCGGTTGGCCTTCACCACTCGCCCGTCCGGCGACACCACCACCAGCCGGTCCTGCAAGGCGTCGAACAGCCGGTCGGAGAAGGCCTTCGAGCGGGCCAGGGCCTCGGTGCGTGCCTCGTGCGCGTCCTTGAGCTCGCGGTACGCCTTGTCGAAGGCCGAGTCGTAGCGCCGGCGCGTCCGCCAGATGCGGACGAAGGACCAGGTGCTCAAGAGGATGGCCGCCCCCACGCCTCGGTAGATGTGGAAGCGGAAGAGCGCCAAGGTGCTGAAGCGCTCGAGCAGGTAGGCGCGCTCGATCACCTCATAGGCCACGAAGTAGACGGTCAACAGCACCATCCCCAGGCCGGCGGTCCGAAGCCAGGTGTGGACCCACGACTCGCGGGTAAAGGTCGCCGGTTCGATCATCGGACTTCCGGCGAGCCGATGATCAGTCGTCCGGTCATCAGGTTGTCCGACAAGCTCGGCTTGCTCTGCCATTGCGGAATCAACCGCTGCAGGGGTCGTGCCCCATCCGCTTCTCAGTCTCGCGAGGAGATTCGGCTGCATTTTCTCAGGGCTGAGAACTCGCCCCGGTAAGAGGGGCCTGAAAGCCCGCAACGGTTGCGTCGAGGCCGCCTTCTCCAAGCCTGCTACGCAAGTTCTGCGCCCGACGGTTTCGGCCCTCCCGTTGCACCTTGGCCCGCCCCGGCCGGCGCGGAGCCGGAACAGGGGCGTGAGGCATGAGCGACATTCTCGTTTGCGCGAATCCGTCTGGGGCCGCGGGGCGGCGTCGGGCTTCCCTGGCGGCGGGGCTCGCGCTCATTTGCCTGGCGGTGCCGCCCGCCTCCGCGCAGGAGGCCGAGCCTTCGCCAGCGGCGCTCCTGTTCGGAAAGAAGTGCGGCGGCTGCCACACCCTCGGCCAGGGCGACCGCAACGGCCCGGACCTGCTGCACGTGGATCAGCGAAGGGACAAGGCCTGGATCTCCGGCTTCGTCCGCGACCCCTCGGCCTACTTCAACAAAGGCGACAAGGCGGCGCTGGAGCTCTTGGAGCGCTTCGACGGCATGGAGATGCCTCCGCAGTCGCTCACCGACCAGGAGTTGGAAGCGGTGCTGGCCTACGTGGCCGACTGCGGAAAGAAGGGCGGCTGCCAGGTCATCTCCGGGAAGCTCAAGCCGGCGAGTCAGGCCACTCCGGGGGAGGTCTCCTCGGGCCAGGCGCTCTTCGAAGGCAGGCAGCGGCTCTCCAAGGGGGGCCCGCCCTGCTTTAGCTGCCACAACGTCCGCGGCACCGGGCTGGTGGGCGGAGGCACCTTGGCCAAGGACCTAACCCACGTCTACGCGCGGATGGGAGACCCCGGGCTGTCGGCGGCGCTCTCCAGCACGCCCTTCCCGCTGATGAAGGACATCTACGGCGAAGCGCCGCTCTCCACGGCGGAGGCGTTCCAGCTCAAGGCCTTCCTCTATGAGTCCTCCAAGGACGGCACCGCTCCCAGGCGCGACCGGAACTTCGTCTACGCCGGAGCGATTGGCCTCTTCCTCTCGCTCGGGCTCATCGGGCTGGTGTGGGCCGGGCGGATCCGCGGCGTGCGGCTGAAGGTGGTCAGGCGAGGAATCCCATGAGCTGGCTCAAGGACATCATCGACCCGAAGACCCGGTCCTGGGAGGAGTTCTACCGGAACCGCTGGCAGCACGACAAAATCGTCCGCAGCACCCACGGGGTGAACTGCACCGGCGGCTGCTCCTGGAACATCCACGTCAAGGACGGGATCGTCACCTGGGAGATGCAGGCGCTGGATTACCCGCTCATCGATCCGGCCCTCCCCCCCTACGAGCCGCGCGGCTGCCAGCGGGGCATCTCCTATTCCTGGTACCTCTACAGCCCGATCCGGGTGAAGTACCCCTACGTGCGCGGCTCGCTCATCGACCTCTGGCGGGCGGCGCGGCGCAAGTTCGAGGACCCGGTGGAGGCCTGGGCGTCCATCCAGGCCGACGAGAAGGCGCGGGCCTCCTACCAGCGGGCGCGGGGGAAGGGCGGCTTCCGGCGCGCCGCCTGGGATGAGCTGAACGAGCTGATCGCCGCCGCCACCGTGTACACGGTGAAGAAGCACGGCCCCGACCGGGTGGTGGGCTTCTCGCCCATCCCGGCGATGTCGATGCTCTCCTACGCCTCCGGCTCGCGCTTCCTCCAGCTCATCGGCGGGGTCAACCTCTCCTTCTACGACTGGTACTGCGACCTGCCGCCGGCCTCGCCGGAAATCTGGGGCGAGCAGACCGACGTGGCCGAGTCGGCCGATTGGTACAACTCCAAGTTCATCGCGGTGATGGGGGCGAACCTCAACATGACGAGGACCCCCGACTGCCACTTCGCCGCCGAGGCCCGCCACAACGGCTCGAAGATGGTGGTGTTCGCGCCGGACTTCTCGCAGGTCTCCAAGTACGCGGATCAGTGGATCCCCATCCACGCCGGGCAGGACGGCGCCTTCTGGATGGCGGTCTGCCACGTCCTTCTCTCCGAGTTCCACGTCCAGAAGCCCACCCGCTACTTCCTCGAGTACCTCAAGCGGTACACCGACTCGCCGCTCTTGGTGGAGCTGGAGCAGGACGAGGCCGGCTACCGGCCGGGACGCCTCTTGCGCGCCGCCCGCCTGGAGCGCTACCGGGGCGAAGAGAACGGGGAATGGAAGTTCCTGGTCCTCGACGAGAAGAGCGGCCAGCCGCGCCTGTTGGGCGGCAACGTCGGCCACCGCTGGCAGTCCAAGGGCAGCCAGTGGAACCTCAAGCTTGAAGACCCCACCGACGGCAGCCCGGTGGAGCCGGTCCTCTCCCTCCTCGAGGGCCGGGAGGCCGAGCTGCAGGTGCGCTTCCACGACTTCGCGCGCGAGCGCGAGGTGCACCGCGGCGTGCCGGTGCGTTACCTCCAGACCGCCACCGGAAAGGTGCCGGTGGCCACGGTCTACGACCTGCTCATGGCCGAGCTCGGCGTGGGCCGCGGGCTCTGTGGCGAGTACCCGGCGAGCTACGACGACGAGTCGGCGATGTACACCCCGGCCTGGCAGGAGAAGCTCACCGGGGTCGGCCGCAACACCCTGCTCCAGTTCGCCCGCGAGTGGGCGCGGACCGCCGAGGCCACCGAAGGCAAGTGCTCCATCATCATCGGGGCCGGCATCAACCACTGGTACCACAACAACCTCATCTACCGGGCGGGCATCACCGCGCTGATGCTCACTGGCTCGGTGGGGCGCAACGGCGGCGGCCTCAACCACTACGTCGGCCAGGAGAAGCTGGCCCCGATGGCGAGCTGGTCCTGCCTGGCCTTCGCCCGGGACTGGGGGGTGCCGCCCAGGCTGCAGAACGCCCCCTCCTGGCACTACATGCACTCGGACCAGTGGCGCTACGACTCCGGCCACTCGGCCTACGGCTCCAACCCGCCCGGCGGCGGGCCGCTCACCGAGGCGCACACCGCCGACCTCCAGGCCAAGGCGGTGCGGCTGGGCTGGCTGCCCTTCTACCCGCAGTTTGCCCAGAGCAGCCTGGAGCTCTGCCGCGAGGCGATCGGCCAGGGGGCGAAGAGCGACCAGGAAATCCTCGACCGGGTGGCGCGGCGTATCGGCTCGCGCCAGCTCAAGTTCGCCGCGGAGGAGGTGGACCGCCCCGACTGCTGGCCCAGGCTGTGGTTCATCTGGCGGGGCAACGCGCTCATGTCCTCCGCCAAGGGGCACGAGTTCTTCCTCAAGCACTACCTCGGCACCCACCACAACGAGATCGCCGCCGAGCTGGGGCAGGGGAAGGTGCGCGAAGTGGAGTGGGCCCAGGCGGCGCCCAAGGGGAAGATGGACCTGGTCGTCGACCTCAACTTCCGGATGGACACCTCCGCGCTGTACTCGGACATCGTCCTCCCGGCGGCCACCTGGTACGAGAAGGCCGACCTCAACTCCACCGACCTCCACTCCTTCATCCATCCGCTCTCCGAGGCGGTGCCTCCGGCCTGGGAGTCCAAAAGCGACTGGGACATCTTCAAGGGACTGGCCAGGGAGGTCTCCAAGCTCGCCCGGAGGCACCTCCCCGAGCCGGTGAAGGACCTGGTGGCGACTCCGCTCGCCCACGACAGCCCCGACGAGATTTCCCAGCAGCAGATCCGCGACTGGGCGCAAGGGGAGTGTGAGTACCTGCCGGGGAAGACCGGCCCGCGGCTCTCGGTGGTGGAGCGCGACTACGTCCGGCTCTACGAGCGCTTCGTGGCCTTCGGGCCCAAGGCGAAGAAGGACGGCCTTTCCGCCCACGGGGTGAAGTACGGCATCGAGGACTTCTACGACGAGCTGGTGAGGGACGGCCCCACGGTGCTCACCTCCGCCGGCCGCTGCCCCTCGCTGGAGCAGGCGCAGGAGGCGGCCAACCTCATCCTCACCCTGGCGCCGGAGACGAACGGCGAGCTGGCCTACCGCGCCTACCAGTTCATCGAGAAGAAGACCGGCCTCGCCCTGGCCGACCTCGCGGAAGGGAGCCGGCAGGTCCGCACCACCTACCGGATGCTCCAGTCCCAGCCGCGGCGGCTGCTCAACAGCCCCTGCTGGTCGGGGCTGATGAACGGCGGGCGGGCCTACTCCGCCTTCACCTACAACGTGGACCGCCAGGTGCCCTGGCGGACTCTCACCGGGCGCCAGCAGTTCTACCTGGACCACGAGGGCTACCTGGCCTTCGGCGAGCACCTGCCCACCTACAAGCCGTCGCCCAGGCCGAAGCACTACGGAGACTTGGTGAAGAGCCAGGAGGTGGGCCCCACCAAGGTCCTCAACTTCCTCACCCCGCACGGCAAGTGGCACATCCACTCCACCTACGGGGACACCCACCGGATGATGACGCTCAGCCGCGGCTGCGAGCCCCTGTGGCTGAACGACGAGGACGCCGCGGAGATCGGCATCCATGACAACGACTGGGTGGAGGTGCACAACGACAACGGAGTGGTGTGCACAAGGGCCAACGTCTCGGCCCGCATCCCGCGGGGAGTGTGCATCCAGTACCACTCGCCCGAGCGGACGCTGAACGTGCCCAAGTCGCCTTTGCGAGGCAACCGCCGCGCCGGCGGCCACAACAGCCTCACCCGGGTGCGGCTCAAGCCGCTCTTGATGATGGGCGGCTACGGGCAGTTCACCTACCACTTCAACTACTGGGGCCCGACCGGCGTGAACCGCGACACCTTCGTGATGGTGCGCAAGCTGGACCAGGTGACTTTCTAGGAGCCCGCCATGGACGTGCGCGCACAGGTTTCGATGGTCTTTCACCTCGACAAGTGCATCGGCTGCCACACCTGCTCGATCGCCTGCAAGAACGTCTGGACCGACCGCAAGGGCGCCGAGTACATGTGGTGGAACAACGTCGAGACCAAGCCCGGCACCGGCTACCCCACCGCCTGGGAGGACCAGGAGCAGTACGCCGGCGGCTTCGTGAAGAAGAACGGCTCGGTCACCCTGCGCGGCTCGGGGCGCTACCTCGGGCTGGCGAACATCTTCCACAACCCCAAGCTGCCGGTGATCGACGACTACTACGAGCCGTGGACCTACCGGTACGAGGACCTGTTCAGCTCCCCCGCCTCGGATGATCAGCCCACCGCCCGCGCGGTGTCGATGATCACCGGCGAGCCGATGGAGATCGAGGCCGGCCCCAACTGGGACGACGACCTCGGCGGCTCCCCGGTGTACGCCGCCCATGACCCCAACCTGGGCGCGCTCACCCCCGAGCAGCGGGCCCAGCTCTTCGAGGTGGAGCGGCTGGTCTTCTTCTACCTGCCCAGGATCTGCAACCACTGCTCCAACCCGGCCTGCGTGGCGGCCTGCCCCTCGGGAGCGCTCTACAAGAGGGGCGAGGACGGGGTGGTGGTGCTCAACCAGAGCCGCTGCCGCGCCTGGCGCCACTGCGTCTCGGCCTGCCCTTACAAGAAGAGCTACTTCAACTGGGCCTCGGGCAAGAGCGAGAAGTGCATCCTCTGCTACCCCCGGCTGGAGACCGGCCAGGCCCCGGCCTGCTTCCACTCCTGCGTGGGGAGGATCCGCTACCTGGGGATGGTGCTCTACGACGCGGACCGGATCGCCTCCACCGCCGCGCTCCCGGAGGAGAAGCTCGTGGAGGGGCAGCGCCAGCTCATCCTCGACCCGTTCGACCCGGAGGTGATCCGCGAGGCGCGGAGGTCCGGCATCCACGACTCGGTGATCGACGCCGCCCAGGCCTCGCCGGTGTTCAAGTTCGTCAAGCGCTGGGGCATCGCGCTGCCCTTGCACATCGAGTTCCGCACCCTGCCGATGCTCTTCTACGTGCCGCCGCTTTTGCCCATCCTGGGGAACGGCAAGGGCGAGGTGTACGAGGCCACCAGCGAGCAGGTGTTCGGCTCGGTGGACGCGGCCAGGCTCCCGGTGGAGTACCTGGCCCGGCTGTTCGCCGCCGGCAACGTGGGGAAGGTCCGCTTCGCCCTGCGGAAGCTGATGGCGGTGCGGTACTTCCGAAGGCAGCAGACGGTGGGCGACGTCTCGGGCGAGATGGTGGACGGGCTCCTCTCCGAGGTGGAGTGCACCCGCGAGGAGGCGGAGGCCATCTACCGGCTCACCTCGCTCCCCACCTTCGACGAGCGCTTCGTCATCCCGCCCTCCCATCGGGAGGAGGCCATCGAGGCGTTGACGGACCCCTTGGAGTTCAAGGGATCCAGCGGCATCGGCTTCCGCCGGAAGCCGGAGAGAGTCTGATGAGCGCGCACCCCTACGAGCTGCTCTCGGCCTTGCTCGAATACCCGGACGAGTCGGCGGTGGCCCAGGCGGAGGAGTGCCGCGCCGCGCTGGCCAAGAGGAGCCCAGAGGCCGCCTCCCAGGTGGAGGGCTTCGGCCTCTTCGCCGCCAGCGCGGAGGTGCACGAGCTGGAGGAGCTGTACGTCGGCACCTTCGACTTCGAGCCGGCCCACTGCCTGGATTTGGGCAACCAGCTCTTCGGGGAGAGCTACAAGCGCGGGAGCTTCTTGGTCTCGGTGCAAGAGGCGGTGAAGGAGGCGGGAGTGGAGTTCGGCGGGAAGCTCGCCGACCACCTCACCGTGGTGTTGCGGCTCCTCATCCGGCTGGAGCCAGCCCGGGCCCGCTCGCTGGTGGACGAGGCGGTGCTCCCGGCGGTGGACAAGGTGCTGGGGACGATGCGGGACGCCTCCAATCCCTACCGGATGCTCCTCGAGGCGGTGAAGGCGGTGCTGGCGGCGGACTACGGCATCCAGCACATCCGCCCGGTGCCGGAGGCGCGCCCGCTCGAGCTGCCCGGAGCGGTTCCGCCGGGGCCGCCGCTTATGGCCAACCGGCACGAAGAGGAAGGGAGCGCGCGATGAGCTACGTCCTGTTCGGGGCCTTCCCCTATGTCGCGGTGGTGCTGCTCCTGCTCATCTCCATCCAGCGCTACCGGGTCAACCAGTTCACCATCTCCAGTCTCTCCTCGCAGTTTCTGGAGAGCGAGAAGCTCTTCTGGGGCTCGGTGCCCTTCCACCTGGGAATCCTGGTGCTGTTCTTTGGGCACCTGATCGGCTTCCTCATCCCCCGGGAGGTGCAGCTCTTCGCCAGCTCTCCCCTGAGACTCTTGGTGCTCGAGCTGACCGGCTTCGTGGCGGCGCTGCTCTTCGCGGTGGGGCTGGTCCTGCTCATCCACCGCCGGCTCACCTCCAAGCGGCTGCGGGAAGTCACCACCTTCTCCGACTACCTGGTCTACGGGCTGCTGCTCTTCCAGGCCGCCACCGGCCTGTACATCGCGCTCTTCTTGCGCTGGGGCACCGCCTGGTACGTGCAGGTGGCGGTCCCCTACCTGCACTCGCTCTTCCTGTTCCAGCCGGACGTGGCGCGGATCAGCAGCGTGCCCGTGATGGTGCAGGCCCACATCCTGGGGGCCTTCACCCTCTTCGCGGTCTTCTCCTTCACCCGGCTGATGCACGTCCTGGTGGTGCCCATTCCTTACCTGTGGCGGCGAACCCAGCTCGTCATCTGGAACCGCGACCGCCACGCCGTCCGCAAGGTGGAGGGCTAAGCCATGAGCGAGGCGCGCAAGGCAAACGCAGTCCTCTCGATGAACACCCTCGCGTTCACCGCCTGCTTCGCGGTGTGGATGATGAACGGGGTGCTCGTCACCTTCCTGGCCGACAACCGCATCTTCCTCTTCGACAAGGTGCAGATTGGCTGGCTGATGGGCATTCCGGTCTTGACCGGCTCGCTCGTCCGCCTTCCGGTGGGGCTGCTCACCGACCGGTACGGAGGGCGCATCGTCTTCCCGGCGGTGATGCTGGTCTCCGCCGCCGCCTGTCTGGGCCTCGCCCACGCCCAGACTTTCGCCGGCTTCGCGCTCGGCTCTTTGGGCTTCGGGCTCGCCGGCACCGGCTTCGCCACCGGCATCGCCTACACCTCGGTGTGGTTCCCCAAGGAAAAGCAAGGCACCGCGCTCGGCATCTTCGGAGTGGGCAACGCCGGCTCCGCGCTCACCAGCATCGGCGCTCCCTTCGTCCTGCGCTGGCTCACCCAGGCCGGCGCCAACCCCGAGGGATGGCGGAACCTCCCCCGGCTGTACGCGGCGCTGCTCTTGGGGATGACGGTGGTCTTCATCCTCTTCACCACCAACAAGCGGCCGGCCGGAGGAAAGGTGCGGACTCTCTCCGAGCAGCTCTCCCCGCTCCGCTCGATGCGGGTGTGGCGCTTCGGCCTCTACTACTTCCTGGTCTTCGGCGGCTTCGTCGCCCTGGCCCAGTGGCTCATCCCCTACTACGTGAGCGCCTACGGCAGCTCGCTCGCGCTCGCGGGGATTCTGGCCTCCATCTTCAGCCTGCCCTCGGGAGTCATCCGGGCGCTGGGCGGGTGGATGTCCGACAAGCTCGGGGCCCGCACCACCATTTACTGGGTGCTGGGGGCCTGCGCGCTCTCCTGCGCCCTCTTGGTGGCGCCGAGGATGGACATCACCTCGCCCGGCGAAGGGGTGATGTCCACCGTGGCCGGCACGGTCACCCGCGTCAGTCCCACCGAGGTGGCGGTGGGCGAGAAGAGCTTCCCCTTGCGCTCCGACCGGCGGGAGCAAATCGAGGAAGGTCAGCTCGTGCTCCCCCGGGCCGAGTTCTGGCAGGAACCGGTGGTCCAGGTGGGGCAAGTGGTGAAGAAAAAGGAGCTGCTCGCCCGCGGCGTCACCCACATCTTCTTCCAGGCCAACGTGTGGATTTTCACCGCGCTGGTCTTCGTGCTCGGCATCGCGATGGGGATCGGCAAGGCTGCGGTCTACAAGTACATCCCCGATTACTTCCCCAACGACGTGGGCGCGGTGGGCGGGTTGGTGGGAGTCATCGGCGGGCTAGGCGGTTTCGTCTGCCCCATCATCTTCGGTTACCTGCTCCGCGGAACCGGGCTGTGGACGAGCTGCTGGATTTTCCTCTTCCTGCTCTCGATGGCCTGCCTGGTCTGGCTGCACCTGGTGGTGCGCAAGGTGATGCGCGAGCAGGCCCCTCGCCTCGCCCAGCAACTCGATGAGCAGGCCTTCCGCTCGCTCGCGCCGGTGAGGTTCCCGGAGCAGGCGGCGAAGGGGGTGGCGTCGTGAGCGACGCGCGCTCGGCGGCGACTCCCTGGGAAGTGAAGGGCTGGGGAGGTTGGCTCTCCCGCTGGGAGCCGGAGAACCACGCCTTCTGGCAGGCGGCCGGGAGCCGGGTGGCCTGGAGGACCTTGACGCTCACCACGGTGAGCCTGGTGCTCTCCTTCGCCACTTGGTTCGTGGTGAGCGCGCTGGTGGTCCGCCTCCCCGGAGTCGGCTTCCAGTTCGACACCATGCAGCTGTTCTGGCTCGCCGCGATGCCCGGCCTGGCGGGAGGGACGCTGCGCATCATCCACAGCTTCCTTATCCCGATGTACGGGAGCCGGCTGGTGATTGGAATCGCCACCCTGCTCAAGCTGGCTCCCTGCCTTGGCCTGGCGCTGGCGGTGATGAACCCGGCGACGCCCTTCTGGGTGTTCATGCTCCTCGCCTTCCTGGCGGGAATGGGCGGAGGGGATTTCTCCTCGTACATGCCGAGCACCAGCCTCTTCTTCCCCAAGCGGCTGCAAGGGTCGGCGCTGGGCATCCAGGCCGGGGTGGGGAACTTCGGGGTGAGCCTGGCCCAGTTCGTCACTCCGTGGATCGTGGGCTTCGCCGCCTTCGGCTCCGTGGTGGGCGGGCCGCAACTGCTCAAGAAGGGCGAGGCGCTGGCGCCCATCTGGCTGCAGAACGCGATGCTCTGGTACGTGCCGCTGCTGGTGCTGATCGGAGCCATTTGCCTCCTCATGCTCCGGAGCGTTCCGGTGAAGGCCTCCTTCCGGGAGCAGCTGGACATCTTCCGGAACAAGCACACCTGGTTCTGCACCGCCACCTACGTGATGACCTTCGGAAGCTTCTCCGGCTTCGCGGCGGCCTTTCCGCTGATGATCAAGACCATCTACGGTGGCTTTCCGGGCGCGCCGGATCCGCTCGCCTACGCCTTTCTGGGGCCGCTGATCGGCTCGGCGACACGGGTGGGCTTCGGCTTCGTGGCGGACAAGGTGGGCGGGGCCATCCTCACCCACCTCGCGGGGCTGGCGCTGCTCATCACCAGCGTGGCGCTGGTCTTCTCCGGGGCGCTCACTCCCAGCTCGCTGGAGCAGTTCCCCCTCTTCGTGGCGCTGATGCTGACCCTCTTCCTCGCCTCCGGAGTGGGGAACGCCTCCACCTTCCGGCAGTACCCCATCATCTTCTCCCACTCGCCGAGGCAAGGCGCCCAGGTGCTCGGCTGGACCGCCGCGGTGGCGGCCTACGGGCCGTTCGTCTTCTCCTCGCTGGTGGGGGCCTCCATCAGCAGCACCGGCTCGGCGGGCAGCTTCTTCGTCGGCGCGGCGGCCTTCTACCTGGCGGCCACCGCCATCAACTGGTGGTTCTACACGAGGAAAGGATGCGAGCGACCGTCGTAGCAGCCCCGGGCGCGAGCGTTGACGTGGACGGCGACGTGGACGGCGCTACTCGTCGCCGTCGCCGTCGCCGTCAACGTTCACGACCACGACCACGACCACGTCGTTCACGAACACGTCCACAACGGCGAACGGCGAACGACGGGAAGAACGTCGGCCTTTGGAGCCTTGGCGCGCTCCGCGGAAGATGGGCGCTCCTGGCCGCCGCCTGCGCCTTTCTCGCCGGCTGCTCGGTGGGGAGCCAGCAGGGCTACGCGCCCGTGCAGCCGGTCGCCTTCTCCCACGCGCTGCACGCGGGCGAGCACAAGCTGGACTGCCGCTATTGCCACTTCGGCGCGGAGAAGAGCCGCCACGCCGGAGTGCCTCCCCTGGAGGTGTGCATGAATTGCCACTCCCAGGTGAAGAAGGACTCCCCGGAAGTCCAGAAGCTCGCCTCGGCCTTCGAAGCGGAGCAGCCCATCGAATGGGTGAAGGTCCACCGGCTGCCGGACCACGCGTTCTTCAGCCACGCGAGCCACCTCTCCGCCCAGGTGAAGTGCCAGAGCTGCCACGGCTCGGTGGAGACGATGGTCCGCATCGAGCAGGTGGAGCCGATGACGATGGGCTGGTGTCTCGAGTGCCACCGCTCGATGGGGAAGCCGCCTCCCGAGGCGCCGGCATCCGCTCCCCCCACCGACTGCTCCGCCTGCCACCGCTAGCCCATGTCCGACCGATTGCCCCAGTACTGGCAAACCCTGGCCGAACGAGCGCGGAAGCTCGACCCGGAGGAGCTGTCGCGGGAGTTCCCCGAGGAGCTGCCAGTGGGCCCTCTTCGCCAGCCCTTCTCCTTCGACCGGCGCGGCTTCTTCAAGGCGATGGGTCTTTCGGCGGCCGCCGCCCTGGCCGCCTGCCAGCGCGCCCCCAAGCAGAAGATTCTCCCCTTCGTTCGAAAGCCAGAGGAAGTCACTCCGGGCGTGCCGCTCTGGTACGCCTCCACCTGCGCCGCGTGTCCGGCGAGCTGCGGCATCCTCCTCAAGGTGCGGGACGGGCGTCCCATCAAGGTGGAGGGGAACGAGGCCCACCCGCTCTCCTCGGGCGGAGTGTGCGCCGCCGGCCAGGCCTCGCTCCTCTCGCTGTACGACGCTAGCCGGGCCCGCGGGCCCAGCTTTGGCGGCACTCCCACCAGTTGGGCGGCACTGGACGAGGCGGTGAGGCGGGGGCTCTTGGCCGCCAAGGCGCAAGGTCGCCCCATCCGGCTTCTCCTCCCGTGGGTGCTCGGCCCGTCCGCCGAGGCTGCGGTGGCGCGCTTCCTCGAGGTGTACCCCACCGCGAAGACGGTGCGCTACGAGGCGATCCCGGCGCGGGAGCCGATCGCCTCCGCGCACCGCGAGACCCACGGCGCCTTCGTGGTGCCCGACTACCGCTTCGAGAAGGCGAAAGTCATCGCCAGCTTCGGGGCGGACTTCCTCGGCACCTGGCTCTCGCCGGTGGCCTTCACCCGCCAGTACTCGGCGGGCCGCTCGCCGGAAGCGAAGCGGATGTCGAAGCACTTCCAGCTCGAAGCGGCGATGAGCCTCACCGGCAGCAATGCCGACCGCCGCCTCGTCCTCCCGCCCTCGGACTTCGCTCCGGCGCTGGGCGCGCTGGTGTCGCTACTCGCCCAGAGGTCCGCCCATCCGCAAACGGAGGCCATCGCTCCAGCCGCGCACGGCCCGCGCCCCGCGCTCTCCACCGAGGCGCTGGAGGAGGTCGCCTCCGCGCTCCTCTCCGCGCGAGGAGAGGCCCTGGTAGTGTGCGGCAGCGGCTCGCTGAGGGCCCAGCTTCTCGCCAACGCCGCCAACGAGCTGCTGGGCGCCTACGGCCACACCCTCTCGCTCGAGCTGGGCCTCCCACTCGACGGCTTGGCGCTCCCGTTCGAGGACTTCCTTGCGGAGCTTCGATCCGGCGCGGTGGGCGCTTTGGTGGCGTTGGGCGTCAACCCGGTCTACAGCCACCCCCGCGGCGAGGAGCTCTCGAGCCTCCTCTCCAAGCCGCCGCTTTCGGTGTGCGCCTCGGACCGGCTGGACGAGACCGCCGCGGCGATGGCCCACCACGCTGCCACCCACAGTTTCCTTGAGGACTGGGGAGACGAGGAGCCGAGGAGGGGACTTTTCTCGGTGAGGCAGCCGGCGGTGGCGCCGCTGTTCGACACCCGCGGCCCCTTCGAGTCGCTGCTCGCCTGGGCCGGCATCGAGCAGGGCTGGTACGACTTCCTCCGCGCCCGCTGGGAGCGGGAAGTCTTTCCCCGCTCGGGGGCGGCCTCCTTCGAGCCCTTCTGGGAGGGAGCGGTCCAGCTCGGAGTGGCCGACCTGCCTTCGCCCGCGGAGCCGGCCTCCTTCCGCCTGGGAGGCCTGGAGCAGGCGCTCTCCGAGGCTCCGCCTCCCTCGCGCAAGGACGGCCTGGAGCTGTTCCTCTACCCCAAGGTCTCCATCGGCGATGGCTCGCTGGCCAACAACGGCTGGCTCCAGGAGCTGCCCGACCCGATCACCAAGGCCACCTGGGGAAACTACGTGCAGCTCTCGCCGCCGCTCGCGGCGTCGATGGGAATCGAAGAGGGGAGGATGCTGACGGTGAGCACCGAGGCGGGAAGCCTCACCCTTCCCGCCCAGGTGCAGGTGGGGCTCCACCCGCGAGTGGTGGCGGTGGCGCTGGGCTACGGCCGGACAAAGGCCGGCACGGTGGCCAACGGCGTCGGGCGGAACGCCTACCCGCTCGCCACCGAGGCCGGACGGGTCTCGCTCGCCGCCTCTGGCGCGAGCCTGTCGCTGGCGGAGGGGAAGAAGAAGCTGGCCCTCTCCCAGACTCACCACTCGGCGGAGGGAAGGCCCATCGTGAAGCAGGCCTCCTTCGGGGAGCTCTTGGCCGACCCGCGGGCGGGCAACGAGGCCGAGGAATTGCCCACCCGCCGCTCGATGTGGCCTTTGCATTCCTACCTCGGCCGCCGCTGGGGAATGGCGGTGGACCTCACCGCCTGCACCGGCTGCGCCTCGTGCATCGTCTCCTGCCAGGCGGAGAACAACATCTCGGTGGTGGGCGAGGAGGAGGTCCGGCGGCGAAGGGAGATGCACTGGCTCCGCATCGACCGCTACTACGCCGGCCCGCCCGAGGCGCCCGAGGTGGTGCATCAGCCGATGATGTGCCAGCACTGCGAGAACGCGCCCTGCGAGACGGTGTGCCCGGTGTTGGCCACGGTGCACTCCGGCGAGGGGCTGAACCAGCAAGTCTACAACCGCTGCGTCGGCACCCGCTACTGCGCCAACAACTGCCCGCCCAAGGTGCGGCGCTTCAACTGGTTCGACTACCCCCACGCGGACCCGCTGGAGCGGATGGTGCTGAACCCCGAGGTGGCGGTGCGCACCCGCGGGGTGATGGAGAAGTGCTCGATGTGCATCCAGCGCATCGAGGAGGAGAAGGCCCGGGCGAAGCGCGAGGGCAGGCCGCTGCTCGACGGCGAGGTGCGCACCGCTTGCCAGCAGAGCTGCCCGGCAAAGGCCATCGTCTTCGGAGACTTGAACGACCCCAAGAGCGAGGTGTCGCGGCTCATCCGCTTGGGCCGCGCCTACAAGCTGTTCGAGGAGCTGAACGCCGGCTCGCAGGTCTCCTACCTCACGCGGATCCGCAACACCTGAGGCCATGAGCGAGTCCACCCATCTCTCCTCCCTGCGCGAGCCCTTGGTGGCCGAGCAGCGCTCGCTGCACCAGCTCACCGAGGAAATCTGCGCCCCGATGGAGCGCCGGCCGGGCGGGCTTTGGTGGGCGGCCTTCCTCCTCGCCTTCGCCGCGCTGGCGATGGGAGTGGGGATGGTGGCCTACCAAATCAAGACCGGCATCGGGGTGTGGGGGCTGAACAAGACGGTGGGCTGGGCCTTCGACATCACCAACTTCGTCTTCTGGGTGGGCATCGGCCACGCCGGGACGCTCATCTCCGCCATCCTCTTCCTCTTCCGCCAGAAGTGGCGCACCAGCATCAACCGCGCCGCCGAGGCGATGACCCTCTTCGCGGTGACGTGCGCGGCCATCTTCCCCGTCATCCACATGGGGCGGCCGTGGCTGGCCTTCTGGATGCTCCCCTATCCCAACTCCCGCGGCAGCCTCTGGGTCAACTTCCGCTCGCCGCTGTTGTGGGACGTGTTCGCCATCTCCACCTACTTCACCATCTCCGCGGTGTTCTGGTACGTGGGGCTGGTCCCCGACCTGGCCACGGTGCGCGACCGGGCCAAGAGCAAGCTCCGGCGGCTGGTGTTCTCGGTGCTCTCCTTGGGCTGGAACGGCTCCTCGCGCACCTGGTCGCGCTACGAGACGGTGTACTTGCTGCTGGCCGGCCTGGCCACCCCGCTGGTGGTGTCGGTGCACACCATCGTCTCGATGGACTTCGCCACCTCGGTCATCCCCGGCTGGCACGCCACCCTCTTCCCGCCCTACTTCGTGGCCGGGGCCATCTTCTCCGGTTTCGCGATGGTGCTGACCCTGATGGTCATCACCCGAAAAGTGTTCCGCCTCGAGCACCTCATCACCCGCCGGCACCTGGAAAACATGTGCAAGGTGATCATCGTCACCGGCGGCATCGTCGGGCTGGCCTACGGCACCGAGTTCTTCACCGCCTGGTACTCGGGAAACCTCTACGAGCGCTTCGCCTTCGCCAACCGGGCCTTCGGTCCTTACGGCTGGGCCTACTGGGTGATGGTGAGCTGCAACGTGGTGGCCCCGCAGCTCTTCTGGTTCAAGCGGGTGCGCACCACTCCGGCGGTCATCTTCCTGCTCTCCTTGGCCATCAACGTGGGCATGTGGTTCGAGCGGTTCGTGATCATCGTCACCTCGCTCCACCGGGACTTCTTGCCCTCCAGTTGGGCGATGTACACCCCCACCGTCATCGAGGTGGGGACGCTCATCGGCACCTTCGGGCTCTTCTTCACCTGCTTTTTGCTCTTCGCGAGGCTGCTCCCGGCCCTCTCCATCGGCGAGGTGAAGGCGGTGGCCGCCTACGCCCAAAGCCCCGTCGCGCAGCTCGCGGCGGCGTCCTCCGGGGAAAAGAAGCCCAAGTCGGGGAGGGCGGCGGCATGAGGCGCCTTCTGGTCGGCTACTTCGGGGAGGAGAGGCAGGTGCTCGCCGCCACCAGAGCGGTGCGCGAGGCGGGTCTGGAGGTGCACGACGTGTACACTCCCTACGCGGTGCACGGGATGGAGGAGGCCTTGGGCCTTCGGCCAACCCGCCTCACCTGGGTGTGCTTCGGGGCCGGGCTGTTCGGGCTCCTCTTCGCGCTCTTTCTCCAGCACTACGCCTCGGCGGTGAGCTGGCCGATCAACGTGGGCGGAAAGCCGTTCCACTCGCTGCCAGCCTTCATCCCGGTGGCCTTCGAGCTGACCGTGCTCTGTGCCGGCCTTTTCACCGTGGCCGCCCTCTTCCTGAGGGTCCGGCTCTTCCCTACCACTGGGGGGACAGCCCTCCCCGGAGTCACCGACGACCGCTTCGCCCTGGCGCTCATCCCCGAGGGCCCGCGCTTCGACGAGGTGGAGGCCACCTCGCTGCTTTGCCGCCACGGCGCGCTGGAGACCAGGCTCGAGGAGGTGGCGCGATGAGGCGGCTCCTCTTCGCGGTGCTCTTTTGGGCCGGGTGCGAGCGGGACCCCACCCAGCCCAGGCATGAATTCCTCCCGGAGATGGTGGACTCGGTCGCCTACGACAGCTTCGCTCCCAACCCGGTTACCCGCGACGGCAAGACGCTGCTCGCTCCGGCCAAGGGCACCATCCCCCGCGGGCATCAGCCGCTCCACTACGGCAAGGGAAAGGAAGAGGCCGAGCGGGCGGGGCGCGAGCTGGAAAACCCTTTGCCCGCTGGCGAGAAGGCGCTCGCCCGGGGAGCCGAGGCCTACGGAGTGTTCTGCTTCCCCTGCCACGGCAAGGCGGGGCAGGGGGACGGGCCGGTGGCAGGAAAGTTCCCCACTCCGCCTTCCTTGTCGGCCGAGCGGGCCAAAGCCCTCCCGGACGGCCAGCTCTTCCACATCATCAGCCGCGGGCAGGGAGTGATGCCGCCGCACGCCTCCCAGGTTTCGCCGGAGGACCGCTGGCGGATCGTCCATCACCTGCGGGAGCTGCAGAAGGCCGCGCCCGCCGCCGCGGGAGGTGCGAGGTGAGCCTGTCCGTGGCGCTGAGCCAGACGCAAAGGCGCTACCTGTGGGCGGCCGCCGGCCTGGGCGTGCTCGCCTTCGGAGGGGGCCTCCTGTCCTCGCCCGCGCGCGCCTTCACCAGCCTGCTCGTGGCGGCCTTTCTCTTCACAAGCCTCTCCTTGGGGGCGTTGGTCTTCCTCGCGCTGATGTACCTCTCCAACGCCGGCTGGAGCGCGGCGCTCAAGCGGGTGCCGGAGGCGCTCTCCTCGTATCTGCCCTACGGAGGGTTGTCGCTCCTGTTGGTGTTGCCGGGGCTAGGCCTGCTCTACCACTGGCTTCACCCCGGAGAGGACGCGCTGCTCCAGGCCAAAGTGCCCTACCTCAACCTGCCCTTCTTCGTGGCGCGGATGGTGGGCTTCCTCCTCGTCTGGATTGGCTTCGCCTGGGCGCTGAGGCGGCAGTCGCGGGCGCAGGATGCCGACGGCTCGCCCACCCACACCCGGCGGAGCGTGGCCACCTCGGCCGCCTTCCTGGTGGTGTTCGCCATCACCTTCTCGCTCGCCAGCGTGGACTGGCTGATGAGCCTCGAGCCGCACTGGTACAGCACCATCTTCGGCCTCTACCAGATTGGCGGGGCGATGCTGGGCGGGGTGTGCGCCATCACCGTGGCGGCGGTGCTGCTCCGCCGCGCCGGACACCTCCCCATCGGGGAGGCCCACCTCCACGATTTGGGCAAGCTCCTGTTCGGCTTCTCCACCTTGTGGGCCTACCTCTGGCTCTCGCAGTACCTCTTGGTCTGGTACGCCAACATCCCCGAGGAGACCACCCACTACCTCGCCCGCACCGAGGGCGGGTGGGGCTTTCTCTTCTACCTGAACGTGGCGCTTGGCTGGGCGGTGCCCTTCACCATGCTGTTGCCTCGGCCGGCGAAGCGCTCGGAGACCAATCTCCTCTGGGCCTGCGGCTTCTTGCTCGCGGGAAGGTGGCTGGACATCTACCTGATGGCAGGGCCGGCCGCGGCACCGGAGCATCTAGGCATCGGGCTTTTGGAGCTGGGCGTGACCGCCGGGCTCGCGGCGGTGTTCGTCCTGGTGGTGGCGCGGGCGCTCGGTAGCGCGCCGATGGTGCCCAAGGGAGATCCGTACCTGGTGGAGAGCCTCCACCATCACTGAGGGAGGACCGATGTCATTTTCCCGGAACACCTTGTGGCTGGCGGCGCTCTGTTGCTCTGCTGCGACGGCGCAGGCGCCCTATTCGCTCCCCTTCCAGCTTCGGCCGGCGGCGGCGGGCAACGCGGTGCGCTTGGACACCGCCATCGCGATGGTGCAGGGGGTCGACGGGGCCTCCGGCTCCACGGTGGCGAGCATGCTGCTCGTGAGCTACCAGCTCGCCCCGAGCTTCGCGCCGCTCATGCGCCTGGGCTTCGTGAGCAGCGCTCCTCCGGGAGGCACCGGCGGCCAGGCGTTGGTCAACCCGGCCCTGGGAGGCACCTACGCGCTCAAGCTGAGCGAGCAGATGCGACTGGCGTTCTTCCTCGGCCTCGCCTTCCCGCTGGGGATGGGGGGAGGGGACTTCGGAGACCCCTCCTTGGCGGCGGTGTCGCGGTCGGGAGTCCTGGCGCGCTCGGCGATGGACAACGCGATGTTCGCGGTGAACGACTTCACCGTCTTCCCCGGAGTCGGCTTCGCGTACGTCTCCGGGGGGCTGACCGCGCAGGTGGAGGTCACCGTGCTGCAGCTCACCCGCGTTCGCGGGGAGCGCGTCCAGAAGGACAGCTCGAAGACGAACTTCACCTCCGGGCTTCACCTGGGCTACTTCGTGCATCCGAGCGTGTCGGTGGGCGGGGAGCTTCGCTACCAGCGGTGGCTCAGCACGCCCTCCTTGGTCACCACGCCCGACACCCGGGACAACCTCACCGCGGCGGCGGGAGTGCGAGGGCACTTCAAGCTAGGGCAGTCCACCTGGCTGCGTCCCGCGCTCGCGGTGGCGATGCCGCTCGATGACCCGATGCGGGCGCAGGGCTACCGCATCGTGCAGCTCGACCTGCCGGTAGCCTTCTAGGAAGAGGTGATTCCTCTGACGCCCGTGCTGCTGGCGGGTCGGCTCACCGCGGGCGAGTGAACTGACGGCGGGCGGGTGACTCCACGGGCTTCCGTGCAGTCACTCCCAGGGCGTCTGGGGGCCGAAGAGGTAGCCGGCTACCCCGCCGGGCCTTCGCAGCGAGCGCAGGTAGTGCGCCAGCGCCCAGCGGTCGCGCTCCTCTGCGATCGACTCGCCGTAGGCGGGCATCGGCGTCCCGCTCAGTCCGGAGACCATCGTCCGGTAGAGGTCCTCCGGCCTGGCCCCGCCCCGGAAGCGCCCGGCGCCGAAGTCGGTGGGGAGAATCGGCCGGCCGAGGTCGTCGCGAAGCTCCGCGGCGGAAGGCCCGTCTCCGCGCCCAGCATCCCCGTGGCACTTGGTGCACTGTAGCTCGCGGTAGAGCACCTCGCCTCGGCGGATCAGCTCCTCGGTCGACTCCGGTGGCGCGAGCGAGTCCGCCGGCGGCACCACCCGCTCAGGCACTTCTTCGCGGAATCGCGGGGACAGCTCCCTCAGGTACTCCACCACCTGGGCGATCTCCGCCCCGCTCAGGTGCTCCTTCCATCGCGGCATGAAGGTGCCCGGAATGCCCTCCGAGACGGTGCGGATCAAGTCCTCGGTGAGCGGCACTGCTCCGGAAGGAGTGCTCCGGAACTTGTAGTTGCCGGTGGTGAAGTCCCGCGGCGGCGGATCCAAGAAACGCGCTGCTGGCCCCTCTCCGTCTCCTCGGATGCCGTGACAGGGCGCGCAGGCCTTTCGATATAGCCGGCGGCCTTCGGACGATGGCGCGGGCGCGGAGAGGGCGGCGGCCGTGACAGGCGTCTCGGGATTGCTCGGAGGCGGTATCGGCTCGGCCTGGGGCTTGGCCGGCGCCGGTTGCGGCCCCGGGGGAGGCTCCTCCGCCGGCTGCGCAGAGGCGCCTGCCAGCGGCAGCGAGGCCCAGAGGAGGATCAACATCGTCCGGCGGGTGGCGTGAGAGCTCTGCATCGGCTGGTCCTGATCAGAAGAACCCGTGGAGCTGCACCAGCAACAGGTCCTGGTTTCCCGCCACCTTCTGCGGAATGTCGCGGCGGAGGTGATAGGTGACGCTGGCCCGCAGGAACTGGAGCGGGAAGACGTCCAGCGAGAAATTGAAGCGCTCTCGCTGATCCTCCGGCACTGCGAGGTCCGGATCGTTGAAGTCGTAGCCCACGCGCAAGTTGAGGCCCCGGCGGATCAGCACGTCCAGCTCGCCGTAGAAGGCCCACTGCTCGCGCGATTCGGGCTCCTCCGAGGGAGATTGCCGATCGAGAACGTGGTCCGCCTCGGCCAGGATGGTGAAGCGCCCCACCGTCGCGGTGGCGAACGCGCCCCAAACCCGCCGGCTCACCTTCCGCTGCTCGGTGGAACCATCCGCGTAGGAGAAGGAAGCCCCAACCCGCCCCAGCCGCCCGACAAGCCCCGCCGAGGCGGTGAGCTGCTTGGAGAGGTTGTTGTCCAACCCCCCCTGCGTCCCGTTGGAGACCGCCACCGCCAGGAAGGTTGGCCCCGGCTCCGCGCCCAGCTCGAGGCCCAGGTCCTGGTTTCCGTAGTTGAAGCCGGTCACGTCGCGGATGAAGGCGGTGTCGTCGGCCAGCCGTAGCCCGTACGGCAAGAGGATGCGGCCCGCCTTCAAGTACCCGCGCGCCGGCAGTCCCTCGACCAGGAGGAATGCCTCCCGGCTGGCGGCGGACTCGGGAGACACCACCTCGTCCACGTACACCGAGAGCCGGTCTTCGAGGAGCTGCACCGAGAGGTAGAGGTCCGCCTCCGCAATCTTGAAGGTGCTGGTCGGCCTCGCCGTAAGCTGCTGACCCTGAAAGCTCCCCTTCGCCGCGAAGGCGGTGGAGACCTGCAGCCGAAAGTCCGCCCCCACCGACACGTGCTCGCCAAGCTGCCCGTCGAGGAAGAGGCTTCCGACGGCGGGCGCGGCCTCCTCGCGCGGCGCGGGCTTGAAGGCGGGCAGCACCACCTGGCTGTACACCCGCCCGAAGGAGTTCCTCATCCCTCCCCCGGTGCGGTTGTGGTGGCACTGACTACAAACAAAGCCCTCCCGGGCGGCGAGGTGGGGCTCGGCCCATGCCGGAACCGCCCAGACGACTACCGCGAGAAGGCCCAGCTGCCGCGCGAGCCTCATTGCCTGGCCGCTCCGAGGGAAATCCACTGCCGGATGGCTTCAATCTGCTCGTCGGTGAGGTAGGGCGGACCGCTTCTCGGCATGCGCTCTCCCACCCGGCGAGGGTCGGTGGGGACGATCTTCACCATCAGGTAGCTGTTCGCCGGATCCGCCGGCTTCACCCGCAAAATCTCCGGCACCTCCACGCTCGGGACGTTGATCAAGTTGTCGTGAGCGACCGCCGCCTCCAGGCTGAGCCCCTTGGGGGCGGCGGCGCCGATGTGGCACTGGGCGCAGATGGGGGTGAAGACGTTCTGCTGGATCCACCCCAGGTTGGCCCGCGGGTTGGAACCGCTGCCGGCGTCCTCGCCCGCGTCCGCCTCCCCCGCGTCGGGCAAGCCGGCGTCGAACTTGAGCGGCCGGCCGTTGAGGTCCAGGCCCTCCCCGCTGCCCACGCAGGCGGCGAGGAGGGCGATTGGGAGGGCCGCGAGCTTCCGCGACATCCGCGGCAGGCTACTGCACCTTGGTGAAGTCCACGTCGTCCGCGTCGGGCGCCACTAGGGTGCGCTTGAACTCCACGACCCAGGTGTTGTTGGCCCACTTCCCCTCCGCCTCGTTGTTGCAGCGGCCGCAGAGGGAGGTGGAGGCCGGAGTGCGGAAGATGTAGCCCGGGGAGAGGTCTCCGGCCTGCGGCACGAAGGTCGCGTCCAGCATCGCGGTCTTCGTCCCGCGCGCGCCGATGTGGGGCGAGCCGTCCTCGTACATGTACTTGGCGAACGGAGCGCGGTTGTAGGGCGAGGGGATGCGGCTCGGGCCGTTGGAGGGGCAGCCGGTGACGTCGTTGAACCACTCGTTCACGAAGTGGAGCATCACCTTCGAGGTGTCGCCGGTGGGCACCCTCGCCCCGTCTACCTTCTTGGAGCAGTTGGCGGTGGTCCAGCTCCACTCGTCGGACTGGCCGCTGTCGCCCTTGCGCTTCTCGTGGTCGAAGTACTGGTCGTCGTAGATGCGCAGCGCGTTGGAGCGGTAGCTCTTCCAGTGCCAGAGGTCAGCCTTCAGCCCGGCAGCGTAGGTGTACATCCGGCCCTTGCCCGAGTAGTAGTTGACGTTGCTCACCGTCACCACCGTGGCCGGATCCACCCCGCCCTTTCCCTCGAGGTGGCACAGGCCGGCGCAGCCCTTGCCCAGCCCCTGGTTGGCGTTGGCCCCGAAGTAGTCGGGGATGTTGATGTTGAACATGAGCTGCACCCGGTCCTCGGCGCGGGTCACCGGGCGGGTGGTCTCGCGGTTGCCCGATGGGACCGGCTGGGTCTGCGCCTCGTCGCGCACCCACATCGTCCCGTCGTGCTTCCAGCGGCCGCGGTCGCTGTTCTCGGTGTTGTCGGTCCACTCGGCCCGGAAGTAGATGTTCGAGCCGTCGTAGGCCGAGCGCACCTTCACCTCGGAGATGCCGAAGTCTTCGGTGACGATGTTCCCCACCGTGCCGTTGGTGCGGCGGTCGACGTTGATGAGCTCCGAGGCGCGCGCCAGGGAGAGGGTGGTGCTCGGCACGCCCTTCCATTCGTTGACGTCGGTGTCCGCGCCGTCCACCTTGACGGAGCCGGGGGCCACCGCCACCGAGAGCACCTGGTTCTTCGGGCTCACCGACCAGTTGAAGTCGAGGTACACCTCCTCGGCTCCCTGCGGCGCGTCGCCGCCGTTGTTGTTCACGCCCACCGACATCTGTTTGTTGATGAGGTCGGTGCGGATGACGCCCCCGCCCGGGCTGGCCTCGCAGGCTCCGGTGGCCGGGTTGCAGGCCTGGCCGCCGGTGCACTGCACTCCGTGGCACTTCACCGCCGAGGGCTCGCACACGCAGGTCTGCGCGTTGGCCTGGTGGCCGCTCGGGCAGGTGATGGCGGCGCAGCGCTCCTCGCACTTGCCGGTGGCGGGCAAGCACACCTCAGAGGCCCCGCAGCTCACCCCCGCGCACTTGTTGTCGCTCGCCGGCTTGCAGGTGCACGCCGCCAGGTCCTTGTCGTAGCCGGCAGGACAGGTGAGCGCCTCCTTGCAGCTCTTCTCGCAGCCCGCGACGAGCGCCGCTGCGGCGACCAGCGCCGCCGAAACCGCCGCGAATGCCCCGATTGCCTTCCGCATCTTTTCCCTCCGCGTGGATTGGCCCCGCCGGCCGAGCAACCCGCGCGCCAAGAGGGTGGCCCGCCCCCAACCCCGCGATGTCGGGGGGATGACTGTCGCCCGGGCCGCGGCGCCGCCATCGCCGAGGTGGCGCTTCCGCCACCGGGAGGGTGGCGGTTGGCAGCGGAAGTTTGGTTAGCTGCGGTAGGCCTCGGAGACGACGCCGTGCCGCTGCATCAGCCGCTGGAAGCTCTGGCGCTGAATGCCGGAGCGCTCGGCGGCTTCGGTGACGTTCCCCGAAGTGGCCCGCAGCGCCTCGACCACGAATTGCCGCTCGAACTCCTCCATCACCAGGCGGCGGGCCTCCTCCAGGAGCGGGGAGAGAATCGGGATGGCGGCGGGCCGCGCCGGCGAGGCGGACAGCGCGGGCAGGTGCTCGGGCAAGACGATGTTGCCCTGGGCGCGCGCCACCGCCTGTTCAATCAGGTGCTCCAGCTCGCGCACGTTGCCCGGGTAGTCGTAGGCGAGCAGCGCGGACATCGCCCGCGGGCTCACCGCCATCGCTTGCGCCGGGGGCGGCTTGGAGTGCCGGTCCAGGAAGTGGTCCACCAGCAGGGCGACGTCCTCCCGCCGCTCCCTGAGCGCAGGCACCTTCACCATCACCACTCCCAGCCGGTAGTAGAGGTCCTCGCGGAATTGGCCGGCCTGCCTGGCCGCGAGCAGGTCCCGGTGGGTGGCGGCGATGAAGCGCGCGCGCAGGGTGCGGGTTTCGTTGCTGCCCACCCGCTCGTACTCGCCCGACTCGAGCAGCCGGAGGAACTTCTGCTGGATGCCCGGGGGCAGGTCCCCCACCTCGTCGAGGAACACCGTCCCCTCGCCGGCGGCCTCCACCTTGCCGATGCGCCGTTCCACCGCCCCGGTGAAGGCCCCGCGCTCGTGGCCGAACAGCTCGGACTCCACCAGCGTCTCCGGCACCCCGGCGCAGCTCACCACCACGAAGGGCTCCATTCGGCTGTCGCCCGCCTCGTGGATGGAGCGGGCCACCAGCTCCTTGCCGGTGCCGGTCTCGCCGAGGATGAGCACCGTGCTCCGGTTTCCTGGCCGGCTGGCGGCTCCGATGGCCTTGAACACCTCCACCATCGCCGGGTGGCGGCCGATGATTCTCGGCCGCACCCCGCCGGGGCGCTGCCGGTCCCGCTCCACCGCCAGGCTGAGCGCCCTCACCTCCAGCGCCCGCTTGGCGAGGATGCGCAACCGTTGGAGGTCCAAGGGCTTGGTCAAGTAGTCGTAGGCGCCCTCGTGGACCGCCCGCACCGCGGAGTCCAGGTCTCCGAAGGCGGTCATGATCACCACCGGCAAGAGCGGGTCCTTCTCCTTGAGCGAGCGCAAAAGCTCGATGCCGTTCATCCCGGGCATGGCCAGGTCCACCAGGGCGAGCCCGGGCTTCGCTTGCGCCGCCGCCGAGAGCGCTTCCTCGCCGTTTGCGCAGGCTCGGCAGTCGAAGCCGAGCGCGCGGAAGGTCACCTCCAGCGCATGCAGGACATGCGGGTCGTCATCCACCAGAAGCACCGAGCCGGCCTCGCTCACGAGGGGGGGCCTCCGGGAAGGTGGATGTGCACCGCCAGCCCGCCCCCCGGCCGGTTCTCCAGGGTGAGCGAGCCGCCGTGGTTTCCCACGATGTGCCTGGCGATGGGCAGGCCGAGCCCGGTGCCCTCGGGCTTGCTGCTGAAGAAAGGCTCGAACACGCGCGGGAGGAGCCCGTCGGGAATCCCCGGCCCGTTGTCCACGATGTCGATGGCCACCCCGCGCCGCGCGTCCGGCCGCACCGCCACTTCCACCTCCGCTCCGCTCCTCGCGTCTGCTTCGAAGGCCTGCACCGAGTTGAGCAGGAGGTTGAGCAAGGCCTCGTTGATCAGCGCCGCGTCGCCGAGGCAGACGCAGGGCACTCCGGGGTAGTGCTCCACCAGCCGGATTCCCCGCCGGTAGGCGCCCGGGCGGACCAGGTCCACCGCGTCGCGCACCACCCGAGACAGCTCCACCGGCACCACCTCGGGCTGGACCGGCCGCGAGAGGCGGAGCAGGCGGCTCACCAGAGTCTCCATCCGCTCGATGGAGGCGAGCGCCACCTCCAGCGATCGTGGGTCTCCGCTCCCGGCCTTTTGCTCCGCCCACACCTGGAGGATGAGCTTGGTGCTGGTGGCGGCGTTGCGGACCTCGTGGGCTACTGCGGCGGCCAGCTCTCCGGCGGTGGCGAGCCGGCCGGCGCGGGAGGCCTGCTCCTCGGCGCTCCGCCGGGCGGTGACGTCGGTGATCATCTCGATCGCCCGGACCTCCAGGCCTCCGTTGCGGATCGGCACCGCCACGTGCTCCAGCCAGCGCGTGGCCCCGCCCTGCTCGATGACTTGAAGCTGGGTGCGCTGGCAGCCCTCGAGCACCGCCCTCCTCGCCGCGCACTGCTCGCCCTGGGTGGGGCAACCCCAGGCCTCCCAGCAGCGCTTGCCGCAGGGGTCGGCGCACCCTCCCAGGAGCGCGCGGAACTGGCGGCTGGCGTAGAGGACTTTCGCCTCGGCGTCGAGCAGTACGAAGGCGCTGGGCGCCTCGTCGAGCACCGTGGAGAGCAGCTCTCGCTCCTGCCGAAGCTCCAGGGTGCGCTGCTGCACCGTCTCTTCCAGGTTTGCGACGGTGCGGGCGAGGGCCGTCTCCAGCCGCTCCTGCTGCTCGCGCTCCGCTTGGACCAGGCGAGAGGCGCGCCGCGAGACGGCGAGGAGCAGCGCTCCCAAGGCCACCAGCACGAAAGCCGAGCCGAGGGCCACCACCCAGGCGACGTCCCGCATGCCCAGGCTCATCGCGCCCACGCTCTGGTACACCTCGAAGGCGCCGGCGATGTCCCCGGAGGGCTTCCCGTCCGCGCCCAGCGCCCGGAGCGGCACGTAGGTTTCCAGGAAGTCCTCGGAGTGGCTGCCTTCGTCGAAGTCGGACTCGTCGGCGCTCTCCACGTCGGAGACCGCTCCGCCGGCCAGTGCCCTCTCCAGCTTGCGGTTGCCCAAGGAGGGCCGCGGGGCGAGGCCCGGCTCGGTGGAGTACACCAGGGTGCCGTCGCGGGAGAAGATGTTGATCCGCTCCACATCGAGGTAGCGGAGGTAGCGGCGGGTGATGCGGTCCACCTCGGGCGAGAGGCCCTTTTGCTCCCACTCCGCCGGTGGGGGAGGATGTCCGCCACGCTGCCGGAGGGCCTTGAGCAGGTCCTCGTTCAGGTTGGAGGCCAGGTCGATGGCGTGGCGCTGCCAGTCGAGCAGGTACTGGTGCCGCACCACCAGGTAGAAGGCGGCGCTGGTGGCGGCGACGAAGAGCGGGAGAAGCAGGAGGTAGTAGCGCGCGCTGAGGCGGAGCACGTCTACCTTGGCGTCGGTGCGCGGGGTGGAGGGTGAGGGCGACACGCGGCGGCGGAGGTAGCACCTTTCCGGGCTCGGAGGAAAGTCGTCCCCGCCAGGGCGCAGCCGGACGGCTCAGCGGCGGCCCCGGGGCAACTGCTCCCGCAGGGGAGCGCCGGTGCTCGGCGGCTGGGTGGGCGTCCGCTGCCGCAAGTGCGGCGGCTGTGAACGGCCTCCTCTGTTGCGGCGAGGAGTGGGCGGCGCGCCTCAGTTGCTCGCCGGGGGCAGCTGGTCCAGCACCGCCTGCAGCTCCTCGGCGTTGCGGCCTTCCGGGTCGATCACCAGGTACCGCTCGTAATAGGCGCGCGCGGTGCCGTAGCGGCCGGCCTGCTGCGCGAGGAAGCCGGCGAGGATGTTTCCCATCGGGTGGCCGGGCTCGAGCAAAAGGGCCCGCTTGAGCGAGCGGTCCGCCTGGGCGTCGCGGCGAAGCTCGTGGGAGCAGAGGGCGAGGCCGTACCAGGGCTCGGCGCTGGAAGGAGCGAGCTTGGAGGCCTTGCGGTACAGAGGCAGCGCCCCGCGGCAATCGCTGCGGTGGAAGCGGGCCTCGGCGCGGCGGAGCAGCGGGGCGATTCGCCCCGCCTTGGCCGGGGAAGGCGGCTCGAGGCGCACCGGCGGCCGCGCCTTGGCTGAGCGCCGGGAGGAACCCTCTGGCGGCGCGCGATGGGCGCTGGGCTCGGCGGTTGGCCCTGCGGCCGGCTCCTCGGGCTTGGGGAGCATTGCCAGGGGCTCGGGAATGGCCTCCTGCTCCTGGGTGGGGGGCTCCTCGTCCATCGCCGTCGAAGCCACCAGCGCCGGCTTGGAGTCCACCTCGGTGGAGACGAGCGCTCCCGATATGCCCGCCGCCACCGAGGCCACGGGCAGCAGCCAGTACCATCCCTTCCGAGAGCGGAAGGCCAGCTCCTCTGGAGCGGCGCCGAGGGCGACGTCCTCCGCTGGTTCAGCGGCCTGCACGGCGGGCGGGAGGTAGACCTGCTCGAGAAGCAGGACCTTGGGTGCCGGC
>JACPVI010000007.1 GCA_016191815.1 Myxococcales bacterium
AGCAGTTCGTGCGCAATGCGGTGGGCGAGGACGTTCACGCCAAGCGGGTGCTGTCCTTGGCGAACGCGACGCTCGGGACGATGCACGCGGCGGCGTTGGGGGTGACGACCATCGGGAATGCGCTGGCTCAGGTGCGAAGCCCGGACCCGAAAGCCGCAGTGAAACAGGTGGACCGGCTCCTCTCGAACTCCGGGGTGAGCCCCTGGGAGCTGTTTGGCAGCTGGGTGCCGATGGTGGTGGGGGGACGCACTCAGGTGGTGGTGGCTCTGAAAGAGACTTCGAGGTCCTGGCCCTGCAGCGCGGCGGTGAACGAGCCGGCGCCGCCGCTCGAGGAGTAGGTGCCGCTGAAGGGAGAGGCCGCCGCCGCTGCGCTTGCCGAAAGCATCGCGGCGAGGGAGGCCCAGCCAAGGAGAGCGCGCATGGGCGCGGATGATAGGCCACAGCCCCATCGCGCGGAATCAACCGGGCTCGACCGGCCCGTTGAAAGCGTGCTTTCCTGCGCGTCCCCATGGCGCCCCTGGTCGGAATCCTTATGGGAAGCGAGTCGGACCTCTCCTCGATGCAGAAGGCCGGCGAGGTCCTGGAGCGCTTCGGCGTGGAATACGAGATGGAGATCGCCTCGGCCCACCGCAAGCCGGAAAGGGTGGCGGAGTACGCCCGCGCGGCCGAGTCCCGCGGCCTCAGGGTGCTCATCGCCGGTGCCGGGATGGCCGCGCACCTGCCGGGCGTTCTGGCGGCCCACACCCACCTGCCCGTCATTGGAGTTCCCCTCTACCAGGAAGCGCTGGGCGGGGCGGACGCACTCTACTCTTGCGTGCAAATGCCTCCCGGAGTCCCGGTGGCGACGGTGGCGATCGGCGGGGCGAAGAACGCCGGAGTGCTGGCGGCGCAGATGCTCGCGTTGGCCGACCGCGCCCTCACGGAGAAGCTGCGCGCGTTCAAGCGGGATTTGGCCGAGGGCTTGAAGCTGTAGCGAGTCCAGGGTCGAGCGCCAGCGCGCTGATCAGCTCTAGCTCGTCAGCGGGGGCAGGGAGGCTTCATCGGGCCGCTGCTCGTCGTCCGCGGCATCGGACTCGCCTGCTGCATCTGCCGCTGCGCGAACGTCCTCATCGCCAGGCAGTGCCGCGACGTCTCCAGCCGGTTGGATGACATCTCCGGCGCCCCGCAGGCTACCCCTCCATAGCGCTCCAGCTCCTCCATCATCGACATGCAGCCGCTCCCGCCCACGGACGTCCCCATGCACATCGTGCAGCACGGCATCTCGCCGCTCATCGCCGCCATCCGCTCGAGCATCGGGCGCACCTTGGCGTCGTAGCGCTCCCGCTCCGTCCTGCAGACCTCTACGTCCGGCGCCTCGGCCACCGAAGCCTCGTGCTGATCCGCCGCCGAGGACACCTCCAGCGCGAGACTTCGCATGGCCGACGTGTCTTTCTCCCCCACGCCACAGCCAATCAGCAACCCGACCGCTAGCCACTGAACGCGCACGCGGGCCTCCTCGCTCGGACCCGAAGATTGTGCTCCCGAGCCACCCGCCACGCAACCCGGCGGGGGAGAGTTGTCGCATGCTTTCTTACCTCCCTGGACCCCGGAACGCCCCACGTGGCGGAGGTTTCTCTCGTTACTCCAGCGTGGTTTCGAGCCAACCGTCGGCCGTTCCAGCGTCCTGGCCGCCATCGGAGGGGCCGCAACGGCTTCCCGTCCTGCGGTTCAGGCGTCGTCCTCTGGCAGCAATCGAGCGCCCTCGATCGCGAGGTCCCGGTCGGTCCCCCAGACCGTCTTGATCTTCCGCTCGCCAAGGAACACCAGGCTCGATGCGTCCACGTAGGTGAGCTTCAGGCCCCGCAGCCTGTCCAGCTTGCGTTCGACAGCGGCGTGGTGCGCCAGATCAAGCGGGAGGATCTCGAGACGCGGCAGCGCCACCAGCAGGGCCCGCAAGCTCCGCGCCCGTTCTTCCCCGTAGCGGTGCAGCAGCAGGCTGTAGGTTTCGCCGATCACGGCCAACGAGGTTTCCACTGCACCGGACTCGGGCAGTCCGCCAAACAGGGCGCGGGCCTTCTGGTGGAGATGGTCTTCCCGCTCCAGGAAGGCGACGAAGATACCGGTATCCAGAAAGGCGGTCGCCTTCACCTCGCCTGCCCGTACAGGTCGCGGTCGATGCCCTCGTTCTCGCTCGCTCGGCTGCCGCCGCCGGCCAGCACGCCAGCGAACCGCATCCACGGCTTCTTCGATGGCAGTCCGCCCTGCTTGCCCAGCTCGCGCGCCAACGCGCGGCGGCAGAGCTCGGCCAAGGAGATTCCGCGCCGGCTCGCTTCGGCCTGGGCAGCACGGTAGAGGGGCGGGTCGAAGGAGATCTGGGTCCGAATCATGATAACACCATAACGATAGTGATAACACATGGCAAGGCGGGGATGCGGCGGGGGGCTGGCACCGGCGGCAGTTGCCGGTAGGCGGCTCCCCCCGCCGGGGGAGAAGGTTTTGGCCGCTCGCACGGAGCCCACCCGGTCGGGCGCGGATCTCACCGGCGAACGAACGAGACCTTGCGCACCGGCGCGGCCGGGAGAGAATCGTCCGAGGGCTCTTTCGCCCACTGCCCATTTCCCCAGTGAGCAACAAGCCGATCGTCGTCGCCGTCGACATGGGTTACGGGCACCTCCGCCCCGCCCAGGCCCTCGCCAACGCCCTCTTTGTCGAGGTGCTCCAGGCGGACAGGCCCCCGCTCGCCGACGAGGAGGAACAGCTCATCTGGCACCGCACCCGGCGCGCCTACGAGCTGACCTCCCGGCTCTCCCAGACGCCGGGAGTCGGCCCCGCCCTCCGCTGGCTGCTCGACGCGATCACCAGCATCCCCCAGCGGTACCCCTACCGCGACCTCTCCGCCCCCACCCAAGGAGCCCTCACCTTGGACGGGATGGTCCGCCGCGGCCTCGGCCGGGGCCTCATCGCGGAGATGAAGCGCAGGGCCGCTCCGCTGCTCACCACCTTCTATGCCCCGGCGATCGCCGCCGACGCCGCCGGGATGGACGACGTCTACTGCGTGGTCACCGACAGCGACATCAACCGGGTCTGGGTGCCCATCGAGTCGGAGCGCACCCGCATCCAGTACCTCGTCCCCAGCAAGTGGGCGGCGCGGAGGCTCCGCTCCTACGGAGTGCCTCAGGACAGAATCACCTTCACCGGCTTCCCCCTCCCCCACGAGCTGGTGGGCGGGCGCGACCTTTCTGCCCTCAAGCAAAACCTCGCCCGGCGGCTGGTGCGGCTGGACCCCTCGGGGGAATTCCGCGCCGCCTACCGGAACGAGCTGGCCCACTTCCTCGGCCCGCTGCCCGCGGAGGCGGAGGGACACCCTCCCCAGCTCACCTTCGCGGTGGGCGGAGCCGGCGCCCAGGCGGAGATGGTGTCGGCCTTCCTCCCCGCCTTCCGCGCCCCCATCTGCGAGGGGAAGCTCAAGCTCGCCCTGGTCGCCGGCGTCCGCGCCGAGGTGTACGCCGGCTTCCGCGAGGCGATCGCCGAGCTCGGCATGGACGAGGAGATCGGCCGCGGCATCGAAATCCTCTTCGAGGACAACCACCCCGCCTACTTCCAGCGCTTCAACGAGCTGCTCGCCCGCTCCGACCTGTTGTGGACCAAGCCCTCGGAGCTGACCTTCTTCGGCGCGCTGGGGCTCCCGGTGGTGTGCGCCCCGCCGGTGGGCGCCCACGAGCGCTACAACATGCGCTGGGTGCGCGAGAGCGGCGGAGGCCTCGCCCAACGGCAACCCAGGTTCGCCGCGGAGTGGATGAGCGACTGGCTCTCCGACGGCACCCTGGCCGGCGCCGCCTGGTCCGGCTTCATGCGGCTGCCCAAGTTCGGGCTCTACCAAATCTTGGAGGCGGTGGGCGCCAAGCTCCCCCGCTGACTCGGATCGGCCGCTGGCGCGTGGTAGGGTGCCGCCCGCCGGACTCCCAAAGGGGAAACGAATGGACCGCAAGCTACTCCTCGCGGCGCTCATCGCCGCCGGCGCCGCCCACGCCACCCATCCCATGTCGCCGGTCAGCCTCCTCCAGCAGGACGGAGCGGGAAACCCCCTCGCCGCAGGGGCCACCCTCAGCGGCTCCTCGGTGAAAATCACCGCCTCCTCGGACTCGAGCACCTGCGGCAGCCCGCCCGACTACAAACTGGACATCGAGCTGAGGCCTTTGGCCTCCGCCTTCACCGGCACGCCCACCCACTCCTCCGCCTTGATGAGCAAGCCCTCCTGCATCCAGCAGCAGTACCCCTGGACCACCATCAGCGGCATCGTCCCCGGCCCCTACAAGTGGCAGGTGCGGGAGGTGGTGGGCACCTCTCCCAGCAGCTGGGTGCAGTTCAACGCCGGCTCCACCGCCTTCACCATCGCCTCCGGCCCCTACGCCTTGCTCAACCCGAGCACCACCTTGGCCTTCGGCAACCAGCGGGTGGGCGTGGTCAGCCAGCCGATGAACATCGAGGTGTCCAACCCGGGAAACCAGAACCTGGTCATCACCAACGCCACCGTCACCGCCAGCTTCGCCATCGCCTCCGGACCCACCAGCACCACCGTGGTGCCGGGGAGCAAGGTGACCTACGGCATCACCGTCAACCCGCCCGCGATGGGCCCCTTGAGCGGCTCGTTCACCTTGACCAGCGACACCGGAGGCACCCCAGGCACCCAGTCGGTGGTGGCGCTCACCGCCAACGGGTCCCTGCCGCAGCTTTCGCTGCCTACCACCAGCTTCAACTTCGGGGACGTGGGCATCAACAGCACCCCGGCCAGCTTGCCGGTGACGGTGAACAACAACGGCCAGGCCCCGCTCACCCTGGCCAGCGCCTCGGTGAGCAACGGAGTGTTCGGCTCCACCGGAGCGGCGGGCCTCATCATCCCCCCAGCGGGCTCGAAGACTTTCGACGTCACCTTCGCCCCGGTCGCCCAGGGCGCCCAGACCGCCACCCTCACCTTGAACAGCGACGACCCCAACAGCCCTCACACCCTGAGCCTGTCGGGCAACGGCATCGCCCCCAAGCTGTTGCTCTCTCTTTCCACCATCGCCTTTGGCGACGTCACCGTGGGAGCCACCTCCCAGCCCACCACCGTCACCATCACCAACACCGGCACCGGCGCGCTTGGCATCGGGAGCGCGAGCCTCAGTGGGCCCTTCAGCACCACCGGGCTTTCTCCCGGCAGCCTGGCTCAGGCCGCCTCGAGGCAATTCACCGCCAGCTTCGTCCCCACCACCCCCGGCCCGATGAGCGGGACTCTCACCATCCCGAGCAACGACGCCGCCTCGCCGGCCACCATCGCCCTCTCCGGGACCGCGAGGGCGCCACAGCTTTCCGCCGCCCCGGCGAGCTACGGCTTCGGCCAGGTGAACATCGGGGGCAGCGGCGCTACCACCGTCGTCACCCTGAGCAACGCCGGGGACGCTCCCTTGGACATCCAGAGCCTCACCTTCACCGGCGCCAACCCGAATGACTTCTCCCTGCCGAGCGGGCCCACCCCTCCCACCCAGATTGCCGCCGGAGGCTCGCTCCAGGTGACGGTGAAGTTCGCCCCGGCGGACCACCTCGCCCGCGCGGCGGATTGGGTCATCCAGAGCAACAAGTACCCGGCCGGGACGGTGTCGGTGGCCCTCACCGGCAGCGGCGTCGGCCCCAAGGCGGACGTGGCCCCCAATTCGCTCTCCTACGGCACGGTGAACGTGAACGCGGCTCCGGTCACCAAGCAGGTGACGGTGACCAACAACGGGGAGACCAACCTGAGCGTCACCAGCGTGGTCTTCTCCGGCAGCGCGGGAGCGGATTTCTCCACCCCCACCAGCTTCCCCATAAGCCTCGCCCCCACCCAGTCCTCCACCATCGACATCACCTTCAAGCCGGGAGGCCCCGGCCCGCGCAACGGCAAGGCCTCGGTGGTCTCGAACGACCCCTTGCTCGCCAACGCCGACGTGGCCCTGGATGGGACGGGAGTGTCTCCGGCGGTGCAGCTCTCCCCCATGGTGCTGAACTTCGGAAACGTCAGGGTGGGAGGCAGCGTGCCCATGGCCGTCACCGTCTCCAACAACGGGAACGGGCCGCTCACCTTGACCGGGACCAGCGTGGGAGGGACCGACGCGGCCCGCTTCAACCTGGGGGCCTTCGGCACCCCGCAGACGCTCGCGCCGGGAGGCTCCGCCCAGCTGCAAGTCACCTTCTCCCCCACCGCGCTGGGGATCGCCGGGGCCCAGCTCACCGTCACCTCCGATGACCCGAACGCGCCCAACGCGATGGCCACCTTGGTGGGCAACGGCACCTCGCCCACCTTGGCCCTCTCGGTGTCCAGGCTGGACTTCGGCGCCCAGATGGTGGGCCGCGCCTCGCGGCCGAGGCCGGTGGAGATTCGCAACACCGGCAGCGCCACCCTCACCGTGAGCGCGCTCAGCGTCGGCGGCCAGCAGGCGCAGAGCTTCACCACCCAGGCTTCACCCACGCCCTTCACCATCAACCCCGGCGACAAGGCCTCGGTGGGGGTGACTTTGAACCCGGCCTCGGTGGGCGAGCACAACGCGCGGCTCACCGTGACCAGCGACGACACCACCGCCACCCAGGCGAACGTGGACCTCTCCGGGGTGGGGGTCTCCACGCTCCTCTCGGTCTCCCCCACCTCGCTCGCCTTCGGCTCCATGCGCACCGGCGTCAGCTCGGAGGCGAAGTCGGTGACCCTGAGCAACACCTCGGGAGACTCGGTGGTGCTCCTGGGAGGCAGCCTGAGCGGGCCGCAGGCTTCCTCCTTCATCGTCTCCACCCAGAGCGGCACGGTGGGCCCGGGGGGCACCACCACCGCGAGCGTGGTGTTCCGGCCCGCCTCGGGAGGCCCCTCACAGGCGCAGCTCTCCTTCCAGACCGCCGATCCGAGCGTGCCGCCGGCGGTGGTCAACCTCTCGGGCGAGGGAGTCTCCAAGCTTCTGGAGGTGACGCCGCAGAGCCTCGACTTCGGGACGGTGGCGGTGGGAGACAAGAGCGCCCCCCAGACGCTGGAGGTGACGAACCTCTCCAACCAGCCGCTCTCTTTCAGGGCGACCTCCAGCGACGAGTCGTTCGTCATCGACGCCTCGGCGCCCACCTCGCTGGCAGCCGGAGCGGTGGGCCAGGTGTCGGTCAGCTTCGCCCCGAAGGACCCGTTCCAGCAGAGCGGGACCATCGACTTCACCACCCAGGGGAAGAGCGCTCCGGACTTCTCGGTGACGGTGGCCGGCTCGGGCATCCGCGGCGGGATCAAGCCCTGCGGCTGCGGCGCCTCCGGGGCTCCGCTGCTGGCGCTCGCTCTGCTGCCCATCTGGAGGCTGCGGAGGCGGCGCGGCTAGGCTCGGCTAGGCTGGGCCGGTCAGCGCCGCCGGCCCTCGTGCTTGCGCATCGCCTTCATCATCCTCGCCTCGTTCTGGAACCGGGCCAGGAAGAGGGCCAGCTTGGCGCGCTTCTGGGGCGAGAGCTCGCGGGAGACCGCGTTGAACATCTCCTTGTCCAGCGCCGCCAGCTTGGCCCGGTCGTCGAGGATGCGCTGGATGGATTGGTCCACCTGAGGCAGCGCCGAGCTGTCTCCCTCCGCGGCCCTTCGGAGCAACTTGAGCGAGTCGGCCATCTCCTCGCGCAAGGGCCGCCGCTTGTCCTCGAAGGAGCGCACCCGCTCGGCCAGCCGCACTGCCTCGGCCTCGGATAGCTCCAAGGACTCGGCCAGGCCCACCACCATCATCAGGCGCATCCTTCGCGCGGCGCGCTCGCGCCGCTCGGGCGAGTCGGCCTCCGGGGAGTCCGGCTCCTCGGGCGCTGTGGGGGGAGGCAGCTTCGGCGGACCGGCGAGGGCGTAGAGGGGCGCGGCGGCGAGCGCGGCGAGCACGAGCTTCTTCATGGCGTCTCTCCTTGGGAATCGAACGGGGGAAAGTCCTCCGACCAGCCGATTTCGAACCAGGCGAGCTCGGCCTCCTCGGCGACTTCCGAAGCGGTGGCTTCCGGCTCGTCCACCTCCCAGCTTTCCTCGGGCGACGCGTAGGCGACGGCCGGAGCCGGCTGGGGCCGGTGGAACAGGAAGGCGGAGGCCACGGTGGCGCCCAGGGCCGCGGCGGCGGAGAGCCAAAGCGCCCTCTTGGCCAGGGAGCGCCGCCTTAGCGAGCGGCGATAGGCCTTCACCGCTGGCTCCTCGAGCCGGGCGAGGAATTCTCGTTCCGCTTCCGAGAGCGGCGGCAGGGAGGAGAGCTCCAGCGCCTCCTCGACCGCGCCGGCGAAGGTGCGGCAGCGGCGGCAATCGCCGAGGTGAGCCTCCAATTCCCCGGCCCCGCAAGGAGCGGCGAGCCCGGCGGCGCGGTCGACGAGCAAGGCCTCGCACTGGTCGCAGGTCATGGCTTCTCCTCGCCGGCGGAGCGGAGTCGACAGGCGAGCCGGCGGACTGCCTGGTGGAAGTGGACTCGGGCGTTGCCCTCCTGGATTCCGAGGGTGGAGGCGATCTCCGCGAAGGAGAGGCCGGCGTCGAGCCGCAACGTGAGCACCTCGCGCTGGCGCCTGGGAAGCCCGAGCACGGCGGCGCGGGTTTGGGCCACCTGCTCGGCGCGCTCGACCGGGTCGGGCGCGGAGGGCGCGGCCAGCCCTTCGGCCTCCGAGGCCGGAGCCGTCCTCCATCGCCGCTCGGAGCGGGCGTGGTTCTTCCCCAGGTTGATGGCGATGCGGAAAAGCCAGGCTCGGAAGGGGGCGGGCCCTTCGCGGCCCAGCCTTGTCATCGAGCGGCGGGCGGCCTCGAGCGCCTGGAGGAAAGCTCGCTGGACGAGGTCGAAGGCGTCCTCCTGCCGGGAGCAGTAGCGGCGGACCAGCCGGTAGACGGCCTCGCGGTGCCGGCTCAAGAGCTCGGCGAAGGCGGGCAGGTCTCCTTGGAGGCAGCCTCGGCACAGCTCGTCATCTGGCAGGGCCAATCGCCCGGCCAAAAGCCTCAATGCCACAGGGGGCCTGGACGAGTCCTTGGGCTTGGTGGCCGCCACGCCGTCTCCAACACCTGGGAGAGGAAAAGGTTAAGTGTGACGGTTCGAGCAGAAAATGCGAGCGGCGGTGGGCTGGGAGAGGCTAGGGTCGACTCATGAGGCGAATCAGTCCAAGGGAGGCCCAGGCCCTGCTCGAGCAAGGTTGGGTCTACCTGGACGTGCGCTCGGAGTCGGAGTTTGCCCAGGGGCATCCGGCGGGGGCCTACAACATCCCGCTGATGCACTCCGCGGCGAGGGGGCTGGTGCCAAACCCCGACTTCCAGCAGGTGGTGGAGGGCGCCTTCCCCAAGGATGCGAAGTTGGTGTTGGGCTGCGTCTCGGGAGGCCGCTCGCTGCGAGCCGGCCAGGTGCTGGAGGGTATGGGGTATACGCAGCTGGCCGATCAGCGCTGCGGGTTTGCAGGCGGGAGGGACGCCTCGGGCCGGACCGAGCTGGGCTGGCTGGCGGAGGGGCTGCCGGTGGAGTCGGGCCAGCCGGCCGCGCGCAGCTACCGGGAGTTGTTCGAGCAGGGGAAGGCGAGGCTCAACGGTTGAGTCTGAGCGGCAAAGTGCTGTTCATCACCGGGGCGAGCCGGGGCATCGGCAAGGCGATTGCGCTCTCGGCGGCGAGGGAGGGGGCGAAGATTGCGATCGCGGCGAAGACCAAGGCGCCGCACCCCAAGCTTCCGGGCACCATCGACTCGGCGGCGGCGGAGATAAAGGCGGCTGGAGGGAAGGCCTTGGCGCTGGAGGTGGACATCCGCTTCGAGGAGCAGATCAGCCGGGCGGTGGCGCGGACGGTGGAGGAATTCGGCGGCATCGACATCTGCGTGAACAACGCGAGTGCGATCAGCCTGACCGGCACGCTCGAGACGCCGATGAAGAAGTTCGACTTGATGCACCAGGTGAATGCCCGGGGCACGTTCGCGACTTCTCAGGCCTGCTTGCCCTGGCTGCTCAGGGCGAAGAATCCGCACATCCTCAACATCTCTCCTCCGCTCAATCTCTCTCCGAAGTGGTTCCAGGGGCACCTGGCGTACACGATGGCGAAGTACGGGATGAGCCTGTGTGTGCTGGGGATGGCGGCCGAGCTGCGGGAGGCGGGGGTGGCGGCCAACGCCTTGTGGCCGAAGACCGGCATCGCCACCGCGGCGATGAAGATGCTCGGGGGAGAGGAGGCGATGGAGCGCTGCCGCACGCCGGAGGTCATGGCCGACGCGGCGCACTGGGTGCTGACCCGGCCCAGCCGGGAGTGCACCGGCAACTTCTTCATCGACGAGGACGTGCTCCGCCGCTCTGGAGTGAGCGACTTCGAGAGGTACGCGGTCAAGCCCGGCACGGAGCTGATGCCGGATTTCTTTGTCGACTAGTCGAGCGTCGAGCGTCGACCCTAGACTTCGTCAACCACCCACGAGTCGCCGCATCGATCGCAGCGCATCCGCGCCCCGCCCGGAAAGACGAGGTCCGTCCGCACCGAGGGGTGCCGGCCCGGCTCCTCCTTGCAGCGCGCGCAGGCCGCCCCCGCCGGACGCACCGGATAGACGTCCCGGTAGGGGCTCAGCCGGAGCGTCTTCAGCCACTCCACCACCAACTCCTCGCTCCAGTGCACCTCGAGCTTGTTTCCCCCCGTCAGCAGCCGCCGCCGCAGCGCCAGGTAGTACAGCCTGAGCCGCAGCGCGTGCCCGTGCATCCCCCGCCGCACGAACTCCCGGCCCAACCGCTCCACGCTGATCAGCAACTCCTCCCGGCGCACACCATGAGCTGAACGCACGTTCAGCCAGAGCGCAAGTGGCCTCGCGTCAGCGGCGCAGCCTGGACGACGCACCCACGGCCCGGAAGCTCCCGCGCCCGGCGGCTACTTCCGGCGCTTCTCCGCTCTCTCGATGCGCTCCAGGCGCTTGGACGGCTCTTCGTAGCCGAGCACCTTCGAGGCCTTCGCCCCCACCTTGGCCAGCTTTCGTTCCAGGCCTTGCTCCCGAACGGAATCCACTGGCCCAAGCTCCTTGCCGGCAGCCTGGAGGAAAGCCCTCGCCAAGCTTCGCTCGTCTTCCCGGGCGTGGGGGATGAGCAGCTCGACCGTCCCGCGATGGCCGTTGGCGGCCGCCTTGAGCAGCGCCGTCTCCTCCATCTCGTCAGTCAAGGAAGCTTCCGCCCCCGCCTCGAGCAACGTCCTCACCAGCTCCTCGCGGCCCGCCCGCGCCGCCTCGATGAGCGGGGTGCGCCCGCCCTCCCCCAGCTCGTTCACGTCCGCGCCCTCCGAGAGGAGCCGCCTCGCCTCGGCCAAATCTCCCGCGCTGGCCGCCTCGAATAGCGACAAGGTGCACCTCCGCCGCGCGAGTATGGCACGGGAGCACGCCTCCCTATGCGCCAGCCATCTGGCGCGGGCACTCGCCACCTCAGCCGCCGCGTCGTGGGGGCGCGAAGGGGCCCTCGGAGACTCGCTCCCGGACCGGGGGTAGCAGCGAGAGGACGAACAAGACCAGGCCCACCAGGACGTCATGGAGGACGGCTCCGGTCGACTTGTAGCGGAGCGCCCAGGGCGCCACTGCGAGCCACACCGCCAGCGCCCCCTGGACCTTCCTCCGCCAGCCGAACTTCGCTCCGGAGACTGCCAGGGCGGCGGTAACGAACCCCACCAGGCTGTCGTTCATCCTCGCCCGGTCGTCGAGGAAGGGGAGGATCATCGCCGCCATCACCAGCCAAGCGCCGATGAGCCCCCGAAGCCAGCGGAGGAGCATGGCCTACCTCCTGGGCGTAAAGCTGGCGCGGCGGGAGCTGCCCTGTGAGTTGGCGACCCAGCTCGGCACCCCTCGGTGGCACGGGCCGGGCGCCGGCGGCCGGGCGGGCGCGGAGGCGCACCCATGCGCATAGCTTGCCTTGGACTTGGGTGAGGAGGTGGGATGAGCGCGAGGAAGAGCGAGCTCGGCAGCGCCGCGGGTGGAGGAGCGGTCGCCGGGGTGATTGGTGGGCTGGTGCTCTACGTATGGCTTCTCTTGGTGACCTTGGGCCGCGGGGCCGACCTCTGGATGGTCTTCAAGGGTTCCGCGGCACCATTCCTGGGGGAGCGGGCGATGGCGGCCGGGTTCGATGCGCTGGCGCTCGCGGCGGGGGTGGCGGTGCACATGGCAATCTCGGTGGGCTGGGGCATCCTCTTCGGCCTCGTGGCCTTCGGGTGGAGCCGGGCGACGACGGTGCTGGCCGGAGTCCCCTTCGGGGTGCTGGTCTGGCTGGTGATGTTCTACCTGGCCCTCCCGATCGTCGGCATGGGTGAGATGGCGAGGTCGGTCCCGGTGGGCTTGGCGCTGTTCGAGCACGTCCTGTTCGGACTGGCAGTCGCCGCCGGCTTCCTCCCCTTCCAGCGCAGGGTAGCCCGGCCGGCGAAAGTGCCCGCCTAGCCGAATTTTCTCGTCTTCATCTCCTCGCCGGGCTGCGCTTCGGCGGCGAGCGCTCCGGCGACGAGTCGCCGGCTCGCCGCGTCGAGGTCTCCCATCACGTCGCGCATCAGCGCGGCCAACTCGGACGCGCCAGCGATGGGGATGCCGGATTCTCCGGCCGATCGCCTCAGCTCCGCCGCCAGCTCCGCCGCGGTGGCTTGCCTGCTCCCTGGCTCGAACGACAGCGCCCGGGCGACCACCTCGGCCAACGGCGCCGGCACCGAAGGGTCCAGCTCCCTCATCGGAGGCAGCCCTCCGGGCACGTAGCCCTTCAAGGTGTACATCGCCTCGGGCACCGACGGCCCGAGCAGCCCCTCGTACATCACCGCCCCAAGGCCGTAGAGGTCCGCCCGGTGGTCGAACGGATCCCCCAACACCCGCTCGGGCGCGAGGTAGCCGAGCTTCCCCCTCACGTTGCCGTCGAGGCTGCGCGCCCCCTTGAGCCGCGAGATGCCGAAGTCGATCACCTTCCCCACTCCCTCGAAGGTGACGAAGAGGTTCTGCGGAGAGACATCGCAGTGGATGATGCCGTGGTGGTGCACCGCCTCGAGGCCGGCGCAGTACTCGAGCGCCAAGGCGAGCACCAGCCCCGCCCCCAGCCGCACCGAGAGGTCCTTCATCCGGTCCGACAAGGCCGCGAGCGAGGCGCCCCTCAAGTACTCCATCACCATGTAGGCCTGGTCTGCCTCCACCCCGTACTCGAGGATGCGCACCACGTTTGGATGCTGCACCGTGGAGGCCGCCTGCGCCTCGCGCCAGAACAGCCCCAAGAGCGTGCGCTCCGAGGCGAAGGGCTTGCGAATCCGCTTGAGCGCCACCGCCTCGCCCTCACCCATCCGGCGCGCGAGGTGGATCTCCGCCATCCCTCCCTCCCCCAGCTTGGCCAACAACTCCAGCTCGCCGAAGCCGCGCTCTTCCTTCTTCTCGCGCGCCAGGCGGCTCCCCAGCACCTGCGCGGCTGCGTCCACCGCGGGGCGAACCTCCGCTTCCTCGGCGCCCTCCCGGAAGGAAAAGAGCGTCACCACCGAGGAGAAGGCACGTCGGATGAGCAGCCGACCGCCCCGGCGGAAGGTCTCGTCGGGTCCGTCGGAGAGCTCCGCCCCCTCGGCCCCCAAGAGCGTCCCCGAGCCGATGAAGCCGCGCTCGTCGTGCAGCGAGACCGCCGCCCCATCCGCCCCGAGCAGCTCCCGGAGCGCGTTCACCACCTCGCGCACCGGCTCGCGATCCTTCGAGGCGCGGTCCACCCGGGTGAGCCACACCTCGCACAGGCGCGCAATCTCATGCGGGGGAGGTGCCGGCACGCCCTCGCTCCTTCTCCGCTCCCTGGGCTCGTCTGCCGCGGCTACAGGCCGTTCTGCATCAGGAAGTACCGCATGCTCTGTTGCGCCTCGGGGCTGAACCTCCCCTGGTTGGCGTAGAAGGCATCCGCCAGGATGCGCACCGCCAAAGGCGCCACGTCGCGGTTGCGGGTGGCCCTGGTCGCCATGGACTGCGCCTCGCCGAGGCTCACCGGCTCGTTGCGGCTGAACGCCATGCCGATCGCCTGCCGGAGCGCGTTCACCTCGGGGTGCTCTCCCGGGGTGGCCACGTTCCAGGCACCCATCACCGGGCCGCCCATCGGCGCGCCGTAGGGCGAGGCGCCCGGATAGGAGGCGATGCCCGGGTTGTACCCGTAGCCCGGCGCGCCCCCGTAGGTGCCGAGGAAATTCTGCATCATCATCGCCGCGTCGGGGGTGAAGAACTGCTGGTTGTCGCGGAAGCCCTGGGAGAGCAGCGCCACCTCGTTCTGGGTCAGCTTCCCATCCTTGGTGACCTTGGCGATGAGCTGCTGCACCTCGTTCGGAGTGACGCCTCCCTGGCTGATCAGCATCTTGGTGAAGTCTTCCTTGAGGTACATCAGCTCCCGCTGCTCGCTGCGCGAGGTCGGCACCGCGGGGGGAGTCCCGTAGGCGGAGTAGGCCGGAGCTGCGCCATAGGGCGGCTGGTAGGCGCCGCCGCCCAGGTAGTTGTCGTAGCCGCGCCGCATCCGCTCGAAGCCCGAGCCGGGCCCAAAGGCAGGGCCGTAGGCGTTGGGAGCCTGGTAGCTGGAGAGGAAGGCGCGCATCGCGTTCGCCGCATCGGGGGCGAACATCCGCTCATTGAGGTGAAAGGCGTCGGCGAGGATGCTCACCGCCTGGCCGGCGTTGGCGGGGTTGGCGGTGGCGCGGCTGATCAGGGCCTGGGCGTCCCCCAGACTGACCGAGCCCCGCTCCAGCGCCATCCCCAGCGCCTGGCGGAGGGCGTTCAAGTCCCTCGGCTCCCCCGGGTAGGCGCCGCCCGGCACCCATCCCTGGGCGGGCATCGCCGGCACCATCCCGTTGGAGAGGAACTGCTGCACCATCATCGCCGCGTCGGGAGTGAAGAACTGCGCGTTGTCCCGGTAGCCCTGGGCGAGCAGGTTCATCTCCTCGTTGGTGATTTTCCGGTCGCGGGTGATCTGCGAGAGCAGCTCGTGCACCCCGCGGGGGCTGACCATGCCCTCGGTGGTGATGAGCTGGACGAACTTGTCGCGAAGGGCGACGAGCTCCCGCCGCTCCTGGGCGGAAGGCTGGAAGGCGAGCAACGGATCCTGAACGCGCATGGGCATGGAAGTCCCTCCTCGGGAAAGGCGCAGACCCCATCATCTTCGAGCAGGGCCGTCGATTCAACCCGCGAGAGGCCGGATTGGCGCAACGCCCAACGGAGCCCGTGGTAAAGCCGGGCCATGCCCGAGGCGGCCCTCTCCAAGTGGCGGACCGACCCCTACCGCCCGCTCTTCCTGCTCGGCGCGGCGATGGCCTGGGCGGGAGTCTTCCACTGGCTGCTCCTGGGGCTCGGAGTCATCGGGGAGTACCGGTCCATCTTCCACGCGATGACGCAGATCCAGGCCTTCATGAGCTGCTTCGCCGCGGGCTTTCTCTTCACCTTCGTCCCCAGGCGGACCGGCACAAAGCCGGTCGCCCACTGGCAGCTCGCGGTGGCGATGGCGGCTCCCCCGCTGGTCTCGCTCTCCGCCTGGTTCGAGAGGTGGGTGGCGGCGCAGCTGTGCTGGCTCGCCCTGGCGGCGGTGGCCTTCGGCTTCACCGTCCGCAGGCTGTGGAGCGCCGGCGGCCTCAAGCTCGGTCCGAGCTTCGTCTGGGTGCCCTTGGCCTTCGCCATCGGAACCGCCGGTTCGACCATCGCCGCGGTGGGGGCGGCGCGCGGGGACGAGCAGATGTGGCTGCACGAGGTGGGTCGAGGAATGGTGCTCCAGGGGATGTTCACCGGCTTCGTGGTGGGCGTGGGCAGCACCCTCTTGCCGGGCCTGCTCCACGGGCAATTCCCCGCTCCTCCGGCGAGGCGCAGGCTGGAGGTGGGGTTCCATCTGACGGCTTGCCTGGCTTTCATCTCCGGCTTCTGGCTGGAGGAGTTGGTGGCCCCCGAGCTTGGCTTCGCGGTGCGGGCAGCGGTGCCGGCGGCCCTGTTCGTCCGCGCCGGGCTATGGCGGCCGCCCAGCCAGCCCGGGCTTCACCGGGTATTGGTTTGGCTGGGAGCCTGGCTGCTGCCCACGGCGTATGCGGTGGTGGCGGTGGTGCCCACCTACAAGCGCGCCGGTCTGCACCTGCTGTTCATCGGCTGCTTCGCCTTGATGGCGCTCTCCGTCTCCACCCACGTGATGCTCTCGCACTCGGGGAGGCCGGAGCCGCTCTCCAAGAAGCCATGGCAGCTGTGGGCCATCGCCGGGCTGATGGCGGCGGCGCTCGCCCAGCGGGTGTTGGTGGACCTGGACCCGGTGCGGATGAAGGGGTGGATCGGCGGCGCCTCCGGCTGCTTCCTGGCCGCCACGGTACTTTGGGCAATCCTCGTGGTGCCGGACCGGCGAGCCAGCTGAGCCACGCAGCCGGGCGATGGCCCTCGGGTCATCACCTCCGCGCCCGGCTCGACCGGCGCTCGGCCCTTCTTATGGCGGCTGGTGGAGGCGGGAGGAGCCGGACCGGCGAGAGCACCTCGCCCAGCGGGTCAGACCTCCCGGCCACCGCCGCCGCCAAAACCTCCCCGGCGGCGAGCCCTCCGGTCATCCCATGTCCGCCCAGGCCGGCCATCCAATGAAGGCCACGCACCCGCGGGTCTGCTCCCACCACCGCCGCCCGGTCCTTGGCGAAGGTGCGCAGGCAGGCCCAGGCGCGGCGGACCTCCGAGCGGGACAGCGCCGGCGCCACCTTGGATAGTTTCTCCGCCAATCGCTCCAGCCCCGCCTGGCTGGCGGGCGGAAGCCCTGGAGGCCAGGGCTCCTCGTCGCAGGGGCTGGCCAGAAAGCCGCCCGACTCCGGGCGGAAGTAGACGTCCGCGTCCACGCTCCACACTACTTGCAATCCAGTCACCTTCTCCGGAGGCACGAGCACCGCCAGGTGCCTCCTCAGTGGCACCATTGACAGCGGCGCCCCCGCGGTGCCGCCCAGCTCGCCCGCCCACGCCCCCCCGCACAGCACCACCGTCCCCGCGGAAACCCGCTCGCCCGAGGCCAACTTCACCCCGCTGAGCCGCCCTCCCTTCGCCTCCACCGCGGCCACCTCGGCGCCGCACTCGATTCTCCCTCCGCGCGCGCGGATCCCCCTTGCGAGCGCTTGGCTCACTCCATGGACGTCCATCACCCCGTCGCCGGGGCAGAACAGGCCTGCTTTGGCGTTCCCGCCCTCCAGCGCTGGCGCCGCCTCGAGCAGCTCTCGCCGGTCCATCCTCCCGCAGCGCACTCCCTCCCGCTCCGCGCGCGCGAGGAGCGGCTCGAGGCTCTTGCCATCGCTCGCCACCATCAGCGTGCCGCAAGGCGACAGCCAGCCGGGCAATAGCTCGTCCAGCATCGGGCGGCTCCGCCTGGCGAGCGCGACGTCGCCTGGACCCGAGGACAGCTCGAGGAAGATGGCCGCGTTCCTCCCCGAGCTGTGGGTGCAGAGGACGCCCTCCCGCTCGAGCAAGAGCACCGCTCCCAGCCTCTCGCGCGAGAGGTGATGCGCCGCCGAGAGCCCGGCGATGCCTCCGCCCACCACGATGATGTCCGCGCGATCCAGCTCGCTCCTCCCGCTCCGTCTTGCCAATTCTTTCCGACAAGACCGACAAGAAGTGTCGATTCTGTTGGAAAGAACGTCGCCTATCCGGTGGCGGCCGCCGCCTGCTGCTGCTCGAGCCGCCGGCGCCGCACCTCGCCCCAGAGCGCCGCGCCGATCGCCCCGGCCCAGGCCGAGAGCGGGGGCGCCACCACTCTGAGCGGGACGCCCTTGTCCGCGGCCAGCCCCCGCTCGATGGCGCCCTTGAGCCCGGTATCGGCGGCAAGGCCTCCGGTGAGCACCACGGTGCCCTCCGCCCCCAGGGCCCGGAGCAGCCGCACCAGCCTCTGGGCGATGGACTCGTGCACCCCGCGGAGAATCTCCCCGGTGGCCACCCCGCGGGACACCATGTTGATGACGTCCGTCTCCGAGAGCACCGCGCAGATGCCGCTGCACTGCTCGGCGCGCTTGGCCGACAGGGAGAGGGGCCCCACCTCGTCCGCCCGGATGCCGAGGTAGCGGGCGATGTTCTCGAGGAACTGTCCGGTTCCGGCGGCGCACTGGCTGGTCATGCGCGAGCGGAGCACCCGGCTCTTCTCGTCGACGATCATCACCCTTGCGTGGAGCGCCCCGCAGTCCATCACCGCCCGCGCTTCGGGGACCAGGAAGCTCGCACCCCTGGCGTGGGTGGTCATCCCGTAGAAGTGGCCGTCGAGGAAGTCCAGCGACTCGCCCTCGCCGGTGGAGGCGACGTAGGCGATGTCCGAGCGCTTGCACCCGGCCTCGGCGAGGGCGCCCTCGAAGGCGAGCTTTGCCACGGTGGAAAGCTCCCGGCGGTGGATGCGCTCGCGGTGGGCGGCCACCACCTGGGGAGCGCCGCTCTTGTCGAAGCCGACCACCACCGCCTTCACCGCGCCGGTGCCCACGTCCACTCCGGCGGTGAGAAGCTGGGCCAAGGCCCTGCTCGCGCCGAGCGGGTTCCCATTCGAGGCGCTCCCCGTCGAGGCCTGAGGCTTGGGATTCATGCTTCCCCCTGGCGCTGGGCGAAGAGCGCCGCCCCGAGCGCGCCGGTGTAGATGGAGTCGGAGTGCACGTTCAGCCTGCGCTCTCCGTAGTGCCGGTCGATGAGCGACTGCAGCTCCCGCACCACCGCCGGGTTCCGCGCCACCCCGCCGGTGAAGGTGAACTCGTCCTTCACCCCTCCCGAGCGCGCCAAGAGGCTCATCGCCCGGAGCACGATGGCCCGGTGCAAGCCCAGGAGGATGTTCTCCCTCCGCTCGCCCAGGCTCAGCCGCTCCCTGAGCTCCACTCCGGCGAACACGGTGCAGGTGGAGCTGATCCGCACCGCCCTGGTGGCGGTGAGCGCCAAGGGCCCCAGCTCGTGGATGCCCAGGTTCATCTCCTCGGCGATATAGCCCAGGTAGCGCCCGCAGCCGGCCGCGCAGCGGTCGTTCATCTGGAAGGAGGTCACCACTCCCTGCTCGTCCACCTGGATGGCCTTGGTGTCCTGGCCTCCGATGTCCAAAACGGTGCGCGTCTTCGAAAAGAGCGCGTGCGCGCCGAGGCCATGGCAGAGGATTTCGCTGCGAATCTGCTCCTTGGGGAAGGGGAGCCGCTGCCTTCCGTAGCCGGTGCCCACCATCCGGCTCACCTCGAGCGGCTGCCGCTCCACCGCCCCGCGCGCCTCGGCCACCGCCTGGGCCTTGGCCGGTGAGAAGCGGGCCCGGGCCATCGCCCGCTCCAAGGTGGGGCCCAGCTCGGCGGCCACCTCGGTGTTCTCCATCTCCACGACGGCGCGGTCGAAGGCGCCCATCGCCAGCTCGAAGGAAATCTCCCTCGCCTGGGCCAGCTCCTCGGCCTCGCTCAAGAACCTGGCCGCCACCACGTCGCGGAAGAAGCGCGAGCGGTCCGCCGCCAGAGGAGAGAAGAGCGGCGTGGCGTCGGCGAGCATCTTCGCGAACAGCGCCTCGAGCTTTTGGGCCGCGCCGTCGCCCTTGGGGGTCGCGCGGGCCAGCTCCAGGGTTCGGGCCCGCAGGCTTGCCAGCCTGCCGGCGGCCACCTCCACCCGGTAGGCGCGCCGCACCTCGGCTCCCAACTCTGCCGCGGACTGGCCGAGGCGGGACAGCTCAGCCTCGATGCGGGAGAGCTGCGCGTCGGCGAGCGCCTCGCCGCGGGCGATGGCGGCGGCCACCTCGTAGCTGGAGCGGGTGTTGGTGAGCCCGAAGCCCTGCACCTTGCCCGCCCCGTCGATGAGGACGGCCTTGGTGGTGGTGGAGCCGAGGTCGATTCCCAGGTAGTGGCCCATCACGCCCTCCGCCTCTGGTCGAGCATCTGGAGGTAGCTCTCGACCCGGTTCTTGATGTTGGCCTGGCTGTAGTAGCGGGGGTCCACCAGGTCCGACTCGATGAACGCCCCGGGGATGCCGGTGCGCTTCTCCACCTCGCGCAGCATCACCAGCTGGCCGGCGGAGAAGGACTTGCAGCTCTTGATGGAGTTGAAGATGAACCCGTCGGCGGCGTACTCGCGCACGTACCGCTCGAGCAGGTCCACCCGGGCCGGCAGGGAGAGGTTGGTGTAGCAGCTCAGGCAGTAGTCGGCGAGGGAGAGCAAGGGGTCCTTCTCCGCCCCGTGCCTAAAGCCGCGGTCGTACAACCCGCCCACCTTGGTGTAGGTGGAGGCGACGAACACCACGCCCTCCTCGTAGAAAATCTTCCAGAAGTCCCGGAAGTGGGTCCAGTTGGGCGGCCCCTCCACCACCAGGCGGAAGCGCTCCTTGGCCAACGTGCCGTCGGGGGTGACCGGGCCCTCGCCGTGCTCGAGGCGGGACTTCACCTCCTGGCGGAGCGCCCGGTAGTAGCCGATGCAGTCTTCTCCGCCGCGGAAGGCGGTGAAGATGGGGCCCACGTAGTAGACCGCTCCGAAGTAGGCGTCGATGGGAGAGGGCTTCTTCTTGGCGCTCTCCAAGACCCAGGAGAGGTCCTCCTCCGCCAGGGCCGAGCGCCGAAGCCGCGCCGCCAGGCTGTCCAGGTCCAGCTTCTTCCCGCTCACCTTCTCGAACTTGGGGATGACCTCGTTCCGGAGCTGCTTGGCGATGTACTGGCGCATCGCCTCGGTGGGCTGCCCGTCCGCCGCGTAGGGGACGTGCAGCATGGCAATCTCGCAGTGGTACTCGCGCCGGAGCAGCTCGAACCACTTCATGAAGGTGAAGCAGCCGGTGTAGCTCAGGAGCAGCAGGTCCGGCGGCGGCAGCTTCTCTCCGGTGGGGCCGATGTTCCCCTTGGTGAGCATGCCGATGTCGCACTTCACGTAGGTGCAGACGTCCTCGTTGTGGCCGAGTCGCTCCGCCTCGTGGATGAAGTCGGCGCTCCGCTGCCGCATCCCTGACTGGAGGGCGTTGATCTCCGGGTAGACGCCGAGCATGCCGGCTTCGCTGATTAGCTCGGTGAGGTTTCCGGGGACGAAGGTGTAGGCCACCTTGCGGCCGGTCTCGCGGACCTTGGAAAGCTCCTGGAAGTGGCGCGCCAGCATCGCCTTCTGGCGCTCCATGCTGATGTCCTTCTGCGCCGACGTGGTCGGGCGGGTGGCGCTCACGTCGTCCCCCACAGCTTGAGGGAGTCGGAGAAGGTGCCCGCCTGCTCCCTGAATCCCTGGAACTGGCCGGTGTTCTCGGCGTACTTGAAGGAGATGAAGGGGAGGTTGGCGTCGGTGAGCGCCTTCTGCAGCGGCGGCTGATCGAGCAGCGCCGGATCGCAGAAGGAAGGCGCGGCGAAGATGACCCCGTCGGCCCGGAGCGCTTTCACCCGGGCCACCAGTTGGTCGCCCCGGAACTGCTCGTCCTCGAAGCGGACCGAGGCCCAGGTGCTCTGCACCAGGTAGGCCTTGGAGAGCGCCTTGAGCGGGAAGTCGCCCGGCTCCACGTCGCCCTGGATCCACCGCGCGCCCAGGTTGAGGTCGTCGTCCACCACGTAGCAGCCGCTGCGCTCGAGGGTGCGCAAGAGGCCCAGCGGCGGCTGCTCGCAGAAGGCGCCGATCGCCACCACGCGGATCCGGTCCTCCTTCCGCCGGTTCCGCTTGCGCGCCAGGGAGACGAAGGTCTCCACCAGGTCGCTGTGGGCGGAGACTTCCATCTGTCCGCCGGCCCGGGCGACCAGGAAGGCCTCGTCGGCGGCGACCAGCTGGGGCGCCTCGGCCCGAAGCTCGTAGAGAAGCTGCAGGGCCCGCCGGTTCCGGTTGTACAGCCGGATGGAGGCCGCCACCGCCGCCTTGTCGGGCTTCTGGTTGGCTCGGGCCGCCACGTCGTTCATCAGGCCTTCGAGGTCCTCGAGGTAGAACAGCCCGCCGGTGTCGTTGAGCGCCTGCGGCAGGTCCAGGTAGCGGACGTACTTCCCCTGGAAGAGGAGCTGCCAGATGCCGGAGAGGTTCCGGATGACGTCGCAGGTGGAGGGAAAGACCAGCCCCTCGAGCAGGTCCAGCTCGCCCTGGAGGCCCAGCTCCACGGTGGAGCGCGGCAGGTGGCAGATGTAGCTCTGGAAGCAGGCGTCGCCGCGGACGATGTCCACCTGGTCGCCTCCTCCCTGGAGCGCCACCGGCAGCGCGCCCGCGGCGTGGATGACCTCCCGCGGGACGTAGACCGGCAGGTGCCCGATGGCGGGCCGGCCCGGGTGGGCCGCCTTCCATGCCTTCACCTCCTCCAGCGCCACGTCGCCGTAGATGCGCTCGCAGCGGTCCAACAGCCGCTCGAGCTCCTGCTCGGCGCTCATCGAGCCTCCTTGGCCTGCCAGCGAGGGGGCCGCTTTTCTAAAAACGCCTGGATGCCCTCGTTGGCGTCGGGAGTGGCCATCAGGCCGTTGAGGTAGAGGCCTTCCAGCTCCGAGATGCGCGCGGAGACTCTGGCGGCGTAGGGCCCTCGCGCCGCCTTCACCGCGAAGCGGAGGCTCTGGGGCGAGTGAGTGGAGAGGGTGCGCTGCGCCCAGCCCAGCGCCTCGGCGGAAGGGTCCGCCTCCGCGGCCACCAGCTCGTCCGAAAGTCCCAACTCCACCGCCTCGCTCGCCGGCACCGAGCGGCCGGAGTAGAGCAGCTCCTCGGCGCGCGCTTGCCCCACCCGCTCGGGGAGGAGCGCGCTCCCCACCGGGGCGAAGACCGCGAGGCGGACCTCCGGCACCCCGAGCTGCGCGGAGGGATGGAGAAAGACGCGGCTCGCCGCCAGCGCCAGCTCGAGGGCCCCGCCCAGGCAGCGGCCCTTCACCGCGGCGAGGATGGGCAAGGGCAAATCCAGCATCTGGCGGATGAGACCGTGGAAGCGGGTGAGGGTGCGCGCCACCTCTTCGGCGCGGTGCTCGGGGACGGAGACGCCAAAGGAGAAATCCGGACCGGTCGCTTCGAGGAGCACGCAGCGCAAGGAGAGGTCCGCGTGCGCCTTGGCCAAGGCCTCGGAAAGCTCGCCCACCAGCGGGCCGTCGATGACGTTGCCCTTGCCGTGGTCCAAGGTCAGCCGGAGCGCCGAGCCGTCGAGCGCGCGGGAGACGCCGAGGCTCATCGGCTGCCTCCCTCGGCGGTGCCGGGGGGCTGGATGGCGGCGAACATCGCCTCGTCCCAGGTCTCGCCGCGGGCCAGCCTTTGGCGGAGGGCGACGAAGTCGATTTCCCGCTGCTCCTTGCCCCGGTGGAAGGCGCGGAAGCCGGCCTTGGCCTCGGTCATCATGTTGAGCGCCAGCCAGGCGCGGCTGGACTCCTTGTTCTTGTCCCAGTGCTCGAGCTTCTTCTTGCGGAGCTGCTCGATGGTGTGGGTGGCGCAGTCCGGGAAGGTGAGGAGCAGCTTGGTGCAGAGCCGCTCCACCGCCTCGTCCAGGCGGGAGAGGTCCACCTGGCCGCGGGCGAGCAGCTCCTTTCCCTTGGCCAAGGCGTCGCCGGTCTTCAGCTCGCCCCAGACGATGCGGCCTTCGTCATCCAGCCAGCGGTCGGTGACCACCAGCGGGTTGGGCACCCACTTGCCGTCCACCTTGAGGGCGGGGACGATTTCGCAAAGCAGCCCGAGGCGGTGGGCCTTGTGGGCGCTCCAGGGCTCGCAGGAGACGCAGGACTCCATCGCCCGCTCCACTCCCACGAAGAGGTGGAGGAAGTCGGTGGAGCCGCCGATGGGGGCGCTGCCATGCTTGGGGCCGGCCTGGCCGAAGCGGGCCATGTCCTGGGCGATGGAGAAGTCGCAGGCCATGCCGACCTCCTGGCCGCCGCCGATGCGCATCCCGTTGACCCGGCAGATGACCGGCTTGTCGCAGGCGAGGACCGCGGACACCATGTCGTTGAACAGCCGCATGTACTGCCGATACTCCTGGGGGCGGCCGGCGTAGTATTCGCTGTACTCGCGGGTGTTGCCTCCGGTGCAGAAGGAGCGCGAGCCGGCGCCGGTGAGCACCACCGACACCGCGGCGCGGTCGTTGGAGGCCTTGCGCAGACCGAGGATGACCTCCTTCACGGTCTCGGTGGTGTAGCTGTTCAGCTCGCGCTCGTTGTCGAGGATGATCCAGACGTTGTGGAGACCCTCGGCCACGCTGCCGTCGGGCTTCTTGGCCGGCCGGTGCTCGTACTTGATGGCGCCGAACGGGCGCTCGACGAGATCGTGATTGGTGAGGGGCATTGCTGTCTCCGTGCAGCCCTTTGGGCCGCGTCAGGGCACTAGGACGACGCGCTCGGAAATCTGTCTGTGGTGGACGGCCTCGATGATTTGGGGCGCGCTGGAGAGCGGCTCCCTGCGGATCAGCCCGCGCAGGCGCACCTCTCCGGAGGAAATCATCCTCAGCGCCTCCGGGTAGAGGGCGGGGTCGCAGCCCCAGTTTCCGAAGGCGGTGGCGTCGAAGGCCATCAGGTTGCTCAGGCGGAGGCTGACCGGCTCGGCGGTGTAGCCCACTACCGAAACCGAGCCGCCGCGGGTGAGGAGCGACCAGGCCAGCTCCTGGCCGGGCTTGGTACCGCTGGTCTCCAGGATGCGCCAGCCGTCGGGGGCGGCGCCCTTCTCCTTGGCGAAGGCGCCGAGGGCGGCCTTGATGGGCTTGGCACCTTCCTTGGCATCGAAGGTGGCGGAGGCGCCGTACTCCTTGGCGCGGGAGAGCTTGTCGGGGTGGACGTCGATCGCCGCCACCTGGGCGCCGCTGGCGCGGGCGATCTGCACCGCGTGGATGCCGACTCCGCCGGCGCCGATCACCACCGCCAGCTCCCCCTTGGAGATTCCGGCGCGGCGGACCGCCTGGAGCGGAGTGGTGACCGCGTCGGCCATCACCGAGGTTTCCCACAGCGCCAGGCAAGCTTGGCCGATGGGGGCGTCCTCGGAGACCTTGGCGCCGTTTGGGTCCACCGCGCAGAGGCTATGAGCGGGGACGTCGACGTGGGTGGCGAAGCCTCCGTCGCGGTGGTTTCCGGGCATCTCGCCGTCGGGGCAGGCGGTGGGCCGGCCGCCGATGCAGGAGCGGCACTTGCCGCAAGGGGCGACGGCGGGCACCACCACTCGCCGGCCTAGCCAAGGTTGGGCGCCCTCTCCGGCCTCCACTACTACCCCGGAGATTTCATGGCCCAGGGCGAGCGGCGGCGGCTTGCGGGTGGGCACTCCGCCGTAGAGATAGGAAAGGTCGGTGTGGCAGACCCCGCAACCGGCGACCTTCACCAGCACCCTGCCCGGGCCGGGAGCGGCGGCGCGCTCTTCGAAGGCGGCCAGGGCTCCGGGGCCGGTCATCCTCCAGCCGCGAATGACGTGCTCCATGGTGCTCCAGTGTGACCGCCGAAAGTGACGTAACCTTGACCAAAGTCAAGCTGGCTGGACTGGAATGAAGCACGCCTGGCTTGGATGGGCAATCGATTGCCGCAGGGCGTCGGGCCGGTGGGCTACTTGCCGTGCCGCCTTCTTGATCTGGTGGACAGAAGCTGCCCCGCGGTTGCGTCGATGTTGATCCAGCTCTCGGCGACTCCCAACCCCAGCTCTTTTCGCCGAGTCTTCTGCTCGAACCGAGCCTGCCAGACCAAAGGGGTGCCCTCGTAGTTGACGAACCGAAAGCCACCGGGCAATTCGCCCATGCTTGTCAAGGCGTCGTCCATGTCGGTTCGGCGCCAAGAGTAGACCAGTCGGATGGAGTGCAGGACAGGCGGGTGGAAGCTTTGCTCGTCTTCCATCAGGAGCGATGCGACTACGAGGGCCGTCTTGGTCGCGTCTTCCTTCGAGACGCGAGGTTTGGAAGCTGGCAAGGGCTTGTCCGGGTCGTAGTCGATCCAGATGTGGGTCGGCCCCAGCTTGGCGTCGAAGGTACACGACGCTACGTGATCGGCAGTTGGGAAGCCGTTCGCGGTTCTCCAGAATCGGACGTCCCACTCGGGCCAGCAGGGGCGGGTGCGGTCGCACCGGATCTCGAGCGCAGTGTAATTGGGTTTGGGCTCATCATAGAAAGGACCTTCGACGACCACCAAGTCGGTTACGTCGTACAGCAGCAGAGTCTGGAGGTAGCTTCGACAGCGCTGCTCTGCTTCAGCCTTTGAGAGGGTTCTCTCTGGCTTTCGCCCTTTCCCTGCTGCATAGCGATCGAACCGAAACAGAAGGTAATGCTGCAAGGCCTTATTCTTGAACCCGAAGGCTCTGAGCGTGCCTGGTGCGACGTATGTGGAAATCGGTCCGTTGATGAGGTGCGTACTTCTGGAACCCGGTCCCGCATATTCTCCCGGCGCCCGGTGCCAAAGAAAGATCGGGACGCGGGGCGACTGGAAGGGCTTTTCGTCCTCTGGTCTAAAGCCAATGGGCTGAGGCGGCAACTGCCCCGGAAGCGTTGGCAGTGGGGCAAGGGGGGGCTGCGCAGTGTAGGGGTCAAAATCCGGGAAGGATTGGGACGCGCCAAACCGGGTGATGATCTCTCGGTACCGCAGCATGAGCGACTCGTGTTCTGCAGCGCTGAGCGGACAACCCCGTTCCTGGGCTAACGCCATCGTGGCGGACGCGGCCGTGACGAGGAGAAGCACGCGAGACACGCCAGTCCGCCTACTTGAGTTCGACTACCACTGGGCAGGAAATACTGTCGCCGGCACCGCTGCACTTGGTTCCAAACGCGGTGAGACCAGAATGAAGCACGTCCCGCCGGGTGGGGCAATCGGCTGCTGCAGGGCTTCGGGCCGGTCGACCTTTTCCACGTCAGTCGCCAGCGGCTTCTGGCGGTGCTGAGGCAAGCGGCGAGCCTCGTGGAGCTTGCCGCGGGGTTCGTTCGCCGATGATCCTGGGAAACCGAACCGCCGCACGCCGCGCTCCTGCCCGAGCCGGGCGGTCAGACCGTCCGGGAGAAGGTGACGTTCTTCGCGTCCGCCAAGTGGGCGTCGAAGACCATCGCCACGTTCCGCAGGAAGTAACGCCCTAGCGGAGTGACGGTCAGCTCGGTGCCAGAAAGGCGCACGAGGCCGTCCGACTCGAAGGAGCGGAGCCGCTCCAGCTCGCGGGCGAAGTAGCTCGCTCCGTCCTGGCCCAGGTCGACCCAGAAGTTGCACATGATGCTGTTGATCACCACCCGGCGCCGGCAGTCATCCGCGCTCAGCACCATCCCCTTCACCGTGGCGAGGCGGCCCTCGTCCAGCGCCTTGTCGAAGTCCGCCAGCACCTTGGCGTTCTGCGCGAAGCAGCCTCGCACGTCCGCGATCGCCGAGGCGCCGAAGGCCACCACATCCGCCGCGGTCTTCACCGTGTAGCCCTGGAAGTTCCGCCCCAGCACCCGCTTGGACTGCGCCAGCGCCAGCTCGTCGTCCGGCAGCGCGAAGTGGTCCATCCCGATCGCCTGGTACCCCGCCTTCACCATCGCCTGGTAGGCCGCGAGCAGCAGCCCCAGCTTCGCCGGCCCCTTGGGCATCGCATCCACCGGGAGCTTCCGCTGGTGCTTTATCTGCTGCGGCAAGAAGGCAAACGCATAAACCGCGAAGCGGTCCGGCCGCATCTGGAGCACCAGCTCCAGGGTCCGCTGCCAGCCCTCCGGAGTCTGCCGCGGAAGGCCATACACCAGGTCGCAGTTGATGCCGGAGAAGCCCAGCCCCCGCGCGTGCTCCAGAAGCTCCCGCGTCTGGTCCACACCCTGGTAGCGGTTGATGGTCCTCTGCACCTCGGGCGAGAAGTCCTGCACCCCCATGGAGATGCGGTTGAACCCCAGGCCGCGGAGCTGGCTCAGCTGCTCGCAGGTGGTGGTGGGCGGGTTTATCTCGATGGCCACCTCGGCGTCCGGCAGCACCTTGAAGCGGGAAGTGATCGCCTCCCAGAGCCTCGCGGTCTGCCGCTGGTCGAGGAAGGTCGGTGTGCCTCCGCCCCAGTGGATTTGGGAGAGCTTCCGCCTCTCTCCCAGCCGCGCGGTGACCAGCTCCAGCTCCCGGTCCAGCCGGCGCAGGTACTTGTCGGCCACCTTCCGGTCGCGGCTGATCACCACGTTGCAGCCGCAGTAGGTGCACAAGGTCTTGCAGAACGGGATGTGCACGTACATCGACAGCGGCTCGTCCGGCGAGCGGCCCGCCTCCTCGAGCTTCTTCTCCAGCTCGACCGGCTCGAACGGCTCTCGCCACACCGGCGCGGTGGGGTAGCTGGTGTAGCGCGGGCCGGGCACGTCGTAGCGGCGCACCAACTCCTCGGGGGGTGCCTCCAGATTGGGGGGAGCCGACTCTCTCGCCGCGGTCTGCACCAAACCATTCTCCATGGCCGACACCCTGCCTCCAAGCCGCATGCCACCGGGGCGGCCCAGGCCAGGCCGCCTACCAGCCCCAAGAACGCAAAGGCAGCGGCAGGTGTTGCCCGCCGGGTGAAAGTTGCGCCCGGCTGATGATGCAGCCGCATGGCCGCCTTGCGCCAGTGTGGGTGAAAGCTCCGCGAGGAAACGAGACAGTCCCCCTATCCCGAGGGGCAGTCAGGCGAGCACCTCCACGGCCGCTCCATGCCCCGGAACCTTCGCCAGGGCCGCGTCCGCGGTGAGGAGCGGCGCCTCCAATGCCTCGGCGAGCGCGAGGTAGAGGGCATCGTAGATGGTGGCGTTCTCCCGCAAGGCGAAGGCGCGCTCCAAGAAGGGCCCGTGGCCGTGCCGTATCAGCGGCAGGTCCCTCAGGTCCTCCATCGCGTAGAGCGCGCTCGACTCGGGCAAGAAGCCCTTGAGCACGAAGCGCCGCA